>JAXWVI010000001.1:0-1005 GCA_037245165.1 bacterium
GGAAGATGATTATGTACTCACAGAAACAGCCAAATGGCAAATATCGCTTTTATGAGTCTTATGAGGATTATATGACCGGAAAGATTAAATATGTTTCCTGTACTCTCGACTCAAACAGCAAGAAGAATCAAAAAGAGGCTTTTGTGATTCTTCAGAACAAGATTGAGCATATCTATGCCAATACCCTTACCCAAAAGCCAAAGAACATCTCTATGTCTAAACTGGTAGAGCTATATCTGCTTTCCCAAAAGCAGACAGTGAAACTATCTACCTATAATCGAAACCGCCATTCATGTAATACGCTCATTGCGATCATTGGTGCTGAGACAAATGTAAACCGGCTCTCTGCTGCCTATATTCAAAAGCAACTGCTAGATACAGGAAAAGAGCCCGGTACATTGAATGAGCATCTTGTCCGGTTGAAAGCATTGCTCCGTTGGGGATACAAACACGATCTGATACAGTCTCTTGATTTTCTCAATAAGCTGGAACGTTTCAAAGATTTTCCTCACCGTGTCAAGATTGAAGATAAATTTATAGAATCCTCAGATCTTGCACTTCTGATCAGTGGCATGAAAGTAGATACCTGGATTGATCTCACAAAGTTTCTTGCTTTGTCCGGTTTGCGTTTTGGTGAAGCTGCCGCTCTCCTGTTTGATGATGTGGACATTAAAAACCGTGTAATCCATGTAACGAAAAATTATGATTACATCAATCACGTAACAACTTCGCCTAAAACATTGACCTCACTACGTGATGTCTACATGCAGGATGAGCTTGCTGTTTTATGTCGCAAATTGAAAGCTGCATCATTCGCCACATTTGCAATGCAGGATATGAACGCGCAGAAGTTGCTTTTCTGCGATTCTAACGGTGAACATATAAAATACTATGCCTATAATAAATATTTCCGGGAAAACACACTCAGGGTGCTTGGAAAAGCATATACTGTTCATTCGCTCCGGCACACTCACGCTTCGTTGTTGCTTGAACAGGGAGTTGATG
>JAXWVI010000002.1:0-1068 GCA_037245165.1 bacterium
GTAAATCTGTGTCATAACTCGTCTGATTTGGTTATGTATGCAAAGATAGCAAAAAATGGATTAATATCATATTATATATCATATTTTATATAAAATTATCTTTAACTCACCATTTAAGTCTAAAAGAATATTAAATACTAATAGAAAGTTAATAGGAAATTTGTTTGTCTGAAAATTAAATATTAATTTTGCGGTATAAATAATTAATAACAACAATTAAACAAAGGAGATACAACAATGACAACAAAAGATGTAAAGAAGCTTTTAGTTAAGCTTACAGATGAGCAGAAACAACTTCTTAAAGACACAATCAACTTTGGCTTTTGGGGTAATGCCGACATGGAGTTTGTAGAAGACAAAACAGAAATTAAGACTTTAGGAAGTAATGGGTACTGTACTAACGAAGCTAAAAAGGCAGGGCATTTTAGTGGAAGAAAAATATCTGCGATGTTTCGCTCTATTTACAGAAAACTTTCTATTATCGGTGGAATGGGAGAATTTCTTACGCACTGCTCTGATTGGTGGGGCAAAGGTACAGGTGATATGATTTTCATAAGAATCGATTTTGTAGAAGCCTTTGAAGGCTGGGCTAAAGAAAAGTAATAATATAGGGGCAGGGCATCCTGCTCCATAAATTTAGGAGATACGACAATGAAACGGTTTGAAGATTACGAGAAAGCTTATAATAAATGTTATGAGCTTTTGCAAAAACTCACAGCATTGATAAAAGAGACAGATGGAAATATTACTCTACAGATAAAGTTTACTTATCATGATAGATACCCAAAACTTTCTGTTATATACTATTGTAATTACCTATACTCATTTCTTCCACAAGAAGATGGTACATTTGTCATTTCTACAGACAACAAAATCTATACAATGGATGAAATTGAGGCGAAGATAAGAAAGAATTGTTTATTAGACTAAAGGATATGAGCAAGCAAGAATTTCTAAGCAAGTGTTATAGCTGTAACGAGTATAACACTTGCTATAATTCAATATTATATAGATTAGGCTGTGGTACTTATCTGGCTTATCTTGAAACCAATAATTATTTAGATGAAT
>JAXWVI010000003.1:0-1273 GCA_037245165.1 bacterium
ATTGGTCATTCATCTTTTCTACCTGCTATCATTTAGTTAATACTCATACAGTATTTTCTTTATGATAGCAATAAAAATACCCGTCTATTCCCGTGCACAGTAATACTTGGATGAAGATACATCAGCATCCGGGGTATTATATATAGCGCAGGAGATTGAGCGCTACACGTTAAAATAGAAAGGGGGCCGCGCAATGTCTCAAAAACATCTAATCACAGAAAATTTTTTCGAAAGTATATTAGAGGAAATCTCCTGCGCAACGGTACACTATCAACAACTGTACCCCCCAGCTATCGGGAGTATCGTAACAATTTTTCTTCCTGACCCAAAGAATCGGAGAGGCTGAGTAGTTATTCTGCCCTTCTGGACGCTTATTGTGATTATTATGACCTTATCAGTCGTTATTATCTTGCGCAGGGCTTTCTGAATGCGGCTGGGGATCTGCTCGGACAGATTGTTACAACAGTCGATCTGAAACAAATTCCTGGTCATGCGAATAAGGAGCAGAAATTAATACGGGTTTGTCAATCATTTATAAAAGAGCTTCCGCCAGAGGCGCGCGAGGAAGTTAACAAGCAGTTTGAAAGAAGAAAAAGCGCCATTGAGGATTCCCAAGAATACTATTATTTAGCTGGATATGAAATCATGGTTACATTGCTCAAACGGGCGGGCTATACAGTTTCCGATGAACCGTTAGAAAAGCTGTACAAAACAATCTGGTCACACAACCATATCCGATTGCTTATTGGGGGAGGAGGAGCAGGAGAGGAACGGAAATGAATACGTCTAAATGAAGATTAGCGCGAACCATTATGGGAGAACCCATTATTCTCTCTGTTCATCGTTATCCTTCCAGTGGGAAGTTCCCCTTCCTCAGCCCATGACGAACCGTACCACAGTCCACCCAAGGGCGCAGTTCACCCTTGGTGTGGACTGTGATTTTTTCAGCCATCAATCATTTCAGCAGCTTAAAAAGCAAGCTGGTCCTGCCGCCGTTTCGCCGCCATCGCTGCTCGGTTTCCAGATATCCCACCGCCTTGAGGTCGGCGATGGCCCGCTTGACGGTGGATCTGGAGAGTGCAAGATCTTTGGAAATGGTCGAAAGAGAGGGCCAGCTTTTTCCCTCCCGATCCGCCCGGTCGTACAGATAGATGTAAACACTTTTACCCGGTGGGGCAGCGCGTTGTCCCCATAGATTTGTTCCAGTTTACGCAATGAATTCCTCCTCTCAGTCGGTGCGGGGCGGACGCCTGTGGGGAGGCTTCTCTAAGGC
>JAXWVI010000004.1:0-1317 GCA_037245165.1 bacterium
GTTACAGCAATCATATATATCATATTTTCAAGGCTGCCTGACAAAACAACAACTGCCTTTACTATGCGGTTGTCTGCCACAGGCTCTAATACTGCGCCAAGAATCTGATATAAGAATGCCATGACAACAAGTTTAAGAAGCGGCACTCCGATTATTACAAACATGACAAGCACTGCTGCCACTCCAATGGAATTCTTGACCAGCACAGCAGACGCGACAATTTTTATGGATACAGTCTGTGCGCTGTTTCCGATTCCCGGAATCATTGAAACAGCTTTGAATAAAACGGACATTTTAAGGGAATCGCTTAGTGGAAGTATCAGGCTTTTTATCCCATTAAGTCCAAGAAAAAACATAAGCATTCCCTTAACCGACAGCTTTATGACTTTTTTAATAAGCTGGCACATTTTGCTGAATTTATCCTTCTCGCTGAATGTATCAAACATTCCTAATATCATATATACATAATTGCCTCTCATAAGAACATTTTTTACAAGAACATTGACTATGTACATAAGAAAAAGAATTATCTCATAATATGCCGCTGCACTTGCCGCCCCGCAGGAGTAAGCAACCGCAGGAAAGAATACCGGACAGAGCGCCCTGTATATGTCAACTGACATCTGTACGCACTGATAGCCTGTCCTCGCAGCATTGATAAACACTGAAACTATAAGTGTCATAAGAATAAATGATATAAACAGCATTGCTGAATCGGACGCATTTTTATCAAGAACACTTAAAAACATTGCACATATGGATAACAGTAATATCTGAACCAGAACTGTCCTGTTGGCAATTATCGCCTCAGTAACTGTACTGGTAAAATTAAAGCCTATGTCTGTATCCGCATTTGCAACCGACCTTACAAGTTCTTTAAAAGATGTCCCCTGCCAGCCATAATCATAAAGAGTACTGTCTATGCCGCTGTAATCTGCTTCATCTATCAGTGAATCATACTCTGTCTGTTCATTATCCTTTGCATATGCATAAGTTCCCTGTATGATTAGCGCCGCCAGAAAAGCCATCATAAAAGACATTACTTTCCTAATCAGACAATCCCCTCTGAAACCATTTCAAAAAGTGTGACTATAACCGGAATACACAAGCCTGCCACAGAAATTCTGGCGTATATTTCCATAGCTGACGCAAGTGCCGCAAACCCGTTTTCTTTACATATATTTGACGATATTTCAGTGACATATGATATTCCTATAACCTTGATTATCAACTTTATGTACTCCTGATTGATTCCGGCAGTAAACATATTGATTCTTGTGTACACGGATATAAGCCCGTTAAATACAAGCATTGCTG
>JAXWVI010000005.1:0-1323 GCA_037245165.1 bacterium
TCAGTATTACCGAACCGGCGTTTTAAGGTGTTATCACAAAAGCGGTTCAGCGCCTGCTCTAGCGTGCCATGATAGGATTTAGCAGTCCAATATTCTTCTTGCGTATTTTTATTAAGTCCCCGGCGTTCAAGCGTCCAATTGAAAGCGTCTGCATTGATCCGCCAATTCTTATTTAGCTGTAGCATGGTGTCACCTTAATCCTTTTTATAATATTCAGTTTCATAACCATCAGCCCGTAGTAATAGCTCAGGTGCCCACGGTATCGCTTTACCCATGATGTCGGTAGCTTCTTCTAAGCTACCTTTGCCGTATGGCATCTCTAAAATAACTTCGTCGTGAACGTGCATAACAATTTTATAACCTGCGGCGTTTAAACGTGTCATTGCTAATGCTAGACAGTCCCGAGCAACGGCTTGTACAAGATTTTCTGTTAGTTTACCGCCCCAGGTGTGAACCCGTCCCCAGTTACCGGTGGGCGTTACTCCCTCATAAGTGAGTGTCACTCTATTAAATTCTTCCTCCTGTTCCACTTTAGGTCTTACATAAGTAATGAATCGGTTACTAGGTAAACGCATAAATAAATAAAAACCGTTTGAGTAAAAATCTATCCCTTTTTTGTAGTTGACTCTGGTCTTCATCTTGATTGCTTTTTTAGCACATGTTTCAAGGTCGCGCCATAGCTGACAGATATGTGGGCTGCGCTCCCGCCACATGGCGATCGTCTCCTGCATTTCACTTTCAGTCATGCCCATTTTGTCGGCGCCAAAAGCTCTTAACGCATTAACCCCACCGCCGTAACCACATGCAAGCTCCGCAATTTTACCCTTGGCCCGTAAGTGACCATTAACCCCGTGCTTAACAACTGGTACATGAAACATCTGCGATGCAGATGCACAATATATGTCCCCACCTTTAGCAAATGTCTGTATACGCCAGTCCTCATCAGCTATCCACGCTATAACCCTAGCCTCAATAGCGCTAAAGTCTGCAACGATAAACCGATTCCCTTTGCCTGCGATAAATGCTGTCCGGATTAACTGACTCAAAACGTCTGATGGATTATCGTAAAACACCTCTAATGTTTCTAAGTCACCAGCTTTTACTAGCTGCCTTGCTGCATCCAGGTCATCAAGGTGGTTTTGTGGCAAATTATGCAGCTCTACTCCACGTCCTGCCCACCGCCCGGTCCTTTGTGCACCGTAAAACTGTAACATCCCGTGTACTCTGTTATCCCTACATAACATGTTTTGCATGGCTTCATATTTCTTTACTGACGTTTTCCCTAGCAGGTTTTTATACTCAAGCATTTTACGAGTTTTACCG
>JAXWVI010000006.1:0-1334 GCA_037245165.1 bacterium
AGTGACATTTAAACGTATTGAATAAATTCTCGACAAAGGTTGACCTCCCGTTGCAACTTCCGGGTCTACCCCTTTGTAGTCCTTACTTACAATTATAAACGGATTACTCATAGAGCCAGAAATCGATGCTCCTTTCAAAGCTATACGTTTCACAACTTCTTGCGGTAAATTATAAGTTAATGTTAAATTATTACCTCTCAAGAAAGAGGCATTAACCACCCGGACATCCGAATAATCATACATCTCATACACGTTACTATTAAGATAACCAGAAGGGAAACCGATATTAACATTTCCTGTTCCCGCTGAAGGGATAGACGGAATATTCGTATACTTCTCATCTCCCGGATTCCTCCATCGTTTCACGAACTCTTTTGAATAATTGTCATAAGCACTCGGGAGCGAATAAGGAAAATTTTTACTTTGGAACAAAGGATGCAAAAAACGCTTTCCCCCGATACTCAAGGTGAAACCACTACTCAACGATAAATTTTTATACCTGAAAGACATAGATAAACCACCTGTAAAATCAGGTTCCATCTTTCCCATATACTTCATGTATTCCGTTGCATCATTTACCCCGATACCCTCCGGATTATTCTGTTTATTCGGAATATCAAATATAGGTGTTCCATCTACAGGATCAAGTCCCTTTAACTCGAAAGCCCAGAAAGCAGAAACCGGATAACCACTCTTGTTCAATTGCCCACTAACAGCCGATAACCACGAATTATCCGGCAGTATAGTACTTTTAACCTTATTCCGGTTCTTAGATGTGTTTACTGAAATATTCCAAACGAAATCTTTCAGTCGGATCAACGTTGTACTCAAATTCAACTCGATTCCTTCATTTTTCATCGTTCCCCCGTTAATAGGCATCTCTTCAATCCCGTAACTAACCGGAACACTCTTATAAATAATCAAATCTTCAGCTCGTTTCATGTAATACTCAACGGATAACATAATCCGATTCTTAAACAACCCCATATCCGCTCCCAAATTAATAGTTTTCGTCTTTTCCCAGCGGAGATCAGCATAGGGTAATGATTTTATTTCTAACTCATACTCACCCGTCACGTTATTCACCACGTTGGTTGGAAGTTTGGCAATAAGATCCGGTCCAAAATTTTCAGCAACATTTCCCTGCCACCCATAAGAAACA
Source organism: bacterium (assembly GCA_037245165.1). Lineage (GTDB taxonomy): Bacteria > Bacillota > Clostridia > Oscillospirales > Oscillospiraceae > Lawsonibacter. The sequence continues at coordinate 1,163 of JAXWVI010000006.1, forward strand.
CGTATATTCAATTCACTGAACACCTTCTGATTTTGCATCCATGACTCATTATGCACATTCCAACGTCCACCTAGTGACCATACCGGAAGGAATTTAGACTTACTATCCTGTCCGAATCTATTGGAGGCATCCGAACGCACACTAGCCGTAAACACGTAACGTTCATCAAATG
>JAXWVI010000007.1:0-1445 GCA_037245165.1 bacterium
TCCAGGTCAAAGTCCAGGGGGCTGGTAGAGGCCCGGGAGTTAAAGAAGTACCGGGCGGCATCCACGCTGATCTCGTCCAGCAGGTCGTGGAGGGCGATGGCCTTGCCGGAACGCTTGGACATCCGCACGGGCTTTCCATCCTGCATCAGGTTGACCAGCTGCATGAGCACCACCACCAGGCGGTGGGAGCCGTCCAGACCCAGGCCGTCCAAGGCCGCCTGAAGCCGGGCCACATGGCCGTGGTGGTCGGCGCCCCAGATGTTGACGGCCACATCAAAGCCCCGCACCTCCAGCTTGTTGCGGTGGTAGGCGATATCGGCGGCAAAATAGGTGTAGAAGCCGTTGGCCCGGCGGAGCACGTCGTCCTTCAGGTCCAGCTTGTCCACCTGCTCCTGGGTCTTTCCCTCCCGGAGATACTTCTCTTTCAGCAGCTTGGTGGTGTTGAGCCACAGCGCCCCGTCCTTTTCATAGGTCCAGCCCTTTTGGGTGAGCAGCTCCACCGTCTCGGCCACATAGCCGCTCTCATGGAGGGAGGACTCAAAGAACCACTGGTCGTACACAATGCCGTACTTCAGCAGGTCCTCCTTCATCTTGGGGATATTCACCGACAGGCCGTACTCGGCCAGCTTGTCAAGACGCTCCTCCTCGGGCAGATCCTTCCAGCTGTCCCCATGCATCTGATAAATGGCCTGGGCCAACTCCTTGATGTCGTCCCCGTGGTAGCCCTCCTCGGGGAAGGGGAAGTTTTCCTCCCCCAGGATGATCTGCATATACCGGGCATTGATGGACACGGCAAACTTATGGATCTGGTTGCCGGCATCGTTGACATAAAATTCTTTCCAGGTGTCCCAGCCGTCCCGCTTGAGAACGTTGGCCAGGGTGTCACCCAGCACACCGCCCCGGGCGTTGCCCATATGCATGGGGCCGGTGGGATTGGCGGAGACAAATTCCACCATCACCTTTTTGCCGTGGCCCTCGTCGCCGGCGCCGTAGGTCGCCCCCTCGGTCTCCACCGCGGAGAGCACATCCCCGTACCACTTGGGCCCCAGGGTAAAATTCAAAAAGCCGGGGCCGGCAATCTCCACCTTCTGGAAAAAGCTCCCCTCCAGCTCCAGATGATCCACAATGATCTGGGCAATGGCCCGGGGAGCCATGTGCAGAGCCTTTGCCCCTGCCATGGCGAAAGAGGAGGCGTAATCTCCGTGGGCGGTGTCCTTGGGAATCTCCACGGTTGCCTTGACTTCCACCCCGGCGGGCAGCAGTCCCGCTGCGGCGGCCTTTTCATAGGCCCCCTGGGTCAGCTGTACCACCTGCTGCCGTGCGGCCTGGATCATGTTTGACACATCTATCACACCTTTTATCTATGATCTTTGATTTCTTATTGCTTCAGGCTTCCAAAACCTGCTCCGTCTTCCTTCACACTGATCTGGAACACATTCCTTCCG
>JAXWVI010000008.1:0-1395 GCA_037245165.1 bacterium
GTAGAGGGGATAGAAATATAGTCAAATATAAGGAATTATGGAGTTATCCTTATATTCGTGTGTAATGTTACTTGCAAAAGCATTCAAACTCAATCAAACAAATTCAATCTCTTGCAATCATCTATATTATAGCATATTATTTTCGTCAATCAACAGATTTTTTGCCAAATTTTCAATAAAATCAGTATTTTTTGTCGAATTTTTGTCATTTTTTGTGACATTAGTTGTCAATATTATTTAACTTTTCTTTATATACTTTCGCTGTAGGTGTTATTGCCAGTCCGCCTTCACCTGTTTCTTTCAGACATACCGGCATATCATTACCTATTCTTCTCATTGAATCTATGACTTCATCCGCAGGAATTACACTTTTTATTCCAGCCATTGTCATCTGTGCTGCAGTAATGGCATTGACTGCCCCTGAAACATTTCTCTTGATACATGGAACTTCTACCAGACCACACACTGGATCACAGGTTAATCCTAACATGCTCTTTAATGCAAGCGCAAGCGCATTTGCACATCCTTCGCTGTCCGCTCCCTGCATATATGCAAGTCCCGCTGCCGCCATGGCACTTGCCGAACCAATCTCTGCCTGACATCCGCCTGCAGCTCCGGCAATAGATGCATTTTCAGCAATTACCGCCCCAATTCCTGCCGCAATTAATAAGGCTTTTACACATTCATCCTCTGGTACACCAAAACATTTTTCATAAGACAGAAATACCGCCGGAATAACACCGCACGAACCTGCTGTAGGAGCTGCCACAATTCTCTTCATGCACGCGTTCGATTCTCCCATCTTTAATGCCTTTTCCATAACCACACCAATAAAATCACCGCATATATTTCTGCCAGACTCATTATAAATGTACATTTTATATCCATCTCCGCCTGCCATTTTGCTTGGTGACTTTAGCTGCTGGTCATAAAGCTCATCTGCGCTTTTCATTGCCTGATACATCTTTTTCATCTGTGCAAATACATCTCTTTCAGACATAAGCTTATCATGTGCCTGTCCTGTAAGAACAACCTGCCATAATTCCTGATTATTATCTGTACTTAACTTTACAAGATCACTGATTGAATGATATTCTGCCATAAAACCTCCTGTTTCTGGTAACTTTAATTTCTATAACCAATCACGATGTCCAATCTCATTGTTTAATTATAACATTTATCCTCAATTAAAATGTGATATCCATCACTTACTCCATGCCAAGATATGTTACCTTAACAACACCTTCTGCATGTCTTAACCAGTTGATTCCTTCCTCCGGCACTTCCTGGTCACACTCAAGCACCATAACTGAATTGCCACCTCTGCTTGCCCTGTACAACTGCATAGTCGCAATATTAACAGACTTATGTGCAAGCATTGATGTAACTTCCGCA
>JAXWVI010000009.1:0-1474 GCA_037245165.1 bacterium
CAAGACCTCAAGGGATGTGAAGCTGATAGCCTGATCAAAGAACTCCTTACAAGAACACGCTAGTCCGACAGCAGGGTATCCGAATGCCATCGGATACCCTGTTTCTCAACCATCTGCTAAATGCACCATATTGGCAGCACAATCCTTTTCGCGTATATTTCTAGAGAGGGGTGCATCAGTCTTTGCTTTTTTTACGGGAAATTGAGTACAAACGCGGGATGCAAGGCTTCACCAATTTTAGGCATCAGTACGGAAGCCCACTCCATGTAGCATGGGATGTACTCCAGACAAGGAACCTCACATGAAAATAGAAAAAATCCACCTGAAAAACTTCAAGATTTTTCAGAATGTTACCATTGAGGATTTGCCGTCGTTCTGCGTCGTTGTGGGAGCTAACGGGAGCGGAAAATCTACGCTTTTTGATGTGTTCGGCTTCTTGAAGGACTGCCTGACCTATAACGTGGCCCGTGCACTGCAAGTCCGTGGCGGATTCCAAGAAGTCGTTTCACGTGGTCATGCACAGGAAAGCATAGAAATCGAAATTCAGTACCGCATTCCCATCACGAACAAGGAGCGTCTTGTCACCTATCATGTAGAAATAGCCCTACGCGATAAACACCCCGTGATCGAACGTGAATTTCTGCGCTATAAGCGAGGGGCCTACGGTTCCCCCTTTCATTTTTTGGAGTTCAGCAAGGGTGTCGGTTCAGCGGTTACCAACGAGGAAGACTTCGATAAGACTGACGAAGAACTGAATCGCGAACAGCAGGACTTGGGAGCGGCTGATATTCTCGCCATCAAAGGCTTGGGACAGTTCCAGAAATTCAAGGCTGCCAATGCATTGCGCCAGACGATAGAAAGCTGGCATGTTTCGGATTTTCATATCAGCGCGGCACGGGGAGCAAAGGAAGCCATTGGTGAATATGAACACCTGTCCGCCAGTGGAGACAACCTGCAACAGGTGGCACGTAATCTTTTTGAGAACCATCCGGCTACCTATCAAAAAATACTGGATGCCATGCGAGACAGCGTTCCCGGTGTGAGTGAAATCACCACACAAGACACGGTGGATGGACGTCTTGTCCTACAATTTGGCAACGGTATTTTCAAAGACCCCTTCATCGATCGCTTCGTTTCGGATGGCACCCTGAAGATGTTTGCCTATCTGGTGCTGTTGCATGATCCGAAACCACACCCATTCCTTTGTGTGGAGGAACCGGAAAATCAGCTCTATCCTCGGCTGTTGCCGGAGCTGGCTGAAGAATTTCGCGATTATGCCGCAAGAGGGGGACAGGTGATGGTATCCACCCATTCGCCGGATTTCCTCAATGCCACGGAAGTTGAAGAAGTGTTTTGGCTGGAAAAGGGAGAAAATGGTTTCAGTCGAGTATGCCGTGCGCAAAACGACGAGCAGATAGTGGACTACATGAGTGATGGCGACAAGATGGGCTATCTGTGGAAGCAGGGGCTTTTT
>JAXWVI010000010.1:0-1507 GCA_037245165.1 bacterium
CGCCATGACGTATTTCAGTGAATATCCCTTGTTCCCAAACATGAAAGGGTCTCTTTCCTTTTGGTTATTGACTGTCCGGACGGCAATGTGGGCGGGAACGGCAAACAGACAGAGTATGGAACCGTAATCAAACAGAAGCCGGAAGAGCATATCTCCGTCAATCCATACTGAATAGGCGCTCTGCATGGTCAGGACATAGCGCATGTCCCGGACGGAAAAAGCATAAATGCCATAGAGCGCCATCAGGCTAACGAGTGCGGTCGGCAGGAAGCCGCTTTTGACCTTCTCCGCCCACAGAGGGAAATGCGTCCGTATTCCATTCCGGATTCTCTGCCAGTACAGCCCAAGATGAACGCCCGCAAGGAGAAACGTCCAATGGGCAAGGCACATATGCAGGGTTCGCATGGAAAAACTGTCCACAAAACTCACGAAGGGGAAAATAGTTTTGGAAATCAAAATACCGCTGACCATCGTGCCCATAAACGCCGCCAGGAGCAGACCGTTGGCCACAAGCCGGAGCGTGCGGGCAGGCGGATGCGGGCCGCACATGACAGTCGCATACCATTTGCCGTTGACAGCGGCATGGGCAACAAACAGAAGAAAGAGCAACGTCCCGGCAATCTCGTGAACAGGGTTGCCGGTGTAACGATCCGCCATGAGAAGCAGAAAAAACAGCAACATGGCGCTATCCAACGAGAAACGAAAGACCTGATTCACGCGCATGATCGTCACCTTATCCCTGATGTTCAGGCCGTCATGCCGATGCGCCGCAGCCAGTCCGAGACATCGCGCGGCATCCTTCCGGCATGGGCGTTCCGGGTGTGGTAGCCTTCCAGAACCGTGGCCTGCGGGCACAGCGCCCTGATGTCGCGCGGGCTGTTGGCCAAACCGTCGCCGCCGTGCGTACAGAAGGGGACAATGGTCTTTCCGGTGAAGTCGTAAGATTCAAGGAAGGTCCAGCAGGCCATAGGCATAGTGTGCCACCAGATGGGGTATCCAAGGAAAATAATGGAGTATGACTCCATATTGTCCACGCGGGAGGCCAGTTCCGGCCTGTAGTCGGCCCGCAGTTGCCTTCCGGCCAGCTCGGAACACGGATCGTGCTCTGCGGGATAGACTTCCACAGTTCTGATTCTGTGCATATCGCCGCCTGTGAGGGATTGTATCTGTTCGGCTACAAGGGCCGTGTTGCCGGTATGGGAAAAGTACGCAATCAGCATGTTTCGCTCCGGGGTGTTGGCTGTCTGCGGGGCTGCAGCGGCAAAGGCTCTGCCCGTCCCTGAAAGGTGGCACATGGCGGCCATACCCAGCGTGAGAGCGCTTTTTTTCAGAAAAGCGCGGCGGGAATAGGATTCAGACATGGGATTCTCCAGACTATGGATGGCGGAGCTGGCAGCATCCGCCACCCGGCTTTCTGTTTCGAGACAGACTTATTTGTTGAGGTGCCGTTCGAAGAAGGATGTCAGTTTGTTCCAGGGAATCATCTCCGTGCGGTCATACAGGTCGA
>JAXWVI010000011.1:0-1511 GCA_037245165.1 bacterium
AGAACTGTATCAACCATAACGTCTGACTGACAGGTGACACGTGACACCGGTGACAATATATCTGTTAAGAACATTTTGTACTTACTAGTAACTTTTTTAACAGCGTTTCCTACGATTTTCCCATTTACGGTATTTACAGGTTTTAAGCTGCTTACTGCTTCTGAGTAATACGAAGCCACTAAAAAATGCTTCTGGTCATCCTTGTAATTTGTGTCACCTTCTAATGCATCATGGCGGTACTGACCGTTGAAATAATGGGTATGCGGTACCCCGTTTTTATCGTGTGTACCTTCCCAGTAGAGAGCTGACGTTTTACCGGTAGCACTACTGAAATAGCGTTGTGTACCTGCCCAGGTTATGCCTATATTTAGATAGTGATGGGTTTTGATGTACATTACTAAAATAGCGTTGATTATGGCACCGAGGTTAGCCGGTATTATTGATCGGGCGTATTTATAAACCTGCCCTTCGTTAATACCTGCGTCATCGTACATTTCTAAGTTCAGCTTGTAGTTGTCATAATCACATTTCAGCGTAACAACACCTTTACCGTACCGCTGGTCAAGCATTTGCTGGAACTTACGTTCAGTATATGGTAACGAGTGGTTAATCTTTGCCAAGATTTTGTTTTTACGCTGTGTCAGTGTGTCAGCGTCACCCGGTCTGATGTCAAGCATACTTTCCCAGCGTTTAGCGCCGTCAACGTCAAGCAGCTCTACATAAGTATTTACGAACCATTTTTTGGCTTGTGGCCATATACGGGCAAACTCGATGTCTTCGGTCTTAGCCAGCTCTTGAAACTCTAATGACGGTGCAACAACTTTAGGGAAATAATGCGCTATGTCAACGTCACGTGTCAGTTCGTCAGCCATGTTATCTCACCCCTGACGGCTAGCTCGTTAATACCCAGCACTAGATTTTCTTCTACACCATTCAGTTTGGTATGCGTTATATCATCGATACCGTCAAGCTCTAAAATCCGGCTTTCAATCTGAGTAGTTCGTATCGTTATACCCGTGTTACGGGTAGTTTGTGCAGTGTCTTTTTTAGTGTCTGGCCATTTTTTATTAAGCTCGGTAAAGTAGTTATCAATGATTTTCTCTATATCATTTTTAAAGCTTATAGCGAGTTTTTCGGTGGTAGTTAAGTGCAGCTCTATTGCTACTTTAGAGGTGGTGACACCTTCCACCGTGACATGATGACCAATTGGTGCTATGCCTATGCCCTGCCCTGCGTTAGTCACGGGGTCTATCATAGTCTGTACTTCTTGTACAAATTCTTCGGTAGGTACTTTATACTCACTGGTCATGAATACAAGCTTTACCGTGCCACCGCCCGCCCACACCGGATAAACTTTACACCCACCTACTCCCGCTACGCTGTTCATCTTGTCGATGTAGTCAGTGATATTACCACCGTAAGCTAGCACGTTAAAGCTGTTTAAATAGCGAGTCCTGAAGTGCTCCGTTTCTTCTTCATCCTGTCCCGGGCGTATTACCTCAGTCAGAGTT
>JAXWVI010000012.1:0-1569 GCA_037245165.1 bacterium
TAGAATTGACTCACTTTCTGGTGCGTGGCGCGAGAATTTTCAATTCCGCGGGTAATGCCAAGGGATTTTACGGCATCAGCATAATCGGTCTGGAGCAAAGACAGTGTGTGCCGTGAGCCACCGAACAAAGCGCGGCAATTCAACTTGCCGGTATCGTCCAGAGGAACCAAAAGCGCATGAATGTGCGGCGTAGCTTCGTCCAGATGCAACACCGCTTTTACTACCCGGTTGCCGTAACGCTCTTGCAGCCATTGTGTAGAGGCGTCCACCCAAGAATTGAGCCGGTGAGCATCATACTCACCGGCCTTTTCAGTTTGCCCAGGGCGGAAATATTCAGGGCTGGCGGAAAGCAGCATTTCCACGCCAAGAACAGCATTTTTACGGATTCGCTGTGTGCCGATGGCCTCTTTGACCTGCGCCACGCTGTCAGAGTCCGCGCTGCCGACCACGGTACGGTTCTCGGCAGTCCGGGCCGCGTCAGCATTGGGAGTTTCCCGCTCCCGCTGGTTGTGCTTGCCCGAACCGCCGATTGCGCCCCACGTCTTTAGCTTCTGTATGCGCAGCACGGTGAACGCTGGTCGCATGTCTCTCTCCAAGCGCAAGGGGCTTCGCGCTCAAGAAGTACAATGTCACAGATAGAAACTTTGCCATTGGCATGAACCAAAGTAATCAGGCACAAATCGTTGCGCTGAACCTGCTTAATGAGCTTCGTCAATTCGTGTTTCGAATTTTCGGCATAAGGGAGAGGGGTATTTATTGGCGTGAAAACGCGCTCCCCATTGGAAACGTCACGGTAAAACAAGGCCGGTATCGAATCGCCCATATCCCCCAAAAAATCCACCCGAATCCGAACACTCCCGAAATTTCGGTGTATTTCATACTCCAACGGCTTAAAACCGTCCTCCACGGCCTGTTCAAGTGAAATGACTTCCATAACTGCCTCCTGTATTGTTTTTATTGGAGGCAGAGGGTAACAAATTGTCATCCACAATTCTTTACGGCATACTACGGCAAATGCTCCGTTATCGGCTGGGGCTTATTTTATTTTGGCGTGGATTATCCCGGCAAGGCCGGGCGAACGGAATATTTTCAGGATGAAAATGTGGAGTGAGTCCACATTTGCTCTTACATACGAAATTAAGGATATCTATGCCGTGGGATTCTAAACACACCGAATGGCTGCTGGATACTGGCAAAACAATTCTGACAGAAGAAGGCATCCAAGTTAAGGTATTCGAATACCAGCACCAGAATGATGACGATATTCTCTCAAGTTGGGCGAGGCATTTTCGAAACCACTACTGCCTTGATACAGAAATTGATGATTATCGTGAGGGGTATGGATGTACAAGGGAAGAGTTCCTCAAACTCATAAAATTTCCTGATAGAAAAAAAGTACCTGGGCCTAGCATACGTTCAGGTGATTTTGGGGAATTATTAGTCGCTGACTATCTAGAGTATCTGTGTGGATATGTTGTGCCAAGAACTCGGTATGGCGACAAAAATATTCGCAATGAATCAACAAAAGGCTCTGATATTATAGGTTTTAAAATTTTAAGCGGAGATGAG
>JAXWVI010000013.1:0-1610 GCA_037245165.1 bacterium
AACGTTCGATCCGACGCTGTACGGCCTGAGAGTTGGCGATGAGTGATCGACCCGCTGGGCCGAAGCATAATCCCATAGCCGCAGGAGATGGAAGAGCAGGCACATGAGAAAACGCGTTGCCGGACTGGTAGGCTCGAGATAACCCTGATAAAAATCTCAGAGATAGCGCATCGGGGAGTGGCAATAGCAAATGTGCGGCGTGTCAGCCCTTGTGATGACGCCTTTGGTGGGACTGGATTCGCTGGAAATAACCAAATCGTAACCGCACAGGTCGAGTTGTTCCACCGCTAAGGGCATCAACGGAAGGTATTTCTGGTAGTGCTTGATACTTCCGGGAAGCTTTTGGATAAACGTCATATAGATAGGATGCGCGAGCAGCGTTTGGGACAGGGCTTCGGGACACACGACATGTGTGTAGATCCGCTTGCGGGAGCATCTTGTACAGCGACTCGACAACCCTTTCTCTCCCGTGTATTCGGGTAAGCTAGAAATGAATAATGGCTACCCGCAATTGCGAAAATTTTTTTCGCCCATAGGGCGCATCCTTACACAACCGTTATTTGTCTGATACTTCCATGCCTCGGCAACGCGTTCCGGAAGTGACGCGAGATAATTGCCATAACCAGATTTCTTCAACGGAGCCGCAAGATTCAGCAGTTGTTCAGTCGAAATATATCCTTTTCACCATGCGATCTCCTCAAGGCAAGTAACTTTGAGCCCTTGGCGCGTTTTGATGGACTGCACAAAGGTTCCCGCCGTCATAAGGGAATCGTACGTCCCTGTATCCAGCCAAGCGATCCCGTGCCCATCAGCTCCACATGCAAATTGCCCGCCTCAAGATAAACTCGGTTCACATCCGTAATTTCCAGTTCACCGCGTGCGGAAGGGGATGTTGAGCGTGTGATGTCCACGACATTCTGGTCATAGAGTTAGAGCCCGGCCACGGCATAGCTGGATTTCGGATGTTGCGGCTTTTTTGCTGGCGTCCAATTCATTCCACCAGGCTTTGGCAGTGCACAAAAGCGTGCGGGTTCCGAGGACGTTGGTACACACAAAAAGGCTTCCGAGTCGAGAATAGAATGGTCCATATGGCTTTCGGCGGCAAAGTTGACCACGGTATCGTGCCGATAGGCCTTGAGGGGATGCTCCATAATCTCTGCATTACCGATGTCTCCATGCACGAAAATATGCCGAGGATTGCCGGACAGCAAGGCCACGTTTTCGGGATTACCAGAATAGGTGAGCTTGTCCAGATTGATAATCGTATCCCCGACCGCACATCGGGCAAGGACATAACAGGAGCCGATGAACCCCGCACCGCCGGTAACAAAGATGGTTGCCATAAAATTTTTTGTAGTCATCGAATACGGTTACGTATCTGTTTAGACATATTAAATATGGTTGGACTGATACGCTATCACGCCGAACCGGGCAAGTTGCCGTCCCCATGAGGGGGATAGCAGAAACCGGGACTCCCCTTCTTTTATAATGTGGCTAGCTAGGGTCAGGTCTCATTATTTTCAAAGAAAGAAAACCAGGGTATTGCAGGAGGCACGGAGGTTCCCATACGTACCCCGTTTTATCTTTCCGAAAGCCAGCTGGAACGTATC
>JAXWVI010000014.1:0-1736 GCA_037245165.1 bacterium
GCTGATCAACCCTGAGACTCTGGTTCGCGCTTCGTCTCGAGCGCCATAGGGGCGAGCTGACTCTTGAAGATGGAATTTGCCTAATTTGCAGGAAAATATCGAGTTATTTCATCAACATTCGGAAAAATCGAACGCCTAACGTTCATGAGAACTTTCGACGCTTTTCAGCGTCTGGTCTGGAGTCCTCAATTTAAACAACTGCTTCCCCCATCGCTCAGAGATGGGGGGGAAAGAGCTTCCTTAACGATGAATTCGAGGAATCATCGCCATTCTCAAAAGTCACCGTAATTGAAGATTGGCAATCGAAGAACGAAAGTTAGGATTGTGATGGTTCTCTTCTTCAAGGAGACGGAAGAATGTTTGATGTATTGCTAAAGAACGCACATGTTGTCGATCCCCTCAATGGGATCAATGGCGTCAATGATGTAGCTATCGTTGATGGCAGAATTGCAGGCGTTGACCGCAATCTCGGTGACTCCGCAAAAGAGGTCATTGACCTTTCCGGATTGGTCCTGCAGCCTGGCATCATCGACAGCCATGTTCATCTTGGAACGATGTGGGGATCTCCTTTTGGTCCCAAAATGCTGGCTATGAATGGCGTTACGACCTGTCTGGATATGGCTGGTCCGCTTGACGACATTCTCAAGAATGTTCCTGAGTACGGCGCAGGCATTAATATGGCCATTCTTCAGTTTGCCTCGCCTCCCTTTACGTTCAAGACCAATGCGCCTTCACAGCAAGAGATGGTGGATTTGATTGATGCGTCTTTGGAAGGAGGCGCTTTAGGAGTCAAACTGCTTGGCGGACATTACCCTCTAACCCCTGACGTATCGTCAACCTTGATCAAGACGGCACTTGACAGGCGCGCCTATGTTGCCTGGCATGCCGGTACCAGCGAACATGGTTCAAATCTTGAAGGCATGATAGAAGCTGTTCAGATGGCAGATGGCTATCCTCTTCATTTGGCTCATATCAATGCATATTGTCGTGGTGCCATCAAAAATGACATTGAAGAAGCCAACATAGCAATCGACCTTCTGAAGCAGAATCCCAACATTTTCTGTGAAAGCTACATCTCTCCTAAGAATGGAACTCGTCTGACGTGTGACGACCAGGGCAGAATTCAATCAAAGGTTACCGGCAACTGTTTGCGTCATTTTGGGTTTAGCGAGGATCGCGACGGCGTTCGAAAAGCCTTGCTGGCAGGTAAAGCCTTCGTTGTCTATGATGCAGGCGGTTATTCAGATCTGTGTACGGGTGAGGATGCGCTCAAGCGTTGGGAGGCTGCTGGCAGTGATGTGGGCGGAAGCTTTAACATCAATCCCCCGATTCCTCGTATTTTGCTTGCTCAGGCAAAACGTGATGATGGCAGCTTCGTAGTTGATGCAATTTCGACTGATGGCGGCTGCATTCCGCGTAATGTGATCATTTCGCAGGGGCTTTCTCTCGTTAAACTCGATGTGTTGACATTGAGCGAATTTGCACAGAAGACGTCGCTCAATCCAGCACGAATGCTTCGTTTGACCAATAAGGGTCATTTGTCAGTCGGAGCAGATGCCGACATTACCGTCTATGACTATGCTACGCAAACGCCGAAGGCCTCTTTTGTAGCGGGTAAGAAAGTGCTGTGGAACGGTCAGGTTGTTGCTAAGGGAGCCACGGTAATTTGTACGGAACGCGGTGTTCCTGCAATTGAAGATCGAGATGGTATTATTTATATGAATCCAGGCTCAGTT
>JAXWVI010000015.1:0-1785 GCA_037245165.1 bacterium
GGAACCCACCAGAATGAACATGGGCATGGCCAGGAAGGTCATGGAGCCCATTTTGGCAAAGCCCACCGGCACGATGGTGGACTCCGGATAGCCGAAGACCGCCACCATGTAAATTACAGCGAATCCGAAGGAGTAGGGAACCGGGGTGCCCAGCACCAGCGCTACAATCAAAATGGCAACGCCAATCATCAGCAGTGTAAAGTTAGACATCCGTCCGTCCCTCCTCTTCCAAGAGTTTTTGATAGTCGCCAAAGGCCAGGCACCCCAGCTCAATGGCCTGGAAGGTGGAGAGGAAGGCGCACAGGGCATAGCCGATGAACAGCGGCATCATCATGAAGATGTGGGGGATGTGCAGCCCTGCGGTAACCGGCCACTTGGCAACGCCGGTATAGAGAAAGTACCGGAACGACCACCGGCAGAAGAAGATGGTGACGGTCAGCTCCAGCAGCTTTGCAAGGAAACGCACCACATACACCACCCGCGCGTTGTGCACGAAGGCGCTGACCAGGTCGGCCTTGATGTGGCCGTCCGTGGCCGTTGCGTAGGCACCGCCGATGAAGTAGAGCCAGTAGGCCACCATCACGATGATCTCATCCACGCCAAAGAGACTGAGATTGAGGACATACCGCAGCAGGACGCTGGCAAAAATGGACAGCAGCACCACCACGTTGGCCGTGACGCCCACCGCCGCGATGGCATTGCACAGATAGCGCCAGAAGCGGGTTTTCCGGAGTTGTTGAATTCTATGATACAAGTTTTCTCCTCCTTTTCAGAGCGTCCAGGCTGCGCGGGGCACAGCCTGGACGGTGATTGCACCGCGCCGGGGCGTGTTATCCCTGAATGTCAGAGACCACGGCGTCTACAATTTCGCGGCTGGTGAGATCCACCATGACCGGCTCCAGCGCCGTCCAGAGATGCTGGTGGATGTTGGCAACCTCCTCGTCCGTCAGCGGGAGGATGGTCACGCCGGCTTCCTCTAGCTTAGCAAAGGATTCCTCCTCCAAAGCGGGGCCTTCCTCAATGGCGGCCATGACCTCGTTCATCACGGCGTTTCGGAGAATCTGCTGATCCCCCTCGCTGAGCTTGGCGAAGGAGTCGGCATTGATGACGTAGGTCATGGGATCAACGGTCATGTTATAGGGAATGTAGTACTTCACCACGTCCCGGAAGTTCTGGTACACGCCGTTGGCAGACTGGCCGGAGGAGCCGTCGCAAATGCCGGACTGGATGGAGGTATAGGTGTCGCCCCAGGGCAGGCCGATGGACTGATAGCCCTGCGCCTCCAGCAGCTGCTTGGACTTTTCGTTGGTGACGCAGCGGATAAGGCAGCCCTTGGGCTTGGTGGGATCGGCGTAATTCTGGGGTTCCTTCACGGAGCTGACGCCGCAGAAGCCATCCACATGGGTGCCGAGGTAAACCATGTTATTGTCAGCGCAGGCTTCGGTGAGGATCTTCGTATAATTGGAATCCTCGGCGTTCTGCTTTTTCGCGTCGTCCCAGTTCTGGAGAATCACGGGGAAGGAGGTGATGTTGAAGCGGGGGTCATAGGTACCGGAGATAAACATACACATCATGTCCACGGAGCCGTCCATCACGCCCTGGATCACCACCTCGGCGTCTCCCAGGGAGTTGGCGGGGAACACATCGATGAGTACCCGGCCGTCCGTCTCCTTTTCCACAGCCTCCTTGATTTTGTACATATGCTGCGTGACGGGGTGCTCTTCATTGTTGCTGCCGGAAAACTTCAGCGTGACGGGCTGGACATCGCCGCCGCTGCCGCCGGAG
>JAXWVI010000016.1:0-1801 GCA_037245165.1 bacterium
TCGTCACCGGTTTGAGGTACTGCATCTACCGGTTTTGTCGTAGGCTGCTTATTCGACGTTGTTGAGGTAGTAGGCTTATTTGGTGTATTTGGTGTATTAGAAGTATCAGATGTTGTTGGAGTGTTCGGTGTGTTCGGGGTATCCGATGTGTTCGGAGTATCCGGTGTATTCGGGATATCCGGTGTATTCGGAGTATCCGGTGTATCCGGTGTCACTGGTGCGGCATCTTTGTTATTGGTAAAGGCTGCCACAGCCGTTTTCCCACTACGGATGCTCCCATTGTCTCCAACTGCACTCACTGTATATCCTTCATTATCACTTTCTGTTACCGAATAGAGAATCCTCTTAGGCAATCTCTTTGCTGTGCTGCTTTCGCCATGCTTCAGCTTAATGACGGCAACGCCTTTATCAAAGTGCATATCTCCATATTGACCACTCACATCACGATCTAATTTAACAGTAAATGTAAATTCATGGTTCACATCTCCTGCATTACCGGTCACTGTTTTTGAAACAGTCAGGTTTCCGTAATTGCTACTATGTGAGCCGCCTCCGCCATTACTTCCACCAACTTTATCCATCTTTGCATACACAATCAGATCATTGGTTACGATGGATGTATCTGTGAACGCTTCACCGGTTCCGTCTTGGCCTGCCCACCATCCCCTAAATATATATCTGTCCTTTGTAGGGTCTGCCGGCATGGACTGTTCTGTCAAATCATCGCCGGAGATACTTTGATTTTTTCTGACCAGCACCTCCGCCACCTTTTGCCCATCGCTGATAAAGGTCACAGTGGCAATCGTCTTAACTACACTTACATAAGTAGAATTCAGAAAGTCCTCCAGCGTGGTTCCATCCTGTAAAACTGTCTTTAAATTCTCACCAAGAGTGACATTCTCTGCATATGCGTCAATGGCTTTGTCGGGCGCCTCAAAGACTCCGCCGTTTATAGTCGCTTTAGAGTCGTAGCTCAAATACAGGGCATTATCATCCCCTGATTTGAAATACCCTCCGTTGATTACGGCTGTACACTCATTGGATAGATCCATACAGGTGTCATCTGTTGTAATAAACTCGCCATCATCAATGGTCAACGAACAGCGGTCCAACTCAAATGTTTCATCATTCGTTGTATGAATTGAGCCGCTCTTAAACGTAATATCCGCATCATTGACATAGACACCGTATTCATTACTTGTGATGTCAACATTTTCCAACGAAATTTTGTTTTTTCCGACCACATCATCTTTTATCCACGTATAAATAGCGGCATATCCGGCCTGAATCGTTACACCGGAGAGCGTTAGATCCACAGGTGTTTCTTCTGCGCAGGTGATTTCGATTGCGGTGTTGTATTCGTTTCCGACATCAATTTTTCCGTTTTTGATGTTCAGCGTGATGGGCTTAGAGATTGTCAGGGCAGGTGAGTCCTCGGGACAACTGATCGTCTTTTGATTCAGATCGATGGTAATTTCCTTTGGTGTGTCCGGAGCTATTGTTACCAGCGTATCTTCCGTCAGGCTAATATCCCGCAGGACCCGGATCGTATCGCCATTCTGCGCATTGTTGATGGCTTCTTGCAATGTGACGTAATTGGTTTCGCCGATTGCTGCTTCCGACTTCTCTTCGGCATACGCAGCCACAGGCAGAAGCATATCCTCGTTATCAGCAGTGCAGATGAGTTCTCCGCCCTGGGCGTAGCAATCCTCACTGTGGGTATGACCTTCGCTTTCTTCCAATCCGCAGATATACTCACCACCGGGACAGACACAATCTGCCGTATGAGTATGCCCCTCCT
>JAXWVI010000017.1:0-1845 GCA_037245165.1 bacterium
AAAGACACGGCTGGCTGCCGTGCCTTCAACCGTAAATATATTGTAATAGGAGGTGGTATCAATGAAAAAGACTACTATAACCGGAACGAAAATTATCAAGGCAGTGGCGGGAAAAAATCCCAATGAGGAAAAACTAAGAAAAGATTTAGAAAAAAATGGGAAAATCGAACTTTCGGGCAAAACACTAAAAAATGTTTTTTCACTTTACCCAACTTTGATGTCGCCGGGCAAATCAACACGCTGGGGCTGGAGGTGAAAAAGCTGGAAAATAAATGGATGCCTATTTTACAGCTTTCCGCAAGGTATCGTTCCATTTGCATAGCAGGAAATCAGCTTCTCCAGCCACTCATCGGAATAACCCAGCAATTTGCTGTTTGCAATCAGGCCAAAGTCATCGGAGATATATCCTGCCAACTCATCATCCTCTGATTTTTCATAGGCCATGATATACGCTTTTTTCTCTATTTCTCTGGTATCATCAACAACTTTATCCTTTTTCAGCGCTTCCACAGCCTGATAAACCCGCATCCATTCACCATCAAACGGTTCGCTGTCTCTTTGCTCCAGAAAATCGTCTATATCGAATCCCGCAAAATTGATTTTGCTCAGATTGTCAAGAAGCTCCAGCATCTGCTTTTCTATCACAAATTTCACCTCTCATTCCCATCACCTGGGGCATTAATCTTCGTCCCCAGCTTTGAAGTTGTAGATGGGGCGAATGACCTTCACCACATCCGCTGTGGGGCCGATGTTGTCCAGAATGTCCTGCATCCCTTTGTACGCCATGGGACACTCATCCAGGGTGGCCTTGCTCACCGAGGTGGTGTAGACCTCCGCCATCTGCTTTTTGAATTCAGACACCGTAAAGGACTGCTTGGCGTCTGCCCGACTCATGAGACGGCCGGCGCCGTGGGGGGCGGAGCAGTTCCAGTCCTCATTGCCCTTACCCACACAGAGCAGACTCCCGTCCCGCATATTGATGGGGATGAGCAGTTGCTCGCCCGCCTTGGCAGACACGGCCCCTTTCCGCAGGAGCATAGCGTCGGTGTCAATATAGTTGTGGATGGTGGTGAACTGCTCCTCCACATGGAGCTTCATCCCCTTGATGATCTCATCCATCATGGCCTGCCGGTTAAGCATGGCAAAGTGCTGAACGATCTTCATGTCGTGGATATACTGCTCAAACAGTTCCCCGCTCACATAGGCCAGGGCCTTGGGGATTCTGGTCTGCTTGAGGTTACGGAGCTTCTTCAGTTCTTTCTGGATTTCCTTCTCCCGGCCTTCCGCCTTCATCTGGGCGACCAGGGCCTCCAAAGAGGCGTCGTCGGTGCGGTTAAGCACCTTGTAGCCTGCCTCCTGGTAGTAGCTGGCCACCTCCACACCCAGATGACGGCTGCCGGAGTGGACCACAATGTAGAGGTTTCCCTCGTCGTCCTTGTCCACCTCGATGAAGTGGTTCCCGCCGCCCAGCGTGCCAATGCTCTTTTCCGCCCGCAGCAGATCTACATGGCGGGCGCAGTATAGCTGCGACAGGTTGATCTCATTGAGATAGCGGTGGGCTTTGTCCCGGATGGAAAAGCCGGAGGGAATCTTCTCATAGATCAGCTTGTCCAGCTTCTGAAGCTCCAGCCGACTCTCCCGGATGCAGGTGGTCTCCATGCCGCAGCCGATATCCACCCCCACCAGATTGGGCACCACTTTGTCGGTGATGGTCATGGTGGTGCCGATGGTACAACCCGCCCCGGCGTGAATGTCGGGCATGAGCCGGATGCGGCTGCCCGCCGTAAATTCCTGATTGCACAGCTCCTGAACCTGTGCGATGGAGGCGCTGTCCACCACATCGGT
>JAXWVI010000018.1:0-1990 GCA_037245165.1 bacterium
TCATTGACTTTGACACAGACATGAACCCTGATTCTGAGGACTATGGCAAACTTGCTTTGCTGTGGGAACCGGAAGTTGTACAGTGACTTTGACGTGTGATAGGCACTCTTCAATCCTATCGGGAGGGACGAATCAGGTGTTCTGGTTCGATGGGTGGACAGTTTATTATATGAAAGGGGTCTATAGTATGCCTATTAAAAAGTACATTGGTGCTCGTTATGCTCCTAAATTCATGGGCGCTTGGGATAAGACCAGCGAATATGCCGCTCTGAGCGTGGTATATGCCAATGACCAGAGCTATGTCAGTCGCAAGACTGTTCCTGCAAACACTGAGATTACCAATACTGAGTTCTGGATTAAGAGCGCAGACTGGAATGCTCAGGTGTCACAGTACAATCAGAACGTTGAGCGGTATGAAAAAGAAGTTCTGAAGTACTCTAGCACTGTAAACGACCTTGTCGGAAAAACTGTGTACACATACAACACGAAGGACGATATGACCGCAGACAAGCGAGTACAGCTCAATGACACTCTTATGACGTGCGGCTATGCTGAAGTCAACGACAAGAAGGGTAGCTTCTACAAAGTTGTTGCTACTACTAGTGCAAAAGCCATTGCACTACAGAACGACCTTTTCGCACTTCCCTTTGAACTTACTGAAGCAACTGATTCCGATATTGCAACACCTCAGCAGTTCGGCGCTGTCGGTGACGGCATTGCAGACGACACTGCCGCTGTTCAAGCCGCATTAAACAGCGATAAAGGCATTGTTGTTATTAAGGCTGGCACTTATAACGTCAAGTCCGTGCTCAGTATTACCAATAATGTGTGTGTCTATATGGCTAACAACGCAATCCTTAAAGCAACTGCTGATATGGATAGTGTCATTTCCATTGACAACACCAACGTGCCAGCTGGCCCTACTGCACTGTCGAGCTACGTCCATTTCAGCATTAACGGTGGCCAAATTGACGGCAACGGCAAAGCCAAGTATGGCATCAAGGCTACTCAATATCACCGTTCTTCCGTAAAGGGAATGAGCATCTTCGGTTTCACTACACACGGCATCCACTGCAAAGACAGTGGCACAGAAACTGGAGCCTACTTCACTGGCGAGAACTTGACTATTATCGGCAACAACTCCGGTAATAGTATCGGTGTCTATGCCCCGGGCAATGACGAAGAGTGGAATAAAGTGAGCGTTATCAACTGCAAACTTGGTTTTCAGTGCGGTGCAAATCAGATTATCACTGACTGCGCTACTTGGAGAACGTCCAAGGACTATTACAGTGACAGTTTCGGAATCCTTATCGGCGGCAATAATTGCTTTATTTCTAACTTTACCTGTGACAGCACCAACTACTTTATGAATATTGGCCCATCAGTAAACAGCGTAGTAATTAACGGACTGAACTTTGTTCAAGCATTTACTGATGTCAGTGAAATGATTGGCATAACCTTCAGTTCTGCTAATGACAAATGCGCCGTATCTATCACAGGCGTGAACGAAGGTAATAACAGCGTGAATCTTCTTGTGAACACCAAGAACGAAAAGAGCACTGTTATTGGTCGATATGGTACTAACTCGTACCCGCGCGAAATCGCACCGCTTACCAACGCTTCTGGGTGCGGCAGGTTCACTGAGGACAATGCAAAGAAAGTACTGGCACGCCTTTCAAACGTTGGCATTACTGCTACATCTGTTATGATGTTCGCATGTGACACCGCAGGACACTGTTGCTACTTGTTCTGGAACGGAACAGCAATGACTCAGACTGATGTGGTTGCTGGTATCGCAACAAACAATCAGGGCACAATCAGTGGCACTGGCAATGTGGCTGAGACTGTTCTGTGGTACGGCTAAATAATAGTGAGGAGACGTGAGGAACGTCTCCTTTTTATTTTTGCGGTACTGTATTGGCATTGAAGATTCAGCTCAGTGTACGACCGACTGCGGTACAAAACTTTTTTCTCTTTATTCGTAACCCAC
>JAXWVI010000019.1:0-21317 GCA_037245165.1 bacterium
CCTATAATAGCAAAATCCCCCTCGCTTGTCAACACCTTTTTTCAAGTTTTTTGATTTTTTTCCACATTCTTCGTGTCCAAGGTTCTTTTCTCCTGAAATTCCACCGGCGGTAGACATTTGACCGCCGGATTTCCTCTTGCGGAAGTACATTTCTTGTGATACCCTTTATTTATCCACATTAATATGGTAATCAGGCAGGAGGGAACGCCATGCCAATCAAAATTCCAGACTCTCTGCCCGCCAGAGCCACTCTGGAGGGGGAAAACATCTTTGTTATGACGGAGTATCGGGCCATCCACCAGGATATGCGCCCGCTGAACCTTGTCATATTAAATCTCATGCCCACCAAGATTGTCACAGAGACCCAGCTGCTGCGCAAGCTGTCCAACACTCCGCTCCAGATCCAGGTGGAGCTGCTTCAAATGTCCAGCCATACCTCTCACAATACGGACGCTGACCACCTGTCCTCCTTTTATACCACCTTCGACAAGATTCGGGACAAGCGCTATGACGGGATGATTATCACCGGCGCCCCGGTGGAAAATATGGATTTCACCGACGTGGACTATTGGCCGGAGCTGTGTGAGATTATGGCATGGACCCGAACCCATGTCCACGCTACCCTCCATGTGTGCTGGGGCGCCCAGGCAGGACTCTACTATCATTATAATATACCGAAATACTCCCTGCCCAAAAAACTCTTCGGAGTTTTTCCCCACACCGCCATCAAGAAGCAGTCCCCCCTCTTCCGGGGCTTTGACGACGAATTTTTTATTCCTCACTCCCGTCATACCGAAAACCATGTAGAGGATATTTTAAAGATCCCCGAGCTGGAGCTGTTGGCTGTCTCCAAAGAGGCCGGGGTCTTCGCGGTGAAGAGCGAGGACAACCGCCGCTTCTTTATTACCGGGCACCCAGAGTACGACCAGGACACCTTGGCCAGGGAGTATTTCCGGGACAAGGGGAAGGGCCTGCCCATCGACGTACCCAAACATTACTTCCCCAACGACGACCCGGGGCTTGAACCTGTGGTCCGCTGGCGCTCCTCGGGCCAGCTGTTCTACACCAACTGGCTCAACTATTACGTCTATCAGACCACCCCCTACGACCTGAATCAGATTTCCGGCTGACCCGGATTTGCCCCCCTGCCGCCTGCCAGCGGCAGGGATTTTTTTGCGCCATCCCCCACCATATCCCGCTTTAGTAAAGATAGTGTTAAACAATTCCCGCCTCTGCCCCCATTCGATTGACATATCTCACAAAAAAGATTAAGCTAACCTTGTCAATTCTTGCTGCGCCCATAGAAGGACGCCGGAGTTCAAAAAAAGGGGGCAAAGCGATATGGTTCCTGCTCAAATCGCTGCCGTAGCGATTTTTCTGTTGATGTTCGTGTTATTGGTGACAGAAAAGTTCCCACGCCATCTTGTAACCCTGTCCTGCGGCCTGGCGACGCTGATTGTAGTCTTTGGCATCTGCATGAGAGACCTGGGCGCTGTTGCGGAGTCTTTGAGCTACCAAAGCTTTTTCTCCCCCACCTTCTGGTACTGCCGGGGCGAGGTGCAGACCTCCACCGGCATCAACTGGGAGACCATCCTCTTCATCGCCGGTATGATGATTATGGTGGAAGGGATGGCGAACAGCGGCTTTTTCCGCTGGCTGTGTATCCGGCTGGCCCGGATGGTCCATTTCAGGCCCGCCCCCCTGTTTATCCTGTTCATGGTCCTCTCCGCGGCCCTGTCCATGTTCATTGACAGCATCACTGTTATCATGTTTCTGGCAGCGGTGACGGCGGAACTGGCCCGCCTGCTGCGGCTGGCCCCTACCCCCCTGATCCTGGCAGAGATTTTCTGCGCCAATCTGGGCGGCTCAGCCACCATGTGCGGAGATCCACCCAATATCATCATCGGCGCATCCCTGGGCTACACCTTTTTTGATTTCATCAGCAACACCGGCCTGATCGCCCTGGCCGCCCTGATTCTGGTGGTCCCTTACTTCTATTTCTTCTTCCGGAAGTATTTGATTCCCCCTGACGACAGAGGGGGGCAGCCCATCTCCTTCCCCAACCCGAAAGACGCCATCACCTCCAAGCGCGGTTTTGCACTCAGCTGTGTTATCTTTGCCGCCGCAGTTCTTATGCTCGTCACCCATGCCCAGACCGGACTGACCGTGTCCACCATCGGGGTGGTGATCGGCCTTGTCACCCTGCTCTCTGCCGGAAAGAACGCCGGAAATCTGCTTCGGCACCTGGACTATGCCACGCTGCTGTTCTTCGTGGGGCTTTTTGTGGCGGTAAACGGTCTGGAATATACCGGCGTACTGAATCTGCTGGCCAAGCTGATCGAGCACCTCAGCGGCGGCAACGCACATGTGATGGTGGCCATCATCATCTGGGGCTCCGCCTTTGCCAGCGCTTTTATTGACAACATTCCCTTTGCCGCTACCATGATCCCCGTCATCCGAACCCTGTCGGAAACACAGGGAGTAGGACTTCAGACCTTGGCCTGGGCCCTGTCCATTGGCACGGACATCGGCGGAAGCGCCACCCCCATCGGCGCCTCCGCCAATGTGGTGGGCACCTCCATTGCCGCCAAAAACGGCTACCCGGTCAACTGGGGCCGGTACTGCAAAGCTCAGGTCCCCGCCACCATTCTTGTGCTGGTGGTAGCCACCGTTATCATATTTGTCCGGTATTTGTAAGTGAGAGACATTGATCTGTGAGAGAGGGAGGGTTTTTCGTGGAGAAGCAGCTTATCATTTCAGTGAGCAGAGAGTTTGGCAGCGGCGGGCATGAGATCGCCTCAGAGTTGGCCCGCCGGTTCAACCTGCCGTTATACGACAAAAATATCCTGGAACAGATCGCCTGTAAGCACAATCTGAATGTCCGCCGACTGGAGCCTTATGATGAGGCCCCAAAAAATATCTTTACCTCCCGGAACGTAAGGGGCTTCAGCAACTCGCCGGAAGAGCAGGTAGCCCAGATGCAGTTTCGTTACCTGCGCTCCAAGGCAGAGGCGGGAGACTCCTTTGTGGCGCTGGGCCGCTGCTCTGAGGAGGTTTTGAAGGATTACCCCTGTCTGGTATCCATTTTCGTCCTGGCGGACATCGCCTTTAAAAAGGAGCGCACCATGGCCCGGGACAACACTTCCGAGGAGGATGCGCTGGAGCTTATGTCCAAGGCAAACCGGCGGCGGAAGTATTACCACAATCAGCATTGCCGGGGAAAATGGGGGGACTCCCGCAACTACGACCTGTGCGTCAACAGCGCCAAGCTGGGGATCGAAGGGACCACCCAACTGCTGGAGGGATATATCCGGGAACGCTGCGCGCTCATGTAAGAACAAGGCCGCGGACGGGGCTTTCCCCGCTCCGCGGCCATTTATTTGTCCACCCTGCCAAACAGCTCCTTAAGCCCCACCAGAATCAGGAACCCTCCAAAGCATTTACGCAGCAGGCCCACCTCCATTCCAGTGGCAGCCCAGGCCCCCAGCGCCGCGCAGACCATCCCCGCACCGATCGCCGGGAGCAGGGCTTTTTTCTCCACAAACCCGTTTTTGAAATGGGCCGGAAGGGCCAGCAGCCCCGCCGGAAGGAAATACACCAGGTTGATCCCCTGGGCCAGAGGCTGAGGGAGCTCGGCAAAGGCCGTCATATACACCAGCAGCAGAGTGCCGCCCCCAACCCCGAATCCGGAGAGCACCCCGGTCACCGCCCCCACGACCAGGGGCAAAAGCCAGTCGTTCACAGCAGACTCCTCACGCCCCCATAGATCAGCAGCAGCCCAAACGCCCGTTTCAGCCAGGTCATTTTCATTCCTTTAAACCATTTTCCCCC
Source organism: bacterium (assembly GCA_037245165.1). Taxonomy (GTDB): domain Bacteria; phylum Bacillota; class Clostridia; order Oscillospirales; family Oscillospiraceae; genus Lawsonibacter. Next base: position 3,832 of record JAXWVI010000019.1, read on the forward strand.
CATCCAGCCGCCCAGGGCCCCTCCCACCAGATAGGGCAGGGCGATTGCCAGATCCAGGCCACCCCGAACGAGGTAAATGACCGCCGACAGGACACACAAAGGCAGGATGATCGCCACCGAGGTGGCGAAGGCCCTGCGCTGTTCCAAATCGCACCATCCTGTCAGGGCGGGCACCAGCACACAGCCTCCGCCACCGCCGAAAAAGCCGTTGCACAGCCCTGCCGCCGCCCCTGCCGCCAGATAGCGCCATGTGGTTTTCTTCAAACGAACACCCCCTGTTCCCTGTTAGTATTTGGGAAAAGGGGGTGTTTTATGTGTTGTTCCGCTTAAACCGCGGGGTTGCTGCGGGGCACCATTCCAGTCTTCAGTCGGTGAGCTTATCCAGCAGCAGCTTCAGCTCCTCCAACTTCTCCTCCGGGCTGCCGGATGCGGCCGCCTCCCGGACGCAGCAGTCCATGTGAGCCCGGAGGACCATGCGGTTGGCCTTTTTCAGGATGGACTGGGTGGCCATGAGCTGGTTGGACACGTCCAGACAGTAGCGGTCCTCCTCCACCATCTTTAAAATCCCGTCGATCTGACCCCGGGCTGTCTTAAGAAGACGGGTCACTTGGGCGTGGTCGGCCTTCATTGGATGGACACCACCTCGTAGCCCGCTTCCGTCACCGCGTCGGTGAGCGTCTTGTCATCCACCGCTTTGGAAAGCGTCAGCTTGGCGGACTTGCCCTCCAGGCTCACCTCCACCTGATCCACCCCGTCAATGGCGCTCAGGGCCTTCTCCACCCGCCCGGTGCAGTGGGCACACATCATACCCTCAATCATCATGGTCTTATTCATGGTCGCTTCTCCTTTCAAATCTTTGCTAACGTTTTGTTCTTTTATTTCCAGGGGACAGCTCCCCTCACAGGGGGCCGCCCCTTGTTCTCCGCGGAACTTGCTCTTGAAAAAGCGCAGGCGCAGGGCGTTGCTCACCACACACACAGAGCTTAAGCTCATGGCGGCGGCGGCAAACATGGGGTTGAGCTGCCACTGGGTCCAGTGGTAGAACACACCGGCGGCCAGAGGGATGCCCAGAGAGTTGTAGAAAAAGGCCCAGAACAGGTTCTCCTTGATATTCCGGATGGTAGCCCGGCTGAGCTCCACCGCGGCGGCGGCATCCAGCAGGTCCGACTTCATCAGCACAATGTCGGCGCTCTCCATGGCCACATCGGTGCCCGCCCCAATGGCAAGACCCACATCCGCCCGGGCCAGAGCGGGGGCGTCGTTGATGCCGTCTCCCACCATGGCTACCTTTTTGCCCTGCTGCTGTAACTGGGCGATCTTTCGCTCCTTATCCTGGGGCAGCACCTGTGCCATCACCTGGGTCACACCCAGTTCTTTTCCGATGGCGTCGGCGGTGCGCTGGTTGTCCCCGGTGAGCATGACCACATCCAGGCCAAGCTCCCGGAAGGCCGCCACCGCCTGAGCGCTGGTGGGCTTGGGGGTGTCGGCCACGGCGATCACGCCCAGCACCCGCTTCTCATCGGAAAAGTACAGGGGGGTCTTGCCCTGGGCGGCCAGTTCCTCCGCCCGCTCCGGGAAAGAGCCCAGCTCCACGCCCGCCTGCTCCATCATGGCCCGGTTGCCCCCCAGATAGATGCGATCCCCCAAAGCGGCCCGAACGCCCCGGCCGTGGACGGCGGTAAAGCCGCTTACCGCGGTGACGGGCAGGTTCCGGCGGCGGGACTCCTCCACAATCGCTGCGGCCAGAGGGTGCTCCGAGGGGCCCTCCAGGCACGCGGCCAGAATGAGCAGACCCTCCTCGTCCACGTCCTCGCCCGGAAGAACATCGGTCACCACCGGCTTACCCTGGGTCAAGGTGCCCGTCTTATCCAGCACCACGGTATCGATGCTGTGGAGCGTCTCCAGGGCCTCGGCGGATTTTACCAAAATCCCGTTTTCCGCCCCCTTCCCCGTGCCCACCATAATGGCCACCGGGGTAGCAAGACCCAGGGCACAAGGGCAGGAGATGACCAGCACCGCCACGCCGGCGGTCAAAGCCCTTGTCACGTCGTACCCGCTGATCACAAACCACACCAGGGCGGTCACCGCCGCAATGAGCATGACCACCGGCACGAAAACTCCGGCCACCTTGTCGGCCAGCTTGGCAATAGGCGCTTTGGAGGCGGAGGCCTCCTCCACCAGCCGGATCATCTGGGCCAGGGTGGTGTCCTCCCCCACCCGGCTGGCCTCAAAGACGAAATAGCCGGACTTGTTCAGGGAGGCGGCGGCCACCTTGTCCCCGGGGCCCTTGTCCACCGGGATGGACTCGCCGGTGAGGGCGGACTCGTCCACGGCGGACTCCCCCTCCAGGATCACCCCATCCACAGGGATGGACTGTCCCGGCCGGACCGCCACCTTATCCCCCACCCGGACCTCCTCCACAGGCACTTCCACCTCCGCCCCGTCCCGGAGGACGCGGGCGGTCTTGGGAGCCAGGTCCATCAGGCGGGTAATGGCCTGGCCGGTCTTGCCCTTGGACCGGGTCTCCAGGAATTTGCCCAGGGTGATGAGGGTCAAAATCATCCCGGCGGACTCAAAGTACAGGTCCATGTGGTACCGCTCTACCAGCTCCATGTCCCCATGGCCCAGGCCATAGCCCATCTGATAGATGGCAAACACCCCGTAGATGACCGCCGCGGCAGAGCCCACGGCGATCAGGGAGTCCATATTGGGCGCTCTGTGCCACAGGGTCTTAAAGCCCACTTTATAATACTTGTCATTGATATAGAGAATGGGCAGGGTGAGCAGCAGCTGGGTCAGGCCAAAGGCCACGGCATTTTCCGTCCCCAACAGGCCCTTTGGGAGGGGCGCCCCAAACATGTGCCCCATGGAAATATAAAACAGGGGGATCAGGAACACAAAGGACCAGATCAGCCGCCGCTTCATGGAGGCGATCTCTCCATCCATCCCGTTTTCCCGGTCCTGGGCGGGCTGAGCCGCCCCCTTTTCCCCTGCCAGAGATGCTCCGTAGCCCGCATCCTCCACCGCTTTGATGATGTCCTGGGCGGATAAGACGCCCTCATCGTACTGGGCGGACATGGAGTTGGCCAGAAGGTTGACCTCCGCCTTCTCTACCCCCTCCAGCTTGTTGACCGCCTTTTCCACATGGGCGGAGCAGGCAGAACAGGTCATGCCGGTTATGTTAAACTTTTGTTTCATACACTTCACCAGACTTTCTACACCCCGGGAATATACCCCACCCCCGGGGGGTGTCTGTATTGTATTCCGTTTTTACCACTTTGTCAAGAGGGCAAAAAACGCGCCCGGCAAAACCGGGCGCGGAGGGGAAGTCAAGTTATCTTGCCAGCGCATTCAGGCGCTTTTCCGGGATAAAGGGACGCAGCGCCTCCACTCTGGGCAGCACAGACAGCAGCAGCTGACCCAGGATGAAGCAGGCGGCCAGTTCTCCCACGCCTACCGTCACAGCGTTGAAGGCATAGGCCGCCCAGAAACCGGGGCCGAAGCCAGTTTCAAACCACGCGATCTCAGCGCCTACAATGACCATGTTAAAAATGACCGGGGGCAGAGAGGCCAGATAGCGGTTGGGCATATGCTGGGTAGCAATGCAGGCCAGCAGGGTGGCGGCAGAGCCGCACAGGATGTCCAGGGGATAGGGAGAAAACAGGTTGGCGATGAAGCAGCCCACAAACAGCCCGGGCGTGGCCGCCGGGAACAGGAAGGGCAGCACGGTAAGAGCCTCGGAGATGCGCATTTGGATGGCTCCGTACTGGGGGATGGGGAGGGTCACGGTGAGCACGGCGTATACCGCTGCCAGTACCGCGGCCAGGGTCAGATCTCGGACGGAAAATTTGGACATAAAAAAACCTCCATTTTTTATTTAGAGAACGGCCCATAGGCCGAACGAACAGGAAAAAGCGTTCCACGCTTCGACGGCTCGCTGCCCGCGACGGCTTTGCGCTTCTTCCTGCTTGGACGAGATGGTATAAACTCGTCGGTGGTATCTTACCACACCCCGCCCCTCTTTGTCCAGGGAAAAATGGTTGTCCCCGGCCGCCTTCCGTAGTACAATAAAAGAAACACCCACACAGGAGGTCCTTTCATGGAAGATCGGAACCCTATTGCCAACCCGGAACTGTTGAAGGCTGTGGAGCGGATGAACCGGGAAAACTCCCGGGAGAGCCGCGAGGCGGTGCTTGATCTGGTCATCTCCCAGGCCCGTTTCCTGGCCCCGGTGACCATTCTCCCCTCCTCTGTCTCTCAGGACGTGGGCGGAGACAGTCTGGACGCCCACACAGCCATTCAGTTCCAACTGCTGACCAACCAAGCCGATCAGCCCTTCTTCCCCGCTTTTACCAGCTGGGAGGAGCTGCGCAAGCTCTGCGGTCCCAAAAATCAGCAGACCATTCTCCTCTCCTTCCCGGAGTACGCCAAGATGATTCTGCAGGACAACCGGGCGGCGGGCTTCGTCATTGACCCCTTCGGCTGCTGCCTGTCCTTTGACCGCGGCATGGTGGCCCACCTGGTTCAGCGCTGTCAGGCCCGCTTTCCCCAGTGAAAGTTTTGCAGGTTCGGCCGCTCTCTTTTTCGCTGTCCCAGGCTCTATTTGTGAATTGTTCCATAGGACTTTTCTCTTTTGCAAGAAACTTTAGTCAGAATTTCATCTTGCATTTTTAACTTTTATGCGCTATTGTAGTGTCAGAAGTTTTGTTCCGGGTCATCCGGGACAAATACCCGGAATGTAATGTGAGGCAATGACGTCCACAAAAGGCGTTATTGTCTCTTTTTTTACATTTCGTCCCAAATCACTGGAAAGGACTGGAATCCTATGAGCGTGAACATCTCTGAAATCTTTGGCAGCAATGTGTTCAGTCTGTCCGTCATGCGTGAGCGGCTGCCCAAAAAAGTCTATCTCGAAATCGTGGACGTGATGAATCACGGCGGCAATATCTCCATGGCCACCGCCGACATCGTCGCCAACGCTATGAAGGACTGGGCAGTGGAAAAGGGCGCCACCCACTATACCCACTGGTTCCAGCCTCTCACCGGCGTGACTGCCGAGAAGCATGATAGCTTCCTCACCGCCCCCCAAGACAGCAAGACGCTGCTCCAACTCACCGGCAAGCAGCTGATTATGGGCGAGCCCGACGCCTCCTCTTTCCCCTCCGGCGGTCTGCGCGCCACCCACTACGCCCGGGGCTACACCGCCTGGGACATGACCTCCCCCGCTTTCGTCAAGGAGATGTCCTGCGGCACCATCCTCTGTATCCCCACCATTTTTATCTCTTACAACGGGGAGGCCCTGGACAAGAAGACCCCCCTGCTTCGCTCCATGGAAGCCATCAACGCCCAGGCGCTTCGTATTCTCCGCCTGTTCGGCAACACCCAGGCCACCAAGGTTGTCCCCTCTGTGGGGCCTGAGCAGGAGTACTTCCTGGTGGACCGGGAAAAGTACTTAAAGCGCCGGGACCTCATCTACACCGGCCGGACCCTCTTCGGCGCTCCCGCCCCCAAGGGACAGGAACTGGACGATCAGTATTTCGGCGTCATCCGGGAGCGGGTCGGGGCCTTCATGGCCGACCTGAACCAGGAGCTTTGGAAGCTGGGTATCCCCGCCACCACCCAGCACAACGAGGTGGCCCCCGCTCAGCATGAGCTGGCTCCCATCTACACCGCCTGCAACCTGGCGGTAGATCAAAACCAGTTGACCATGGAGACCATGAAGCGGGTGGCTACCCGCCACGGTCTGGTGTGTCTGCTCCACGAGAAGCCCTTCGCCGGGGTCAACGGCTCGGGCAAGCACAACAACTGGTCCATCGGCACCGACACCGGCGAGAACCTGCTGGACCCGGGCGACACCCCCAATGAGAACCTTCAGTTCCTGCTGGTGCTGGCCTGTATCCTCCGTGCGGTGGACCTGCACGCGGACGTCCTGCGCTGCTCGGCCTCCTGCGTGGGCAACGAGCACCGCCTGGGCGCTCAGGAGGCCCCTCCCGCCATCATCTCCATCTTCCTGGGCGACCAGCTGGAGGATGTGGTAGAGCAGATTGTCTCCAACGCCGCCTCCATTCAAGTGCTGGCCGCGGGCAAGCTGGACTCCGGCGTGGCCTCCGTCCCCGTCATCATGAAGGACGCCACCGACCGCAACCGCACCTCCCCCTTCGCCTTTACCGGCAATAAGTTTGAGTTCCGTATGGTGGGCTCTTCGGACACCATCGCCGACGCCAACATCACCCTCAACGCCATTGTGGCCGAGTCCCTGTGCGATGCCGCCGACATTCTGGAAAAAGCCGAGGACTTCAACGCCGCCTGCACCAGCCTCATCCACGACTGGATGACCGAGCACCAGCGGATTGTCTTCAACGGCAACGGCTACTCCGACGAGTGGGTGGCCGAGGCGGAAAAGCGCGGGCTGCCCAACCTGCGCTCCCTGGTGGACGCCGTTCCCTGCCTGACCTCCGACAAGACTGTGGCCCTGTATGACCGTTTCGGCATTTACACCAAGTCCGAGCTGGAGGCCCGGGCGGAGATCCGCTACGAGACTTATGCCAAGGTGCTGCGCATTGAGGCCAAGACCATGATCCACATGGCCTCCAAGCACTATATCCCCGCCGCCATTACCTACACCACCCGACTGGGCCAGTCCATTTCCTCCGTGTCCGAGGCCTGCCCCGGAGCCGACCTGTCCGTGCAGAAAGACCTGCTGACCAAGGTAAGCGCTCACCTGGCTAACGCCTCCGCCGCCCTGGAGCAGCTGAAGATCCTCTCCGCTCATGTGGACGCCATGGACAATATGGCCGAAATGGCTCGGGCCTACCACGATCAGATCGTTCCCGCCATGGCCGCCCTGCGTGTCCCCGTGGATGAGCTGGAGCTGCTGGTGGATAAGGACATCTGGCCGGTCCCCACTTACGGCGACCTGATGTTCGAGGTCTGATCCCTTATTACTTTGCTTTCTCCTTATACCTTTATGTCAAGACCCCCGGGCCGTTAGGCGGGTGCTCGTAAGAAAGTAATTCACTCAAAATTACACTTACGGCATCTGTCAGACGGGATTGGAAAAAAGCAGGGGAATCATTCTTTTTCAGAATGATTCCCCCTGCTTTCATAATACCTTTTTGGATGTATATTGCAATTTTTCTATGTCATATACGCTTACTGATACACACTCAAATAGGTCGGGATTAAAAATTGCAAGGTTATATCCGCCTGGATTAGTTGTGCTGTTGTATTCAATCCCATCATATTCTTGCGCTCCGTTATGTTCGATGCTTTTGATAAAATCAACAATGTATTGCGTGGGGACATAGTCCAATGTACTGTCGCTTCTACGCAAAGATTTGCTCATTTCAGAATTTAACTTTTCAAGATATTGCTTGTTTATTGCGTGGTCAAGGTATTCAAGACCATCAACAAACGGGCTAATCTCCGTTATAGCACGAAGATCCACCACCGTAATATCTTGCTTCAATCGAAATGTGCCGACACTTACAAAATCGAACACACCAGCACGCACTTCATGCAAAGTAGTATCAACATCACTTGCCACATAAAGGCAAGTGATTCCTCTTGCGTTAGCCCTACCTTCCGAACTTTTACCAGCAGGGGGTGCTGACATTTCATTTATTGGATATCCGGTTTGTTCAGAAATTCTTGCACGATAAAATAAATCCCCAGTCTTGTAAGTTTTACGAATAAACGAGCAATATTTTTCCAGAATATCAAAATTTATTAGCTTTGAATGATATCGGTTCTTTGTCTTGATTTCAGTTACAAAGGCATCCCAATCATTGTTTTTTAATAAAGCATGACTCTGTAGATATACATTATCATACAACTCTGGAATACCAACAGTTCCATCCAAAATTTCCGGGACATTTACATATAATTCATGACAAACCGACTTTAATATCTCATAAATCTGGATTCTTGGAATCCCTGAAAAAATATTCCATCGTTCTTTCAGATCATCAATCAAAGATCTGGTTTCGGCTTTGGGATAGGTATCTGGAAGCATTGTAGAAGGAGTGTAAATGCTCAACAACTCTTCAAAATAAGGAGTCAATTCGCTTTGTGTGCTTGTATCATATAAGTGTCCCTCTCTGTGATGACACACGGGACATTCTCCTACATTCGATGCCGATACAGAGCAAATAATTGATGCTATTTCCCTGTCATTAAAGCAATGCTCACAAAAAATCATATTGCTACCCCATCCAAATACTTGCTCATCAGTTCAAGATGGTGCATAATTGAATACTTCTTTACGACACCTAATCCAGGGTAGGTCTTGTTGCGGTAAGCTGCTTCAAATTCCCGTATTCCGACAGTATCTAATTTCATGGTTTTATTCCACTCGACCAGTTTTTTAACTGCTTCTGCAAATTTTCTTGCCGGGTCAGAAATATCATCGTTAGAATCAGAAACAAAGTGTGCAATTCGCAAAATATTTTTTCTATCAAAGTATACAATGTGAATTGCTACAGCGTATGGAGCAAATCCCGTTTCGCTATATTCCTCACCAACAACAGAATAATCAGCAAAACCTTTGTATCCATCGTCTGCATAATACAGATGATCAGAAGAAAAGAATTCTGTTTCTATATCTGAGTAATCAATATTGCGTGTTTGCTTAGGAAAATGGTCTTCACACATAACACGATTGGGGCGAATTCTTCTTCTGAAATCACCTTTGTCGGGTATCACATTATATAGGGGAATTCTATCACCAATTACTTCTTCGTAATTGCCCAAATATTCCGGGTTATTGCAAAGTAAAAGCAACGAATCAATGGGAATACCATTTTTTGCTGCATTTTTGATGTGCGCATCCAACTTTGATGTTACATAGAAAGAAGAAATGACATTGGCATCTTTAAGTTGCTCACTGGCTTGCTCCCGAATTTTAGCGTTACTTTCCTTTTTCAAATCCTTAATCCAAGAGCCTACTTGCGGATTACGAATGACAGCAATGGGTTTTCCGGCTTTTATGAAAGAATCCACGGTTTTTGTGTATGTCGATGATACTTTTACTGGTTCTACAATAGGGATTATTTTGTTGCTAAGAAGGCTTTTGTTAACACACTCACGGAGAGCCAAAAGCTCAAATTGACGACCTCGCAAAATTGGGAAATACATAATATCCTCCTATGTACTTAAAAAGCGACATAATTTTGCGTAGTCACTTTTCTTGTAATTTGAAAAATAAATTAAAAACTTCAATTCATACGGTATTTTTGAGTATTCGACAACATCAATTTTTGCTCGTGATTTTAAGGCTTGGACAAACATTTGATAGGCTATATCTGTTGGCAATGACTCAAACATTGCTTGACACTCTCTATAATACTCAAATTGCGACACATCTGGCAACAGACCGAAATGCTTAAGTAAGATTTGTTCATACTCATTTTTGCGCAAGATCTTAAACATAATTGTTTTTGAAAGCATATCGCCATATTCAATCGGTTCCTTGCGTACACTTAATGTTCCTTTTTTTGTCAATAAACAGATTCCTGTTGGAGAATTTTGTAGCTTTTGTTGTACACTATCAAAATTCTTTTCTGATGTAACAACAACTACTCTTGAAAAAGCTTTATAATAATCTTCAATTTGACCGTCGAGACGATCAAAATTATCCAATGCCGTTTTTATCTCGTATACAACAGCTTTTCCGTTTATTAAAATGAAGTCGGCTTTGGAATTTCCAACCGGAACTTCTGTTAATGCGGTTGTCGTGCGTGGACTATGGATGCCGAGTAATAGTTTGTTCAGTAGAGTGTTTTTATAAAAATATTCATTTTGGTATTCTTTTTTTAGGTATTGGTAAATTTCGCTAATACATTCTCCGTTGGTCTTCTCAGCAGGATCAACGATATATCTGCGAATCGCTGCTATATATGCAGGACTTTCCCCATCATCAATTACTTGCTTAAAGGTGTTTCGAGTAAAGAACCGGTTAAGCAATATTGAATTAGCATTGTCCACTCAAAACACCACCTCTCTACAAACAGAATTATTGTCTTGTTGGTTTTAATGCATTCGATGGGATCAACCAAATTCGGCTTACTTGTATTGCCCCTTGAATACGATTTGTTTTGCAAAGAATTTGAACTTGCCGTTCGGTGATTTTCCATTTGGCGGCAGTTTCTTTCACTGTCATATAGTTTTCCATTCGGCACCTCGCAAATACAATAAACCATAATATATTATATTCGTTTAAACGAAATTTGTCAAGGCTTTCAAAAAAAGACGATGCTTCCGCTTCTTGTGAGGAGTATATCATCTGTCAGACGGGATTGGGTAAATGAAATAGGCTGGACATGGTTGATTTCAACCGTGTCCAGCCTATTTTTTGCCTATTTGCGTTTTCTTTTTCCTTTTCCGTGGGTCATATTGGTTTTCCCTCGTTGGTTAATAGAGGGTTTCAGGTGTTTGGACAGTTTCAAGACTTCTATTATATTCACAAACTGCTCCATCGTGATCGCATCATAGTCAATACCAAAGGTTGCGAGAAAAATGCGAGCCTGTTTTTCCGCATCGCTGCCTTTGTAGTCCATGGCTTCCTGCAAACTCTGTTGCACATCCAGTGCCGGAGAATGGCGGTCCGCAGTAGTTGCATCATTTTGATGGGCTTCCCGAATATCCCGAAGGATCAGCTTTAAATCGTCAGAAATAACATGGCCGAAATACTCGTCCTCTTGTACTTGTGCAAGTTCCAGCGTCCGCAGGTACAGATCATTTTCCGTTTCTCCCTGCTGCATCAGTACCATTTGACGGACGGCTTGCAGTACGGCGTTCATATCGCTAATCCGCATATCTGCGATCCGATCCACATAAATCTCCGCATCCAGCATCATTTTCTGGAAATCATGGTGACAGAGAATTTCCGACAGCAATCGGGGGTTGAATTTCCCGGCTTTCAGAACATCAATCGCATCATCACTCAGGTGCAGGGCACTCAGCTCTGAGTCTGAGTGATTTTTTTGTTCTGACACCCCCAACAGATAATCCGTAGTCACATGATAAAACTTTGCCAGTGTGACGATGGCAAAAGGGCTTATGTCTTTATAATCATCATTCTCGTATTTGCCGAGCGCAGATTTGGAAAGCCCGGTCTGGTCGGCCAGCTGTTCCAAGGTAAGTCCGTGCTCCACCCGCAAATCCTTCAATTTTTCTTGAATCGTTAAGGTCGTATTCATGCCAAGCCTCCCCACCGCTCTATTTCTTTTATTATAACATAGCTTGTCCATAAGCGTGGAAATTGCTGCTTTTTCAGAGCCTTTTCCATCCTTTTGGATATACGGGAATGGTCATGTTTTTTCGCTAAAATGTACTTGTCGCAAGACTCCGTAGCTTGAAAAGTACATGACCGTCCGAATGGGATATGTTCTCCGGCGAAGTATCGCCACGACATGAGCGTACCAAAGAGAACAAAACGCTGGGGTGAGATTCCCGGGCAGGAACGGCATTCGGGAAAAACGGCGCTTAAAAACGCAGGCAAAAATCAATCCATGTGAAATCAGCGAACAAACTACAATTTTAGTATTGCTACCCACACCAAAAAGCGTTGCACCGTACAGCATACACAGTACATCGTTCCTTGTGGATATTCACTGTTTGGCTTGATTTCGCACAAACCAGCAAAACGGAAAAGCGGGGGCTGTGAACAGGGCATCACAAGCAAAAATTCCAGTTTGAAATTTTGTTTTACCAAAACAATGCTTTGCAGCAAATAGAGTTTATCACGGAATAGATTCTGTTCGCCGCAGAGCCAACAAAACAGGAGGACTTTTTTATGAGCAATCACGAGAATTACAGGAACGAGATCAAAGCCTACATTGTCAGGGCTGGCATGACCATGAGTGAGGTGGTGGAGGTTTTGGCTGACGAATACGGATGGAGCAGCAGTGTCCCCAACCTGTCCGGGAAACTAAAGCGTGGCTCTTTACGCTATGGCGAGGCGGTGGAGTTGGCAGATGTGCTGGGGTATGACATTGTGTGGCAGAAACGGAGGAAATAAAATCGAGCAGAAAATTTATGGGTACATCCGTGTTTCCACCAGAGAGCAAAATGAAGATCGCCAAGTCATTGCTCTCCGGGAAGTGGGTGTACCTGAGAGAAATGTTTATATCGACAAACAGTCCGGCAAGGATTTTGAACGCCCGCAGTACCGAAAAATGGTGCGGAAACTAAAAAAAGACGATCTGCTCTATATCAAGAGCATCGACCGTCTGGGGCGCAACTATTCTGAGATTCTGGAGCAATGGCGGATTCTGACCAAGGAAAAAGGGATTGATATTGTGGTGCTGGATATGCCCCTGCTGGACACACGCCGGGGCAAAGACTTGATGGGCACATTCCTCAGTGATATTGTGCTGCAAGTGCTGTCCTTTGTGGCAGAAAATGAACGCACCAATATCCGACAGCGTCAGGCAGAAGGAATTGCCGCTGCCAAAGCAAAGGGTGTTCGTTTCGGCAGACCTCCAGCGCCTTTACCAGAAAACTTTCACCATCTATATCAGCAATGGAAAAACGGCAAAATCACCGGCACAGCTGCTGCAAAGCTGTGTGGGATGCCGCTTTCCACCTTCCGCTATCGTGCGGAGATTTACGAAAAAGCCAAGTTGTTGTAAGCAGGTATTTTTACAGGATTGTGTACCTTTCTGTAAAATACCTGCTTTTTAGTTACAAAAAAATGATACCACAGAACACCGGCTTTTTCCATACAAAATCTGTGAACAAAAGCCCTTTTGCCCCTTCGGAAACACCTGAAAACGCATCTGCGAAAAAGTACACCATCTTGTAGATGGCTGCCTTTCTGTAAGTGCGTGGATATATGAGGTGTACGGAAATGGCAGAACAGCAGGTGAAATCAAGGCAGCGTGTGGTGGATCACGGCGAGGTATTTACTGCCGAGCGTGAAGTAAAAGCCATGTGCGACCTTGTAAAACATGAAACAGAACGGATTGAAAGCCGCTTTTTGGAGCCAGCCTGCGGAAACGGGAATTTTCTTGCGGAAGTTCTCAGCCGGAAGCTGGCGGTGGTAAAAAGTCGTTATGGGAAAAGTCCCTTTGATTATGAACGGTACTCGGTACTGGCAATGACCAGCCTGTACGGAGTTGATATTTTGGAGGATAACGCAGAAGAATGCCGCCAGCGGCTATTTGACATCTGGAACGAGGAATATACCGCCAATGCCAAAGCCCAGGCAAACGAACAGTGCCGAGAAGCGGTACGGTTTATCCTACATAAAAACATTCTGTGCGGAGATGCGCTCACCATGCTCCAGGCAGACGGTTCCCCCATTGTTTTTGCAGAGTGGAGCCTTGTTACCGGAAATCAGATGAAACGCCGTGATTTTGCACTCGATGAGCTTCTGAACGGACACGAGGAGCAGATGAATATTTTCATGATCGGCTGGGAGTATGACGAGGAAGTTCAGGCATTTATCCCATCGCCTATCAAGGAATATCCGCTGACCGATTACAGGAGGGTGCAGGATTATGAGTGATTTTTACAGCAATATGTATAATCCGGATGTCCTCACCTGTCTGGCGAATCTGTCCAACGATGAGGTGTTCACACCACCGGAGGTAGCAAACCGGATGCTGGATATGCTGCCGGAAGAACTGTGGCATGACAGCAGCGCAACATTTCTCGACCCGGCCTGTAAGTCTGGGGTGTTTCTGCGGGAAATTGCCAAACGGCTGATTGAGGGGTTGAAAGAGAAAATCCCGGATTTGCAGGAACGCATCAACCACATTTTCCACAAGCAGCTGTATGGCATCGCAATCACTGAACTGACCAGCCTTCTCTCCCGGAGAAGTGTGTATTGTTCCAAGTATCCCAACAGCAAGTATTCCATCACGCTTTTTGAGGACACCAGCGGTAATATTCGATATAAGCGGATACCGCATCGCTGGCAGAACGGCAAATGTCTGTTCTGCGGTGCATCCAAGATCGAATACGAGCGAGGGGACGAACTGGAAACCCATGCTTATGAGTGGATACATACGATCAAACCGGAGGAGATATTCAAGATGAAATTTGATGTAATAATCGGCAATCCGCCGTATCAGTTGAGCGATAGTGGGCATGGAGCAAGTGCGATGCCCATTTATCAAAAATTTGTAGAACAAGCCCAGAAACTTAATCCACGATATTTAATTATGATTATTCCTTCTCGTTGGTTTACGGGAGGCCGTGGCCTTGACACTTTTCGGAATGCGATGCTGCACGATAACCGTATTCGTGTTTTGAATGATTTTCCAGATGCATCAGATGTTTTCCCTGGCGTAGAAATAAAAGGTGGTGTATGCTATTTTCTTTGGGAAAGGGGTTCAAATGGCGAATGCAGTATTGTAACACACACGAAAAGAGGAAAAAAAGAATCTATTCGTCCCTTACTTGAGCCTGGCATGGATACATTTATCCGTTACGCTGAGCAAATTTCAATCTTGCGAAAAGTTCAACAGTTCAACGAAAAGTCATTTATGGATATAATCAGCGCAAATGACCCTTTTGGATTTGATGTTCGAGAGAAAAATAGTTATCGGCGAATTCGAGCTCCATACGAATTGGAGCCATTTGAAGGATGTGTAAAATTCTATTACAATGGGTGGCGCAAAGATGGTGTAGGGTATGTCAGTCGAAAGTATATTCGAAAAGGGGAAACTCTGGTCAGCAAGTACAAGGTATTTGTCCCGAGAGTATGGGGAGCTGGCATTCCAGAAAGTGATTGGGTGAATCCTTTTGTGGTTGAACCTGACTCTTGCAGTACCGAAACATATCTTGCAGTTGGGCCTTTTGAAAGTGAAGATTTAGCACAGAATGCAGTTTCCTATATGCAAACAAAATTCTTTCACTTCATGGTCTCTTTGGTTAAAAACACGCAGCAAGCAATGCAGAAAGTGTATCAGTTTGTTCCTGTTCAAGATTTCGCCAAGCCATGGACAGATGCAAAACTCTATGAAAAATATGGTTTGACAGAGGAGGAGATCACCTTTATCGAATCTATGATAAAGCCCGTGGAGTTAGGTGGTGATGGCAATGACAACTGATTTCTTTCCGCAACGCCCCAATGCTCACCCGATGATTTACGCCTACGAGGACACCAATCCACAGTATCAAGGGCTTTTGAAGGTGGGTTATACCGCCATTGATGTGGACAAGCGTGTTGCCCAGCAGTATCCCACCAAACGACCGGATGGTAGTGTTCCCTATCGCATTGTCTACCGGGAAAGTGCCATGTATCCAGACGGTTCCTCGTTTACTGACCATGATGTTCACCGAGTGTTGAAACGCAAGAAAATAACTGGCATGGGCGGCGAATGGTTTCGCTGTACTGTAGACGATGTGCGGGCGGCGGTGCTGGCAGTCAAAAACCATACTGCCAACGTGGAGAATCGGGTCAATAGTTTCTCCATGCGTCCGGAACAGCAGGAAGCTGTGGACAAAACCGCTGCCTATTTTCAAAGTGCCTATGAAGAGGATTCCACACGCTACCCTAAGTTTTTGTGGAACTGCAAAATGCGCTTTGGTAAGACCTTTGCGTCCTATCAGCTGGCAAAACGGATGGGATTCAAGCGGATTCTGATTCTGACCTTCAAGCCTGCCGTGGTCAGTGCATGGCAGGAAGACTTGAACAGCCACATTGATTTTGAGGGTTGGCAGTTTATCAGCCGGAACACAGAACTGACCTATGAAACAGCGGACAAGTCCCGCCCCATCGTCTGCTTTGGCTCTTTTCAGGACTATCTGGGAGTAAATAAGGAAACCGGCGGCATCAAGGCAAAAAATGAGTGGGTACATTCCACCAACTGGGATTTGGTTATCTTTGATGAGTACCACTTCGGAGCATGGAAGGAAAACGCTAAAAAGCTGTTTGAGCAGGAGGACGAGGACAGCTACGACAGCGAGGATATGGATAAGTATGACCGTGGCAACGCCTACGATGAAACGTTCCTGCCCATCACAACCATGTATTACCTGTATCTGTCCGGTACGCCGTTTCGGGCGCTGAATTCCGGTGAATTTATTGAGGATCAGATTTACAACTGGACGTACTCAGATGAACAGCGGGCAAAGGAAAACTGGCAGGGTGACGGAAATCCCTATGCGGCACTGCCCCGCATGGTGATGATGACTTACCGTATCCCGGACAGTATCCGTCAGATCGCCATGCAGGGAGAGTTCAACGAGTTTGACCTGAATGTGTTTTTCTCTGCCAAAGGCAAAGGTGCAGACGCTCGCTTTGTCTATGAAAATGAGGTGCAGAAGTGGCTGGATCTGATTCGGGGTGCTTATCTGGAAACCAGTGTGGATGATTTGAAGCTGGGAGCAAAAAAACCTGCCATGCCGTATGCCGATGTACGCCTGCTGAATGTGTTGCAGCATACACTTTGGTTTCTCCCCAATGTGGCATCCTGCTATGCGATGAAAAATCTGCTGATGCAGAAGCAGAATACTTTCTATCATGATTACACCATCAATGTCTGTGCAGGTACAGGAGCCGGAATTGGTGCAGCAGCTCTGGAGCCGGTGCAAAAATCCATGCGTGACCCGTTGGAAAGCAAGACGATCACCCTCTCGTGCGGCAAGCTGACAACGGGCGTTACAGTCAAGCCGTGGACAGGTATTTTTATGCTACGGAACCTGTCCAGCCCGGAAACTTATTTTCAGGCAGCGTTTCGGGTGCAGAGTCCGTGGGAGATCACGACAGACGGCGGCAAAAAGGAAATTGTTAAGCAGGAATGTTATGTGTTTGACTTTGCTCTCGACCGGGCGCTCAAGCAGATTTCCGATTACAGCTGCCGTCTGAACATTGACGAAGGCAACCCGGAAAAGAAGGTGGCGGAGTTTATCAATTTTCTGCCGGTCATTGCGTATGATGGCAGCACCATGCGACAGATTGATGCAGGCGAGGTACTGGACATCGCTATGGCAGGTACATCTGCCACATTACTTGCCAAACGCTGGGAAAGTGCGCTGCTTGTCAATGTGGACAACGATACCCTTTCCCGTTTGATGGCAAATCCGGCGGCGATGGATGCTCTGATGAAAATTGAGGGCTTCCGTAGTCTGAATGAGGATATAAAGACCATTATCAATAAGTCCGAAGCCGTAAAAAAGGCAAAGAAAGAGGGCACAGAAAAACTTACTCCCAAAGAGAAAAAGGAGCTGAGTGAGGAAGAAAAAGAGTATAAATCCAAACGCAAACAGATTCAGGAGAAGCTGATTAAGTTCGCCACCCGTATTCCCGTTTTCATGTATCTGACTGATTACCGGGAACGCTGTTTAAAGGATGTTATCACACAGCTGGAGCCGGGGCTCTTCAAGAAAGTAACGGGTCTGGATGTCAAGGATTTTGAGTTGTTGGTATCTCTCGGAGTGTTCAATGATTCGCTGATGAACGATGCTGTTTATAAGTTTAAGAGATACGAAGATGCCAGTTTGAGCTATACCGGCATTAACCGGCATGAAGGCGA
>JAXWVI010000020.1:0-1416 GCA_037245165.1 bacterium
TTCCATCTTCTGCTAATGTAACATGTGCAGCCTGTAAAAATGTCTGATTAACCGGGTCGTCTATCGTTGCAACGATATCCTTCCAGCCTGCCGCAATTGCCTTAACATCTTCCGGAACAGCATCGTATACACGCTTTACTGCAGGCTTCTTCGGTGCCTGCTGCACTGCCGCTGCCTGACCACCCACAGCACCTGCTGCCGCGCTAACTAATCTGCCGCTTTTAATATCATCAAGGACTTTCTGTAACTGTCCTTCAAGCATTGTCACACGGCTTACAACATCGCCGATATCATGACTGTTATCCATTGCCGGGCGCATCAGCTTTATAAATGCTATCTCTGTTTTAACTCTCTTCTGTGTAGAAAACTTCATGTCATTCGATAATTCTGACAACACTCTCATATAGTACATAAGTGTATCTATATCAACGTTCTGTGCATCCTTCTTCAGGTCTTCAAGATTATCTGCCGATACTTCTATTACATCTTCAATTCTGTCTGCATCTTTAGTTGTCTTAATAAGAAGCAAATTTCTAAGATACCATATAAAGTCTGTAACAAACTGCGACAAATCTCTTCCCTGCATTATTAGATCTTCCATCAGTGACATGCATACAGCAACCTCCCCTGACAGGATCGTTGAAAGCATTTTACTGAATACCGCTGTATCAACTGCTCCAAGAACTTCAAGTACATTTTCATACTTAAGGTCCTTTCCCAAATAGAATGCCAGACACTGGTCTAACAGGCTTAATGCGTCTCGCATAGAACCGTCTGCTGCTTTAGCAACATATTTTATAGCCTTATCTTCTACGGTCAGCCCCTCTGCCT
Source organism: bacterium (assembly GCA_037245165.1). Classification (GTDB taxonomy): domain Bacteria; phylum Bacillota; class Clostridia; order Oscillospirales; family Oscillospiraceae; genus Lawsonibacter. Next base: position 832 of record JAXWVI010000020.1, read on the forward strand.
TCATAAGTTCTGACAGTCTGTCAGCAATCGTCTCTATTGTTATCCTGTGGAAGTCATATCTCTGACATCTTGAAAGGATAGTAATAGGAATCCTCGCCACCTCTGTAGTAGCCAGTATAAATATTACATATGCCGGAGGTTCTTCCAGTGTTTTTAGCAATGCATTAAACGCTCCTGTAGAAAGCATATGCACCTCATCGATTATATAGACTTTAAATCTGCCCTCTGTCGGTGAATATTGGACCTCTTCCCTTATCTGTCTTATATTATCGACACCATTATTAGATGCCGCATCTATCTCTATTACATTCATGCTTGTTCCTGCTGCAATCGCTTTGCATGTCGGACACTCCCCACAAGGATTGCCGTCAACCGGATGCTCGCAGTTAACTGCCTTCGCAAATATCTTGGCAACTGATGTTTTACCAGTTCCTCTCGTTCCGCAAAACAGGTATGCATGACCTATCCTGTCTGCATTAATCTGATTTCGCAGAGTCGTTACTATTGTATCCTGTCCCTTGACATCATTAAAATTGTCTGGACGCCATTTTCTGTATAAAGCCTGATATGACATGGTTACCTCCC
>JAXWVI010000021.1:0-22952 GCA_037245165.1 bacterium
GACGACGCCATCCGCGCCATCAAGCTGATCTCCTCTGTCATGGCCAACGCCATCCAGGAGGGCAAGCAGGGTCAGGATGAGGCCCCTGCCGCTGAGGCTGAGGTTCCCGCCGCTGAGTAATTTGGCATGCAAACAGCGTCCGCCCGCGCGGGCGGACGCTGTTCTTATTTAAATACAGGGCTGGTTTTGGCCGGCTGATGATAAAATGGAGGTAATGTATTATGGCTATTTCCGCTAAGGATGTACAGAAGCTGCGTGAGATGACCGGCGTGGGCATGATGGACTGCAAGAAGGCCCTGACCGAGGCCGACGGCGACTTCGACAAGGCCATCGAGTGGCTGCGTGAGAAGGGTCTGGCCGCCCAGACCAAGAAGGCCGGCAAGGTTGCCGCCGAGGGCGTTTCCTACGCCATTGTGGAAGACGGCGTAGGCGTTATCATCGAGGTAAACTCCCAGACCGACTTTGTCGCCAAGAACGAGGTCTTCCAGGACTTTGTCAAGGCTGTCGCTTCTGTGGTTGCCAAGGAGAATCCCGCCGACGTGGAGGCCCTGAAGGCCTGCAAGTATCCCGGGACCGACCGCACTGTGGCCGACGTTACTGCCGACAAGGTGCTGGCCATCGGTGAGAACATCCAGATTCGCCGTTTCGTTCGCTATGCTGACGGCGTAAACGTACCCTATATCCACATGGGCGGCAAGGTCGGCGTGCTGGTCAACCTGGCTGTGGAAGGCATCGATGCCGACAAGGTTATCGAGCTGGGCAAGGATGTAGCCATGCAGATCTGCGCCATGAACCCCACTTTCCTGGACAAGTCCGACGTGGACCAGGCTACTCTGGACAAGGAGAAGGAGATTCAGCTTGCTCAGATGGCTAACGATCCCAAGATGGCCTCCAAGCCCGACAAGGTCAAGGAAGGTATTGTCATGGGCAAGCTGGGCAAGTACTATGAGGAGAACTGCCTGATGCAGCAGGCCTTCGTCAAGGAGAACAAGATCTCCGTGGAGAAGCATGTGGCTGAGGTTGCCAAGCAGTTGGGCGGCAAGATCACCGTGAAGGCATTCACCCGTTTTGCCACCGGCGAGGGCATTGAGAAGAAGGAAGAGGACTTCGCCGCTGAGGTCGCCTCCATGATTAAGTAAGTGACTTGTACTTGTCCCCCCGCAAACAAGCACATTGTCCCTAAATCATGACTCCCATAAGAGTCCGAGGAAATTCGTTTCCTCGGGCTCTTTTTGTACTGTCCGCACAAGATGGGGCTGTCCAGAGTAAGCAGGGCGATTTTTTATTTGCTTATCAATGCAGGAATGCAGGTATGTTCTTTGACACGATTTTGACCTATGCTTTTTCCAAATAGCATTGCATTACTTAAAATACGAATTGCGATTCCTGGCGAAACACCGTATAATGACAACAAGACTACCTAAGACGAGGATGCTTGATTATGGCCAGAGTTTCCACAAAAGCGAATAAGAATATCTACCAGAGGATTCGGGAGGCCCTCCATTTAACAAGGGAGTCTGCCAGTGATCTGCTGGAATCCCTTCCTCCCGAACGGATTGAAAAAATAGAGAACGAGCGTTCCCTCCCTCACCCGGATGAAGTCCTGGTCATGGCAGAGAAGTACAAACAGCCCAGCCTCTGCAACTATTATTGCGCCAACCAGTGCCCGATTGGCCAGCAGTATGTCCCGGAAGTTAAAATCAAAGACCTCTCACAGATCGTCCTGGAAATGCTGGCGTCGCTCAACTCCATGAACAAGCGGAAAGATCGGCTGATCGAGATCACTGCGGATGGAGTCATCAGCGAGGACGAGTTGGCAGACTTTATTTTCATTCAGCAGGAGCTAGAGCGCATCTCCATCACCGTTGAAACCTTGCAGCTCTGGGCAGAGCGTATGCTGGCTACCGGCGCCATCGACGCCCAGCAGTACCAGGCATACAAAGAGAAGCTGGCCAAGCGCGGGGAATAACGATCCATTTTTGCTGCACCAGTGAAAATAAGCGCCTTTATTTTGCTGATTCTGTTCTGGTGGAATGTTACACACCCTGATACAATAAAGCCATCAGCTGAAGGTGCTGAAACAGTTTTCCGTGAGGTGATGGGAATGGACACCAGGAGAAGAATTCAGGCAATCCGTTTGATGGATATGCTCCGGAGAAACCCCGCATACGCAAAAGCGCTCGGGATCGAGATCATCATGCAAAAGGTTGGTTGAAGATGGGATGTCTCATACCGATTATGTTGGGGCTTCACAGAGCTGTGAAGCCCCTTTTTGTCAGTTGCGGGAAGCCCAGGGCCGGAATGAAATTTCGGCAGGCGGGAGAAAGGAATGGTAAGCCATGAAATGCTATGATGAACAACTGCGCCAGCTTCAAATGCAGTGCGCAAGAAAGAAAAAATTGGAGGCATCCATCGGGGAACTCCATGCCCAACGGGATGCTTATGCCGCCCGTGCGGAAGAACTCAAGCAGCTTTTGTCTGACGAGCAGGAGGATGTGGAGCGGCTGGAGGGGCGGAGCTTGGCTTCGTTCTTCTACAATGTGATCGGGAAAATGGATGAGAAATTGACCAAGGAACGGCAGGAAGCCTACGCCGCCCAAGTGAAATACGATGCCGTTGCCAGAGAGCTGCTTGGTGCGGAGGAAGATTTGAGACGGTGTGAGGCAGAGTTGGACACGCTCCGGGACTGTGAGGATCGCTATGCCGCTGTCCTCCAGGAAAAGACTCGTGCTGTAAAAGCGGCTGGCGGGATGACTGCGGAAAAAATCCTGCGGTTGGAGGAACGGGAAGGCTATTTGATGAGCCAGCAGCAGGAATTGCAGGAGGCCTTGGATGCCGGCAGCGCCGCGCTTGCTTGTACCGATCAGATTTTGTCAGAGCTGGACAGTGCGGAAGGTTGGGGAACCTGGGACCTTTTGGGCGGCGGGCTGGTAACGGATTTGATAAAACACGGCCATCTGGACGAGGCTCAGGCATCTGTGGAAACCTTGCAGACACAACTGCGTCACTTCAAGACAGAACTGGCTGATGTTACGATCGACGCAAACATTCAAGTCAGCATTGACGGGTTTCTGCGAGTTGCCGACTACTTCTTCGACGGGATTTTTGCCGACTGGGCCGTACTGGATCAAATTCATCAGTCCCAGAAACAGGTACAGCAGACCAGAAGCCAGATCTGCGGTGTATTGGACCATCTGCGGGCTTTGATGGGACAAGCGGAAAAAGAACTTTCTCACATCTCCCAGGAAATAGAGCAGTTGGTTGGCAGCGTATCCATGTAAGACAAAACCGATACGCAAAGGAGCAGTACATGGAAAATTCAAATACCAGAGGACAAGAATCACATTCGCTTTGGATCAGTCAGAGCGAACATATCATTTCGTTTCATGAAGTAGAAAGCAACAGCTATGAACGACTGGTGTTTCCAAACCAGGACGAAAAAATGAAATTCGCATTTCAAAAATGCTCCATTGGTTTTCGCATCCAATAAGATTCATTTTATAAGAACAGCAAGGAGATCTGTATGAAGTTTGTCATTGATCATCTCTCGAAACATTTTGAGCAGAAAGAGGTTTTGAGAGACATCACCTTTACCTTCGAGTCGGGAAAAATCTATGGCCTGCTGGGCCGCAACGGCGCCGGCAAGACCACGCTTTTCAACTGCCTGAATCGGGATATGCGGGCCGACAGCGGCACCGTTTTCCTGGAAGAAAACGGCGAGACCAGGGAGCTCTCCCCCAAAGACATCGGCTATGTGCTCTCCACCCCCACGGTACCGGAATTTCTCACAGGGCGGGAGTTTTTGAAATTTTTCCTGGACATCAACGAATCTTCCATTCAGAATATCCGATCTTTGGACGAATACTTCGATATGATGAGCATTGCTCCAGAGGACCGGGACAAGCTGCTGAAGGACTACTCCCATGGTATGAAAAATAAGATGCAGATGCTCATCAACATCATTGCCCAGCCCAACGTGTTGCTGCTGGATGAGCCGCTCACATCCCTGGATGTGGTGGTGGCGGAGGAGATGAAGCAGCTGCTCCGCTCCCAGAAAGAGGGTAAGGTCACCATCTTTTCCACTCACATTATGGACCTGGCTCTGGATCTGTGCGATGAGATCGTGCTGCTCAGCCACGGAGTGCTGGAGGTCGTTGAGAAGTCCAATCTGGACAACCAGGAATTCAAGGAAAAAATCATTGCGGCACTGAAAGAGGAAACCTATGCTTAATGCATTACGGCTGTCCTTTTCCCTGAAAAACACTTATCGTGTCAACGCCATCCTTCATTCCCTCAAGCAGATTCCGCTGTTGAAGCACATTCTGCCCGATACCTTGTATCAGGTCCGGGGACTGAAGATCTTCGCCAATGTTCTGGCGATACTTTGGGAGCTCATCACCATTTTCCTGTTCAAATATCTCTATTTCTTTATCATGGTCTGCGGTCTGGAGATGATCCGCCCGGACCTTCACTCCAAAGAAGCTTTCCTGCACATTCTTCTCCTGCTGACCCTGGTGGGCTCCTACATGAAAACCAATTTGTTTGACGCCACACGGGATAAATACTATGCCATGTTCCTGCTGCGGATGAACGCCCGTTCCTACACCCTGGTCAATTACGGCTATTATCTGCTGAAGGTCGTGATTGGTTTTCTGCCCTGGGTACTTCTGTTCGGCCTGGGCCGGGGGGTTCCCCTGTGGCTGTGCCTGCTGATCCCATTCGCTGTGGCCGGAACCAAAATGACGGTGGATTCCTACTCTCTGTGGGACTATGAACAAAATGGTCGTGTGCGCAATGACAGCAAGTTGAAGAAATGGCCCTGGCTGCTCACTGCCCTTCTGCTGGCTCTGGCCTATCTGCCCTTGTTGGTGGGAGCCGTCCTTCCCTTTAAGGTATCCGCGGTTCTGTGGGTTCTCTGCATCCCGGCGGGCCTGCTGGGGCTGCGGCAGATCATCACTTACCAGCATTACCGGGAGATCAATCAGGAGCTGCTGTCCAATCTGTTTACCCAAATGGACAAAGCCAAAAAAACGGTTAAAACGGCCAACGAAAAGATCATCTCCACCGACACCGCCATCACCAGCCGGAAAAAGGGCTTTGAGTATCTCAACGAGCTGTTCATCAAGCGGCACCGAAAGATTTTGTGGCGCTCCACCATCCGGATCGCCGTCATCTGCGCAATCCTCTGCTGCGGCATCCTTTTGCTGATGGTCTTTGAGCCGGAGTGGAAGAAAGACATCAATGAGATGGTTATGACATGGCTTCCTTACTTCGCGTTTATCATGTATATAATCAATCGAGGAACAGGCTTCACCAATGCGCTGTTTATGAACTGCGACCACAGTCTGTTGACCTATTCCTTCTATAAGCAGCCTAAGTTTGTACTGAGACTGTTCCAGATCCGACTGAGAGAAATTATGAAGGTCAACGCCGTACCGGCCTTAGTCATCGGCGTGGGACTGTCGATCATCCTGTTCGTTTCTGGCGGCACAGAAAATCCCCTCAACTATGTGGTGTTGGTAGTGTCCGTTTTGGCCATGAGTATGTTTTTCTCCATCCACTACCTTACCGCCTACTACCTGCTCCAGCCCTACACCGCAGGGACCGAAATGAAAAGCGGCACTTATCGTATCGTGATGATCCTTACCTATGTGGTGTGCTACGCCATGATGAACCTCCGTCTGCCCATTCTGGTGTTTGGCGTGGCGTGTATCGTTTTTTGCCTGCTGTACTCCATTGCTGCCAGTATTCTGGTTTACAAATTCGCACCACAAACCTTCCGACTGCGCAGATAAAGAACATAAGATGGGCCCGTGGCAGAATTTTTCCATTCTGCCACGGGCCCTTTTTTCATTCTATTGGATGTGTTATGCCTTGGGAGGGAATATGATCCCGCCCACATTCACATTGACGGCGGAAACCTCCAGCCCGCTCATAGACTCGATGGCGTTTTTGACGGCATCCTGGACCGCCTTTCCCATCTCAGGAATGGTAGCGCCGTATGCCATCAGCACAGACAGATCCACCTGTACCTTGTCGTCTTCCATTTTTACCCGTACATCCCTGGACAGACTCTTCTTGCCGGAATTGGCCAGGCTGCTGACCCCCTCCACCTCCAGAGCTGCGGCGGCGGAAATGGCCGCAAGGACTTCCTCAGAAATATGGATGTTGCCCAGCTCGTCAGAGCGGGAGACATACTCTTTGCTGTCACTCATGTTATGCCACTCCTCTGTTTCCAGTTTTCAAACAGGTTATGGTTATGATACCACACTTTCCCCTGTTTGACAACCGCACGGGCAAAAAAGTTTCCGTTGCCTCGATTACTCCACCTCGATAATCTTGATCTGATCCGCGGTAAACCCAGCGGTCTGATTGACCACGTCCACAATTTTCGCGGTGTCAGCCTCAGTCAGACCGCCCTCCGGAGCGGCAACCGCCAAGGAGAGATCATCCTCACCGATAAAGGCTACGCAGTCGGTGTATCCCTTGGCAATCACCAGATTTTCAATCTGGGCTTCGGTCACGGTATAATCGGCCATGGTCTGAATGGTATCGTTCACCTGGTTTTTGACCGTCTCGTCGGCATCCTCTCTGGCGGCGGCATCCTGGAGCAGGGACAGGGCGCTGTCTCTTGCCTGCTGGCGGTTCAGGCGGGCTGTGGCAAAGTATTCGCTGCCCGTCTCAGCAGTCTCTGCGGAGGTCTTCACGTCGCCGCTTTCATCTGTGCCCGTGCTTCCCGTCTGGGCGGAACTGTCCCCGGTCACCAGGGGATCGTCCGTATTGCCCCCCACCATGGCGGACTGGCCCAGTGTTTTGCCCGCTTCGGCCTCTTGGCCGTAGCTCCAATTCAAATACACCGCCGCACAGATAAACAGAGCAATCGCGGCCACCACCGCATTGCGCTTCCACAGCTGGGACCAGTTGGCCCCTTTCTTTCCTGTCCTCATGTCAATTCCTCCAGTTTTAAAATTTAAGTATTCCCTTCACAAATAGAAATCCGGTTGGAACTCAGCCCCGTCAGAGCTGACACCGCTTCTACCAGACGCAGCCTTGTCTGGGCATCTCCCCCTCCGGGGCACACCACCAACGCCCCCCGAAAGTTCGGCGCCACAGTCTGAAGGGGTACCACCCCTTGCCCAAGGGAGCCTCCGCCTACCGTGACCACCGTGGAACTGCTCCCTCCATCCGACTCCCGCTCCACATCCTGAGCCAGTATCTGGCGGCTTCCGCTGTCCAGGGTCAGCACAACCTGCGTCTTTCCTGCCCCCTGAATCTGGGAGAGGGTCTGCTCCAGCCGCTCCTCAAACGCCTCCAGATCAAAGGAGTCATCCTGTATGGAGCCTGTTTCCTCCAAGGAGGCAGAAGAACTTTCCCTCCCTCCCGTGGGCAGCAGGAGGAGCAGCACCCCTGCCGCAATCACCAGCATCACAAATTGATACCTTCCCAGCGCCCCCTTCCACCTTTTTACCGGCTCCGGCCACTTCCAGTTCATGGTGTCTCCTCCCCGTCGGTATAGCTCAGCGCCTCCGGCGAAAGGCCCAGCTCCTCCTGGAGAATCCGGGTCAGCTCTTCCCGGACCTCTGGGGACAGCGTTCCGCTGATCCATGCCCGCTCCGGCAGACAGACTCCGTCCTCCTCGCTGCATTCCACCTTGGCTGTACACTCCGCCCCCAGATGTGCCGCCTTGTCCACAATATATGCTTCATAATCCTGTTGTATGATTATTTTCATTTCCTCGCTCACCTGCTTTTTCAGTTTTTCCTCCTGCTCGCCCATTTCCACACCGTAGGACTCCAGCCACTGACGCCCCTCCTCCAGATCCAGGGTAACGACCGGCGTGAGCACTACCGCCGCCAAAACCAGGCCGCAAACTAACCTGCCCACCTTTTTGACCGCGCCCGCCGGCATCATGGCATCCGCCAAAGCGCAGACCAGGGACACGGTCAAAATGGACAGCAGCCACAAACGTACCCCCTCTATCATGCCGTCACCGCCGTAACCGCGGACACCAGGCTGATCAGCAGGATGAGCGCCCCGGCCCCGGTCATGCCCAGGATCAATCCGAACGCGCCGCCGATGGCCTCGATGAGCTGGCTGAGCTTCGCTTCGGCCACACAGGCACACAGGGCTCCGGTCACCTTGTACACAAAGTACTGTACGGCCAGACGCAGAAAGGGCGTCAGGCAGATGGCCAGCACCACCACCATTCCCACCGCTCCCACCGTCCCCCGGAGCGCCCCCGCTCCCGCCAGCACCGATTCCGACGCATCCGCCAGAATTCCGCCCACCACCGGAATCGCCCGGGAGATGGCCAGCTTGGCCGCCTTGACTGCCGCCGCATCCACGCTGCCCGCAATGGCGCCGCTGGCGGTGAGGTAGCCCACGAAGGCCAGCAGCATGGCGGTCAGCAAAAACGAGGCCGCGCTCTTCACCAGACCCGCCAGCTTCTGAAGTCCCGGATTCCCCACCGCCGCGTAGGCGCAGCTCAAAGCGACATAGGCGTACACCATGGGAATCAAAAGCCTGTCCATGGCAAGGATAAGCAGCTGAGAGAACATCACCGTGATCCCCTGGCGGACAGCGGCGGCGGTAACGCCTCCGGTGGCTGCGGTCAGCACAGCCATAACCGGAAGCAGCAGAGAGGAAAAGCCTTTCATCTTTTCCACCGTATCCCGGCCAAGGCCAATCATGACCGACATATCCGTCATGGTCAGGGCGGTTATGGCCAGGGCGCCCGCTATGGTTACCGCCGACAGCCCCTTACCGCCCCCTTCCGGCTGGGCGCTTTGGGCCAGGCCGCACAGCAGCACCACAACCATCAGCTTTAGCCCCGTGGCCAGGCTGGAACGCAGCAAATCGCCGATCTGGTCGGCAGCGTCGGAAAAGAGGTTATGAATCCCTTGCTCCAGTCCGGTATCCTCATCCACGCCGTAGCGCTCCGCCTGATCCCATAGCTCGTCCAAACCGGACACAGAAAAATCTGCGCCCAGGCTGGGAAATACGCACAGTGCCGCCAGACACACAAAAATCACCGCCCGCCTCATACCAGTAATTCTCCCATCAGCTGCGCAACTGCCCGCACCAGAGGCAGGGCCACCAGCAGAGCCAGCACCGTACCTGCCGTCTCCACAAAGGCCGCCACCCCGCTCTCTCCCGCCGAGCGGCAGATTTCCGCCGTCAGTTTGGTCAGAATGGACAGCGCCACCGTCTTTACCACCGGCTCCAGCAGCACCTCGGCCACTCCGGCCTGACCGGCCAGCTCCTTCATCAGCGCTACCACCGCTCCCAGGCCGTCCGCTACCGTCCCCAGGATCCACACGCCGGCGGCCACAGCCAGCAGCAGTGCCAGCTCCGGCGTGTTCTTTCTCAGCACGCTGCTGAGTATTACCGCTGTCACACCCACAGCGGCCAGCTTCACCATGGTATCCATTAAAGTCCAAACAGGGTCTTCACCAGCTCAAAGAGGCTGGCAATCTCCCGTACTACCATCATCAGCACCACAACCAGTCCGGCCAGAGTGGTCATCATGGCCTGCTCATCCCGCCCGGCCCTGCTGAGCACCTGGTTAAGTACCGCCACCAATATGCCGATGGCGGCAATTTTAAAGATCAGATCCACATCCAAAGCATACCCCTACTTTCTTTGGTAGTTCCATTCCGCCCGCACAGGGCTCAGGCGTTTTCACAGCAGTAAAATGACCAGGAAGGCCCCTCCCGACAGACCTAAGGCCTGATAAACCCGACCCTGGCTGCGGCTTTCTTCCTCCCACCGACTGGCCTGCTCCTCCAGGCTGCGGCGCACTGCCGCCGCTGCATCCCTTTGCGCCTGTCCCTCGTAGCGGCCCAGGATGTCCCCCAGCGGAGCCAGCGCATCCTGTCCCTCTTCTCCCAGTTCCTCCAGTTTTTTCACCTGACGCCGCCAAAGGGCGGAGAATTCCTCCCGGTCCAGCCGGCTCAGCCCTTGGCCGCAGGCCTCCAGCAGCACTTGCGCCGGTCCCGCGCTGCGCCGGGCCACCCGTTCCAGCAGCTGGGGAAGAGGGGGCGCACCCAGCTCCAGCTCCCGTTCCACCAGAGCCAGCGCCTGGGCCGTCTGTCTTAAACTGCGGCTTTTTTGGCGCAGGCCCTCCGCCGCCTGAAATCCCAGCCAGCCGCATCCCGCCGCCAAAAGGACCGCGCCAAACAGATGCAACATTTAACTCAACTCCTCGATCACATACTCCCGCTTGTCCCCCTCTGTGCAAATGCGGACACAGCGGCGAAACAGGTTCTTTTCCAACAGTGCCCGGTAAACGGGCCTGCGTTCCAGGTCCTCTCTTCCCGCTGCGTGGGCGGTGGCCAGCAGCGTGACGCCGCACCCCGCCGCAGTTTCCAGCGCCGCCACATCCTCCGGAGCTGTAATCTCGTCCACCGCCAACACCTGGGGATTCATGGCTCTCAGCAGCAGCATAAGACCCTGGGCTTTGGGACAGCCCTCCACCACATCTGTGCGGGGGCCCACCTCCAGCTGGGGAACGCCGCGGTACAGGGCGGCCACCTCCCCCCTCTCATCGGCCAGGGAGATCCGCAGCGGCGAGCACCCCTTCCCCCATGACACCACACGGATCAGATCCCGGAGCAGCGTGGTCTTTCCCAGGCCCGGCGGCGAGAGGATCAGGGTATCTGTCAGCCGCCCCCCCGGACACAGCCCGTCCAAAACCGGGGCGCAGGCCCCCTTCACCTGCCGGGCAATGCGGATACTGGCGGAGGACAGCCCACGCAGGGTATGAATCTCTCCCCCCTCCATGGCGGCAGTGCCGCACAGGCCGATCCGGTGCCCCCCCTGGATGGTCAGGTAGCCCCTTCGGATCTGATCCAGTACCGCGTGTATGGACGCCTGACTGGAAATTTCCAGCAGCTGCTCCAGTTCCTGACTTTCTATCGGGGGACCTCCCAAATTCCGCTCCCCTTCCGGCAGTAAAACCGTCATCGGCCAGCCCGCCCGAAGACGAAGCTCCTCCGCCTTTTCCTGGTCCGCCTCTCCCAGCGTCAGCGCCTGCCGCTGAAGACGCAGGGGCAAAACCCGGACCGCCTGGCGATAGGCCGAACAAATTGTCTTCTGTTCCATCTCTTCACCCGCCTTTGTCCCATCTATATGAGGACAGGCCCTGGGATATGCAAAAAAATAACGGCGGCCCCAATGGGACCGCCGCAGGCAAAACCATATTTTATTTGACTTTACTGAAATAATCCCGGCTCAGCTTGGCCACCACGCCGGACAGCGCCAGCAGACCAATAAGGTTGGGGATCGCCATCATACCGTTCAGGGTATCGGCAATGTCCCACATCAGCTGACCGGAGCCGGTCGCGCCCACAATGCACATCAGCACAAATGCGGCCTTGTAAACAATCTGAACCGCCCTGTTGTCCTTGGTCAGATAGCCCCAGCAGCGCTCCCCGTAATAGCTCCAGCTCAAAATGGTGGACAGAGCAAAAAACAGCAGGCTGATCTGGATGATGAGTCCACCCAGCTCACCGGGCAGGATGGTATTAAACGCCTGGACGGCAGCCGCCCCCTTGGAGGCATAGGTAGCCAGGGCGCCCTCGCCCAGCTCCAGGCCAGACAGGAGGACGGTGAGAGAGGTAATGGTGCAGATAATGATGGTGTCAATGAACACCTCAAACACACCCCACATAGCCTGCTCCACAGGCTCGTCAGTGGAGGATGCGGCATGGGCAATGGGGGCGGAACCAAGGCCGGCCTCATTGGAGAAAACGCCTCGGGCAAAGCCCTGCTTCATGGCTACCATAATGGCGTAGCCGAATACACCGCCGCCCACAGACTCAAAGCTGAACGCGCTGGTAAAAATATTTGCCAATACGGCGGGTACATCCCCAATCCGCATGACGATCACGACCACACCGGCCAGGATATAGAAGATGGCCATGAAGGGCACCAGATAGGAGGCCACCTGGCCAATGCGCTTGACCCCGCCGATGACCACAATGCCCACGACCACAGCCAGAAGCACGCCTGTCACCATGGAATTCATGCCGAACAGACCGTCCATGGCCCCGGCAATCTCACTGGACTGGGCGATATTCCCGATGCCGAAGGAGGCCAGACCGCCCAAAATGGAAAACAGCACGGCCAAAGGCTTCCAGCTTTTACCCAGGCCATTTTCAATATAATACATAGGCCCGCCCTTATGCGCGCCCTTCTCGTCGGTTACCCGGTATTGCAAGGCCAACGCAATCTCCGCGTATTTGGTACACATGCCAAAAAAGGCCGACACCCACATCCAGAATACCGCTCCGGGACCGCCTACAAAGATGGCGCCGGTCACGCCGGCGATATTACCCGTACCAACCGTTCCTGCCAGAGCGGTGGTCACCGCCTGGAAGGGGGACAGGTTACTCCCGTGATCCTTATCCGACTTGCGGAACAGGGAACCCACAGTATTTTTCATAATGTAGCCAAACCTGCGCACTTGCACCCACCCGGTACGGCAGGTCAAAAATACGCCGGTTCCCACCAACAGCGCCAGCATAATCGGGCCCCACACAAAGCCGTTGATGGCGCTATTGACAGTGGTAATAATTTCCAGCATGTTTTGTTCCTTCCTCTCTCAACTAGATTGTGCCCCAAACAGACAAAGGAGTTCGGCCAAGCTGCCAAACCCCTCTTTGTCAATCAACGCAGGCCCGGTACTCCGGCATCCTTTCATGCTGCTGCCCGCGTCTCTGTCCTTTTGCCTGAGAGATTGGCGGCGAAGAAAACGCCGCTTTGCACCTTCGGCCCCCGCACGCAGCGGGTGTCTCCAGAGTGCCATCCGTCCACAGTCCTCGTACCTGAGAGCGTTACACCGTCGGTGGGCCCATTGGATGGGGCCGCTTCTCTATGGACATCGTCTGGCCTGTTTAATTGTCCGTTTGTTGGAGACAATTATACGCTCTCAGTACACAAATTACAAGTCCTTTTCCAACCTAGCACTTTATTTCGCTAATTTATACGAATTTTATTGCAATAACCCTGCTGATTTTGGAATCAACCACAAAAGAAGGCTTGTCCGTTTCCTGCCCCGCCCACATCTTGCGGCCGCTTTTTTTGCTCCGAGTGTTCATCACCGAAGGAATTTTGCAACTTTCAAATAAACGCTTTGCAAAATTGTATTGCTTTTTTACCGGCGACAAGGTATAATGTCAACATATTCGCGCACAAGTGTATTTGCTATGGAAACATCCAAAGGCCGCCCCGCGCGAACATCCCAATCAGGAAAAGGAGTAAGAATGATGAAAAAGTTTCTTGCAAGCGCCCTCTCCGCCGCCATGCTGCTGAGCCTGCTGGCCGGCTGCGGCGGCAATAACGCCTCCAGCGGCAGCGCCGCCTCCGGCGGCCAGTCCTCCGCCGGCTCCGCCAGCACTGGCAGCTCCGCCGCCGCCGGAGACAAGGTTGTCAAGATCGGCGTCTTCGAGCCTGCCACCGGCGACTCCGCCTCCGGAGGCAAGAAGGAGATGCTGGGTATGCAGTTTGCTAACTCCGAGACCCCCACTGTAACCGTGGGCGGCGAGGAGTATCAGGTCCAGCTGGTCTATGCCGACAACGGCTCCTCCACTGACAAGGCTCCCACCGCCGCCTCCCAGCTGGTCAGCGAGGGCGTGGCCCTGGTGCTGGGTTCCTACGGTTCCGGTGTGTCCATCGCCGCCGGCCCCACCTTCGGCAATGCCGGTATTCCCGCCATTGGCGTGACCTGCACCAACCCCAATGTCACCGCCGGCAACGACTACTACTTCCGCATCTGCTTCCTGGACCCCTTCCAGGGCACTGTTCTGGCCAACTTCTCCATGGATAAGTTCCAGGCCAAGACCGCTTACTGCCTGGGTGAGGCCGGCAACGAGTATGACCAGGGCCTGATTGCTTTCTTTAAGCAGGCCTTTGAGGCCTCCGGCGGCAAGGTCATCACCGACTCGTTCCCCACCAACAACTCTGACTTCAACTCCTATCTGAACAAGGCCAAGGCTGAGGGCGCTGAGGTCATCTTCACCCCCGTGTCCATCGCCTACGCCACCCAGATCATCACTCAGGCCGCCTCCTTGGGCCTGGACATCCCCTTCGTGGGCTCTGACACCCTGGACGACAACATGGTTCTGGAGGCCGCCAAGGGCACCGACATCCAGCTGTATGTCTCCACCTTCTATCAGGAGGGCGGCAACCCCGCTTTCGACGAGGGCGTGAAGAACTATATCAACACCGCTTCCGGCGCTCTGGACGCCAACGGCGGCAACGACACCGTGGCTGCTGTCACCGCCATGGGCTATGACGCCTACTATGTGGCTCTGGAGGCCATCAAGGCTGCCGACTCTGTGAACCCCGCCGACATCAAGGCCGCCCTGTGGAATGTAGAGTATGACGGCGTATCCGGCCACATCGCCTTTGACGACACCAACGGCGACGCGGTCCGTGACACCGCTTATATCAAGCACTCCACCAACGACGGTGCCTGGGAGCTGGAGACTCAGCAGACTGTCGCCCAGTAATCCCCCGCACAAAACGAATGGGACAATTTGGCGGGGACCCCTCTCGGGTCCCCGCCAAATCCTGATTTTCCCTGGCTGGGCCGCCTCAAAAGGAGGCGGACCTTCCTCTTTTTGAGACAGCCCAGCGTTTATTTACACATAAAAAAATCAGGAGGAAATTCTATGGAATTTTTTATCTCCACCCTGCTGTTCGGCATCTCTGTGGGCGGACAGTATGCCCTCATCGCCATCGGATACACCATGGTATACGGCATTTTGCGTCTGATTAACTTTGCCCACGGCGATGTGTTCATGGTTGCCGGTCTGATGGGCATCTATCTGAACACGTTCCTGGCTGCCTACCTGCCCCCGGCTCTGGTCATTCCCGTCATGCTCCTGCTGGTGCTGGTGCTGACGGTGGTTTTGGGCTTTTGCATCGAGCGGGTGGCCTACAAGCCCCTGCGCACCGCGCCCCGTATGTCGGTGATGATCTCCGCCATCGGCGTAAGCTACCTGCTGCAAAATTCCGCCACCTATATCACCGGCGGCCAGCCCATGATCTACCCATCCATCCCCTTCCTGTCCAACACCATCACTGTGGCCGGAACCTCCATCAAGTGGGTGGTCATCCTCACCCCCTTCCTGGTCGTGGCTCTGGTCATCCTGCTCACTCAGCTCATTAACCACACCAAGGTCGGTATGGCTATGCGGGCGGTGGCCAAGGATTTTGAAACCAGCCAGCTCATGGGCATCAAAATTAACTCCGTCATCTCCACCACCTTCATCATTGGCTCGGCCCTGGCGGCGGTGGGCTCCATGCTCTACTTCACCACCTACTCCTCCGTGGTACCCACGGTGGGCTCCATGCCCGGCCTGAAAGCCTTTGTGGCGGCGGTGTTCGGGGGCATTGGCTCCATCCCCGGAGCGGTGATCGGCGCCTTTCTCATCGGCATCTGCGAAAACTTTGTGAAGATCCTGCCCTTTGAGGGAGCCACCACCTTTGTGGACGCCTTTACCTTTGCCCTGCTCATCATCATTCTGGTCTTCAAGCCCACCGGCCTGTTCGGTGAGAAGGCCACCGACAAGGTTTAAGGAGGTGCCCCTATGACATTGCAGAAAAAGGATAAAACGGGCGCTTTCATTGGCCTGGCCGCCGCCGTGGTGTTCCTCGTGCTGGTGATTGTGTTGGAAAATACCCTTGCACCCACCAGCCAGCTGTTTGTGGTGCTGAAGAAGGGCGCGGTCTACTCCCTGGTGGCCGTATCCATGAACCTGCTCAACGGCTTTACCGGCCTGTTTTCCCTGGGCCAGGCCGGCTTTATGCTCCTGGGCGCCTACACCTATGCCATCCTTACGGTGCCGGTGGCCGCCAAAGATCAGGTATACTATCTGTTCGGCGGCTCGGCGGTCAAATTCTCCCTGCCCGACCTCTTTGGCGGGCTTGATACTCCTGTGGGCCTCATTCTGGGGGTGGTGCTGGCCATCCTGTTGGGCGGCTGTGTAGCAGCCGTGTTTGCCTGGCTCATCGGCCTGCCTGTGCTGCGGCTGAAAAGCGACTACCTGGCCATCGCTACCCTGGGCTTTGCGGAGATCATCCGGGCAGTCTTCCAGTGGCAGGCTCTTGGCCCTGTCACCAACGGCGCCAATATGATCACCCAGATTCCCACCTTCAACAACTTCAACATCACCGGCCCGGACGGCAAGGTGGTGCTCTACCTGTCCGCCTTTTTCCCCTTGCTCATCGCCACGCTGTGCATCATTGTCATCGTCATGCTCATCAACTCCTCCTATGGCCGGGCCTTTAAGGCCATCCGGGAGGATGAAATTGCCGCCGAGGCCATGGGCATTAACCTCCCCAAGCACAAAATGCTCTCCTTCTGCATCTCCTCTTTCTTCGCCGGGGTAGGCGGCGCTCTGTTCGCCATGTTCGCCAACAACGCTCAGGCCAAGGTCTATACCTCCACCATGACCTATGAGATTTTGCTGATCGTGGTCATCGGGGGCATCGGCTCCATCTCCGGCTCGTGCCTTGCCACCTTCCTGTATGTGGCCTGCTCGGAGTGGTGGCTGCGCTTCTTGGACAATAAGATGGAGTTTACCTCTGTTATGCAGCCCAAGCGCGTCGCCTTCATCATCATTTTTGCCGCCGTGGTCATCGCAGGCGCCTTCTTCCTGATTCGCCGGGAGCGCAAGGGCCCCGGACGAATGTGGGCTGAAGCACTGACCTGGATTGTCGCTGTGCTTCTTCTGGGCTGGCTGGGATACTTTATTATCACCGGCTCTCTCAAAGTTCCTCTGATGGGAACCGGCTTCCGTATGGTGGTCTTCTCCGTTGTCATCATGATTGTGGTGCTCTTCTTCCGTCAGGGCATTATGGGCGACAAGGAGTTTACCGATCTTTTCCTGCGCCGCAAGAAAGCCATTGGAAAGGAGGGGGCGAAATGAGTTTGGAAAACGTCCTTCGCCTGGAACACATCACCATGCAGTTCGGCGGCGTGGTAGCCGTCAACGATTTGTCCCTTGAAGTGAACAAGGGAGAGATCGTGGCCCTCATCGGCCCCAACGGTGCCGGCAAGACCACCGCCTTCAACTGCATTACCGGCGTGTATGAACCCACCAACGGCCTGGTTTCCTTCTGCGGAGAGCCTATGGTCCGTAATCACCCCCAGGGGAAGATGGCAAAAAGCTACCTGGGTGAGCACGGCACACTGTACACCGCCCGCCTGGACGTCTCCGACCCGGAGGCCCTGGCCGCTATTGAGGCCGAAACAGACCCGAACGTGAAGACCCAGCTGCGGGCGGACTATGACAAGGCCCTGGCCCAGCGGAAGGAAGAGGAAAAGAAGCGGGACCCACTGGCCTTCACCGATAAGGTCCTGAAGCCCTCCCCTGATAAGATTACCCAGCTGGGTATCGCCCGGACCTTCCAAAATATCCGTCTGTTTTCCAAGCTGACGGTGCTGGAAAACGTGCTCATCGGCAAGCACATGCGGGCCAAACAGAATGTCTTTTCCGCCACATTCCGCCTCAACGCCGCCGAAGAAAAGCGGATGCGGGAGGAGTCCCTGGCCCTGCTGGAGGAGCAGAATCTGCTCCATCTGAAGGATGAGATTGCCGGCTCCCTCCCCTATGGCCTTCAGCGCCATCTGGAAATTGCCCGGGCCCTGGCCACCTCTCCCAAGCTGTTGCTCCTGGATGAGCCTGCGGCGGGCATGAATCCCCAGGAAACCCAGGAACTCACCAATTTTATCAAGCAGATCCGGGATGAATATCATCTCACCGTCCTGATGATCGAGCACCACATGGACCTGGTCATGCAGATTTCCGACGGAATTTATGTTCTGGATTTCGGCAAGCTCATTGCCAAGGGCACTCCGGCGGAGGTACAAAACAATCCTCGTGTCATCGAGGCGTATTTGGGGGTGGCAGACGATGCTGAAGATTGATGAACTGAAGGTCAGCTACGGCGGCATCGAGGCCGTCAAGGGCATCACCTTTGAGGTTCCCGAGCGGAAAATCATCACCCTCATCGGCGCCAACGGAGCGGGCAAATCCACCACCCTGCGCACCATCGCCGGTCTGGTCAAGCCCGCCCACGGGCGTATTCACCTTCAGGGTGAGGACATCACCGGCCTTTCTCCCGACCGCATTGTGTCGAAGGGGATCACGCTGGTGCCCGAGGGGCGGAGGGTATTTCCCGACCTCACCGTGGTCGAGAACCTGAAAATCGGAGCTTACCTCCGCACCGACGACCTGACGGACGACCTGAACTGGGTCTATGACCTGTTCCCCCGTCTGAAGGAGCGCTCCTGGCAGGCAGCCGGCACCCTGTCCGGCGGCGAACAGCAGATGCTTGCCGTGGGGCGGGCCCTCATGTCCAGGCCAAAAATCATTATGATGGACGAACCGTCCCTGGGCCTGGCGCCCATCGTCGTGAAAGGCATCTTCGATATCATCAAGGAGATCAATAAGCAAGGGGTCACCGTACTGCTCATTGAGCAGAATGCCAACATGGCCCTGAAAATTGCGGACATCGGCTATGTGCTGGAGACCGGCCGGATCAGCCTCACCGGCTCCGGACAGGAGCTTCTCACCAACGAGGACGTGAAAAAAGCCTACCTGGGCACCTGATGTATCATAAGCGAAGGCCCCGCCAATTTGGCGGGGCCTTCGTGTTGTTGAAAAGTGGATTTGCCTCTTTTTTAATTTACTTCAAAAATCCGTTGACGATCTGCTCCTCGGCTTCCTTCTCCGTCAGTCCCAGGGTCATCAACTTGGTCAGCTGCTCCCCGGCGATCTTGCCGATGGCCGCCTCATGGACCAGCTGAGCATCCAGACAGTTGGCGGTGACCTCCGGAATGGCGGACACCACGCCCTGGTCCATGATGATGGCGTCGCATTCGGAGTGGCCGTAGCAGGGGGCGTTGCCGTTAATCCGGGCCAGGAAGACCTGTTTGGACTCCCCCTTGGCCACAGACCGGGAAATCACGTTGGTGTGGCAGCCCTCCCCGTTCAAATCAACGGTAAAGTCGGACTTGGCCAGCTGCTTGCCGTGGGTCATGACCTTCTCCTTAATGATCAGGGTGGAGGCGGGACCCAGGGTGGCCCGGGTGGTACGGACAGTGGAGTCCACACCCTTGATCTGGGTGGTCTCCATCTCCATATAGCTGCCCTCCTGCAGCTCTACCACGGTGGTGGGGTTCATGATGTTCTCACCCATGCCGTCCCCCTCGCCGTAGTGGCGCTCCACATAGCGCACCCGGGCGTTTTTTCCCACATAGAAAGTGTGGATGCCCGAGTGCTCGGAGTTCTGAACCCCGCAGTTGTGAATGCCGCAGCCGGCCACGATGGTCACATCACAGTCGTCTCCGATGAAAAAGTCATTGTACACCGTCTCTGTAAGGCCGCTTTCGCTGAGCACCACAGGGATGTGGACAGATTCGTTCTTGGTTCCCGGCTTGATGATGATGTCAATGCCGTCCTTGTCCGTCTTAGAGACAATGTCAATATGAGCAGTGGTGTTCCGGGCGGCCTTCTGGCCGTTGGCCCGAATATTGTAAGCCCCTTCGGGCACACCGTGAAGATCGGCTACCTGCTCCAGCAGGCTCTTTTGAATTGCGTCCATAGTTTCAATTCCTCCTTGGGAATGTATCTCTCTTTCAGCGCACCTTTTCCGTCAGGGCGCTGCACACATCCGGCGTCTGGCCCAGCAGAGTGGGCAAAATATCCTTTCGGGGGCCGTCCTTCTGCACCCGGCCGTCGGCCAGGACAATGATCCGGTCTGCGATGTTCAAAATCCGCTCCTGGTGGGAGATGATCAGAATGGAACCGTTGATCTTTTCATGAAGGTGCTCAAAAACCTGGATCAGGTTGGTAAAGGACCACAGATCGATGCCCGCCTCCGGCTCGTCAAAGACGGACAGCTTGGTCCCCCGGGCCATGATCATGGCGATCTCAATACGCTTGAGCTCGCCCCCGGACAGGGAGGCGTCTACCTCCCGGTCGATGTAGTCCTTGGCGCACAGGCCCACCTCGGACAGATAGTTGCAGGCCTCGGGCACGCCGATGTTCTTCCCGCTGGCCAGGGTGATGAGGTCCTTGACTGTCAGCCCCTTAAAGCGCACCGGCTGCTGGAAGGCAAAGCTGATGCCCTTCCGGGCTCGGTCCGTAATGCTCAGGCCGGTAATATCCTCTCCGTCCAGAATAATGCGGCCCTGGGTGGGGGTCAGGATGCCGGCGATCACCTTGGCCAAGGTGGACTTGCCGCCGCCATTGGGGCCGGTGATGGCCACAAAACGCTCGTTGATCGTCAGGCTGATGTCATGCAGGATACCCTTGTTGTCTCCGTCCTGCTCCACATCATAGCTGATGTGCTGTAATTCCAGCATGAAAATCTCCTCCGTATGATCTTTCCGGCAAAAGCCGGCCTTCTGTCTTATTTTGCCCCAACATGTACCAGGTCAAACAAGATAGGGGCGCCTTGTCTTTCAAGGCGCCCCTATTCTAACATATGGGGAAGAATTTGTAAATCCTTTTTCCTACTATTTTTATAGGTTTTTATTTTTCCTCCGAAATTCCAACCCAGAGGCGCACTACGTCCTCCCTCGCCAGACTCACATTCTGGTCAAAGGTAAACTTCAGATCCTTATGGCCGTTGCCCTGGCTCCACCAGAGGACCCCTGATATCGGCTGACCGTTTTTGGTGACCTGGAAATATTGTGCGGCCTCAGACCGCTGCTCCGGGGTATTTTCCTGGACAAAGCCATCTTTGGTCACATCGGGCAGCCCCATATCCACAAGGGCACGGTAGGCCTGGGAATAGGGGGCATCGTTGTCCTCAAAGCTGTCCCCATAGTGGGCGACGGTAATCTCCTCATTCCCCATGGTGACGCACATGGATTTCCAGGGAAGGTCTGTCTCATAAAGCTGGGGCTCGTCTACTTCAGCATTCATCCCGACTTCTACCAGCAAGGGCTCCCCGGGGGCGGTTGCCGCTCCTTGGTCGGAATCACAGACGATGTCCCACTGCTCCAGGGGCTCTGACAGAGGCTCCATGGAAATGATCTTCCCGCTTGCCGCATCAAAGGTACAGCGGGTGTCCCCCCAGTCCCCCGTCTCCGATTTCACGGAGGTAATAAAGGTGATGTAGTTCCAGGTTTCGTCAAAAGAGATATCCCTGGGGTCCAGGTAATACTGCTGTCCAAAGCCGTAGCTGGGCAGCAGTTGGTCGATTTGGGTCTGCTGCCCGTTCTCAGCCACATATAGCATCGAGCAGGCCATGCCGTGGGGCGTTCCGCCCTGGCTGTACACTGCCAGGGTCCCATGGGGGCCGGAATAGCGGGCAAACTGGTAGGTGAGCCCGGACGCCTCCAGCTCCGCCTCCTTCCGGTCCAGGGCCAGGGCCGCCGGGTCCTCGGCCACCTGGAACTGGGCAAGTTTTTCCTCTTCGTTCCATCTGAGCTCCCCATAGGGCAGAAGGTCGGAGAGGTAAACCATCACATGGCCCCCGATGTTAAAGGACTCCGTCTCCGTCCCCGCCACATAGACCTTCACGTCTGAGGCGTAGATGGGGTAGGCCGCCTCGCCAACCTTACCCTCCGGGGGCTGGGGGACATAATCCGGCGTCTCCACACTCACACCGCCGGGGCGCGCGCTTTCGGGCCAGACGTAGACCGCCCTGGCATCTTCATTCCAGTAGACATAAAATCCATACCCGTTCAAATCCTGCACCACCACCGCAGTGCGGCCCCCTACGTTATAAGAGGCAATGGGATGACCGTCAATTTCTGTCACAATGTCGGTATAGAGGGCGTGGTCGATGATCTCCCCCGCCGCGTGGGCGTTCACAGTAAGGCCGGCGGTCAGGGCAAGGGTCAGGGCAAGGGTCAGGGCAAGAGCGAAAACTTTCTTCATAGCACGTCTCCTTTCCCGGAAAATGCAGTTTTTCGGCTTTCTTTTTATATTATATCCCTTTTCCCCTTGCAACTCAAGAAGATTTGTGTTATATATAAGGGTACTGAAATGCGTGGAACGGGAAAATAGCGGGAGTTGACTCACCAGAGAGGGGCGGCCGTCGGCTGAAAGCCGCCCTGGAGAAACTGCGCTTGGTTCGCCCGGGAGCGGCCCCTGAGAGGGGGACGGCCTGACCCTCCGTTACCGGGGTTTTCAAGTGCGCGCCCTGTGCGCGAATGCGGGTGGTACCGCGGAAGGTTTGCCTTTCGTCCCTGTCTTATGGGAGGAAAGGCTTTTTTGCTGCCGATTTTACCAATATACATCTGAAAGGATGAACACAGATGAAAGAACAGTTAGCCAACATCAGAGCCCAGGCTCTCTCCGCCTTTGAGGCTGCTCAGGACCTGGCCGCTCTGGATTCCCTGCGGGTGCAGTATCTGGGCAAAAAGGGTGAGCTCACCGCCGTCCTGAAGCAGATGGGAAAGCTCTCCGCCGAGGAGCGTCCCGCCATGGGCCAGCTGGCCAACGAGGTCCGCGCCGCTCTGGAGGGGGCCATCGAGGCGGCCTCCAAAAAGCTGGAGGAAAAGGCTCTGGAGCAGCGTCTGGCCGATGAGAAGTTGGATATTACCATCCCCGGCAAGCCTGTCAAGCTGGGCCACAAGCACCCCATGTATATCGCCCTGGATGAGATCAAGGACATCTTTGTGGGCATGGGCTTCACCGTTCTGGACGGCCCTGAGGTGGAGCTGGCCGAGCTGAACTTCGACCGGCTCAACGCCGGCGAGGGCCACCCCTCCCGTGATTGGTCGGACACCTTCTATTTTGATGAGGACAGCCGGGTCATGCTCCGCAGCCAGACCAGCCCCATGCAGGTCCGGGCCATGGATTCCATGGAGCTTCCCATCCGCATCATCGCCCCCGGCCGGGTGTACCGCAAGGACGAGGTGGACGCCACCCACTCCCCCATGTTCCACCAGGTGGAGGGCATGGTCATTGACAAGGGCGTCA
>JAXWVI010000022.1:0-1152 GCA_037245165.1 bacterium
GGCAGACGTCATTGGGTGCTGTTGAATATGTTGATGGAGATATTCAGGTGAGAAAAGAGGCTTATTATAACGAGACCGGGAAACGATTTGCCGGAAAGCCTCTTTGTTTGGGGCAGTACACGACTGCATGTAAGTATTACGGGTATGGGAGTAATTGGAATATGTTTTACGTGATTACAGATGTTCCCGCTGAGGCCGGGGTTTATTGCCAGTGGAAAGGATTTGAGAAGAAAGATAGTCTTTCGCGGATGGTGGCCCCGATGGCTCGTGCCGGTTTTGATTACCAAAATATCCAGTTGCTGGATGGTGATGGTTCTGCAAGCGCATTGTTATTATCTAATCATGTCCTTTACCAGATTCCGAGGGCTGGTAAGGTGTATAAACCTGGAACGAAGTTGGATGGAGAGATGAAGATTACTTTAGCTTCTAAAGTGAGCAACACTGCTTTATTGTATGATGAGGCCGGTCATCGTTTTGCTTTTTACTATAATACGAGTGATGGGTATGGAGTGAAAAAATACGATCCGTTGTATTTTAGTGAAGGTGAGGAAAATGTTGATCTGATCCAGGAGATTCCGATTCGGGATGGAAATGTAAGCGTGGTGGATCCGAATAAGTTATCTCCCGATCAAAAAGTTCTTTACGTGGGTGTGGGGTATAAATATGACCAGGATAGGACTAAAATGTATGGTTATGCTTTGGCTAAAAGTGAGGATAAATGTTTTGTTTACGAGTTTAATTCCAAGGGATTCACGGACCCAACATATCCCTCTTTTAATGGTTACTATCAGTTCGATCTACCTCAGGACTTGGATGAAAACTGTCGTTTTGTTTCGTCGCCTCCTTATAGTGGTATTATTTTTTATGCATCCGGGAATAAGGTGTATCGTTTAGATTTTAAGCAATCCGAAGGAAAGGCTAAGGTGATATATACGCATCCGAGAGGAAAAGTTACCGGAATGAAGTTTGCAAAGAGAATAGATCCTTATCCACCGAAAGACTTTGACTTTACTGCATATCAATTTGATATGAAACAAAGTTTGGGATTATCGTTTGATATGGGAGACGGAACGAGTGATTTTGTTATTCTAAATTTATCTTCAACAGGTAGTGTCGGTGCAGATAGTGAAGATTATCCGGCTTTACAAGTTT
>JAXWVI010000023.1:0-3590 GCA_037245165.1 bacterium
AAAGACACGGCTGGCTGCCGTGCCTTCAACCGTAAATATATTGTAATAGGAGGTCTATTAAATTGCGGTGACCAGATCGGTGGCAACAGCGGTCCAGGTCATGATGATGGCGTTGATCACGGCGCCGGTGTGGTAGCTGCCGGTCTTCTTATAGCAGAAGGTGGTCACCTTGCAGGTGATGAAATAGGTCAGAATGCAGTTGAGCAGGGTGGAGTTGGCCCGGGACATCTGCACGTTGGTGATGGCGGTGTAGCCGGTCAGCCACAGCTTGCCGTAGGCGTAGAGGAGGAAGAGGCCGGCGGGAATGGTGCTGGTCAGCCACACCAGACGGGTGAAGCCTGCCTCAGACTGGCCCCGGATTTTCAGGCCGATGGTCTGGCTGAAGTTGAACACGCCGAAGAAGACCAGGTACAGGGGGAAGTAGGTGAGGAACAGGCCCCAGCGGGTGCTGTTAAGGACGTTAATCTGAACCTTCCAGATACGGGGAGACAGGCCCCAGAACACCTCGGCAAAGTAGGTCATCAGGTACACCACGCCCACGGCGATGAAGCCCAGCAGCAGAGCCTTGAAGAAATTGGGCCAGCTGGTCTTGGCGTGGGTGGTGATGCGCTCCTTGTCGATCTTGCCGTCCCACTTGAAGCGGATGGCCAGGATGGTGACAGTGAGCAAGGCGCTGCAGCCGAACCAGAACACAAAGCCGTTGGTGTTGTTGATCCGGAGCACGGAGCTGAAGTTGCCCAGAATCATCTGGCCGTTATAGACTGCCCACTGGCAGATCAGGGTATTGATAATGGCGGGCATAATCAGGTAGAACAGGAAGGGGGCGTTTACGCCGGAAACAGGGGCGGGCATGGGGCGGATGATGGTGCCGAAGAACTTGGTGTCCAGCAGCAGGGAGATCACGGGGAACATCATCATCAGCACGGCGATGATGCCGATGGAGGTGCCCACCTCCTTGGCCACATAGCCGATGCCGTCGGCGGGCACAGGCGCGGGGGCCAGGGCCTGCTCAAAGAAGGAGACCACATCCAGAATGGGCTCTTTCAGCATCAGCGCGGTGGGGTGGCCGGAGTTTCCGGTGTACAGAATGCGGGAGGTGCCGTCGCCCATGTCGTACCAGGTGCCCAGCTCAATGGGGTTGGCGCCGATCTGATCAATGAAAGGTTCGGCGGTGGCGATGTCCCGGGCGGAAATCTTGCCCTGGCCGTAAGTATTGTCCCAGCTGCCGATGAACACGCCCATGTTGACGCCTTCCAGGTTAAAGTCGCCGGCGGCCAGGTAGAACACAGCCTTGACGCCGTCACGAATCACGGTGCAGTCGGGATCGGTGGTCACAGCCCACTTGGCGCGGCCGGTGCCGGCGGAGTGGCCCATGGCCCCGATGCAGTCGGAGTCCACGAAATTCAGGGACATGAGATAGTCCATGGCGGCCCGGGAACCCACGTCAGGGGTATTCACGATCTCAGACCGGCCGATGGTGTAGGGGTCGATGGCCATGACCACATAGCCCCGGCGGGCAAGCTCGATGTCCACGTCGCTCATATTTTCCAGGTTGGCATTGCCGCCGGGAATGGTGAGAATGCCGGGGGCGGGGGTCTCCACCGTGGCGTTATCGGGGATATAGAGTTTCGCGCTCATCTTGTAGCCCTCGTCGGTTACAAAATCGACCCGGTCCACACGCACGGTACCTCCTGCGGTCTCTGAGTAACTGGCCACGCTGAAGCCTGTTACAAAGAGGACCAGAGCCAGGATGATGACCCAGAACCGGCGGTCAAGACGCAGCAATGGATTTGTCTTCATCTTTACAACACCTCTTTATAGTTTGCGAAAAAGTATTGGAACTGGTGAACTGGAACCTCACATGGGGAAACCGCCCCCCAGAGTACCCGGCCGGATACAGATTCTGTTCTCCTGTATGATAGGACCCGAATTTCCCCTTTTCCAGACAAGAATTTTAGCTTCAGCGCGAAACTTGACAAATATTTTAAGATATGTTTTGGTTTGCAAAATTTGTTCGCTGAAAATCCCTAAAAAGAGAACCGATTTTTTAAAAAAATTAGGAAAACGGCCGCATGAACCATCATGCGGCCGTTGCTGTTACAACAGATTGATCAAATATTGTACACAGGCTTATCCAGGGGAGGGGCTCTGCTGCTCCTGCTGGTTCTGGGCGATCTCCTCCTGAAGGGCCTGGACCAGGCTGTCGTCCACCGAGGTCAGAATCTCTTCCACCATGGGGGCGGAAAGCTGGCGCAGGCGGGCATAGTCCTCCTGGCTCAGATCACAGATTTCCAGACCGGAGGTGTCCCGGGTGCTCATCTCCGTCTGTTTCTGGGCGAGAATCTCACCCAGGCGGGATTTCAGGCTGTCCTGATAGTCGCTGGGGAGGCTGTGAAATGCGTCGTAATTCATCACGATGGCGCTGCTCATCACAAAGATAGGACCCCGCAGGGCGTAATGCTGGACCCCCAGCAGATTTTGAGAATCCAGGATGGTGTAGGTCGTCTCAATGGCGTCCACCCCATGCTCGTCCAGAATGTAGGCCAGCGCGCTCAGCCCCACGTTTTCCACCCGCTGCACGCCCAGGGCGTCATAGAGCTTGTTGTGGTAGTCGCTGCCGCTGGTGCGAAGGCGCAGCCCGTCCAGCTGATCCAGAGCGGTGATTGGGGTCACGCTGGAAATGATCCAGGGCTCCCCGGTGCGCAGATAGAGCAGCTCCAATCCCTGGTCGTTATAACAGCGGTTCAGCGCCTCAAAGAATACCCCGTCATAGACCTGGAAGGGCTGGCAGTATTCCGGAAAACAAGCTGGAATGTCCAAAATAGCGGTCTGAGGGATGATGGAGGTACATACCGACGTACTGGAAGCGGCAATGGACAAGGTTCCCTGCTGGGCCGCCTTTACCATGCTGTCCCCCTCGCCCAGGACGTTTTCCCCGTAGAGCACCAGCTCCAGGTTGCCCTGGGTGTCCTCCAGAACCAGGTCCCGCCACTGCTGGAAGGCGGAGGTATAGCCGGTGCCGGAGTACCCCACCCCAAATTGGTAGGGGGGCCGCTGCTCCTGGGCGGACTGAGCGGCGCTGTCTGACCCATCGGCCTGTTGGGGCCGGGAGGCGGCGCAGCCGGTCAGCAGGATCAGCCCGGCGGCCCAGGCGCATAAGAGATGTCTGTTCATAAGTTCCTCCCCTCACTGTTTGCGGAAAGCGCCGGGGGTCGTACCCGTATGCCGCTTGAACACCCGGTTAAAGTTCTGCAAGGAATTGAAGCCGCACCGGAACCCCACTTCCTGGGCGGGAATTTTGCTCTGGGTGAGGAGCAGCTTGGCCTTGCTCACCCGGCACTCGTTTACATAATTTACAAAGTTCAGGTCGCACAGCTCGTAAAACAGGCGGCTGAGATAGGTGGGGGTGATGCCGATGCTGGCGGCCACCGTCTCCAAGGAGAGATGGCTGTCTGAGCAGTGCTCCTGAATGTATTTCTGGGCTTGGGAGACATAGCGGTTCCGGTTCTTCTGGCCGTAATGGCCCAGCAGGGACAGCCCCTGAAAGCCAACCTCACGAACTGTGGCCTCCAGCTCCGCTTCCGGGGCGT
>JAXWVI010000024.1:0-29871 GCA_037245165.1 bacterium
TGGTCTGGAGGGAGGTGCCCTTGGTGGGCTCTACCCCGATGTTCAAAAGGCCCACCTTGGGCTCAGGGCGGCCCAGCACATGCTCGGCATAGTAGGAGCCCATATAGGCGAACTGGAGCAGGTACTCAGGGGGACACTCAGCGTTGGCGCCGCAGTCAATGAGCACCGCGCCCCCGTTCCCCGTAGGCACCACGGGGGCCAGGGCCGCCCGGCGGATGCCCTTGATGCGCTTGACCAGCAAGGTGGCCCCGCCCAGCAGGGCTCCGGTGGAACCGGCGGAGACAAAGGCGTCCCCCGCGCCCGACTTGAGCAGATTAAGTCCTACGGTGAGGGAGGAGTCCTTCTTCTCCCGGAAGGCGGTGGCGGGGTTGTCGCACATCTCCACTACCTCGCTGGCATGGGCAATCTCCACCCCGGCGGGCAGGTCGCTGATCCCGTTGTCGGCCAGGGTCTTTAAGATTTCCTCTCCCCTGCCCACCAGAATGATGTCCACTCCATACTCACGGTTGGCCTGGATGGCGCCCATGACCGGGGCCTTCGGGGCGTTGTCACCGCCCATGGCGTCTACGATAATCTTCATGGCTGTCCTTCTTTCTTGTCCATCTGTTCCATCTTCAGCGGTCTGGGATCGTCGATGAGCCCCAGGAGGTAGTCGGCGGACACATTGTAGTGCTCGCAGAGTTTACATAATTTTTCAAATGTGGTGGTCTTGCGGGCGTTTTCCATTTCCACAATCTGATTGGGTTTTACTCCCAGCAGTTGGGCCACATCCGCCTGCTTTTCATTTGCTCCATTTCGGGCTTCCCGCAGCCGTTGAGCGAATATTTCTTTCTGGAACATCTGCTCCCCCCTTGACAAGCCACACTAAAAGAATATATAATTTATCTATCCTTTTAGTGGGGTGCGCATTATGGATCACTATCTACATGAGCTATATCACACTGAAATCGACCAGGCAAATCTGGATTTTGACGCAGACCCGGAGTATCGGGCCTATCTCACTCAAGCTGAAGCTCTCTGTCCAGAAGGAGCACTCCCATCAGAATGGTTCCGTCTGCTGGATCAAAGTAATTTCCTCAGCTTTTCCCACGGCGTTCGCCTGGGGATGCAGATCATTCTATGGGGTATGGGGGAATTTCGCTGCCCCGGCGGCGACCCGCTTTGCCAACAGCAAAAAGAGGATTTCGCCGCTGCGGCGACGACCTCCTTTGCCCATGGCGGCAAAGGAGGCAAAACGCCACTCAGGGGGAGGGGTGTTTCGACTCCCCCCTCCCCCTGAGAGTCCCCACCCCACAGCGACCAATCAGGGGGACCTCGGTCCCTACCCCTCTGTCTCGCTTCGCTCGACATCCCCCCCTGATAGGGGGAGTCGTCCCCTTATTGGATGTACCCCCTGGGGGTAGGCGAAGCCCTCTCACTCCAGCTCCAGCTTGTCCAGCGCCTCCAAGGCCCGCTTGGATATCTCGGCGTTTTTGTTCCGCTTGCCTTTCACCCGATAGCCAAGCTGGGGGATCAGACCGAAATTCACGTTCATCGGTTGAAAGTTTACCACACTTTGGTCACTAATGTAAAGAGCCATTGCGCCCATTGCCGTTTCTCTGGGGAAATTGACGGGATTTTTCCCCTCCAGACGGCGGGCCAGCTCCATGGCGGCCAGACACCCGGAGGCGGTAGACTCCACATAGCCCTCCACCCCGGTGATCTGCCCGGCAAACATGATCCGCTCGTTCCCCCGCACCCGGTAGTAGCGGTCCAGCAGCCGGGGGGAATCCAGGAAGGTATTCCGGTGCATGACCCCGTAGCGGACGTACTCGGCGTTGCGGAGGGCGGGAATCATGGAAAACACCCGCTTCTGCTCAGGCCACTTCAGGTGGGTCTGGAAGCCCACAATGTTGTAGATGCTGCCCTGGGCATTGTCCTTGCGGAGTTGGACCACGGCAAAGGGCTCCTTCCCCGTCTTGGGGTCCTTCAAACCCACAGGCTTCAGCGGTCCGTAGCACAGGGTGTCCCGGCCACGGCGGGCCATAACCTCCACGGGCATACAGCCCTCGAAGACCCCCGCATCCTCAAAGCCGTGGACCTCCGCCTCCTGGGCGGTGGTAAGTTCCTTCCAGAAAGCGTCGTACTCCTCCTCTGAGAGGGGGCAGTTGATGTAGTCGGGGGTGCCCCGGTCATAGCGGGAGGCAAACCAGGCGCTGCCCATGTCGATGCTCTCAAAGGTCACCAGGGGGGCGGCGGCGTCAAAGAAATTTAAATACTTGCTGTCGGGAAAGAGCTTGGCGATCTCCCCGGACAGGGCCTCCGAAGTGAGGGGGCCGGTGGCGATGATCACGTTTCCCTCCGGGGGAATTTCCGTCACCTCTCCCTCTACCACAGTGATGTTGGGGTGATTTCTGATTTTCTCCGTAATGGCGGCGGAAAAGGCGTAGCGGTCCACCGCCAGGGCTCCGCCCGCCTCCACCCGGTGGCTGTCGGCGCACTCCATAATGAGAGAGCCGCACCGGCGCAGTTCCTCCTTCAAAAGTCCCACGGCGTTTTCCAACTGGTCGGAGCGCAGAGAGTTGGAACACACCAGCTCCCCAAAGTATGCGCTGTGGTGGGCGGGGGACATTTTCTTCGGCTTCATCTCCCGCAGCTCCACGGGGATGCCCCGCCGGGCCAGCTGCCAGGCGGCCTCGCTGCCCGCCAGTCCGGCCCCGATGACGATCACAGGTTCCATCTTGTCCCTCACTTTTCCCCGCTGTCAGATGTCGCCTTCTTGGCGGTGGTCTTTTTGGCGGCTGTGGTTTTCTTTGCGGTACTCTTGGCGGCGGTCTTCTTAGCCGCCGTCTTCTTGGTGGCCTTCTCCTCGCCGGTCTCTTCAACGGCGGTTTTCTTTGTGGTCTTCTTGGCAGTTGCCTTTTTGGCGGTCTTCTTCTCACCGGCCTCCTCCGCGGCTGCTTTCTTGACGGTCTTTTTAGCGGCGGTCTTCTTGGCGGGCTTCTTCTCCTCCGCCTGTTCCGCCGCCCCCTCCGACGCGGCAGCGGCGGGCTTCTTCCAGCCGCCCCGCTTGTCCTCAGGGGTAAAGTTAGAGCACGCCTCGTTGATGCAGAAGGGCTTTTTCGCCCCCTTACCCGGCTTTTTGAACATGGTCCAGCCGCACACGGGGCAGTTTTCCTTCACAGGCACGTCCCAGGTCATAAAGTCGCACTTGGTGCTCTCGTCCTTGCTGCTGGCCCGCTCGCAGCAGTAGTAGGTATACTGCTTGCCCGTCTTCTTGCTCTTGCCCGTGCGCTTGAAGAGCCGGCCCCCACACTTGGGGCACTTGCCGGGCATCTCCACCACCAGGGGCATGGTGAAGTCGCACTCGGGCCAGCCGGGGCAGGCCAAAAAGCGGCCAAAGCGGCCGGACTTAATGACCAGGTTTCGCCCGCACTGGGGGCAGACCTCCTCGGACATCTCGTCGGGGACCTTAATGCGCTCCCCGTCCAGGTCCTTCTCCGCCTGCTGGAGTTCCCCCTCAAAGTCATCATAAAACTCCTGAAGCAGGGCCTTCCAGTCGGTCTTTCCCTCCTCCACCTTGTCCAGGCGCTGCTCCATCTGGGCGGTGAAGTCATAGTCCACGATGTCCTTGAATTTGTCCTTCATCAGACCCGTGACCACCTCCCCCAGGGGGGTGGGACGCAGGGCCTTGCCCTCCTTCACCACATACTCCCGGTTGAGGATGGTGGTGATGGTGGGGGCGTAGGTGGAGGGACGGCCGATGCCCTGCTCCTCCAGAGCCCGGATGAGGCTGGCCTCAGAGTACCGGGCGGGGGGCTGGGTAAAGTGCTGCTGCCTGTCCATGGATTTTCCCGTGAGGGGCTCTCCCTCCTTCAGATCGGGCAGCGGAGAGGTGCGCTCCTCCTCTTCCTCGTCCTTACCCTCCTCATACACGGCGGTAAAGCCGGAAAACTTCAGGCTGGAGTGGCTGGCCCGGAACACATAGCCGCTGTTTTCCACGTCAATGGACAGGCTGTCGTAGACGGCGTTGGCCATCTGGCAGGCCAGAAAGCGGCTCCAGATCAGCTTGTAGAGCTTGAACTGCTCGCTGGTCAGGTCTTTTTTGATCTCCTCGGGGATCAGGGTCACGTCGGAGGGACGGATGGCCTCGTGGGCGTCCTGGGCGTTGCCCTTGGTCTTGAAGCGCCGGGGCTGAGCGGGGCAGTAGTCCTTGCCGTAGCGGGTGCCGATAAAGCCCCGGGCGGCGGAGATGGCCTCCTCAGACAGGCGCAGGGAGTCGGTACGCATATAGGTAATGAGGCCCACGGCCCCCAGGCCGGTGAGCTCCACCCCCTCATAGAGCTGCTGGGCGATGGACATGGTCCGGGCGGGGGACATGTTGAGCTTCCGGCTGGCCTCCTGCTGGAGGGTGGAGGTGGTAAAGGGCGGAGCGGGCTGGCGGTTTTTCTCCTGCCGCTTCACCTTGGCCACCGACCAGGCTCCCTTGGAAACCGTGTCCATGACGGCCTGGGCCTCCTGCTGGCTGTGAAGCTCCATTTTCTTGTCTTTTCCGTAAAATTGGGCCTTAAAGGAGCCCTGGTTGGGGCTCACCCGCTCCAGCTGGGCCTCAATGGTCCAGTACTCCTGGGGCACAAAGGCCCGAATTTCCTCCTCCCGCTCCACCACCAGACGGGTGGCCACCGACTGGACCCGTCCGGCGGACAGGCCCCGGCGGATTTTCCGCCACAGCAGAGGAGAGAGCTGATAGCCCACAATCCGGTCCAGAATCCGCCGGGCCTGCTGGGCGTTGACCAGGTTCTGGTCAATGGCCCGGGGGGCGGCAATGGAGTGCTGGACCACGTTCTTGGTGATCTCGTTGAAGGTCACCCGATAGGTCTTGTCATCGGGAATCCCCAAAAGCTCCTTCAAATGCCAGGAAATGGCCTCCCCCTCCCGGTCAGGGTCGGTGGCCAGATAGACCTTGCCGCTGCGCTTGGCCGCCTTCTTCAGGTCGCTGATCACATCCTCCTTACCCTTGATGGGCTGATAATCAGGGACAAATCCGTGCTCAATATCCACGCTCAGCTTGCTCTTGGGCAGGTCCCGGACATGCCCCATGGACGCCTTCACCTCATAGCCAGGGCCCAGGTACTTGCCGATGGTCTTGGCCTTGGACGGGGACTCCACAATCACCAGATCAGTCTTATTTTCCGCTTTTGCCACGTTGGAAACCTCCAGAGTTTAATGATACGAAAACTCCCTTCTTCGGGAGACAGCTTGTGAAACGGCGGTAAACCCGCTTTTTCCATTCTCTTATTCCTCCAGCTCCACCAGAGCCCGAAAGCGCCGGCCGGGGATCTCCTCCACCGCCCCCTGAACCTGAAGCATGGTCAGGGCGGAGAGGACATACCGGGCAGAAATCTGGGTACGCTCCACCACCTCGTCGGCGGACAGAGGTCCTTTCTCCAGAGCGGCGAGGATCTGAAGTTCGTCGTCGGTGAACCGGGACTTTTGCTCCCCTCTGGGGATCACCTCACGGACGGAGGCGTTCGTCCCGGACTCTTGCTCCGGCTTTTTGTCCGGTTGGGGTGTTTTCTCCTGTTTTGGCCGCTCTCGTTTCTCCCCCTGCCCCTCCAGTCTGGCCCGGGCCACCTGGGGCGGCAGAGGCGCGGCGGCGGAGAGCTTCAGGGGGAAGCGGTCCCAATACTCCTCCAAAATATCCGCTCCGCAGGTGACCAGTTTGGCCCCCTGCTGAATGAGCCGGTTGGTACCCTCGCTCATTTCCGCGTCGATGGCCCCGGGGACGGCGAACACGTCCCGGTTTTGCTCCAGGGCGTGGTTTACGGTAAGCATGGTGCCGCCGAAGCTGCGGCACTCCACCGCCAGCACTCCCAGACACAGACCGCTGAGAATCCGGTTGCGGGGACGGTAGTGCTCCCCCTTGGGCTCGGTACCCGGGGGATATTCCGAAATGAGCGCCCCCACCGACGCCACGTCCTGAGCCAGAAATCGGTTTGACTTGGGACTGATCCGGTCCACGCCCCCTGCCAAAACCGACACCACAGGCCCGCCCCCTTTCAGGGCGCCCCGGATGGCGCAGGCATCCAGCCCTCCGGCGATGCCGGAGACTACCAGCGCTCCGCCCCGGGCCAGCTCCAGGCCAAACTTTCCCGCGGCCATTTCCCCGTATTGGGACGGCGTTCTCGTTCCCACCACGGCAATGGCCGCCTCTTCGTCAAAATGGAATTTCTTCCCCTTCCAATAGAGCACCGCCGGCGGGTCGGCCAACTGGCGCAGACGCTGGGGGTAGGCGGCATCCTGCAAGGTCATGATCTCCACGCCCAGCCGGTCACAGTCGGCCAGAATCCGGTCCGAAGTGACCAGACTCTTCTCCTCCAGCCCCCGGCGCTGGCGCTCATTCAGGGGAAACAGAGCGTACTCCTCCGGGTCGGCGTAGTAGATCCGCTCGGGGGTGACAAAGTGATCCAGCAGCAGTAAAACCCTTCCCGGGTCCATTCCCGGGCGGCTGGTCAGCCACAGCCAGTATTTGAGCTCGGTCATTTTTTCATCCCCTCTCCCCAAAATTTTGTTTACAAATGCCCCCATTCACGTTATGGTTAATCAGAAGAGAAGGGAGCGATATTTATGTTAACTGCCAAGCGCGTCCACTACGCATGGGTCATCTGTCTGAGCGGAACCCTGATGCTCTTTACCAGTATCGGCCTGGGCGTCAACGTCTTTTCTGCCTTTCAGCCCCATCTGATGGCCTATGGCGGGCTTACCAACATTCAAGGTTCCTTTATTGTCACCGTACGCAGCTTCTTTGTTCTGATCGGTATGACCACCGCCAACGCATTGGTTGACCGGCTGGGGCTGAGATTGGGCTGTACCCTGTCACTGCTCATGGTCGCGCTGTCCAGCTTCCTGTTTGGCGCGGTGCGCCAATTCCCCTTATATTGTCTGGCCGCCGCTCTGGTGGGGCTGGCATACAGCTGGGCGGGTATGATCCCCGCCTCCCTGCTCATCAGCCGCTGGTTTTATGACCGGCAGGCTCTGGCTCTGGGGATCATCTCGGCGGGCACCGGCCTTGCCACCATTGTGGCCCCGGTCCCCTTCACCATGCTCATTGAAACGTTCAGCCTGCGGGTCAGCTTCTGGACAGAGGCCGCCATCATGGTACTGTTCGCCCTTGTGTTCTGGCTGTTGGCGGTAGACCGTCCGGAGGAAAAGGGCATGTCCCCTTATCGGCTGGCGGGCAGTGAGAATACGCCGCCCCAGCCCCGGACTGCCCCCCAGGGACTCACCCCTCTGCGGTGGTACGCAATCCTGGCAGCGGCTTTTTGTGTGGGGGCCGCCACCAGTCTGGGGATTTCCAATGCAGGCGTGCTCTATTCCACCGCCGGATACGACTCCGCCGTGGTGGCCCGGCTCATCTCCGTCATGGGCCTGTGCATGATGGTAGGCAAGGTGGCCTACGGCCAAATAACGGACCGAATCGGCGGCCGGCTGTCCAACTACCTGATCTATACCCTGGTTCTGGTGGGCTTTGCCCTGTGCTGTCTGGCTGACACCGGCAGCGTCCCGCTGGCCTACGCGGCCATGACCATCGCAGGCCTGGGTCTGCCCGTCAGCACGGTCGCTCTGCCCGTCTGGGCCAGGGACCTATGCGGAGATGAGGGATATGCCCGGGGAGTGAAGTGGATTCAGTCCCTCTACGCCCTTGGAATTTTTATCGTCGGGCCCGTTCCCGGAGCGCTCGCCGACTGGACGGGCAGCTATGTCCCGGCCTACGCCCTGTTCTGGGGGCTGCTGCTGCTCTCGCTGCTTCTGATCGGTCTGGTTTACGAAAAGACCCACGCCGGAGGGAAGCCCCATCGGTAACCGCTTACCGCCAGGCCTCCCACAGTACCACGGCGGCAGCCACCGCCGCGTTTAAGGACTCACACCGCTCCCGCATGGGGATTTTCACCGTTCGGGTGCTGACCTGGAGCAGTTTCTCCGACACGCCCCGGCCCTCGCTTCCGATGATCACGGCGCAGCGGTGCAGCTTGACCGCCTTGATATCCACCGTGTCCTCCCGCAAGGCCGTGGCGTACAGGGGCAGGCCCGAGTCCACCATCAGCCCGGGCAGCTCCTCCGCCTGTATCTCATACACAGGCAGGCGGAAGCAGGCCCCCATGGTAGCCCGGACGGTTTTGGGGGAAAAGGGGTCGGCGCAGCCGTTGACCAGAATGAGGCCGTCCGCTCCAAAGGCATCGGCGGTGCGCCAGATGGTGCCCACATTTCCCGGGTCCTGAACCCCGTCCAGCACCAGATACCGCCCTCCGGACAGGGGCCGGGGCGGCGTGGTGTCGGGCATCTGAGCCAGAAACAGCACTCCCTGAGGGGTCTTGGTATCGCACAGGCTGTCCAGCAGCTCCCTGGGCATCTCCACCCGCCTGGCTCCTTCCGGGCAGAGAAAATCCTCTCCCGGGGCGCTCACCACCACCTTAACCGGGATACCGGCCTTCACCGCCTCCTCCAGCAGCTTGGGTCCTTCCCCCGGAACCAGCCCCTGTTCCCGGCGAAATTTCCGGTCATGATTCAGCTTCCTGATCTGGGTGACCAGGGGATTTTGCCGGCTGGTGATCTGCTCCATGAAGAGGACCTTCCTTCCCTCGGCCTGCCGTCATACGGGGGCCGGAATTCTCATCTATATTAAAGGTATCATTTCCCGTTGTCAAGGCATCTTTTTCGCCGATCTTGTCAAAAATCCCCCTTTCGCTCCTCCCACTCCGGAATTTCTCCCTCAAACACCAGACGGGCGGGCCCGGTCATCAGCACCCGTTTTCCCCGTTTCTCCAGTTCCAGCACACCCCCCGGCAGATGGGCCAGCACCCGGTCCCCGCACAGCCCTTCACTCCGGGCAGCCGCAAAGCAGGCGCAGGCTCCGGTACCGCAGGCCAATGTGATGCCGCTGCCCCGCTCCCACACCCGCAGGCGGATATTCTCCCGGTTCGGACAGGCGGCAAACTCCACGTTGATCCGCTCCCCCACCGCCGGATGGTTCTCCAGCAGGGGGCCCAGCCGCTCCAGATCCACCTTTTCCGGCTCCTCGCAGAATATGACCCCGTGGGGGTTGCCCATCCACACGGGAATGAGGGTAAACCGCTCCCCTTCCGCCTCCAGTTCCAT
This sequence comes from bacterium, assembly GCA_037245165.1. Taxonomy (GTDB): domain Bacteria; phylum Bacillota; class Clostridia; order Oscillospirales; family Oscillospiraceae; genus Lawsonibacter. The sequence goes on from JAXWVI010000024.1 coordinate 9,136, forward strand.
GGGGGGCAGCAGCCCCGCTTCCCCCATGTCCACGGTCGCTGCCGCCGCCACCCCGCCCCGAATACTGAGCTCCAACCCCCGTGGGCCGGCGTCGGTGTCGATGGTCAGGCAGGTTTTCCGGGTCAGTCCCTTGTCGTAGACATATTTTCCCATACATCGGATGCCGTTTCCGCACATGCTCCCCCGGGAACCGTCGGCATTGTACATCTCCATGGTAAAATCTCCCCGCTGCCCGGGTCTAATGCAGATCAGTCCGTCCGCCCCCACCCCGAAGTGGCGGTCGGACAAGCGGCGGGCCAGGGAGGGCAGGTCCTCCGGCGCTCCCTCCAAGCAGTTGACATAAATATAGTCATTGCCCAGTCCCTCCATTTTGGTAAAACGCATGGCAAGCACCCCTTTCCCGGTCAAACGCCGGCTGTTTGGTGTAACCTATGCGCCCGGACACCCGGTCATGTCATCTTTCGGGTCAATCCCCCGAACGCTTTTGTGAAATTTTCCCACATCCCTCCCATCCCCTTTCCTGGATATTGGCGGATTTTTTATTGCAATAAAGCGACAGATAGGATATGATGAAACTAATTTGAAAAAGGGGTTGAGCGGAATGAATCAAAATCTTACCGAAATTTTCGGTTCCAATGTGTTCAGCGTCTCGGTCATGCGGGAGCGTCTGCCCAAGAAGGTCTTTGCGGAAGTGCAGGAGGTCATGGAGCATGGCGGCAACATCTCCATGGCCACCGCCGACATTATAGCCAACGCCATGAAGGACTGGGCCGTAGAGAAAGGGGCTACCCACTACACCCACTGGTTCCAGCCTCTCACCGGGGTGACTGCCGAGAAGCATGACAGCTTCCTCACCGCCCCCCAGGACAGCAAAACCCTTTTGCAGTTTACCGGCAAACAGCTCATTATGGGCGAGCCTGACGCCTCCTCCTTCCCCTCCGGCGGCCTGCGCTCCACCCACTACGCCCGGGGCTACACCGCCTGGGACATGACCTCCCCCGCCTTCGTCAAGGAGATGTCCTGCGGCACCATTCTGTGTATCCCCACCATTTTCGTCTCTTATAACGGAGAGGCTCTGGACAAGAAGACCCCCCTGCTCCGGTCCATGGAGGCCATCAACACCCAGGCGCTTCGTATTCTCCGCCTGTTCGGCAACACCCAGGCCACCAAGGTCACCCCCTCGGTGGGAGCGGAGCAGGAGTACTTCCTGGTGGACCGGGAGAAGTACTTAAAGCGCCGGGACCTCATCTACACCGGCCGGACCCTCTTTGGCGCTCCCGCCCCCAAGGGGCAGGAGATGGACGACCAGTATTTCGGGGTCATCCGTCCCAGAGTGGGCGCCTTCATGGCTGATCTGAACCAGGAGCTGTGGAAGCTGGGCATCCCCGCCACCACCCAGCACAACGAGGTAGCTCCCGCCCAGCATGAGCTGGCTCCCATCTATACCACCTGCAACCTGGCCGTGGACCAGAACCAGCTGACCATGGAGACCATGAAGCGGGTGGCTACCCGCCACGGTCTGGTGTGCCTGCTCCACGAAAAGCCCTTTGTGGGGGTCAACGGCTCGGGCAAGCACAACAACTGGTCCATTTCCACTGACACCGGCGAGAACCTGCTGGACCCGGGTGACACGCCCAATGAGAACCTTCAGTTCCTGCTGGTGCTGGCCTGCATCATCAAGGCGGTGGATGAGCACGCCGACCTGCTGCGCTGCTCGGCCTCCTGTGTGGGCAACGAGCACCGCCTGGGCGCCCAGGAGGCTCCCCCCGCCATTATCTCCATCTTCCTGGGCGACCAGCTGGACGATGTGGTGGAACAGATTGTGGCCAATGTGGAGTCGGTAAAGCTGCTGGCCCGGGGGACCCTGGACTCCGGCGTGTCCACCGTCCCCGTGCTCAACAAGGACGGCACAGACCGCAACCGCACCTCCCCCTTCGCCTTCACCGGCAACAAGTTTGAGTTCCGTATGGTGGGCTCCTCCGACTCCATTGCCGAGGCCAACGTGGCTCTCAACGCCATTGTGGCCGAGGCCTTCTGTCAGGCCGCCGACATTCTGGAGGGGGCCGAGGACTTCAACGCCGCCTGTTCCCGGCTCATTCACGACTGGATGACCGAGCACCAGCGGATCATCTTCAATGACGACGGCTATTCTGACGAGTGGGTGGCAGAGGCCGTGCGCCGGGGACTGCCCAACCTGCGCTCCATGGTGGACGCGGTACCCGCCCTTACCACTGAGAAAGCGGAGAAGCTGTTCACTAAGTTCGGCATCTACACCAAGTCCGAGCTGGAGGCCCGGGCGGAGATCATGTATGAGACGTATGTGAAGGTCATCAAGATCGAGGCCAACACTATGATCCACATGGCATCCAAGCACTATATCCCCACCGCCATCACCTACACCGCCCGACTGGGCCAGTCTATCGCCGCTGTGGCCGGGGCCTGCCCCGGGGCCGACCTCTCCGTGCAGAAGGAGCTGCTGACCAAGGTCAGCGCCTACCTGGCCGACGCCTCCGCCGCCCTGGAGCAGCTCAAGCCGCTGATGGGTCGGGTGGACTCCATCGAAAACATCGAGGAGATGGCTCACGCCTATCACGACGCCGTGGTTCCTGCCATGACCGCCCTGCGCATCCCCGTGGATGAGCTGGAGCTGCTGGTGGACAAGGATCTGTGGCCGGTGCCCACCTACGGCGATCTGATGTTTGAAGTTTAACCCCCTAAAAGCCGTTTTCTCCCCTTTCGGGGCCGCTTCCATCCGGGGCGGTCCCCTTTTCTTGACAAATTCCCCGAAATTGGATAGACTACCCCTTGATTTCACAAGATAGAGAAAAAGGAGCTGACGCCCTTATGAAAACCCCATTTGTCACCCTGGAACAGCTCCAGGAGATGGTACACACCTACCCTACCCCCTTCCACCTGTACGATGAGAAGGGCATTCGGGAAAACGCCCGGGCGCTTCGGAATGCCTTTGCCTGGAACCCCGGCTATAAGGAGTATTTTGCCGTCAAGGCTACCCCCAATCCCCAGATTCTGAAAATCCTCCGGGAGGAGGGCTGCGGCGTGGACTGCTCCTCCCTGACGGAGCTGATGATGTCCGACCGCTGCGGCTTTTCCGGGGATGAGATCATGTTCTCCTCCAACGACACCCCCGCTGAGGAATTTGCCCTGGCCGCCAAGCTGGGGGCCACTATCAACCTGGACGACATCACCCACATCGACTTTCTGAAGGACACCATCGGCTACATCCCCAAAAAGATTTCCTGCCGCTATAATCCCGGCGGAAGCTTTACCGTGGGCGAGAGCGAGGAGGGCTTCCAGGTAATGGACAACCCGGGCCAGGCCAAGTACGGCATGACCCGCCCCCAGATGACCGAGGCCTTCCAGCGTCTGAAGGAGCTTGGGGCGGAGGAGTTTGGCATCCACGCCTTCCTGGCCTCCAACACCCTGTCCAACGAGTACTACCCTGTCCTGGCCTCCATTTTGTTCCGCACCGCCGTGGAGCTGAAGGAGGAGACGGGCTGTCACATCACCTTCATCAACCTCTCCGGCGGCGTGGGCGTCCCCTACCGCCCCGAGCAGCCCGCCAATGACATCGCCGTCATCGGCGAGGGGGTGCGCCGGGCCTACGAGGAGATTCTGGTCCCCGCCGGAATGGGAGATGTGTCCATCTGCACGGAACTGGGTCGTTTCATGCTGGCCCCCTACGGCCACCTGGTCACCAAGGTGCTCCACTTCAAGCACACCTACAAGGAGTATGTGGGCGTGGACGCCTGCGCCGCCAACCTTATGCGCCCGGCCATGTACGGGGCCTACCACCACATCACCGTCATGGGGAAAGAGAACGCCCCCTGCGACCACATGTATGACGTCACCGGCGCGCTGTGTGAAAACAACGATAAGTTTGCCGTGGACCGGATGCTACCCCAGATCGAACTGGGCGACCTGCTGGTCATCCACGACACCGGGGCCCACGGCCACGCTATGGGCTACCAATATAACGGCCGGCTTCGCTCGGCCGAGGTCCTGCTTCAGGAGGACGGCTCCACCCGCCTCATCCGCCGGGCCGAAACCCCTGAGGACTACTTTGCCACCGCAATCTGGGAGTGACCACATTGAGTATCATCGGCGAAATCGCCATCGTATTTGGAATCTGTCTTGTGTGTGAAGGGGTTGTCTCCCTGCTCCCCTTCACCTTTCCCGCCAGCGTTCTGAGCATGTTGGTACTGCTGGCGCTGCTGCTCACCGGCGTTTTGAAGCAGCGGCATATCAGCCGCATCTCCACCTTCTTTGTGGGGAATATGGCCTTCTTCTTCCTTCCCTCCTGTGTAGGACTGCTGGAGCACTGGGGCACTCTGTCCGCGGTGCTCCTCCCATTCTTCGCCGTGGCCGTGCTCACCACCCCTCTGGTGTACGCCGCCACCGCCTGGACCATTCAGCTTCTCATGGCTTTTCAGCAGAGAAAGGAGGAGAGACGATGACAGAAGTGATTCTCTCCTCCCCCCTGTTCGGCATCGTACTCAGCTGCATCGCCTGGTGCGTGGGGGTCTGGGTGCAGAAAAAGACCCGTCTGGTCCTCTGCAACCCTTTGATTATCTCCGCAGCCCTGGTGATCCTGGTACTGGTGGCCTTCCACATTTCATACAGCGATTTTAACCAGGGGGCAAATCTCATCACCCTTATGCTGGGACCTGCCACCGCAGTGCTGGCCCTGAACATCTACGGTCAGCGCAAGCTGCTGGGGAAGCACTTCTTCCCCGTGCTGGCCGGGTGTCTGGTGGGCTGCCTGACCAGCGTTGGCTCTATCCTGCTGCTGTGCAAGGTACTGACCCTGGAGGAATCCATCGCCGCCTCCCTTCTGCCCAAGAGCGTCACCACCGCCATCGCCGTGGCCATCTCGGACAGCAGCGGCGGCATCCAGAGCATCACCGTGGCCGCCGTCATTGTGGCGGGAATCACCGGGGCCCTCTTCGCTCCTCTCTTTGCCCGTCTCTTTCGTGTCACCGATCCCATCGCCGAAGGGGTTGCGATCGGTGCCTCCAGCCACGCCCTGGGCACCACCAAAGCCCTGGAGATCGGTCAGCTTCAGGGGGCTATGAGCTCTATTTCCATCTGCGTATGCGGCATCATCACCTCGGTTCTGGTGCTTTTTCTCCCCTGACGAGATTGGATAAGCAGCCTATACTTTTTGGAACGAGCAAGAGGCCGCGCCCAAACCGGGCGCGGCCATTTTCCATTCAGAGCGTTTACATTGTCTCTTTTTCGTGATACACTGGTAAAAAGGGGGCATTTTTTATGACCGAGGAGCTGAACACTTTACAACAGTGGATCGACGAGAGTACCTCTATCGTCTTCTTCGGCGGCGCTGGAGTATCCACCGAGTCGGGGATCAAGGACTTTCGCAGTGTGGACGGGCTGTACAGCCAGCACTATGAGTGGCCGCCTGAGGAAATCCTGAGCCGCACCTTTTTTGACCATCATCCCGAGGAATTTTACCGCTTCTATCGGGATAAAATGCTCTGTCTGGACGCCAAACCAAATGCCGCCCACCAGAAGCTGGCCGAGCTGGAACAGGCCCGGAAGCTACGGTCGGTGGTCACGCAGAACATCGATGGACTGCACCAAATGGCGGGCTCCAAGCGGGTTTGGGAACTGCACGGCTCAGTCCACCGCAACTTCTGCATGAAGTGCGGCAAATCCTATCCCGTGGAGTTTATCCGGGACAGCAAGGGGGTTCCCACCTGCTCCTGCGGAGGGACGGTCAAGCCCGACGTGGTCCTCTATGAGGAAAGTCTGGACAGCCGGGTACTGGAGGGGGCGGTAACCGACCTCCACCGCGCCGACCTGCTCATCATCGGAGGCACCTCCTTGGCAGTCTACCCTGCCGCCGGGCTTATCAACTATTTTTCCGGTAAACATCTGGTCCTTATCAACAAGACCCCTACGCCCTATGATAACCGGGCAGACCTGATCCTCACCGGACCCATCGGGGAAATTCTGGGACAGATCCAGGTACGGAAATAGACCACACAAATAATTCGGCCGGAGGCAGATGCCTCCGGCCGATCTTTTATCCTTCCCCTTGCAGTTGGCCGAGCAGCGCCTGGCAACCTTCCAGCACGTCCTGCCAGGTGGCCTCAAAGTCCCCGGTGTACCATGGATCGGCCACCTCTCCCTTTCGGTCGGTGTGTTCCATGAGCAGGGAAATTTTCCCCTCCGGGTCCCCGCCGCAAATGCGCTGCATATTGCGCAGATTGGCACGGTCCATGCCCACCAGCAGGTCATAGCGGCCGTAATCCTCCCGCCGCATCTGTCGGGCTGCGTGGCCGGCACTGGAAATGCCGTGTTCCGCCAGCTTCCGCCGGGCGGGAGGATAGACGGGGTTTCCGATCTCCTCGGTACTGGTGGCGGCGGAGGCGATCTTAAACTGATCCTCCAGGCCTGCCTTCTTCACCAAATCCTTCATTACAAATTCCGCCATGGGGCTGCGGCAGATGTTGCCGTGACATACGAAAAGTATTTTCATCATCTATTCAAAACTCCTTGAAAGTACTGTCGCCAGCGGTTTTCTTTGATCTGCTTTTCCTTTTCTCTCAGGGAAAGCTTACACTTTTTCCTTTTGGGCATAGGATCTTACCCAGCCGCCGGCTGTACACATTTTGTTCTTTCCCATCCTCATGGAAATAGCGGAACCGATACCTCCCATCCTTGCGCTGATACGCGCCGTCTCGCAAATCCGATTGCGATTGTCTCATCTTTTTCACTTATTGAAATCTCTCCCCTAAAAGACAGGAGCACCAGATTTGCACACTTATCATAGCACAAGTTTGGCTCTTCTCATAGCTTTGCCGTGAAAGATCGGCAAGCGGTTCCCATTTATGATATAAAAATTCTCTTTGGGATGCTCGTCAGTCAGTATTCTTGCTCTCCCTCTCCAATATGGTAATATCCGGCGGCTTTCTCAATATCAACGTATCACCACGCCAGACCGGAACATCCATACATCTCTTACTGCAAGTCATTGTTTTTTATTTCCCATAGGCTACCTCCATAGATTCAGAACGGCCAGACAAAGAAAACCAGCAATGAAGTCCGGAAACGTGCCTCGTATTGGCGGAACCGCCGAACAAGCACTGCCGCAGATGGTCTTTGGGCTGGGCCACATAGGGCGTGCGGTACCTTTACGCTCAGTTTCATAACGATTCCCCTCCATTCATTTGTTACGGCGGCATACTCCCCGCATAATAATCATGTTTTTGCTGCCCTCCTCTTCCCATAAAATCTATGATTTTGCGGGAGACCTTTTGCCCTGTCACTTCCCAAACGGTCATACTCCATGCAGCCAGCCTTTCCGTTTTCTAGATTTTTGCCTTCTGACAAAACTTATTTTGCCAGGAAAACAGGACCTCCCCCGGATGTTCAAAACGGCAGACCGGGCTTTCCAAATCTGCCCTCAGCAAATATGAGAGCGACGACTATAAGGACAGCAGTCCCTTTGCCATCGCTACGCTGACAGAATTTTATGGGGTAACTACCGATTACCTGATGGGGTTGTGGGAACATAAAAATAATCCGAGCCCGCCTCCTATTGGAAACAAGTTCGGATTATATTGGTTTGGTGCGCCTGAAGGGACTCGAACCCACACGCATCGCTGCACGAGAACCTAAATCTCGCATGTCTACCAATTCCATCACAGGCGCATATTTGATTTTAAAGAAAACAGGCGTCCACAACGCAGCGGAAAATTCTCACCCAGGCAGCAACGACTGTTTTCCTGTGTACAATTGTTCCATCTCAAGCACACAACTGTTTTTTATCATACACAACATCGGGAAAAAAGTCAATTCAAAGGGGCGTTTTTTTCGCCCAAATCAAGCTGGGCGGAACGCCTTCCCTACCTGCTCAGTTCCCGCGCCAAAGCCTCAGCGGCATCCGCCACATAAGCGCTCAAGGGCTGCTCCGCCACCCCTGCCACCATCACGCCGCAGTTGTTCATGGGGATGAGATACTTTTTCCCCCGACAGCTGCCTACCGCTTCGGCCATGGCTGGGGTGACCTCCCCTAAAATCGCATTGGCCACCACAATTCCAATCGGACCCAGCACCCCGTCCGCATCTGCTACGGCCCGGATGACTGGGTTTTCCCCCGTAGCACCGAAATCCGCTCCCGCCTTGAGCATAGCCGAGGTGGCAAGGGAGTTGGTTCCAATCCCATAAATCTGCGCCTGAGGCAGCCGGGCGCGGACGCCCTCCACCAACAGCTTGCCAAGCCGTCCTCCCTGTCCGTCGATAATCACAATTTTCATACTCGCTCCTTCACACCCTCTTCTCCATCTCCCATAAACTGGAGAGGGGTGTTTTTATGCTTTCGTTTCATTGTGCGGACAGCGGACAGCTTCTCACTGCGGCCACGGCACTTTCTGTCGCCCTGGCCCAGGGAAAAAGCCAGAATGAGCTCTCCCGGCTGGCCGCCTTTTTCACCTTGGTGGGGGATACCCTGGCCTTGCTCGCTCTCCAGCCTGAATCTTCGTCAGACTGCGGCCAGCACCAGGACGTCACTTCCCCAGATATGCCCTGATCTCGTCCATGCGATCCACCGTCATCTGGTAGCCCTCGGCCCACAGCAGGCGCAGCTTCTCTGTGTCCCGTTCAATCCTGCCCACGCCCAACGTAGACTGGGGCGCAATGACCATCAGTTTCCCTTCCCGCTCCATCTCAAACAGCTGCTTGCGGTTCTGATTGTACCGCTCAGCCCGGGTCTCCATCGCGCGCACGAACTTGGGATACTGTTTGTACTGCTTGCGGATCAGCCGAATCATCTGATCCGGCTTGCGCCGGTAGCTTCTGGGCCGGGTAAGCACCACCAGCACCCGCTCACATCCCTGTTCCAGAGCCCGCTGCCAGGGGATGGAGTCGGCCGCTCCCCCATCCAGATACGGCTGTCCGTTGATCCGGTAGATGGGAAACAGCAGGGGCATGGCACAGGTCGCCTGAAGAAGCCGGGATTCCTTATCGTGCCGGGGCACCGGCAGATAGTCCGCCTTCCCCGTGTTCAAATTCGTGACCACTGCCTCCACCTCGCCCGGGTAAGCGGCAAATGTGTCATAATCAAAGGGAATCAGTTCATTGGGAATGGTATCATAGGCGAATTTCAGGCCAAAATAGCTCCGGTTGCTCTTGTCCACCAGATTGTTCATTCCCATATACCGCTTATCCGGGGCATATCGGGTCACGACCTCCAGGTTTCGCCGGGACTGTTTGGATACATAGCTCACCCCGTAGGCAATGCCCGCGGACACCCCGATCACATAATCCGTCATAATATTTCCATCCAACAGCGCATCGCACACTCCGCTGGAAAAAATCGCTCTGAGGGCGCCGCCCTCCAATACCAAACCGGTTTTCATAACAGAAGCTCCTTCCTTGTTTGGTCAATCAATTATTGGTATTATACCTCCATTCCCTCCCATTTGTAAATACTGCCCCAAATTCTTGACACCCCGCAGTCCTTCGAGGTAGAATAAACCAAGCAATGCAATCCGGGAGGTAACCCAATGAAAATCCACAAAAAGGTTTCCGTCGCCCCCATTTATCTATTTGGGCTGACATGGCTGGTATATGCCGCTTTCTTCCCGCTGTATGCCCCAACCCACTATATTTTGTGCGCCGGAGCATCTGTGGTGGTCTTTATCATCGGGAAGGCCGTCTTCCCGGACAAGGTCTATCAGACCGTGGAGGACAAAGAACAGTCCGCCCGGGAAAAGGCCCAGGCGGAACAGGAGAAGGCCAAGGAGGAGCCGCTCTCCAAGGACCCCCAGGTAGCCGCCTTGCAGAAGGAGCGGGACCGGGCGGTGTCGGAGATGCGCCGGCTCAACGACGCCATTCAGGACGAAAAGATCTCCGCCCAGATCGACCATCTGGAGGAGGTCACCGGAAAGATTCTGGACCAGGTCATCCAGCAGCCCAAGAAGCAGCCCCAGATCCGCCGCTTTTTGGACTACTACCTGCCCACTACCCTGAAACTGTTAAACGCCTATGACCGGATGGACTCTGTGGGGGTGTCGGGCAGCAACATCGACGCCACCAAGGAGAAAGTGGAGAAGATGCTGGACACCGTGTGCCGGGCCTTTGACAAGCAGCTGGACGCCCTGTTCGGGGAGGAGGCCCTGGACATCTCCACCGACATCACCGTCATGGAAAACCTGCTGGCCCAGGAGGGGCTGTCGGGCATGGACATGGGCGACAGCAAGACGGACAACTCAGGCATCAACTTGGAGCTGTAAGGAGGTCTTTATGGGCAATTACCGGAACGCTGTCAGCAAGACGGAATGTCTCATCAACGCACTGGTCTGGTCCGTGACTCCTGCCCTGCAAATCATCTTCTTTCTGATTTATGGCCGTACCATTGAAACAAGCGGCGTGGTTTTCTATGTGCTTCTTCTGCTATTCCAACTCTCTGCCGCCGCCTTTCACTGGTATCGCTATATGGCCTATGATAAAAAAGCAAATTGATCACTGTATTCTGGAATGAGGAGGAACCCCCATGAGTGATGAACTGAACCTGACCCCGGAACTTACCCTGGACCCCGCCGGCTCCGCCGCCGCCCAGGCGCCCGCTCCGGAACTGACCCTGGACCCCACCCCCGCCGCCGAAACGGCAAGTGCCGAGGAGCAGGCCGCTATTCAGAAGGAGCGGGACGCCAACGCCGTGAAGCTTGACGAATCCATGCTCAGCGAAGCGGAGCGGAAAATGGTGGACGAGTTCTCCCAGAAGATCGACGTCACCGACTCCAACCTGGTGCTCCAGTATGGCGCCGCCGCCCAGAAAAACATCGCCGCGTTCTCAGAAAGCGCCCTGAACAACGTAAAAACCAAGGACCTGGGCGAGGTGGGAGATGCCCTGTCCTCTCTGGTGGTGGAGCTGAAGCACTTTGGCGACGACGAGGAGAAAAAGGGGGGCATTTTCGGCTTCTTCCAGAAGAAGAGAAACGAGCTGGAAGCCATGAAGGCCAGCTACTCCAAGGCTGAAACCAATGTGGACAAGATTGTCAAGGTGCTGGAAAACCATCAGGTCACCCTGATGAAAGACATTGCCATGTTCGACCAGATGTATGAGCTGAACACCAAGTATTATAAAGAGCTCACCATGTATATCCTGGCCGGCAAGAAACGCCTGGAGTACCTGCGCGCCAACGACCTGGCCCAGCTGAAAAAGAAGGCCGAGGAGACCGGCGCCCAGGAGGACGCCCAGGCCTACAACGACTACGCCAACCTGTGCGCCCGGTTTGAGAAGAAGCTCCACGACCTGGAGCTGACCCGAATGATCTCCATCCAGATGGGTCCCCAGACGAGACTTCTGCAAAATAACGACACCCAGATGCTGGAGAAGATCCAGTCCTCCCTGGTGAACACCATCCCCCTGTGGAAGAGCCAGATGGTGCTGGCCCTGGGCCTGGAGCACGGCCGTCAGGCCACCGCCGCCCAGACCGCGGTCACCGACATGACCAACGAGCTTTTGAAGAAGAACGCCGACATGCTGAAGATGGGCACCATTGACACTGCCCGAGAGGCCGAGCGGAGCGTAGTCTCCATCGAAACCCTTCAGCACACCAACCAGCAGCTCATCTCCACCCTGGACGAGGTCATGAAGATTCAGACCGAAGGGGCCCAGAAGCGGAAAGAGGCCGAGGCGGAGCTGGGACGCATCGAAGGCGAACTGAAACAGAAGCTGTTGGAGTTAAAGGGTTAAGAATATGAAATTTTTTCGTAAAACCTGGGTGGCGGTCATTCTCGCCCTGGTGATGGTCGTTGGAGCGGTGGCAATCGGACAGACCAAGGGCCGTGGTCCCGCCGCCGCCGATCCCAAGGACCTGGGGCTGGACAACACCCTTTCCACCGGACAATATGACGATTTTATCCTGGACGAAGCCCAGGTCCTCTCCTCCAGCGTGGAGGAGCGCATCAGCCTCTATAACGCCAACTGGGTTCAGCGCTATGACAGCCTGATCGCCGTGGCGGTGCTCAACGGCGTGGACGGATCGGTGGAGGACTACGCCTATGATCTGGGCACCCGGATGGAGCTGGCCAGTACCGACGGCATCCTGGTGATCGACACGGACAGCGGAGGAAGCTATCTGGCCGTCGGCCCCGACTATCCTATGGGGGATAGTCAGATCACCTCCTACATGAACAGCTACCTCTACAACGATGTGATGAATCAGAAGTATGGAGACGGGATTCTCACCCTGTTCCAGCAGATCAACCAGTACTATGTGGACGAGTTTGGCCTGGGGTATCTGGACGGCGGCAGCATCTCCTACTCCTCCGCCCCCTCCCGGGCCCTGGTTGGCATCATCATGTTAGTGGTGGCCGTCATCATTGTGGCCTCCCTCATTGACTCCATCCGCTACACCACCTACCGCAGCCGGTACTTCGGCGTGGCCAATCCCCCTGTCATGTTCCGGCCCATCCTGTTCTGGCACGCCCCCGGCTCTTTCTGGTACCGCCGGCGCTGGCACCGTCCTCCTCCTCCGCCGCCTCCTCCCGGCGGCGGCCGGGGTCCTGGGGGCGGATTTGGCGGTTTCTCCGGTCCCCGTGGCGGCGGCTTCTCCGGCGGCAGCCGTGGCGGCGGCTTCTCCGGCGGCAGCCGTGGCGGCGGCTTCTCCGGCGGCAGTCGTGGCGGCGGCTTCTCCGGCGGCAGTCGTGGTGGCGGCTTCGGCGGCAGCCGTGGCGGCGGCTTCGGCGGCAGTCGTGGCGGCGGCTTCGGCGGCAGTCGTGGCGGCGGCTTTTCCGGCGGCGGCCGGGGCGGCGGCTTCGGTCGGAGATAATCCCCCTCCTATCTCAAAACCAAAACTGCGTGCTTATGCGGGCTGCCTTATGGGGCGGCCCGCATTTTTTGGACATACCCTCCCCTTCCCGCGCATAGGATGGAAACAACAAACGATAGGAGTGTTGCTTCCATGCAAAACGGCTGGAATGAAAACAGAATTCTTTTGCGGGGGCGGCTGTCCGGGCCCGCGTCCCGCTCCCATGTCAACCACGCCATTGCCTATTATCTTCTCCCCCTCACTGTCACCCGCCTGTCCGGAACAGAAGACCGCCTGAACGTAATCGCCGCCCAGCCGCTGCTGGAGGGGCTGGAGTTGGGGATGGGTGCGCCGCTTACGGTACGGGGAGAGGTCCGCACCTTTAACAACCGCAGCGGCGTGGGCAGCAAGCTGGTGGTCAGCGTCTTTGCCAAATCCATCACCCAGGAGGAGGGGCCGGACGAAAACCGTCTGGAGTTGGCAGGGACCTTATGTAAACCGCCCTCCCTTCGCTCCACTCCCCTGGGCCGGACCATCTGCGACATGATCCTGGCGGTCAACCGCCGGTACGGCCGGGCGGACTATCTGCCCTGTATCGCCTGGGGAAGTCTGGCCCACCGCTGCGGAGCCATGGACGTGGGGGACCGTCTCAGTCTGGCCGGACGGCTTCAGAGCCGGTGCTACACCAAGGAGATAGACGGGCAGTCTCAGGAGCGCACCGCCTTTGAAGTCTCCATTATGTCCCTCACCCTGGGTAGGGATGAATATCCCGCCTGATGTTGACAAGGTTTTCCCTTCCGGTTATGATGGGGTTACATATTTTACCCGGAAAGGATGATCTGCATGTCTCAAATTTACGACAGCGTGGAACAGCTCATCGGCGGCACTCCCCTTCTGCGCCTGTCCCGTCTGGGGGCGCAGCAGGGCTGGAAGGCCCAGGTGCTGGGCAAGCTGGAGTATTTCAATCCCGCCGGTTCCGCCAAAGACCGGCTGGCTCTGTTCATGCTCAATGACGCGGAAGCCCGTGGGGTCTTGAAGCCCGGCGGCACCATCATTGAGCCCACCTCGGGCAACACCGGCATCGGCCTTGCCATGGTGGCCGCCGCCAGGGGCTATCATGTCATTCTCACCATGCCCGACTCCATGAGCAAGGAACGGCGGGCCATGCTCTCCGCCTACGGGGCGGAGCTGGTCCTCACCCCCGGCGCCCAGGGGATGCAGGGTGCGGTGGAAAAGGCGGATGCGCTCCACGCCGCCATTCCCGGCAGCTTTATCCCCCAGCAGTTTGAAAATCCTATGGGTCCCGAGGCCCACTACCGCACCACCGGCCCGGAGATTTGGCGGGATACGGACGGGAAGGTGGACATTCTGGTGGCCGGCGTGGGCACCGGCGGAACCCTGTCCGGTACTGGGCGCTTTCTGAAAGAGCAAAACCCCAGCCTTCAGGTTTTCGCGGTAGAGCCTGACGCCTCTCCCCTCCTCTCCGGCGGCCAGGCCGGCCCCCACGGCATCCAGGGCATCGGGGCCAACTTCATCCCCAAGGCCCTGGACCGCTCGGTCTACGACCAGGTCATTCGGGTCACCGACGAAAACGCCTATGAGATGGGCCGGGCGGTGGTCCGCCGGGAGGGCGTGCTGGTGGGCATCTCCTCCGGCGCCGCCCTGTGGGCAGCGGGTGAGCTGGCCCGGCGGGAGGAGAACGCGGGCAAGACCATTGTGGCCGTTCTGCCCGATTCGGGAGATCGGTATTTGTCCTCCCCCATGTTCCAATGATCAAAAAGCCGCCAAATGGCGGCTTTTGATTTTTTCGCATATTTTCTCCCAGGAAGAAAACACTAGGGATACACTCATTTGTAAAAGGAGGTATTCCTATGAATCTGTCCCCCACATTCCGCCGGGTTCTGGTCCCGGTGATGGCCCTGGTCATGATCAGTTGTCTGACTCTGCCCGCCTCCGCCTTTTTTTGGAATAAAAAAACCAGCCAACCCGCTGTGAATGACTTCTCCAAAAACGGCATGATCGGCTCAGTCATCTCCTTCACCCCTGAGGAGTTCGGAGTGACGGAGGAAAGCTCAGACCCGCTGGTGCAAATTACCGTGGACACTCTGCCCGATGCCGGGGCGGGCCTATTGTGCATGGGCAGCGAACCGCTTCAGGCCGGCTGCGCCATTGACGTGTCCGCCCTGAACGGTCTTCGCTTCCAAAGCGCCCAGGCCCCCGCCCTCACCACCACTAGCTTCTGCTTCACCCCTACCTTCGCCTCCGGGCAGCAGGGAGGCCAGGTGACGGTCACCCTCTACTTGCTCGCCGAGGAAAACCAGCCCCCCGTGGCCCGGAATATGGAGCTGACCACCTACAAAAATGTGGCCATCACCGGATATTTTGACGCGGTGGACGGGGAGGGCGACACCCTCACCTTCCAGCTCACCTCCACCCCCGCCCGGGGCGCGGTGACACTGGCGGAGGACGGCTCCAGCCAGTTTGTCTACACCCCCTATGAGAACAAGACGGGCAGCGACCGCTTCACCTATGTGGCCATCGACTCTGCCGGCAACACCTCTCCCGAGGCTACTGTGGAGCTGCGCATTGACAAACCCGACACCAAGGTGACCTACGCCGACATGGATGGCAATCCCGCGCAGAAGGCGGCTATCCGCCTGGCAGAGGAGGGGGTCTATGTGGGGCGGTATGTAGACGGAAACTATTTCTTTGACCCGGATCAGCCTGTCACCCGGGCCCAATTTCTCACCATGGCCATGTCCGTGACCGGGCTGGAACAGCTGGAGGGGGTCACCCTCACCGGCTTTTCCGACGACACCGCTATTCCCGCCTGGGCCAAGGGCTCCGTGTCCGCCGCCCTGAAGGCCGGGGCCATCAGCGGAACCCGGGATGAGACAGGGGCCCCCATCTTCGGCGCCGAGCAGAACATCACCCGGGGCGAGGCCAGCGTCATGCTCAATAACCTTTTGGACATCACCGACGTGCCCCTTGCGGTGTTCTCCTCCGGGACTGAGGGCCACTGGGCCGCTCAGGCTGCCGCCAACCTGTCCGCCTCTGGCGTGGTAGCCCCCCAGTCCATGGGGACGGCTCAGCTCTCAGACCAGCTCACCCTGGCCCAGGCCGCCGAG
This sequence comes from bacterium, assembly GCA_037245165.1. Classification (GTDB taxonomy): domain Bacteria; phylum Bacillota; class Clostridia; order Oscillospirales; family Oscillospiraceae; genus Lawsonibacter. The sequence continues at coordinate 25,064 of JAXWVI010000024.1, forward strand.
ATGCTGGACGGAGCGCTGGATATGATGGACAGCCGGGAGAGCGGCTGGTTTATCTTTTAAATCAAAAAAAGCGGCATAGCCGCTTTTTTTGAACAGGATTACACGGAATGTGGGCCTCGTTTTCCAGGAAAAAGTCGGCTCACATTCCGTGAGAAGTGTCATTTCCGAGGTACACGCCCCCGGAAATGGCGGATTAAAATTGATTCCGCCGCCTCCGGGCGGCGGAACTCCTTGCAGGAGGGCTTTTATAAACAGTGTGCCGCCAAGGGGGAATCCCCTTGGCGGCACTTACCTTTAATCCTCGTCCGCGGCGGCGTCGTACATAGGCCGGGACCCGCCCACGGTCCCGCTCTGGGAGGAGGCCACTCCGGCGGCGGCCCGGAACCGGGCCCGGGACTTCTTAATCTCGTCGTAGGCCTCGGCCACCGCCTCTTCCGTGCGGCGCAGGGCGTCCTCGCAGTACTCGTTGGCCGAGCGCTTCAGATCCCGGCTGCGCTCCTCAGCCTGCTGCATCATCTCGTTGGCCCGCTGCCTGGCCTGCTGGGTGATGGAATCATCCGAGAGCATCTGGCGGGCACGGTCCTCAGCGGCTTTGATGATGGACTCCGCCTTGTGCTTGGCCTCGCTTTCCAGCTCCGCCCGGCGGGCCATCATCTTCCTGGCCTCGGTGAGCTCAATGGGGAACTGGCTGCGCACGTCGTCAATGAGGTCCAGCGCCCTGTCCCGCTCAATGACGCACTTGTCACTGGACAGGGGGGCGTTTTTTGCCTCGTCAATCATCTCAAAGAGCATATCCAGCAATTCTTCCACACCGCTTGCCATGGGCTTACCCTTCCTTTCCTTCCATTTCCCTCATCCGCCGGTTCACATCGTCCACAATCTCCCGGGGGATAAATTCCTCCAGGTCGGCCCCGTACCGGGCCATCTCTTTGACGATGGTGGAACTGAGGTAGGTATACTTTTCACTGGAGGCCAGAAACATCGTCTCCAGCTGGGGATTTAATTTCCGGTTGATGACCGCCATCTGGACCTCCTGCTCATAGTCGGACACAGCCCGCAGGCCTTTGACCACCACATGGGCGTCCCGGCGCTTGGCATAGGCGGCCAACAGCTCGTTGGAGAAGTCCACCTCCACGTTGGGGAAGCGCTCTGTGGCCCGGCGCAACAGTTCCACCCGCTCCTCCGGGGTGAACATTCCCCTCTTCTTGGAGTTGATCATCACGCACACAATGACCTTGTCAAAGCAGGCGGCAGCCCGCTTGATAATATTCAGGTGCCCTAAGGTGACCGGGTCAAAGCTGCCCGGATAAATAGCGGTATTCATCGCTCTACACTCCCGTTCCGGCGGCAGATGGTCAGCTTGATCTTACCGTACCGGTATTCTCTCCCCGCCTCATAGGGGGGCGCCAGCGGGGGAATGTTCCATTCCGCCGGGCTTTCGCAAACGATTATACCATATTCCCCAAGAATGTCAAACTGAACGATCTGGGCGACACATTTTTCCAATAAACCGCTTTGATAGGGCGGGTCCAGGAAAATCACGTCAAATTTTTCCCGGCAGGCGCTTAAAAAGGACAGCGACTCCCCCTGCACCACCTTTGCCCGGTCCTCAAAGCCAACCATCTTTAGGTTTTCCCGGATCAGGGCGGCGGCCTCCCGCCGCTGGTCCACAAAGGTACACCGCTGGGCGCCCCGGGACAGGGCCTCAATGCCCAACTGCCCGGTGCCTCCGAACAGATCCAGTACCTTTCTGCCTTCAATTTCAAACTGGATGATATTAAACATGGACTCCTTCACCTTGTCGGTGGTGGGGCGGGTGTCCATCCCCTGGAGCTCCTTGAGCTTTCGGCCCCTGGCCGTTCCCGATATGACTCTCACAGTTTCCTACCTCGCTTTATGTTCTGTCCGGAACTCCCGTTTCTTCGTTTTCCTGTTCCGATTCTCGATGGAAATACGCATACACCGCCTGGGCTGTGTTCTGGGGCACTGTCTCCCGAAGCTGCTCCAGGGTGGCCTCCCGCACCGCCTTGACGCTCTTGAAGCGCTTCAAAAGCTGCTCCCTGCGCTTCTCCCCAACCCCGGGGATCTTGTCCAGGGCAGAGGTCTTCACATGGCCGGCCTGGAGCTGGCGGTGGTACTCGATGGCGAAGCGGTGGGTCTCCTCCTGAATCTGGCCGATCAGGGCGAATACCGCCGGGATGGCCTGGATGCCGATCTCCCGGCCGTCCGGATGGACCAGAGCCCGGGTGCGGTGGCGGTCGTCCTTCACCATGCCGAAGGCGGGGATATCCAGATTCAGCTGCTCCAGCACCCGCCGGGCCACCCGGACATGTTCCAGACCGCCGTCGATCAAAAGCAGATCGGGCTTGTCGGCAAACTTCTCATCCCCGTCCAGATACCGGCGAAAGCGCCGGGTCAGCACCTGCTCCATGGATGCGTAGTCGTTGGGGCCGTCCATGTCCTTGAGCTTAAAGCGCCGGTAATCCCGCTTCAGGGGCCGCCCGTCCACATAGACCACCATGGAGGCCACGATGTCGCTGGCCCCCTGGTTGGAGATGTCGTAGGACTCCATGCGCCGGGGCGGCGTCTCCAGGGCCAGCATCTTTCCCAATGCCTCCAGCAGCTTATTTTGCCGCTCCTCCCGGGTGGTGGCACGGATGACCTCCTCCTGGGCGTTCTGGTTGGCCAGCTTGATGAGGTCCATCTTGGCCCCCCGCTGGGGGGTGACAAGCTCCACCCGCCGCCCCACCTGCTCACTGAGCAGGCGGGTGAGGGGCACCTGGTCGCTCAGCTCGCAGGGCAGCAAAATCTGCTTGGGCAGCCGGGTACGGCCCACATAGTATTCCCGCACCAGGGAGGAAAGAACCGAAGCCTCATCCTCCTCCATGGGCGTTTCCAAAAGATCAAAGTCCTTGGCGGCCAGCTCCCCCTCCAGGAAGTGGAGGACCACGAAACAGCTCTTGGCCTCTCCCCGGAAAAAGCCCGCCACGTCGGTGTCAGCCAGGGAGCCGGCCACAACCTTCTGCCTGGCCCCCAACAGTTCAATGGCCCGCAGCCTATCCCGGAGCTGGGCCGCCTTTTCAAAGCGCAGCTCCTCCGCCGCCTGTTCCATCTCCGCCGTCAGGTCGGCCTGCACCTCTTTAAATCGGCCCTCCAGCAGGCTCACCGCCTGGGCGATGGCCTGATCGTGCTGTTCCTTCAGCTCGTCTCCCCGGCAGTAGCCGTCGCATTTGCCCATGTGAAAGTTGAGGCAGGGCCGCTCCTTGCCGATGTCCCGGGGAAACTTTTTATGGCAGGAAGGCAGACGCAAAGCCGAGCGCAGCGCGTCGATGATGGCCTGGGTATTGTGGCGGCTGGCATAGGGGCCGAAGTACCGCGCCCCGTCCTCCGCCGCCTTGGAGGCCAGGGAGAAGCGGGGATACGCCTCATTGGACAGGCGGATATAGGGATAGCCCTTGTCATCCTTCAGCAGGATGTTATATCGGGGCTGGTGGCGCTTAATGAGGGAGCACTCCAGCACCAGGGCCTCAAACTCGCTGTCGGCGATGATCACGTCGAAGTGGTCGATCTGGGAGACCATGGCCCGGGTCTTCTCCGTATGGGCGGCGGAGTCCTGAAAATACTGGCTCACCCGGTTTTTCAGAGCCTTGGCCTTCCCCACATAGATGACGGTGTTTTTGGCGTCCTGCATGATATAGACGCCCGGCTTCAGGGGCAGGCTGTGGGCTTTTTCTTTCAGTTCGTCAAAGGTCATAGGTCTACCGCCTCCCTTCACAGAGGTTACTGAGTTGAGATATCAAAAAAGGCGCCGCGAAGCGGCGCCTTTTCGTGGTTTGGGAATTACTCGGAAAAATCAGACGAGATCATCTTCTGCAGAGCCTCGACGGCTTCCTTTTCATCGGGACCATCGGCGATCAGCTTGATGGGAGTTCCCTTTACGATGCCCAGAGACAGAACGCCCAGCAGGCTCTTGGCGTTGACCTTGCGCTCCTCCTTCTCGACCCAGATGGAGCTTTTGAACTCGTTGGCCTTCTGGATGAAGAAAGTAGCGGGTCTGGCATGCAGACCGACCTGATTGTTCACGACTGCTTCCTGACTATACATATCGCGTACCTCCGCCCTCGTCATTAAGATGTGTTTTTAGCATACCAGATTTATCCCTCTTTCGTCAATGTTAATTTCCACAAATATCACGGTGCTTTTGGATAAATTTTGCAGAAAATATTGGGTGCTTTTTGTTAGCTTTCTCAAATCAAAGGGATAAATTCATCGTTTTTTCAGGAAATTCCCTTTTCTGCACCACAAAAATTTTTCTTGCCGCTGAAAAAGCGCCGGAGCAAAGCCAACTTTCCTCCCACGCGGAACATCAAAACAGTATAGATGCCATAACTTCCAGAGTCGAACCCAAAACCAAATCGAGGCCCGGGCATAAAACGGCCCTTCTGGGCCGCGCCGCAAGTGCGGCGTAAATTCGGAGCGCAGGGACGAATTGCGCAGGGGCGGCTTTGCCGTCCCCGAGCATTCAAATCTAAAGGGTGAAGGCGGCAAAAGCCTCCGGAACCCAAAAAGGAAGACACGCTCAGGCGTGTCTTCCTTTTTGGTGCCGGTGACCGGACTCGAACCGGTACGCTGTCGCCAGCGGTGGATTTTGAGTCCACTACGTCTACCAATTCCATCACACCGGCAGGTGCAAAGAGTATTATACACGATATGCGCTCCATTGGCAAGAGTAAAATTGAGAACTTTTTACAGATGTGAGGAGTAGTATTAAGTTGCAAGGTTCAAATGAGCCTTCGCAACTTATTTTT
>JAXWVI010000025.1:0-27022 GCA_037245165.1 bacterium
ATTAATCGAATTATCCCTTCGTGTCCAGATCCTCCCGATGGTGAGGGAGATGAAATCCTTTGTGCCTGAGTTCAAGAGCCAGAACTCCCGGTTTGCGGAGTTGGATTGAGGGGAATATTTCAAGGGAAATGTTTGAGGTAAAGAGGAATTGACTATCTTTGCTCCAATTCAAGGATCGAATTATGAAGTACGATAAGCTGATAATAGATAACTTTAGGTACTTTAAGCATTTTGAGGTGGATTTCGCAAATGAGGTTTCGATAATCATTGGAAAGAACGGGGCGGGTAAGACTTCTCTTATCAAGGCTATTGTCTATTCCCTATATTTTATGTTTACCAATGATCGTTCGTTGGGCGAAGACTTCTTGGCGGCGGGTAATCCGGACTTGAAAAAGAAGTCTCCTGATTTCGGTGAGTTTTATCGTAATGCCTCTTCGGATGAGATAGGAGATGTGAACTTGCATGGAGAGATGGAATTGGTAGGAGAGCGACTGGTTTGGGAAATATTTCTTCGCTCCACTTCCGGTTCGGCATTGTATCCATCGAAATATCGTGAGGCTTATTATCTGTTGATGGCTTCATACTGCGATAAGGGGCAATTGCCTGTGATTGCCTATTTCTCGGATTCCTACCCGCATCGTCAGACCAATATCTCATCTTTTGCCAAGGAGGAGATGCGTAAAGGGAAGCAAACACTCCGGAATTTTGGGTACTATCAGTGGGATAGCGAGATCGCATGTACCACCATTTGACAGCAACGGCTGGCCAATGCCTTGATAAAGGATAAGATGCTTGATCAGAAAAATGCGTTTGATCATGCGGAGGTCACTTATGTAGTTGATAAATTGTGTTGTTTCTCGAAACCGTTGCGGGAAGAAGGGGACAATAGTTTTGAGATAATAACCCCTTTTGTCTCGTTCAACAGCAAGGAGAAGCGTGAGTTATGGCTCAAATTGAAAACAGGTAAAGAGATACCATTTGAGGCGTTGCCTATCGGATACCGTCGTTTGTATTCCATCGTACTCGATTAGGCATACCGTGCGTTTTTGCTTAACCGAAATGTAGAGGTGGAGCCATACGGGTGCGTATTGATCGATGAGGTGGATTTGCATCTTCATCCATCATTGGCATTGGAAGTGATAAAGCGATTTAGGAACTTATTCCCCAAGATGCAGTACATCATGACAACGCATTCTCCACTTGCCATAACCAACCTTCCTCATGAGAATGGAGATAACAAGATACTTCGGATGGTCAAAGGAGAAAGCAAGCCGCATGTGCTTCCGGATGTCTATGGCATAGATTATGATGTTGCCGTGCGGGATGTGATGGAAGTCGTGAACTATACGGACGAGGATGTCCGCTTTTTGTGTTCCTCCATACGGAGAGCCTTAAGGTTGAATGACACGGAACTCCTTGCTATGAGGAAAGAGGAGCTTCGCCAATTGATAGGAGAGGAGCGGTGTAAGCAAATAATGGCTGAGATCAACCAGACTTTGGATCGATGAGGTGGATTAATAAATCTACAGGGAGGTACAGAAAGCGTGGAAGGCGTATTGTGGAATACTTCTTGGACAAGGCTTGGAATGATTCGGAGGGGCAGTATGTAAATTGCGATTTTGACAGTTTCAAGCGTGAAAGGGAATTTAGGCGGTTGTTGATCGAGCAGCAAGATCGTCGCTGTTGTTATTGCATGAGACGGCTGGAGGATAACCTCCATACGACATTGGAACATATCATGCCCCACCAAAGTGAAGATGCGGAAGTCGTCAAGTATTATATGCGTTATAATCGTAATATGAGAAGGTTTGTAATGTATTGTCACATAAAGGAGCAATCTCTGCGTAAAATATATTATCCGCCTTATCCGCATTTTTGTGCTTATGAGAATCTTGTGGCTTCTTGTGATGGCACTATCCCGGATTCAAATCATAATGAATTGCCTGTAAGGGTACATCTGTGTTGTAACAATCCGCGGGGAAATAAGAAAATAATACCACTTTTCTTCATTCGGAAAATAAGTAAGATCATCATATACGAGTAAGATCCTCATATACGAGATGGATGGAGATATGACTTTTGACAAGAAATATGAGGATACCATACGGATCGTGAACTTGGAGCACGAGACCTTGAAATTGATGAGGCGCACTTGGGCTACAATAGCGCTTGGAGGTTGCTTTAAGGTTGTTGATGGCAAAAGAGCTTGTCAAGATAAGGTGTGGCGGGAGGAGATTATTGAGAGATCCTTGATAACACTAAAGGATCAGCGCACGCTTCGTAACGATGCTTATTGGAATACGTTCTCTGACTATAGTTGGTTTTATAAATATTTCAAGACACGGAAATATAAACTCTGATTCAATGAATAATGAACCTGTAATAGCCAAGTCATTATTCACTATTCATTAAATTAGTTAGCGTTCAAATTCCGCATATTTAATGATTGAGATGATGATCTGGAATCTAATGTCTTCAGACAGGACTGTCTGAAGTCTTTATTGTATTCGGAACGCTGAAACAACGGACAACGGGGCTATGTTAATATGGCTCTGGTCAAAATCACATTGTCTATAAGCCAATGTGAAATTCATGACTTATTATTTAACATAACTAGGTTTAGGGTACTCTAAAGCTCCTACCTGAAGGGGTGTACCCTAAATAGAGTGCTTACAAAATCATCATGCTAAACTTAGGTAAATTTATAGCAGACAATGTAATCCACCGTTCGGTAAGCATGTTCGCTGCCGATATTGAGAATAATAGAGAGACCCTTTCGGAGGAGATAGAAGGGAAAAGCCTTTTAGTGATAGGAGGTGCGGGATCTATCGGCTCATCGTTCATTAAGGCGATGCTGCCATTCAAGCCTTCCAAATTGGTTGTGGTGGATTTGAATGAGAATGGGTTGGCGGAACTTATCCGTGACCTTCGCAGCACTGAGGGAATGTCTGTCCCGGAAGAATATAGAGCTTATACGTTGAGTTTTGCCGATCCTATCTTTGAGCGTATTTTCCGTGAGGAGAAGGGATTTGACATAGTGGCGAATTTCTCGGCACATAAGCATGTGCGCAGCGAGAAGGATAAATACAGTGTGCAAGCACTCATAGAGAACAACGATATAAAAGCGAAACGCTTTCTTGATCTTCTCTCCGTTTATCCTCCTAGGCATTTCTTTTGTGTCTCGACCGACAAGGCCGCAAACCCCGTGAACATTATGGGAGCGAGTAAACGGATCATGGAGGATATGATAATGGCATATACCTCAAGGTTTAAAGTGACTACCGCCCGTTTTGCGAATGTCGCTTTTTCGAATGGCTCATTGCCCGATGGATGGATACACCGTGTCATGAAGAAGCAGCCCCTTGCTGCTCCGAATGACGTGAAGCGTTATTTCGTCTCTCCGGAGGAATCCGGGCAGATCTGTATGCTAGCCTGTATCCTTGGCCGCAATGGTGAGATCTTTTTCCCGAAACTTGGGGAGGAGCAGATGCTGACTTTCTCTGCTATCTGTGACAGGTATGTCGAAACTCTTGGTTGTGAGAAGAAAGAGTTTTCTACGGATGCTGAGGCAAAACGCTTCGCTGCGGACATGGCGTTCGACAATAAGGAATATCCTGTCGTCTACTTTGGCTCGGATACGACCGGTGAAAAGGCGTACGAGGAATTCTACGTCCCGGGCGAGAGATTGAACATGGAGCGTTTTGGCAGCCTTGGTGTCATAGAGGAGGTGAAAAAACGTCCGTTGGAGGAGATAGACTCCTTCTTCGTTGAGTTGGAATCCATCTTCTCCAGTCCCTCTTTCACGAAAGAGGAGGTCGTGGAGGCTATCCAACGCTTCATCCCCAACTTCGAGCATGAGGAGAAGGGAAAGAATCTGGATCAAAAAATGTAAGGAATCAAGATATGTCTGATTATGCGAGAGTGGTGGAGTTTATCCACGAGATTTATGGCGGCTCGGAGTTCATTCCCTTGAGTGTACCTAGGTTCATAGGCAACGAGAAGAAATACTTGGACGAGTGCATCGATACGACGTTTGTCTCAAGCGTAGGCAAATTTGTGGACCGTTTCGAGGATGAGATGGCCCGTTATACGGGAGCGAATAAAGCTGTCGTATGTGTGTCGGGCACCAATGCCCTTCATCTGTCGTTGCTCCTTGTCGGGGTTGAGCGGGATGACGAGGTGCTTACCCAAGCATTGACCTTCGTGGCCACTTGCAATGCGCTTGGCTATATCGGCGCACACCCTGTTTTTATTGACGTGGATCGGGAGACGATGGGGCTTTCTCCGCAAGCGTTGCGGGTTTGGTTAGGGAATAACGCTGAGTTGAGGAATGGTGTTTGTCATAACAAGCGAACGGGCAGGCGTGTGAAAGCGTGTGTCCCCATGCATACTTTCGGACATCCAGTCAAGCTGGATGAGCTGGTGGATGTTTGCCAAGAGTGGCATATAGAGTTGGTGGAAGATGCGGCGGAAAGTATCGGAAGCCTTTATAAAGGGAGGCATACAGGTACATTCGGAAAGGTTGGGGCCATTAGTTTCAATGGGAACAAGACCATTACGACCGGAGGTGGAGGGATGATGTTGTTCCAAGATGAGGAGCTGGGTGAGCTGGCTAAGCATATCACGACTCAGGCGAAGGTCCCTCACCGCTGGGAGTTCCGCCATGATCATATCGGTTATAACTATCGTATGCCGAATATCAATGCGGCTTTGGGTTGCGCCCAGTTGGAGCATTTGGATGAGTTTGTGGCCAGTAAGCGGAAAGTAGCCCAAGAGTATGCGGATTTCTTCAAGAATATAAGTGATGTTGATTTCTTTGAGGAGCCGGAGGATAGCTATTCCAATTATTGGTTGAACGCTGTTATCTTGAGAGATAAAGATGCTCAACTTGACTTTTTGGAATATACCAACGACCATGGTGTAATGACACGTCCCATTTGGGAGTTGATGAATCGTTTGCCTATGTTTGAGAAATGTGAGAATGACGGGTTGAGTAATACCACCTGGTTTGCGGATCGGGTGGTGAATATACCGAGTAGTGTGAGACTTTAGAGATGAGGCAGATTATATTGGTAGGTGGAGGAGGGCATTGCAAGTCTGTCATTGAAGCTGCGGAGAGTGCCGGTTATACCATCAAGGGAATCTTGGATTTACCCCAATTTATGGGGAACAAGGTCCTGGACTATGCCGTGATAGGCTCAGATGAAGAGATCCCTCTATATGTAAACGAGTGTGATTTTGTCGTTACACTTGGCTATATCAAAAACCCCTTGTTGCGCGACAAACTACACGAGCGCATTGAGGCGGCAGGTGGAAATCTAGCAACTATTGTCGCATCAACGGCACATGTCTCAAAGTATGCTACATTGGGTGCAGGCACCGTTGTATTGCATGGTGCTATGGTCAATGCTGGAGCTGCCATTGGCAAGGGGTGTATCATCAATACCTTAGCTAATATTGAGCATGATGCCATAATCGGTGATTATTGCCACATTTCTACAGGTGCCATGGTCAATGGTGATTGCAGGGTGGGAGAGAATACTTTTTTAGGCAGCCGGAGCGTGATGGTTAATAATACGAGCATTCCCTCTAGCAGTGTATTCGCTGCTGGTTGTCTGGTTCGAAAAACTCTAACCATAGAAGGACTGTATGCCGGTAATCCGGCTGTTTTGATTAAGAAAGCATGAGACATACTTTGATTATAGCGGAGGCGGGTGTAAACCATAATGGTTCGCTCGAATTGGCAAGGCGGCTTGTTGATGCCGCGGCAAATGCCGGAGTGGATTATGTGAAGTTTCAGACTTTTAAGGCTGAGAATCTTGTGACCAAATCTGCCAAGCAAGCAGAGTACCAAAAGAAGAATATCGGTGATGGTAACGGCAGTCAATATCAAATGCTCAAAAATCTGGAGCTTAGCCATGCTGATCATGATGTTCTTATAGAATATTGTGAACAAAAAGGTGTTCGATTCTTTTCCACTGCTTTTGATCTCGAAAGTATAGATTATCTAGCATCTCTCGATTTACCTCTATGGAAGATTCCCTCAGGTGAGATAACCAACTATCCGTATCTTCGGAAGATTGCGCTACAGGGTAAACCAGTTGTTCTCTCTACGGGTATGTGTGATGTGGCAGATATTAGGAACGCTTTAGATATACTTATCAAGTTTGGACTCACCAAGGGGCAAATAACTATACTCCATTGCAATACCGAATATCCTACACCTTTCGAGGACGTGAATCTCCGTGCTATGCGCACTATAAATGAAGAGTTTGGTGTTAAGGTAGGGTATTCCGACCATACGCAAGGCATTGAGGTGCCTATTGCGGCGGTCGCTCTTGGTGCGGAGGTGATAGAGAAGCATTTTACCTTAGATCGTAATCTGCCCGGTCCGGATCATAAGGCGTCGCTTGAGCCTGATGAGTTGAAAGCAATGGTAAGCGCAATTCGAAATATAGAGCAGGCTATGGGTGATGGAGAAAAGAAAGTCACCGTGTCGGAAGGCAAGAACATCGCCATAGCTCGCAAGAGCATAGTAGCCGCATGTCCAATTAAAAAAGGCGAGATCCTTTTTGAGGAAAATCTAACGGTGAAGCGACCGGGCACAGGTATCAGCCCTATGCGCTGGGAGGAAATTGTTGGTACGATCGCTATCCGTGACTATAATGAAGATGAGTTGATAGAGCTATGAGAAAGATTTGTGTAGTTACGGGTACCCGTGCGGAATATGGGCTTTTGAGCAGGTTGATGCGCTTGATTGACGAGTCTGAGGATTGCCGGTTACAGGTCATCGCAACTAACATGCACCTACTTCCCGAATATGGGAATACGTACAAAGAGATCGAAAAGGATGGTTTCCGCATTGACGCGAAGGTACCGATGCGAAAGCCAACCGATGACTTTTATGGTGTGATCACGTCTATGGCGGAGGAGATGAGCGGGATGAATGACGCTTTCCGTGAATTATGCCCGGATATGGTTGTGATATTGGGTGACCGCTATGAGATGTTGGTTGTAGCTACCGTTGCCATGTTACAACGTATACCGATAGCTCATATTCATGGAGGTGAGATCAGCGAGGGCGCTGTGGATGATAGCATTCGCCATGCGATCACCAAGATGAGCTCTCTGCACTTCACTTCCACGGAGGAGTACCGGAAGCGGGTCATACAGTTGGGGGAACAACCGGAGCGTGTGTTTTATGTAGGATCCTTGGGAGTAGAGAATCTCAGGAAGGTTCCATTGATGGGTAAATCCGAGCTGGAGGATTCCCTGGATTTTAAATTGGAGGGGCAGTCCGTGCTGGTAACATATCATCCTGTGACATTGGGAGACCGCACGCCAAAGGATGAGATTGCTGATCTACTGAAGGCCTTGGATGCTTTTCCCTGTCTGAGGGTATTGTTTACCATGCCAAACTCGGATCAAGGGGGTGAGGAGATACGGGCTGCGATAGAGGAGTATTGTGCCCGGAATGAGAAACGATGCCGTTGCTTCAAATCTTTGGGGCTAAGACGTTATCTGTCCGTTTTGGGTTATGTGACGGCTGTTGTAGGGAATTCGTCGAGTGGATTGCTGGAGGTTCCATCAGCTCACATCCCTACATTAAATATAGGTGATCGTCAGAAAGGTCGCACAAGAGGGGCTTCCGTGGTGGATGTTGCGTCAGATGAGACATCCATTATAGCGGGATTAACGAAAGTCCTATCTCTTGACTTTCGTGCTTTTTGCAAAACAACTATAAATCCCTATGAGAAAGATGGAACGGCGGAGAGTATCTTTAAGGTGATCTCTATCTATCCGTTGGATGACTTGATACAGAAATCATTTTATAATCTATGAGAATATGAGTTTAGAAAAGAAAATTTTGGCTATTATTCCAGCCAGGGGGGGGAGTAAGGGCTTGCCTGGTAAAAATATACGTCCTTTGTTAGGAAAGCCTTTGATTGGTTATGCTATAGATTCTATAAGACAATCAAAGTATGATATTGATATTGTTATTTCAACAGACTCTAAAGAGATTGAGCAAATCGGACTTAACTATGGCGTGGAAACAATAAAACGACCAGCTATTTTGGCTACAGACAGAGCATTGGTAAAAGATGCTATACAGTATACAATTAAGACACTTTCAGATCTTGGTCGTCAATATGAAGTGATGATTCTCATAGAACCAACATCTCCTATGCGGGAAGGTACTGATATTGATTTATGTTTAGATAAGTATTTTTCTTCTGAAGATGCAGATTGCATAGCAACATTTTCAGAAATGGATCCCCCAGTGACAAGAACATGGAAGATAGAAGGAGATATTCCTTCCCCTTTTATAGAAGGGAGTAACCCTTTCAGACCAAGGCAAGAACAAACCCTAGGATATTATATGAATGGTTTGGTATATGTGTTTAGGCTTAGTACTCTTATTAATAATTTTACTGAAACGTTATTTGTTGGTAAACAACTTGCGATTATTACAAACAAACTTGTTGTGGATATAGATAATATAGATGATTTTAATATAGCGGAATTATTATTAAGTCAAAATAATTGTAATAAAATTAGATAATGCAATGCCTAATATATTATAATTTTGATATAAAATATAGCCATTGGATAGGATAAATATTTTGTGAAATATATAGATCCTATTCTAATTAAGTGATAAAATAACGTAATGAAAAATAAAACTATTTTTATAACAGGTGGAAGTAGTGGTGTAGGGAAATTGCTTACTCATGAACTAGCTAAGGATAATAAAATTATTACAGTAGCTAGACGGATAGATAAAATGAAGATAGAGTTTGGCTTAAATCCAAATGTTTCTATTTTTAGATGTGATATATCTGATATGAAAAATGTGAATAATTTACTAAAATCAATTGATGCTTTATTTGGTGAAATTGATGTTATTATTAATTGCGCTGGAATAATGAAAAGTGGTAGTGTGGAAGAAAATAAAATAGAAGACTATATGTATTCTATTAATATAAATGCACTTGGACCATTAGCAATCGTCAAACATTATTTACCGCGGATGATAAAAATGAATTATGGTAGGATTATTAATTTTACATCTGGAGCGCCTCTTAATAATTTTGCGGGTTATTCTGTATACAGCGCATCGAAAGCAATGTTAAATTCATGGACGGTAACACTAGGGTATGAACTTAAAGATACTAATGTATTAATCAATTTAATGAGCCCAGGGCCGGTAAGGACTGAAATGGCTCCAGATGCTCCTATGGAGCCAGAAGTTTGTCTTCCTACAGTGTATTATCTTTTGGATGAAGTTACGACAAGTGGTGGTTTTTATTGGCTTGGGCATAAGGTTCCTTTGAAGCCGGATCTGGAAGGTATTGATTGGCTTCATGGTATTGGAAATGATAAAATTCAAAAAGTATTATGATTAAGATAGGACTGATAGGTTATAATGAGGGTAATGGGCATCCATACTCCTTTTCTGCCATTATCAATGGCTATGATAGGGAATTCATGTCTCAATGCCCTTATAGGGTAATCTATAAATATTTGAGCTCTCGCCCATCGGACGAATTGGGTTTGGAAGAAATGCAAGTGACCCATATATGGTGCCCGGACATTCAGGTTGCAAAAGATATTGCTAGATGCTCAAAGATAGATCATGTGGTTGAGAATTATGAGGATATGTTGGGCGTGGTGGATGCTGTCATCATAGCGCGTGATGACGTTGGTTCTCACTATGAAATAGCAAGATTCTTCTTGGATAATGAAAAGTATGTAATGGTGGATAAGCCTTTGACAATAGACGAGGATCAGTTGCGATATTATATACCTTTCCTTGAAAGAGGTAAATTGCTTAGTGCCTCAGGGCTTCGGTACAAAAGTGAAATGCGAACCTCATTTTATGGAAAACTAGAAAAGGATGATGTTTTGTTTGCCAATGCATTTAGTGTTCTTGACTGGTGTAAATATGCTATTCATGTTCTAGAGGGTGTCACGCCTATAATGGGTGCTGATATCGTTGATGTAAAGTCTCTTCATTCAGGAGACAATCTCTGCGCTAAAATTGAATATAAGAATGATAAATATCTTATGATTCAGATAAATAAAAAAGTGCCTATTGGGATCAATGCTACATTCTATTTAAAGAATGGTAGTACTTGCCATGTCGATTTTGATGATAACTTCGAATGTTTTAAATATATGATTCTAGAGTTTAAAAGAATGATAGAAACGAGGCATTGGGTTATTAATCCGCAAGAGACTATTTCAATTATCAGAGCAATCATAAAAGGACGAGAATATGTTAAATGATAAGGTTATTATTGTAATAGGCGGTGGTGGTCTTATAGGCAAGGAAATAGTCAAGGACATTCGTAAAAAGAATGGAACTGTTGTTGATTGTGATATATTGCATGAAACTAATTGGGACAAAGGAACGTATAATTTAGATGTAACCTCTACGGATGCTATCGATAAAATGATAGAGGATGTACTAAGTAAATATGGACGGATTGATGGACTTGCAAATAGTGGATATCCAAGAACTAAAGATTGGGCTTCTTTTTTTGAAAATATTCCAATAGATTCATGGCGAACAAATGTTGATTGGCAGTTGAATAGTTGCTTCTATATTTGTCAAAAAGTTCTTGAAGTAATGAAGAATCAAAAAATGGGTTCGATAGTTAATTTTGGCTCTATTTATGGGGTTGTGGGTAATGATTTTACTATTTATGAGGGATACGGAGGAACATCACCCGCTGCCTATGCGGCCATTAAAGCTGGAATAATTAACTTTAGTAGATATTTAGCCTCTTACTATGGTAAGTACAATGTTCGTGTAAATGTCGTTTCTCCTGGAGGTATATTAGATCATAAGCATCAGAATCCTCTTTTTATTGAAGCCTATAGTAAAAAGTCTCCTTTGAAAAGACTTGGAAACCCTGGAGAGGTAGCACCTGCTGTTTCTTTTCTATTATCAGATGAATCGTCTTTTATTACAGGTCATAATTTGATGGTTGATGGGGGATGGACAGCGATTTAATAAATAATGATGAATATAGGTTTATCAGTCATAGAAAATCTTTGATTGATGCCCTTGTTCAGCTAAATAATCTTAGGGGTGTCCCATTAGTCCTTTTTGTCATAAATGATGACAATAAGTTAGTTGGAACACTAACAGATGGTGACTCACGAAGAGCCTTGATAGCAGGAGTTTCAGTAGATGATTCTATTGTGAAGGTGATGCAATGTAATTTCAATTATCTGAGGCAAGGAGTTGATGATGATGTTCAACATTTACAGGAGCAGAAGAAAAAGAAGATGAAGCTTGTGCCTGTGCTGGATGTTGATGATCATATTGTAGAAATCATCAATCTCGAACGTTTCATCACCAGATTACCGATTGACGTGGTCCTTATGGCGGGCGGTAAAGGTGAGCGGCTTCGCCCTTTGACGGAGAAAACCCCAAAACCACTTCTCCCGGTAGGAGACAAATGTATCATTGACCATAATGTGGATCGACTGATAGATTATGGTGTGGAACATATCAGCGTAACATGTAATTACCTTAAAGAGCAGTTGTATGAACATTTTGCCACACCACGTAATGGAGTGAAGGTGAATTGCGTGAGCGAACCGAGGTTTTTGGGAACAATTGGAAGTGTTAAGTTTATAGAAAAATTTTATAATGATACTATTCTTGTAATGAACTCGGATCTCTTTACGGATATCAATTATGAGGATTTCTATCTGCATTTTAAGGAACACGATGCCGATATGTCAGTAGCGGCAGTTCCTTATACCGTGTCCGTGCCTTATGGTATCATGGATTTGGAGGGGCGTAATCTTAAAGGTATGATTGAGAAGCCTACATATAACTACTATGCAAATGCCGGAATTTATTTGATCAAGAAGTCTATGCTCGATTTGATCCCAGAGGGAGAGTTCTTCCATGCCACTCACTTGATGGATGCCATCCTTAAGCAAGGAGGTGATATTATCCGTTTCCCGATTAATGGTACTTGGATTGATATAGGCAATCCACAAGAGTATCAGAAGGCAAAGGAGCTGGTGAAGCATATGAAAGGATTGTGATATGAATTCACATAGGGCACGTTGTATCAGTTTACATTAATCCGTTTACGGATCTTGATTTTAAGATCATTTTCGGCAAGCCTGCAAGCAAGCCGTTCTTGATCACGTTATTGAATGAGTTGTTGGTGTGTTCTTCATGAACTTTAAGGAGCTTGGTTTGCCGGATCGTTTCCGTGTGGATGCCGATATCATGGACATGGAGAGTCACTTTTCTCCCCAATGGTTTTGTCTCAACCCGGTTTGGTGAGTTGGTAATCGCCTAAATCCAGCAAAGCTCGAATATTACTCAATTTTATAAATCCACTTACTGATGCAATCTGTTGGAAACAGCTGGTACGCTGTAATGGTGGGTTTACTAACGTTTAGACGCTAATCAACTAAATTAGACAATAATGATATATTTAGCTGTCAGTTTATTATACTTGATAGTAAACATAAGAAAAGTGTCTTTGTCATTTTTCTTATTCGGACTTTTTTTTCTTTCAACAATAGCGGCTTTTTTAACAGGAAGGCAGCCAAAAACATCGATAGATACATTTGTATATCTTATTTATTCTATCGCGCTTTATTATATTCTTTTTAATTCTTTTCATAGATATAGGAATATTACATCGATAAGTGTAGATTTTATAAGTAAGAAGAATCTTAAAATAGTAGAAAGATGTATCATGCTTCTAGGGCTATATTGCTTGGTAGTAAATGTATATTTATTAGTCTCTTCATTGCAGGAATTGGCATTGGGAATGTTGAATGTGTCTGATTATAAAACATGGGGTGGTGGATTTACTGATTTGATATCTAGTAAATTACCTATTTCTGGCTTGTTTACATTGACGCAATGGGGTAGTGCGGTTGGCTATATAGCTTTATGTTTTCACTTTTTATATTTGTATCAAAATAAGATTAAAAAGAGCGCTTTCTTCTTTCTCCTTTCTTGGAATCAGTTTCTGATTGGAATTGCAGCTCTTTCACGTTCTGCAACTACTGAATATATACTTATATATGGTTTGCTATTTCTTGTTCTTTATCCCATCCTAGATAAAAAAGTAAGAAAGAAAATAGTGACTATTGTTATTCTTACGGTAGCGATCGTGTTGACTATGTTTATTGCGATTTCATCAGTTAGATATGGAGAAAAATATAGAAAGAATTCACAGAATGAAGCTGTGGTAGATGAAACCAATAGCCCTTTATTATATTCTTTGTTGGATTATTTTTCTTTATGGGAAGAAAACAGTATGATTGTAATGCAGGATTACAAGCCGGAGTATAAACGTTATGGCATGTATAACAGTTGTGGTTTGGCTGTAGCGATTCAGATGAGGATGAGTAAAACGATTACTGTCGCTAATCAACGGAAGGATATAGAGGAAAGAATCATGGGGTATCAAAGCACTCAGTTTCATGGACCCGTGGCGCGATTGTTGTATGACTTTGGATATATAGGCACAATAATATTTATATTGATATTCACATCTGTCATAAAAAGGATAAGCCCGCGGAAAGGAGTGATTAAATTTGGCGATCTTCTTCTTCTTCCTCCTTTGCTGACTTTTCCTGCTGTGTTTTTTGCGGGTAATACTTTTACAAATGAATCTTTCTATAATTTTCGCCTTGATAATAAGATGGTTTATAAAAAAGAGGGTAAGAACAATTGTAAGAGTATAATATGAAGGAAGATCTACTAAATTTTATATCGAATAAAGTCTTTTTCTATCTTTCATCAAGGTACGCTACGTTTATTCTTCAATTTGTAGTGTCCTTGTTGTTATCTGCTCGTTTAGGTCCCCATTATTTGGGGGTTTGGGGTGTTTATATCGTTATTCACAATTATTACTATCGGCTGAATTTGGGGATACCTTATTCTTCCCAAGTGATGCTTATCCAAAATCTGAAAGATAGGAACAACTGTAATTTGATCTATTTCAACTCGTTGATAGTAACAGGATTTTTAATATTAATAGTTGCGGTATGTACAATTATTTTAGGAAGCGTATCCGTATCATATTTTGATAAATATAATATATCTTGGCAGTTGTATGTTTTGGCTGCGATAGCATGTATTGAGCATGTTAACTATCTTCTCATAAGTGTTTTCAGGGTTAATAATCAAATATATGAAATAGCATTCCAGCAGTCGATTACGGTTGTTTGTCAATTGGTTGTTTTGTTTTTTGCGCAGGGTGAACATTTGGTCATTGTATTATTGTTCGCTTTGTTAGTTTCGGCGTTATCTTCTTTGTTTTTGTTGCTATGCCGAAATAGAATGTCTGTTAAGGGATGTCACGTTGATAAGACTATAATTAAGGAGCTGTTAAATAAAGGTTATGCCTTGTTTTTTTACAATACCTGTTTCTATTTCATTATGATGTCTCTTAGGACAATTATTAGCTCCGATTATTCGCCAGAGGAGTTTGGCAATTTCACTTTTGCTTACACGCTATCAAATGCCATTATGCTTCTTGTTGAGGCTTTGATATTCCTGGTGTCTCCTAAAATGATATCCATGTATGCCTCTGCTGATCTTGAAAAGATAAGGATAAACATGAGAAAGATTCGTTTCAATTATATCACCTTGATCCATCTATTAATGTATATGGCATTAGTTGTCTTTCCATATGTAAAATTGTTATTCAAACAATACACTACCATATCTTCCGCATTTATCTTTGTTTCCCTTATCCTGATGACGCAATCTTTTAACATGGCATTCGCACAGTGTCTTATTGCTCGCAATAAGGAAAAAAAGGCGGCTTTGTCTTCTCTTATTGCCTTGGCTATTAATCTTGTGGTTGGAGCTCTTTTGTCGAGAGTGTTTCATGTTGAATACCAATATGTCATGCTGTCATCCGTATTATCAATGATGGTATTCTCCATTTTGTTGTTCGTTTATTTAAAGGAAGAAATTGGTTTGACATGGAAAAGGGACACTGTATCGTGGAGGTTGCTTGTTCCATATTTGGTGTTCTTGGCAACTACGATTGTTGGCTTGAATGTCTCACAGTATATGATTGTTATTTTCTTATTGCTGAATTTAAAAGAAATAAAGAAGATTGGAGAAACGATATTTCTCATTTTTAACAAACCGAATATAGTCAATGTATAGAATCTCATGGAACTATTAAGAGATAAGATTTGTATTATCACCGGTGCTGCTCGTGGTATAGGTCGATCCATTGCTGAAGTTTTTGCGTCGGAAGGTGCGATAGTATATGCCTTGGATGTTATAGAAGGTGCGGAGTCTGATGGTATTTTACCCTCCATTTGCGATATATGTGATTTTTCCGCTGTACGAAACAGGGTCATGGATATAAAGAAGGCTCATGGTCGTATAGACGTTCTTGTCAATTGTGCCGGAATCGTTACTTATGAACTATTGAGCATGATTGATTTTGATAAACTGCGTAAGATGTTTGATGTCAATGTTATAGCTCTGATTAATCTTATGCAGTTATGCTCGCGTGTTATGTCTCGCCAGAAGTCGGGTTCTATTATCAATATAGCAAGTATGGTAGGAAAACAAGGTGCCGCTGGTCAATTAGCCTACTCAGCGACGAAAGGTGCGGTTATTTCAGCCACACTATCAGCATCGAAAGAGCTGGCTTCTAGTCATATCAGGGTCAATGCGGTAGCTCCTGGTATGGTAGCGACAGAACGGTTTAGCCAAGTGATGCAGGCTAATTTTGAAGAAAAGGCTAATGACATTCGTTGGGGCAGGCTCGCTCGGCCAGATGAAATTGCTAAGGCTTGCTTATTTCTCGCTAGTGATATGTCAGGGTATATCACAGGCCAAGTTATGGGCGTAGATGGTTCTCTAATTCTGTAATTCGAATCAATATGTATCTCAATATTAATAAACATGATAGCTCATCTATCGCCGTTGTAGATGATAGCGGGGATGAACTGTCTTATGGTTCTCTATGTTTGTTCTGCAAGGAGTTTGCAGAAGTATTGCCTAATAGGACACTTGTATTTATTCTTTCGGAGAATTCGATAGCGTCGCTATTGGGTTATGTGGCTTGTGTTAATAATCACGTTGTTCCTTTGATATTAAGTTGCTGTACAGAGAAGGGGCTACTTGATAAATTGATTGAAATATATCAGCCGGAATATTTATGGTTGCCTGAGTCGATGATGGAGAACTATCGCTATGAAGAAAAAATATTTGGAAAATATCATTATGCTTTGCTAAGGACAGGCCGCACATCTTTTCCCATGTATCCTGATTTGTCACTGCTCCTTCCGACATCCGGTACGACGGGGAGTCCAAAACTAGTTCGTCATAGTTACGAGAATTTGGAGGCTAGTGCGTTAAATGTGGCAACGCTTTTTGAATTAACATCGAGCCAACGTGCGATGGGAACTCTGCCCATGCATTACACGATGGGCTTGTCTGTCGTTTCGAGTCATCTTCTGGTAGGTGCGATGGTTATTCTCTCCAACAGATCCTTGCTGGATGGTGAATATTGGGAAATGGTAAAAAGATACAAAGCAACAAGTTTTACGGGAGTTCCATATAGTTATGAGATACTTACTAGGCTTCGTTTTACCAGGATGCGACTTCCGGATATGCGGATTATAACTCAGGGTGGTGGAAAGATGACCGAAGAACAGTTCAGATTGTATGCGGAATATGCGAAGAACAATGGTAAGAAATTTATCCCAACCTATGGACAAACGGAGGGGACTTCCAGAATGGCTTATCTGCCACATCCCCTAGCTCAATCGAAGGTTTGCAGTATAGGGATAGCGGTGCCAAATGGCAAGCTGTCTGTTATCGATGATAATGGTGCGGAGATTATGGAGCCTGAAGCTGAAGGAGAGATGGTTTATGAAGGAAAGAACGTTACATTGGGATATGCTACGTGCGGTGAGGACTTGATCAAGGGGGACGAGAACCATGGCGTGTTGCATACCGGGGATATGGTGAGACGTGATGCTGATGGATGCTATTTTATCATTGGACGCAAGAAGAGATTCTTAAAGATTTATGGATTGAGAATTGGTCTTGATGAGATTGAGACGCTTGTCAAGGAAAGGTTTAAAACGGATTGTGTGTGTATGGGGAATGATGAATTGCTCAAGATAGTAATTACTGCGGCAAATGGAGATGATGTGGTTCGTTTCATCGAAGAAAAAACAGGCCTTTTCCATCAATGTATAAAAGTAATTAAGTTGGAGGCCATACCACATGCCGAATCAGGGAAAGTGGATATGAATAAGCTTAATGGATTATAAAAAGATAAATAACTTATAATATGACTAATTTAGAACAGTACAACCGGATTTTCCGTGAAACTTTTTCGGTGGAAGATCAGGATCTTGACGCCGACTTTTCGTATGAGAATGTAGCAGAGTGGACCTCTATCCGCCAATTGGCATTGATTAATGAGCTTGAAGATACTTTTGACTTGATGTTTGACACTGAGGATATTCTTAATCTCAAGTCTTATGAGATAGGGAAAGAGATAATGAGGAAAAACGGCATTGAGTTGTAAACTATGGCCCTGTTAGAAATTAATAATGTTGCCTTAAGAGGTGTGTCGGCAGTAGTTCCTCCTAAAAAAGTGTCATCGTATGATTTTGACTTCTTCACTCATGAAGAAGCTGATCTGTTTGTTGATACCGTGGGGATTAAGAACCGTTATATGGCTGATGATACGATTTGCGCATCTGATATGTGCAGTGTCGCTGCTGAGCGTTTGATCAAGGATTTAGGGTGGAATAAGGAGGATATCGGTATTTTGTCTTTTGAGTCTGTAACCGCTGATTATAGAACTCCTCCTACCTCTTGTATCTTGCAGGATCGACTTTCTTTACCCTCCTCTTGCATGACCTTTGATCTCCCCATGGGATGTTGCGGTATGTTATATTCCATCGCTATCGTGGGGAGTATGATGCAGACAGGGTGTGTGAAGAAATCCTTATTATTGATAGGAGACACCATCACAAGGATGTCTTCTCCCTATGATCAAAGCCGTGTCCCTCTTTTTGGGGATTGTGGAACGGCTTTGGCTCTTGAGTATGACGAGAACGCCGACAAAATCATTGCGGACTTTAATACATTGGGCAGTGGTTTTCGCTCTTTGATAACCCCGCATAGTGGATTCAGGCATCAAGTCACCCCTGAATCATTTAAATACGAGGATTTCGGACATGGCATCAAGCGTGCTCCCGTACATTCTGTGATACAAGGTATGGATGTGTTTGCCTTTGCTATAAGCAAGCCTCCTAAGAGCATAAAGAGTTTGCTGGATGCCTATCATATTGATAAGGATAATGATATCGACTATTTCCTTTTCCATCAGGCTAATAAAAAGATAGTAGATACGATAGCTAAAAAAATCAAGATAGATCAAAATAAGGTTCCGTCAAATATTGAAGAGTTCGCTAATACCGGAGGTGCTTCCATTGCGATGTTGATGGTCACTGACATAAGGAAGGAAATTGAACATAAGCCATTGTCGTTATTGCTATCGGCTTTTGGTCTGGGATTAACATGGGGAACGATGCTCCTTAAGACAAATAAGGTAATTGTCTCTGATTTGATTATTATGAATGAAGAAAATAAATAAAACATAGAATAATGGTTAAAAGGGTGTTATATAATACTTGTGCGGCGGATCCATGGGTTAAAGTGGCTAAAAAACTTAAAGAAGAGCAGGATTTTGAACCAGTATACTGGATCGGCTATGATAATGATAATTCAGAGGTTCTTGTCTCACAGATTTTTCCGGAGGCAACATATCATCCATGGCTAGATGCCTGGAAAGGAATTTTTCCGGAAGAGATTGAAAAATCATTCATGGAAGGTAATGGCTACATTGATATTGATTTTTTGCGTGCGGCGGCTCCATATGAGGTGCAGATATACAAGATGATGGATCGGATTGAGAGCTTGCCGGGTTCGTTTTCTTTTACCGAAAGGCAGAGACACTATTTCAGATTGATAAAATATTGGACAATTTGCTTGGATTTATATAAGCCGGATTTGGTTATAAGTGCCATTATGCCACATAGAATATATGACTATGTGTTGTATATGATATGCAAATTCAAGAAGATACCGTTTATATTGTTCCAGTATTCTTTTGCGCCAGGTAGGACATTTGCGGTGGATGATATTTTCTCGATAGGGGATTTTCTTGATGAAGATTATATAGAGCAAAAAAAAGTAGAAAATCATATAGATGATTTACCTCTGGATGTAAGTACGGAATATAGAAGACTTCATGCGAATTATTCTGAAGCTAAGCCTTATTATATGGCTCCATTTAATGAAATGGATGTTAAATGGTCTAGCTGGCACAGAATTTTACCTGTTGTAGCTAAAAATAAGCTAAAGCACTTGTTTGATAAGGATTATAGATATCATTCTAAATATAAGGCAATGCATTATAAGCATGAGAAACAGACATTAGAAGAGTCTTGTTTCTCATTATTTGAAAAATATAAAATTAAGAAAACGTCTTTAGCTATTCAGAAACAGTTAAAAAAAGAATACGATCGTCTTACTGATAGTATTGATTTGAATGTGCCTTACATCGTTTTCTTCCCTCATTATCAACCTGAAGCCACAACGTCTCCTAGTGGAGATATATTTGTGAATCAGCAATTGTGTGTGGAGTCATTACTTAAAAATACGCCTGAAGATGTGCTGGTTTATGTTAAAGAACATCCTCATCAGTATATGGGACATACCGAGGGGTTTAGAGGTCGTACAGCCCAGTTCTACAGGGATTTGAAAGAAAATAAGCGTGTAAGGCTGGTGCCTTTTGAACTTAATTCATTTGAATTAATGAAAAACGCAAAAGCTGTATCTACGGTTACTGGTACCGTAGGCTGGGAGGCGATTGTACAAGGGAAACCAGTGATAATATTTGGATCTATATGGTATGAGAGGTATTCCGGTGTTCTGAGAATAACAGATCAAGAATCGGCAAGCCGGATTGAAGAGTTTATTGAAAATTTCAGATACGAGGAGAATGACCTGCTTGCATATCTTTTTGCTTTTGCAAAGCATTCTATTCGTGCATATCACTATCTTGGTTTTGAGAAATTGTGTGATGTCGCTGAAGATGAATGCGTAAATAATATCGTAGATCATTTGCTTTTGAAGTATAACGGAATATCGGATTTGAAAAGATGAAAGATTTAGCGATATATGGTGCAGGAGGATTTGGCAGAGAAATATTCTGTTATTTGCGGAAGATGAACCAACATGAGCCTAGGTGGAACTT
This sequence comes from bacterium, assembly GCA_037245165.1. Lineage (GTDB taxonomy): Bacteria > Bacillota > Clostridia > Oscillospirales > Oscillospiraceae > Lawsonibacter. Next base: position 20,313 of record JAXWVI010000025.1, read on the forward strand.
TGTAGGCTTTTTTGATGACGGCAAGGAGAAGGGGACAAATAACGAATATGGAGTAATATTGGGTGGACTTGAAGAGTTGAACAATTATGAGAAAGAGATAGACGTTGTTATGGCTATTGGCTCGTCTTTTTATCTTGAAAAGATTACCTCCTCTGTTATAAATCCTAAGGTGGATTTCCCGAATATTGTTACGGAAAGCAATGTTATGTCTGATCCGGATTCTTTATATATGGGACGTGGTAATATAATAGTTGGGCCATGTACATTTACGTGTAATATCAGATTGGGAAATTTTAATGTCATGAACGGCAAAGTGTCTGTAGGTCATGATGTCACAATGGGTGACTATAATGTTTTTATGCCTAGCGTATATGTATCGGGTGAAACAAAGATTGGTAACGGATGTTTCTTTGGTGTAAACTCTGTTGTCTTGCAACAAATCAAAATAGGCAATCATGTTCGATTGGGTGCAGGAGCTGTATTAATGCATAAACCCAAGCCCGACTCTCTTTATATAGGAAACCCCGCCAGATTGTTCAAATATCAACATTAACAAATAAATAGTATTAACATTTTAAATTTATAAAAAATGGAATTGAATGATTTTATTTCAAAATTCGCATTCTTGTTTGATGAGACAGATGAAAATGAGTTCAAGGCTGAAACAGTTTTTAAAGGGTTAGATGAATGGTCTTCATTAACCGCATTGTCGGTTATTGCCATGGTTGATGAAGAGTATGATGTGACTCTTAGAGGTGATGACATTCTGAATGCCAATACGATAGAAGATTTGTTCAACATCGTAAAATCCAAGGCATAATGGCTTATTTGGAATTTAAAAATGTTAGGATCGCCGGTATAGCTGCCGGTGTTCCTAAAAACATTCAGAAGAATGATGACGGTGTGGTGCATTCTGATAATTATGATGCTGCCGCATACGTGGAAACCACAGGAGTTATAGAACGTAGGATTGATGAGACCTCTACTACTTCTGATTTGAGTCTCGCTGCCACTGAGAGGCTTCTTGCTGATTTGGGCTGGGAAAGGGGCAGCATCGATGCGTTGTTGTTCGTATCACAGACTGCGGATTATTTTCTTCCGGCTACGGCATGTATCCTACAGGATAAGCTAGGATTGTCAAAGGAATGTTTTGCGGCAGATATATCCTTGGGATGTTCGGGCTGGGTATATGGGTTGAGCATGGCGGCCTCGATGGTTTCAGCGCAAAATATGAAGAGGGTTCTCCTACTCGCTGGTGATGCTAAGCGTAGAGCACCCTCAAATGATCCGTTGTTTGGTTTTGCCGGAACAGCTACGGCTATCGAGTTTGAGGAAGGTAATAAGGGGCTTCAATTCCATTTTGGGACAGATGGCAGTGGATATGATGCGATAATCGTGCCTGATGGTGGCTCACGAAACCAGATTACCGCTAAGTCTCTTATTGCGGAAAAAGTGGATGGCAATATGCTGACTCCATTGAACTCTAGGATGAAGGGGATGGATGTCTTTGCCTTTGGCATTACCACCGCTCCTAAGTCGGTGAAGAGATTGGCGGAGCATTTTGGCTTTGACTATTTGGGGGCTGATTATTATGTCTTCCATCAGGCTAATCTCAAAATGAATGAAACTATACGCAAGAAGCTCAAGCTTGAACAGGAAAGGGTCCCTTACAGTATGCCTTATTTCGGTAATACTTCCTCTGCCTCCATTCCTATCACTATAGTCACTCAGCTTAAGGGTAAATTTGAGGATAAGCCTACCAAATTTATTTGTTGCGGTTTTGGTGTAGGTCTGTCATGGGGAACAGTTGCCTTTGAAACCAATAATATCGTTGTCTCTAAACTTGTTGAAATATAGTCAAACTATGTCATATAATCCATATTCACTTGAAGGAAAAGCTATTTTCGTGACCGGTGCCTCTTCAGGCATTGGTCAATCTACTGCTATTGAGTGTTCTAAACTTGGTGCAAAGCTTATTATTACAGGTAGGAATATAGAAAGACTCCAACAGACTTTTGATCTTCTGGAAGGTGAAGGGCATATTCAGATTGCTGGAGACTTAACCGTCGAAGAAGAGATGAACGCTATAGTTGATAGCTTGCCTAAACTTGATGGCTTTGTGAATAATGCGGGTATAGGTAATACTCTTCCTGTTCAGTTTACAACAAAAAAAGTTATAGATAAAGTTTTTCAAACGAATCTTGTTGCTCCTGTTCTATTGACTTCTGTTTTGTTAAAAAGAAAATTGTTTAACAGAGGGGCTTCACTTGTTCTTACTTCATCAATTGCAAGTATTCATTATACTTTGGGAAATAGTACTTATGGAATGTCAAAATCTGGAATTGAAAGCTTTTCAAAGTATGTCTCAAGGGAGCTTGCGGGGAAACAAATACGATGTAATTCTATACATCCTGGGATGATAGAAACTCCATTAATTCATGCAGGTTCTATTACAGAAGAACAGCATGCAAAGGATATAAGTAATTATCCTCTTAAAAGGTATGGGAAACCGGAAGAGGTTGCATGGGCGATAATATACCTTCTTTCCGACGCTTCTTCTTGGATAACAGGCCACTCATTGATTATCGATGGTGGATTGACAATGCGGTAAAAATGCTAGAATTGTAAAAAACTAAATATTATCCTTGGCTTGAGCCTATTTGAAGAAAAAATCAATGTGGAGGTATGGTTCAATTAAAAGAGATAATCAATAGTATCTTTAATTCAAAGAGTTACCTTGTACAATATGAACAATCCCATGTGTACTTGATTGATTGTGGTGATATAGAGCCTATTGTGAAATGGTGTAAGGAGAATGAAAAAGTGATAAAGGGTGTCTTTATTACACATTCTCATTTTGATCATATTTATGGATTGAATGAGCTTATTGATTATTATCCCAATTGCGTAGTTTATGTGTCAAGGGAAAGTAAGGAGGCTCTTTATTCTGATCGTTTGAATTTTTCTTTATATCATGAGAAATCATTTGTTTTCCTTGGTGATCATGTGCGTTTGTTGGAGGATGGAGACAAGGTAGAGCTTTGGAAAGATCTTTACTTGGAGGTAATAGCTACTCCGGGACATGCTAAAGGGTGTTTGTGCTATAAAATAGACCATTACCTTTTTACAGGTGATGCTTATATACCGGGGATAAAGGCGGTAACAACCTTACGTGGAGGGAATAAGGAAGATAACGAGAAGAGTTTGGCTAAGATTCGCTCTTTATTATCTGCAGACACGGTGGTTTGTGCAGGTCATGCGATAAAGTGAAAGGATCGCATGATGAGAAGTTTCTGCATAGTAAGATTTGATGATGGCATTGGCGAAATCGAGGATGAATCTCGTTCCGCTGCTTCTTCTTATGCGCGTGTCACATCGACACGTGCAAGTATATGAACACTGGGCTTCAAAGGGAGATACCCTAAATTGAGTGCTTACTTATTATAATCTTGTTTTGAATTTTTATTCATAATCATATAAGTGTCTTCTCATTTGCCATATCCCGTCCTCCCAAGTCGATTGAAACCTTCTAGGCCGATTATATTATCAATCGTGAAACAGATATAGATTATTTCTTGATTCATCAAGCAAATAAGATGATCGTGGATCGTATTGTGAAGAAATTGAAGTTGCCCAAAGAGAAAGTACCTTGCAATTTGGAAGAGTTTGAAAACTTAGGAGGTGCTTCGATTCCTTCATTGATGGTAACAAGGATCGCAGATCAACTTAGGACTAAAGAAACGACACTGTTGATGTCTTCGTTTGGGCTGGGATTGAGTTGGGGGACGATGTGGATGAAGGCGAAACTGATGAAGATCTCTGATGTAATAATTATGTAACATGTTGATCATTAAATATAAATTGTAGTTCTATGAGATTAGGAAATGACAATATTGCAGTTTTGCTTTTAGGTAGTGGTTTGCAAGGAGTATCAGTAGCCTATTCTTTATATAAAATTGACTGTGAGGTTTATGTTTATTCAAGCGATTTCGCTTTTAAACATTGCCGATGGATTAGAGAGTTGACTTTATTTGACTTAACTGTAGGCGAATTATGTCGATATATTAAGGATAAGCGAATCGATTTGATTATACCTATGAGTGATAAACATGCAATATGGCTGAGTCAAAATAAATATGATATTCAAACGCTGATAAAAGTAAAATGTGCTATCCCTGATTATGATACAGTTGCAATTGCTTCATCTAAATCAGATTTAATGGAGCTGTGTGAGGTGAATCAATTGCCTGTTCCTAGAACAAGAAAAGTAACATTACATAATATTCTATCTGCAAGTAGTTTTGTTGGTTTTCCCGCATTAATTAAACCTGATCATTCTGTGGGAGCAAGAGGTGTTACGAAAATTAGTAATTTGGATGATTTAAAGAAAAAACTTCAGCTAATAATTCAAAAATATGGTTCTTGTTCTCTTCAAGAATGGATTGATAATAGAGAGTTTTATTTTAATGTGATGCTTTATCGCTATGCTGATGGCAGTTTTTCGCCAACAGTAATAATAAAGATCACCCGATTTTATCCTTTAGGTGGAGGAAGTAGTTGTTTTTGTAAAACTACAAAAGAACCGATATTAGAGGATATCTGTAAAAAAATATTGAATTTATTAGATTGGAATGGGTTTGCCGATGTTGATGTGTTGTATGATAAGGAGGAACATCAGTTTAAAGTGATTGAGATTAATCCTCGTGTCCCTGCCAGTATTCGATCAGCGGATATTGCAGGAGTTAATTTCCCTCAGATTATAATTTGTGATTTATTAGGTATTCCATGTAAGCCAAATGATTATAAGGTTGGAATGTACTTGCGATATTTTGGACTTGATTTTATGTGGTTTTTGAAATCAAAGAATCGTTTTAAAGTGAAGCCTAGTTGGTTTAAGTTTTTTGGTGATCAGCTGTTTTATCAAGATTTATATAGAAGTAATATAAAGTTTTCTTTATGTCTGTTGGGTAGTAATGTTTTGAAATTGTTTAGATAGAAATATGACAATGGGGAATATCTTAACTTTTGATATTGAAGAATGGTATATCGAAAAGCATTTCAATGGGGAGCGAAAAGAAAAATATCGGCAATATGACGAGTTGCTGGATTGGATCTTGAATACCTTGGAAAAGAATAATACCAAAGCTACTTTTTTTTGTGTAGGGCAATTGGCCGTTGAGTTTCCAAATGTGCTGAAAAGAATAGCGAATGCTGGGCATGAAATAGGAAGTCATTCCAATAAGCATTTGTGGGTAAATAAGATGACTCCCGAAGAGTTTGCGGAAGATACACGTATTGCCTTGGAAGAGATTGAAAATATGATAGGTGAGAAAGTGAAAAGTTTTCGTGCGCCGGCTTTCTCGATCGGGAAGAATAATGATTGGGCTTTTGATATACTGGCTGAAAATGGTATAGAATATGATTGTTCCGTGTTTCCTATCCATCGGGATTTTGGAGGTTTTCCCCAGTTTACTTCCTCTGTACCTTCGCTGATAAGAAAGGGCACATATACCTTGAAAGAATTTCCTATTTGTCCGGCTTCGCTGATTGGAAAACGTATTGCTTTTTCAGGGGGTGGTTATTTTAGGCTAGTTCCGCTATGGTTGCAGAAAAGCTTTATTGAACGTATGGATTATGTGATGTTTTATTTTCACATTAATGACTTGATTGAACAAAATTCCAAGTTTATGACTAAAGCTGAGTTTGAGGGATACTTTAAGGAGCCGGGAACTTTGAAGAATCGTATAACCCGTTACGTCAAGACAAATATAGGCAAAAGAGGAGCTCGGAATAAATTAGAGTTCTTATTGAGAGGATACTCATTCCGCAATGTGGAGCAGGCGGCGAAGGAAATAAGTTGGAATAAGCAACCGTTAATTGAATTATAAGTTTATGTATAAAGGTGGATTAAAACGATGTTTGGATTTTGTGATTGTTCTGACTGCTCTTTTGATGATTTGGCCTATATTACTTCTTTTGATTATTTTTCTTCATTTCGCCAACAAGGGAGCCGGTGTTTTCTTTACGCAGGATCGTGCCGGAAGAAATGCCAAGATATTCAAGGCAATTAAATTCAAGACGATGACGGATGAACGGGATGCGGAAGGTGACTTATTGCCGGATAGTGTTCGTTTGACAAGGATCGGGAAAATAGTCCGCTCGCTTTCTATTGATGAATTGCCGCAATTGATAAATGTGTTGAAAGGGGATATGGCTCTTGTTGGACCTCGCCCTTTATTGCCAAAGTATCTTCCTTTATACTCGAAAGAACAGTTCCGCCGGCATGAGGTTCGTCCGGGAATCACGGGATGGGCACAAGTGAACGGGCGTAACAACATTTCGTGGACAAAGAAGTTTGAGCTGGATGTGTGGTATGTGGATCATTATTCTTTTGGGTTGGATGTGAAAACAATTCTGCTGACCGTAAAGAAGGTGCTTTTTCGAGAAGATATTAATATGGAGGGCAATGCGACAACGGAGGCTTTTAATGGTTATAATTGATCCCCTTTGACTTATCTGGAGTTTTTTAAGTCAGTCTTAAAGAGTGGTGTTTGATTTAGTAATCGCTCTTTTAATCACAAAATAAATCATGAATAAACGAATTTACCTTTGCCTTGCTCACATGAGCGGCAAAGAACAACTGTATATCAAAGAGGCCTTTGATACGAACTGGGTCGTGCCTCTAGGTCCGAACGTGAATGGATTTGAGA
>JAXWVI010000026.1:0-37044 GCA_037245165.1 bacterium
GATTGGCAGTCCATTATTAAGTTTTTTATTATGTTCCCTTTGTACACCGTTGCAATTGCGACCCTATATATAGGAGGTGTGATTAAATGAAAAATAATTATCGCAGTATTTTGGCGCTAATTATTTCTGGTATCTCGGTTGTGTTAGCTATACTTATATTGGTTTTTGACTATTCTAAGCTAGTAAATGCTCATAAAGAAACGATTCTTATAGCAATTTTTGTTCCTTTGAGTTCATTATTGTTAGCACTGTATATTTCACTAGCATTTAAGCGTATTACCCCTAAAATAAATATTTTTATCTCTTATTCAGCAAAAGATCAAGAATTCGAAGAAGTATTTTCAACTATTTTAGAATCGTATCTTTCCAAATACTCTAAAAGAAGATATCAGATGTTAAGTGCAAACACTATTCCATATGGAGAAAATATTGTAGACACAATTTGTGAATACATTGCAGAATCTGATTATGCTATTATCTTATTATCGTCTAATTACACTCAATCCAGTTTCGCCCTTAAAGAGTTGTCTACAGCATACCAGTCTGGAATCCCGCTAATCCCCGTGCTATTGTCATCACAAATAGAAAACTTTCCTCAAGAATTATCTGCATTAAAAACATTGGTTATAAATGATATTCACTCCAAAGAAGATCTAAATAACCAAATATCACTTTTGGCAAAAGACATTTCTCGTAGACGACTAGAGACATAACAAAAGCTGGTACTGTCCGGGTTCTCCCAAACAGTACCAGCTTTTTTCATTTCGTCCCATCGTAAAAGCGGTAAAATTGCGGTAAAACCGCCCTTAAACCTGCTGGGGCGCTTCACCGGAAGACCCGAAAACCCTTGCGGCTCTAGCGTCTTCCTCTCTGCGCTCCTCGATAGCTTCCTTCAGAAGCATATCCTTGACTTTCATTAAGCGGATGGTATTGGCACGTTCGTTCTCATCCAGCTTCATGGTGATATACTTGATGTTCTGCTGCATCTCCGGAATCTTCACATACTCCAGAGCGTTGACACGCCGACGGGTCTTCTCAATCTCCTCAGCCAACAGCTGAGAAGTCTTTTCCACCTCCGCCAGCCGGAGCATATCCTGAAAAACCTGAGCCATGGCGTCCACCGCATCGTCCAACTCACCGCTGGTCTGGGCAAAGCCATAGGGGTAAATCTCCCCCGGCTCCTGACTGGCGGTATGGAACTGATACCGGGGAACGTCTACCGACATGACGTTTTCAAACGTCATATCCAGCTCCACAGACTGCTTGGGGTACATCAGAGACTGCTCCAGCATCTCCGGGGACATGAGAGCGGCAGCCACGGTAAAGGCTCCGTGGGCCCGCATGAGCCCCTCCTCCACTCTTCTGCGCAGAGCACGGTTCTCCCGAACCACGTCCATAAACTGCTTCATCAGCTCGTCCCGCTTGTCTTTCAGCAGCTTGTGGCCCCGTTGGGCGGTCTTCAGCCGGCCTTTCAGCCGGGTCAGCTCCATGCGGGTGGGATTTATTGTTGTGGAAGGCATTTTCCTCCCCCCTTAATCCTTCTTGGGCAAATACTTGTCAATATACTCGGGCTTGATCCGCTTCAGTTCGCTCCGGGGCAGGATGCTCAGAAGCTCCCAGCCCAGGTCCAACGTCTCGAAAATGGAGCGGTTCTCATCCGTTCCCTGGGAGACGTAGCGCTTTTCAAACTCGTCGGCGAACTTGGCATACAGCAGGTCCGTCGGACTCAGAGCAGCCTCACCCAGAATGGACATCAGCTCCTTGTTCTCCTTGCCGGTGGCGTAAGCGGCAAAGAGCTGGTTCATCGTGCCCGAATGGTCCTCGCGGGTCTTACCCTCGCCGGTACCCTTGTCCTTCAAACGGGACAGGGAGGGCAGCACGTCCACAGGGGGATTGACGCCCCGGCGGTACAGCTCACGGGAGAGAATGATCTGCCCCTCGGTAATATATCCGGTCAGGTCGGGGATGGGGTGGGTCTTGTCGTCTTCAGGCATGGTCAGGATGGGGATCATGGTGATGGACCCCTCCTTGCCCACCTGACGGCCGGCGCGCTCGTACATGGTAGCAAGGTCCGTGTACAGATAGCCAGGATAGCCGCGGCGGCCGGGGACCTCCTTCTTGGCGGCGGAGATCTCACGCAGAGCCTCGGCATAGTTGGTAATATCCGTCAGAATGACCAGCACATGCATGTTCTTCTCAAAGGCCAGGTACTCCGCAGCGGTCAGGGCCATACGGGGGGTGGCGATACGCTCCACGGCGGGGTCGTTGGCCAAGTTGGTGAACAGAACGGTGCGGTCAATGGCGCCGGTACGTTTAAACTCGTTGACGAAGAACTCCGACTCCTCAAAGGTAATACCAATGGCGGCAAATACCACGGCAAAGTTACTCTCCCCGTCCAGCACCTTGGCCTGACGGGCGATCTGAGCGGCCAGGGCCGCGTGAGGCAGACCGGAACCGGAGAAAATAGGCAGCTTCTGACCACGGACCAGGGTATTCAGGCCGTCAATGGTGGAGATACCCGTCTGGATAAACTCGTTGGGGTAGTTCCGGGCGGCGGGGTTCATGGCCAGGCCGTTAATATCCCGGTACTCGTCGGCCAGGATGGCGGGGCCGCCGTCAATGGGCTGGCCCATACCGTTGAAGACCCGGCCCAGCATATCGCCAGACACGGCCAGCTGAAGAGGATGGCCCAGAAAGCGGATTTTGGATTCCTTCAGGTTGATGCCGGCAGATGCCTCAAAGAGCTGCACCACAGCGGAGTCGCCGTTGACCTCCAGCACCTTGCACCGGCGGATGGAGCCGTCGCTGAGCTCAATCTCAGCCAGCTCGTCATAGGTGACCCCCTGGACCCGGTTGACCACCATCAGAGGACCGGAGATCTCCTGGATTGTTTTATATTCCCGAATCACAGTGCTTCCGCTCCTTTCTCCCCAATGGCGGTGATCTCCCGCTCCATCTCTTCAGACAGGGCGGCGTAGTTGTCCTTATACTGGTCCGCGGGAACAGACTTGGCCCGGCCGATGCCCTCCCGGGCAGGAATGGCAAACAGCTCGGCCAGCTCCCCGCCCTTCTCCGCGGCGGCACGGCACTGGGTATCGTACTCCCGGATCATGGCCAGCATTCTCTCCTGCCGGTCATACTCGGAGTAGGAGTCGATGTCCACAAAGGAGTTCTGCTGCAAGAAGTCCTCCCGGATCATCTTGGCCACCTCCAGGGTGATCTGATCCTTGGCGGACAGGGAGTCCTTACCTACCAGCTGGACGATCTCGTTGAGGCTGGCCTCCTCCTGGAGCACGGCCATAGCCCACTCCCGGTTCTGAAGGAATTCCTTGCCCAGGTTCTCATCGTACCAGCTCTTCAGGGAGTCCAGATACAGGGAGTAGGAATTGAGCCAGTTGATGGCGGGGAAGTGACGGCGGTAGGCCAGGGAGGCGTCCAGCGCCCAGAACACCTTGACAATCCGCATGGTGGCCTGGGACACAGGCTCGGAGAGGTCGCCGCCGGGAGGGGACACAGCGCCCACGGCGGTCAGGCTGCCCCGGCGCTCGTCGGAGCCCAGGCAGGACACGCTGCCCGCCCGCTCGTAGAACTGGGCCAGACGGGAGCTGAGGTAAGCGGGGTAGCCCTCCTCACCGGGCATCTCCTCCAGACGGCCAGACATCTCGCGCAGAGCCTCGGCCCAGCGGGAGGTGGAGTCGGCGATAACGGCCACAGCATAGCCCATGTCACGGAAGTACTCGGCAATGGTGATACCGGTATAGATGGACGCCTCGCGGGCGGCCACGGGCATATCAGAGGTATTGGCAATGAGGACGGTACGCTTCATCAGCGTCTCCCCGGTACGGGGGTCCACCAGCTCGGGGAACTCCCGCAAAACGTCGGTCATCTCGTTGCCGCGCTCGCCGCAGCCGATATAGACCACCAAATCCACGTCAGACCACTTGGCCAGGGCGTGCTGCATCACCGTCTTGCCGGAGCCGAAGGGCCCGGGAATAGCGGCGGTACCGCCCTTGGCCACGGGGAAGAAGGTATCCACGATCCGCTGGCCGGACTGAAGGGGAATGACAGGAGGATACTTGTGCTTGTAGGGCCGGCCCACGCGGACAGGCCACTTCTGCATCATGGGCAGCTCTACCTTCTCCCCGTTCTCCTGCTCCAGCACCGCCACCGTCTCAGTGACGGTATAGGAGCCGGACTGAATGGAGACAATCTTCCCCTTCATTTTGGGAGGAATCATGATTTTGTGGAGAATGGAGGGGGTCTCCTGGACGGTGCCGATCACGTCGCCGCCCACCACCTGGGCGCCGGGCTCCACCGTAGCCACAAAGTCCCACTTCTTCTCCCGGTCCAGGGCGGGCACCTCTACGCCGCGGGGGAGGTTGTTGCTCTTGACCTTCTCCATGATGACTTCCAGAGGGCGCTGGATTCCGTCGTAAATATTTTCCACCAGACCGGGGCCCAGCTCCACGGACAGGGGGGACCCGGTGGTGACCACCTCGGCCCCCGGGCCCAGGCCGGAGGTCTCCTCGTAGACCTGGATGGAGGCGGAGCCGCCGGTCATGGTGAGGATTTCACCAATCAGGCGCTGCTCGCCCACACGGACCACGTCGGCCATGTTGGCCTCCTCCATGCCGGTGGCCACCACCAGCGGGCCGGAGACCTTGACGATCTTTCCCATAGGCTAAACCTTCCTTCGAAGTAAATTTCTGCAAATCAGGAAGCTTTTACAAAATGTCGGCTCCCACGGCGCGTTCCACCGCCGTTTTGATGTTGGCCATACCGATCCCCAGAGAGCCCTCTTTGCCGGGGACCAGTATAATGGCGGGGGTCAGGGCATCCTTATACCGGGCAATCTCCGGTCCCATCTGGGCGGCCAGCTGCTCGGTCATGTAGATGATGGCATAATTCTCCCTGGCCATACGGTGCAGCGCCTCCCGGCCTTCCTCAGGGGTGGAAACAGGGCAAACCTCCAGCCCCAGGGCCTTAAACCCCAGGACGCTGTCCATATCACCCATCACGGCAATTTTATACATCCTTCCCCACCCCCCTTACACATAGGTCTCACGCAGCCGGGCCCGGATCACGTCTCCGTCCAGTCCAGCGGCCCGCCCGGCAAAAATAGAGCGGATGGCGGTAAACTCCTGCTCCTTGGCATACAGGTAACCGATGACAGTCTCCTCCCCAAAGGGGACGCGGCGGGCGGCGGCCAGATAGGCGGTCAGGGCGTTGTCGCACTCCCGCTCAAATTCGGTGAGGGAGCCGCCACCGGGCTGAAGGAGCTTCTCTCCCAGCTCCGCGGCTTTGGCAAGAGGGCCTGACCGGAACACTTCGTCCAATGCCTCCCGCCGTGCGGAGAGAATGGACTGTTCTGACACATTCCCGCCGGGCAGCAGTACCTGTTTGAGAAACTCCGCCTCTTTCCCCATCCGGTAGACCCGGACGGCGGCGCGGAGGTTGGCCACGTCCACACACAGACGGACATATCCCTGGAGGAAGGGGCTTTCCAGCTCCCGGGCCAGCTGCTCCATCTCCTCATAACAGGCCCGGTCCAGCAACAGGTCGGACTGCTGCGGGTCGTGGCTCTCGGCCAGAAGATCCTTGCCCCGCTCCATGGCCCGGACAAAGGTGGGAGAGCAGCCCTTCAGCTCCTCACGGCGCCACATTTCCAGCAGCTCTTTGGGCTCGTACCGTCCCCCGGAGAGCAGCAGCCGCTCCGGGTCGGTATTCAAAGCCTGGGCTTTCAGGATCGCCTTGGCGTTGTGGTAGTCGTATTTGATCTGAAACACTTCCACCAGCCGGGGGTCGGGCGCGGAATGCTCCATATCCCGGAATACCTCGGCCCGGGCCTGGAGCAGCGCGGCATCCAGACCGGCGGCGTCGTTATAGCCGCACTCGGACAGGACCTTCATAGCCTCCGCCCCGTCCCGGGCATCGATCATGCGGTCCATCCGCTCCCGGGTGAGCAGGCGGTTCTCCATGGCCCGGATGCGCGCGGAAATGGCCAGGTAATCAGTATCTTTCTTGTGAGACAACCGATCTCACCTCACTTCTCATTGCTGAAACAAAACGTTTGCCACTTCTTTTTCCAGCTTCTCACGCTGGAGGCGGATCAGGGTTTCAAAGGCGCAGTTGATCTCCACGTCTCCGTCCACCATGATGAAGCCGCCCTTCATCTCCCGGGTTTCCTGGGAGAGAGTAAGCATGGCGGTGCCGCTGACCATGGCGGCAGTGGTGTTCACCAGCTTGCCCACAAAAGCCCCCACCTTGGAGTCGGTAATGGATTCCGGCAGTTCAGGGGCCACCCGGCTGGCCAGGGCCTCATTGGCTGCCACCACGACCTGCTTGCCCACCTGGGCGCGGTCCTTGGCGGAGAAAATGAGCTGCTCCTTCCCGGTGGAAGTTGCCTCCAGCACCAGGGCAGTCAGCAGTTTAATATAATCCTGCTCAGGCAGAGAGCACAGCTTCTCCAGGGCCAGGTCAAATGCCTCGCCCAGCACCTCCTGCTTGGCGGCCAGCTCCAGCTTGCGCCGCTCCAGACCGGCGGCAGACTGAAGCCGCTCCAACCGCTCATCCGCTGCCCTCCGACCCCGGGCCAGGGTGTCGGCAGTCTCCTTATCCGCCTGGACCTGGGCCTGAGAGAGAATTTCATTGACCTGGGCCTGGGTCTCCTGCTCCACGCGGCTCACTTCCGCTTGGGCGTCCTGGGCAATCTTGGCGGTAATTTTCTCAATTCCTTCCATAGGCGCGTTCCTTTCTTGCGCCTTACGCGCTGATGTTGATGATCATCAGCATAGAGGCCAGCAGAGACAGAATGGCATAGAACTCCACGGTGATACAAAGGACCATGCCCTTGGACCAGTCGTCAGGCTTCTTGGCCAGAATGTTGATGGAGCCGGCAGCTACACGGCCCTGGGCGATGGCGGAGAACAGGCCGCCCAGCGCCATGGGCAGGCAGGCCACAAAATACTGCATGCCCTGAGCCACCGTCAGATCGGGCAGAGTGCCGGACAGCAGGCCCATGCGGAACACAGCAAAGAACCACACCACAAGGCCGTACAGGCCCTGGGTGCCGGGAATGACCTGAAGGATCATGACTTTACCAAACTTGCTGGGGTCCTCGCACAGAAGGCCGGTGCCTGCCTCACCGGCGATGCCGGTGCCCTTGGCAGAACCGATGCCGCTGAGAACCGCCGCCAGGCCGGCCCCCAACAGAGCCAGTGCCAGGCCGCCAATGCTGCCCAGGAAGGTTGCTCCCTGCTGCAATTCAATCAGTTGACTCATATCCATTGTTTCTTCCTCCTCTTATTTGACGATATTATAGTATTTTGTATTCAAATTCAGGGGACGGAACGGTTTTCCGCCATCCTGATAAAATTTCCCGAAATACTCCAGGCACTGAAGTCTCAGGTCGTGGACATAGCACCCCAGCAGGTTCAGGGCAAAGTTCAGGGCGTTGCCCACAAAGGAGATCAGGATAAAGATAAGGATGTTTCCGGGAATCGCTCCCAAGGTGTTAAACACCTGGGCAATGACCGAACCGGCCAGCATCAGGGCCATCAGACGGGAATAGGAGAGGATGTCCCCGAAATAGCCGGTAATGTGGTTATAGAGGGAACCGAAAATCCCGGTAATCTTTCCAAATCCTGTTCCGGTGATCACAGGTCCGGCCACTACCATAACTCCGCCCAGAATGAGTACCACATTGGTGATCCCCAGAATGGCCAGGGCCGCGCCGGCAAAGACCACCCACCAGGTGACCTCCTCCCAGATGGCATCCATCACCTGGCCGTCCCGCAGCTTCTTGTAAAAGCTGATGGCCATGCCAGTGAGAATCTGGACAAAGCCCAGGCACATAGCGCCCACCAGGATCATCATGGTGTCCTCCAGGGGGGTAAAGAGGGCGGGCAGGGCAAAGGTACTGTTGGGATTGATGAGCTTGGCCAGCTGAGTCAGGAAATCACCAAAGAAGCCGCCGGTCACAGCGCCCATAATAAAGGTGCTGATTCCGCACAGCACCAGCAGTCCGCACAGGTGGCCCATGGTGCCCGTGGGCTTTTTCTTCCACAGCACCAGCGATCCGATCAGGAACATCAAAAGTCCATACCCCATGTCCGCCATCATAATCCCATAGAAGAGAATAAAGAACGGAGCCATCAACGGGTTCGGGTCCAGAGAGCCATAGGCGGGCAGGGAATACATCTCCGTGACCATATTCAAGGGTCTGGTGAAAGGATTGTTTTTCAGCTTCACCGGCACCTTGGGGTAGTCCTCCTGTGCGGGGTCCGTTACCTCACAGGCACAGGTGTAATCCGCCAAGGCCTTTTCCATCTGGGGCCAATTCTCCTCCGGTACCCAGCCCTCCAGCAGGAAGGTCTTCCCGGTATTCAGCAGCCGGCCGCGGGACTCCTCCCGGTTGGCAGTCACACCCGCCAGATCGGACAGCTTCTCAACCGCAGGACGGGCCTGACCCATTCCGGCCAGCTTTTTCTCGATCTCCTCCCGCTCCTGGGCAAGGGCGTCAAGCTCCTGGGTAAGGCGCCGGTCGTTTTCCACCGCGGTCCCGGTCCATTCTCTGACATTTGCCCTGGACCATCCCAGCTCCTTCAATGCGTCCAGCGCCTGTTGGGCCTGGGTATTGTGGCATACGAACACACAGTAGCGCCACTCCGGATCGGTAGACACCTGGCTGAGCTGAGCCAGTTCTCCCACCGCCTGGAGGGCCGATTGAGCCTGTTCCAGGGAGACAGAGGCGGGCAAGGTTCCAAGCTGAATGGTCACCTGAGCTGTGGAACCAGTCTCCAGAGGAAGATCCAGCGGAAGCCATGGGGCCAGCGCAGAACGCTGGGCGACCAGCTTCCCCTCCTCAGCGTGAATGGCGCTAATCCGGGCATCCAGCTGATTGATCTCCGTCACGCAGCTTCGTGCCGCCTGGGCGGAGGCCTCACTGAACAGCTCCCCCTCCTTCACCTCCGGCTTGGGCGCAAGGAAGCTTCCCTTTTCGGGGGCGCTGCGTTTGAGCACCCCCAGGGCACGCTCCGCCTGATTCTGCTCCTCCCGGGCCTCAGACAGGCCCTGGGCATCCAGCCGGGTGAGCTTTTCCTTCAGCTGCTCCGCCAGTTCCCCGCCGGAGTCATCCTCCGCCAAGGACACCTCGTCCACTTCCACACAGCCAAGGTGCTGAAGCAGCCGAAGCATCGCTTCCCGGTCTTCCGCCATGGCTACCAGGCGAAGATGCTTCATTTTCACAATAGCCATCAGCGATTCACAACCTTTTCTACGATCAGTTGGGCCGCCTGATCCAGCCGGCCACGGGCCTTTTGCTTCATTGCCTGGCAGTCCGACTCCGCCTGAGCCAGAACCTGCTGCGTCGCCTGTGCGGCCTGCTCCTCAGCCTGAGCCATCATCTGCCTGGTCTGTGCCTGCGCCTGCTGTCTGGCCTGTTCCAGCGTTCGCCTGGCCTGCTTCTGCGCCTCGGCCAGCTTCTGCTTGGCCTGAACGGCTGCCGCCTCGCACCGGGCCTTGGCCTGAGCCTCAGCCTGCGTGACCTCCTGAATAGCCTCTAACGCCATAGTCTCACCACCTTCAAATAAAGCAATAAAGCGTTTGCTTATTGCCCATTTTATTTGATATTGTTTGAAAATGCAAGTGTTATTTTATTTAGCTTTCACAGTCTTTTGGATGATTTTTATCTGATATGTCACGCTTTCTGCTGTTTTTGAAGTATTGCTCTATTTTTACCAAAATATTTTATTCGTTTCCAATAAAATTGAATATTTTCTTATTTTTACAATATTTAGCATACAAAGAGAAAGCGTCAGACTGCAAATGGCAGTCTGACGCTCTGGCATTTTATTCAACTTTTTCCGCCGATAAGATCGCCTGGGGCAAATTTTCATCCCCGCTCCACGCATTTACAATTCTCACCAATCCAATATCTTTCATTTCCGGCTGATCCAGAAGCGTTGTCAGATCGGTCGGGTTCTCCACCCAGATGCTGTCGGCAAAATCTTGCAAAAGCTGTTTGTTCAGCCCGCTGGTGTTTCCATTCTCAGCCAAAAGTTCTCCGCTCACCCGCAAAGACAGTCGGGTCCCATAGGGCGCTAGGGCCTGTTTCACCTGGGTGAGGAATGACTGTACCTGCTGCGTAAACTGATTGGGATCGTAGGCCGCTCCCGTGACGATATAGCCCAGATCTCCGTCCACAGGGAAGGTATACTCCTCCAGCAGGATCTCATCAAATCCCATCTCAGCCAACTCGCCGCACAAAGATGCCAGATACTCCTGGGCACGGGAGGATGCCGGACTGAGCCAGCGCAGGCCCAACTCATCCCGCCAATTCCCACCGGAACTGCGCAGGGCCAAGCTGGTATCAAAATAAGGCATACTGTCATCCCGAAAGCAGCATACCCGGGCCACGGTATACACATCCTGACTCTTGAATTTCTCCATCGCCTCATTGACTGCTGCTGTTCCGTTGATTCCCGCCCACTGAGGCAATTCTACTTCCGACTGCCATGACAGGATACCGTCCTGCCCCTTCATCTCCAGCACCAGGGTATTTGCCCCAGCCTCGGCCAGCAGGGCGGGAGCGGTATCGTCTACCACACTGTCCACCGAAAGCTGGACCGCTCTCATCGGAGGATTCTCCCCATCGGACTGACCTTGTGCGGAAGTCCCACCCTCTTGCTCCACAACTGTCACACTGCCGGGATCAAGGCCCTTCTGCCCGGAGTCTGTCTGATTCTGCTTCAGAAAAGGAAGCTCCAGACGCATTCCATCATCCGTATAGACAATATAGTCCTGTGCAAAGAACAAAACCGCCACAACAAGCGCCACCACCACCCCAAGGGAAATGGCAATGATCCTTAAAATATCTGTCAGCGTTCTGCGGCCCCGATAGCCGCCAAAATTACTGTTGGACCGCCTCATCCCGTGTCCTCCCGATATTTCTGCGCAAGCTGATGTGTTTGGGCAAAAGAATCTGTTGTATGGTTAGTATAACAACTTTTACAGTCACTGACAACCGAAATTTCCCGTAAAAGGTGTAAATTCTCCGGCCGGTCCGCTTAAATTACCATTCCGCCGTCCACATTCAGCACCTGCCCGGTGATAAATCCCGCCTGTTCTCCAGACAGAAAATAGATCGCTTCCGCCACTTCTTCCGGGACTCCCATTCTTCCCAGCGGCGTTTCCTCCGCCAGAGCTTTCCGGTCTTCCTGCGTCAGAAAAGCAGTCATTTCCGTCTCAATGGCTCCGGGAGCCACACAGTTCACGCGAATGTTGGAGGGTCCCAGTTCCTTGGCCAGTGCCCGGGTCAGCCCCACCACCCCCGCCTTCGCCGCGGAGTAGGGCGCCTCACAGGAGCCCCCCGTCACCCCCCACATGGAGGAGATCGTCACAATGGCCCCCTTTTTTCGGGATACCATACCGGGAATTACCGCACGCAAGGTATGGAACACCCCATCCAAATCGGTTCCCATCACCTGCCGCCACTGGCTGTCGGTGGTATCGGTCAGCAGCTGAATGGGCAAAGCCACTCCGGCATTGCACACCAACGCGTCGATGGGCCCTAAGGCCTCTGCCGCTTCCGCGGCCAGGCGTGCCGCCTGAGCGGGATCGGACACATCCCCCTGGACCGGGGCTGCTCTCACCCCCATGGCGGTCAGTTCCTTCACCAACATCTCAGCCCGTTCCCGGCTTTGATGATAGTGAACGCTCACCCGCCAGCCGCCTTGGGCAAACCGCCTGGCAGCAGCCGCGCCGATTCCCCGTGACGCGCCGGTAATCAATACATGCTTCTCCATACGCTCGCCTCACCCGAATACAGTCTGGACCAGTATCATATATAGCCCAGTGGCGCCGAAAATGGAGAGCAGATCATTTCCCTTCCACACATGAAGCAGCACTGCGGTTACTCCGGCCAGCAGGGTGGGAAGCCATCCTCCCAGAGTGGTAAAGGTAACCCCCTTCAGGCAGTAAACGATCAGCATTGCGATAATGGCCGGAGGCAGGACCTTTCCCAAATACAGCACGATCTTGGGCGGGCGGTCCCCACGGTCAAAAAGCAGGAAAGGCAGCGCTCTGGTAAAAAAGGTGACAATGGCCATGACGAAAATGGAAGCCAGAGTCTCCACAGGACTCAGCGGCATGGTAATTCCTCCTTCTCCCCACTTACCGTTTCCTCTCCCAACCGTTTCCGCAGGACCGTCAGAAGAATGACTATCATCCCCAGGGCGGGCAGCAGCATATCGTCGGCTCCCACCACAAGCAGACTGATCAGGGTGGCGGCGGCGCCCAGCAACGCAGGCAGATGACTGCCTGCCTTCTTCCACTGACCCACCGCGATGACCAAAAACAGGGCCGTCATAGCAAAATCCACCCCTGTGGTATCAAAGCCCAACGCCGAACCCAGTACAGAACCCAGCACAGAACCCATGATCCAATAGCTGTGGTCCAGCATCGCCACAGCAAAATAATACCGATGTTCATCCACCCCTTCCGGAACCCTTGCGGAGCTGAGCAGCGCGTATGTCTCATCGGTCAGGGAAAAGATCATATAAAATTTCCGGACACCCATACCCCGAAATTTTTCCAGCATGGACAGCCCATATACCAGGTGCCGGAAATTAATCATCAGCGTCAGAAAGGCCACTTGGCTCAGGTGGGCGCCGGTGGCCAGAAGGGAAACCCCCAGATACTGACCAGAGCCGGCATAGATCGTCAGACTCATCAGCAAAGCCCAGCCCACTCCATAGCCCGCCGTCTGGAGCATTAGGCCAAAGGCCATACCAATGGCCAGATAGCCCATCAAAACCGGAACCGTCGCCGGGAAGGCGGCGGCCAAGGTCTTTCGATCCATGAAAATCACACCTCATAACAAAACATTTTCACTCATTTTACCTGTTTTTTCTTTTGGTTTCAAGCCCCATTTCCCTTATTGAAAGGCGGACTATTAAGAAAGTGAAAATTTTACAGCACTCGCCTTGATTTTTTTGAAAAGCCCCCTATAATATTCTCTACATGACATAAGGACCGATTTGGTTCCCATTTCAACATCGTCGGCTGCCGGAAAGACAGATTGGGGCAGCACGGAGGATACCCATGATGAAGAACCTTCTTTTTATTTACAACCCCACATCCGGAACCGGAAAAATACGAACGGAGCTGTCCACCGTTTTGGATACCTTTACCAAAGCGGGATGGCTGACCACCGTGTACCCCACCCAAGAGAAGGGAGACGCCGCCCGGGTGGCGAAAGAGTTGGGCTGTCAGTTTGACCGAGTTGTATGCGCGGGAGGGGATGGAACCCTCAGTGAAGTCTCCGGCGGACTGCTGGAGCTGACGGCCCCCCCGCCTCTTGGTTATATTCCCTTTGGCTCCACAAACGATTGCGCTGCCACACTTCGCCTTCCAAAGGGAACCAAGCAGGCCACTTTGGCCGCCGCCGGCGCCGGTAAAGCTACCTCCATTGATATGGGGCTGTTTAATGGGCATCCCTTTATTTATGTTGCCGCATTCGGCGCCTTTACCAACGTGGCCTATGACACGCCCCAGGATTTGAAAAAGACGTTTGGACATCTGGCCTATATCTTCGGCGGCATTGCTTCCCTGCCTACCATTGTCCCCTATCATTTAAAGGTGGAGTACGATGGGCAGAGTCTGGAGGACGACTTCTTCTTTGGGATGGTAAGCAATTCTTTATCCATTGGCGGGATGAAAACGCCAAACAGTGACCAGGTGGTGTTGGATGATGGTCTGTTTGAGGTCACACTATTTAAAAAACCGCTGAGTCTTGTGGATTTGGCAAATGGCCTGCAGGCCCTGATCAATCTGACCCCCCCGGAGGACGGCGCGCTCATTCAGTTCCAGGCCAGCAGCCTCACGTTTACCTGCGACCAGCCGCTTCCCTGGACCATTGATGGAGAATTCGGCGGAAGTCAGCCCGTCAATCAGATTACAAATCGGCAAAAGGCCCTTCAGATAATACAAGGTGTATGAAAAACACCCCGGCGTTTGAAAACGCCGGGGTGTTTTTCACTCTGCTTTCAGAATCTCTGTCATATCCATATCCTGGGCATCGCTCCACAGCCGCTCCAGGTCATAGAATTTCCGGGCCTCGTCAGTAAACACATGGACTACCACGCTGGAGAAGTCCATGAGCAGCCAGGTTCCGTCCCGGTGCCCCTCAATATGGTGGGCGTGTTCTCCCCGCTTTTCAGCCGCCTCCTCACATGCATCGGACATGGCTTTTACCTGGGTATTGGAGGTAGCGGTACACAATACAAAATAGTCCGCCAAAGTGGTCAGCTCCTCCGTCTTCAGGACCTTGATATTCTGCCCCTTTTTACCATCCAGAGCCTTGGCCAGCAGGGCCGCCAGTTCGTAGGAATTCATCCGGTCTGCTCCTTTCCATCTTGTTTTCATTTTTCCCGGTACGCTCCGCCCGTTTACACCTGGGGAAGGTCCTGAGCGGGTTCCCTGTTCAAATCAGGGAATACTTGGCTGGGATCGCCGGTACTCATATTAATTTCCTCGCCCGCACTGGCCCCGGATGTCTCGGGGACAGCGCCCGTTCCGGAAGAATTGACGTTTCCGGAGACGGCCGGGTTTGTTTCTCCCGTTCCATCCCCGGGAATCACCGGATCGCCGGGAATCACCGGATCAACAGAAGTTCCCGCTCCGCCAGAGGTTTCCGACCCGCTGGGCGTATCCGTCCCGCCGGGAAGTTCCGTCCCGCCGGGAAGTTCCGTCCCGCCGGAAGTTTCCCCCTCCGTAGGAGACCCTCCTTCTCCAGTGGTCCCTCCCTCCCCAGTTTCACCGGGTGCTGTCGGGTCGCCGGAAATCACCGGATCGTTGGGATTCGTACCGCCTTCATTGGTTGCTCCGGACTGGTCCGGATTCTCCGTCTCAATGGGCACTTCCGGTTCCTCCGTCTCTTCCTGGGTCGGCTTTGTCGCCACATACGCCCGGCCCATGCTGGGATCGGCCAGCGTACCGTTGGTCACACCGAAGCTCCCATCGCTTTTCTGATAAAGAAGCTGAAGGTCGCTGGCCTGGATATCGTCCATATAGGGGTTGATGCCGTTGTTGAGCAGTGCCAGCAGCTCATCCTGAATGGGCAGCACCATAGAGGCCCCGTGATAGGATACCCCAGTCCAGGGGATGGACTCCATGGTCACATCGGTATCCGGGTCGATGCCGATGGCCAGTTGGGCAAAGGCCAGGATATTCCCCACGCTCAAATCGGTGGTGACATTTTCCGTAAAGATATTCGCCAAGGTGGGCAGCTTCAGCAGTACATCGGGCTGGATGCATTCTTTCAGCACCGCGGTCAGAAATTTCCGCTGAATCTCGGTACGGCCGCTGTCACCCAAGGAAATACTCAAATCGTTGTTCTTCCGGAACCGGACCACCTCCATGGCGTCCTCGCCGTTGAGCAGACGGTAGCCCGCCTTTTGATGAATGTGCAGATCCTGCGCGGGGTCGTCATAGTCCATGTCGAAGGGGACCTCAAAATATACCCCGCCGATGGCGTCTACCAGTTCCCCTACCGCTTCCCACTGGATCATCACATAAAAATCAGGATAAATTCCGGTCAGCTTGCTCACTTCCTGCCTCAGGGCGTTCATACCGTTCTCCACCCGCTGGCGGTCAGGCAGGTCCTTGGAGCCCTTGTTCCGGGCATATACCGAATTCAGGCGCTTGCTGCTGGAGCTGGTGTTGATCATGGTGTCCCGCAGCAGGCTGATGGCATGGATTTCCTTGTTTTTGGTATCGTAGCTGATCAAGATCATGGTATCGGTAGACCCACTGATGACGTCCTGTCCAGCCACCAGGAAGGTATAATACCCGTCCTTTCGGCCGCTCTTGGCCACATTTGGCAGCTCCGCGCCGTCGTACTCCATTTCCTCCCCGTCCTGGGTGGTAACCCCACCTTGTGTGGGCAAGTCAGGGACCTCGGGCAGTCTGATCCAGGCCCGGGCGGCCAAGAAGACGGCAATCACCAGGACGGCCAGGACCACCAGCGCCTGAAACAGACGGTACTTGATCCTCTGCCCCCTGCTCAGGCCCGCTACCCATGCCTTGTGCTGGCGCCAATAGGTCCCAAAGGATGCTTTTTTCACAGCGGCTTCCCGCTTTCCATACTTTTTGTTCTCTGTCATGTTTTCAATCCTCTGTTGTCACGCCGTGTTCTTTCAGCCAGACCTGGGCCTGGAGTGTATTTTTATGAATGGGGAGGTTGCGGTCCTTCATCTCCTGAATGGTGGTCTCCACCCCCAGCAGCAGGGCTTTGTCCAAATCCCGGTAGGCCAGCTCCCGCAATCGCTCCACCCCTTCGAAATCCCGGTTTGGCTCCATGTAGTCGGCCACATACAGAATCTTTTCCAGGGTTGTCATATCCGCCTTGGCCGTGGTATGCCAAAAAATAGCCCAGTACACCTCATCCGGCTCCCCGAACACCGCCCGGGCGATGCAGGCCCCGGTCTTGGAATGAAGAAGCTTTACCATACGCTGTTCCAGTTCGTCAAGCTCCACTCCGTACTGTGCGCACAGGGCAAGCTGCTCCTCCAGCTCCAGGTATTTGGTACAGTCGTGAAGAATCCCCGCCCGCCGGGCCAAGATCTCATCCGCACCCCAGCGCTTGGCCAGACGGACTGCCTCCTCCTCGGTACCGCGGATATGACGTACCCGCTTTTCCTTCACCATGGAGTACGAACACGCCCGAAGCTGAGGAATGTCCAGGTGCTTTAAGTCTGCGTGGGTGCCATAGAGCCTATGCATCAGGATATAGCCGTACACCGACGGGTGAAGGTACTCCTCCCCCCCGCCTGAGGCCAGCAGCTCCCGCAGCCGGGTGGAAGAGATATCCACCAGTCCAGGAAGAACCATGGTGGCAACGCGGGCGTTGTAGGTCTTGACCAAATAGTCCCGCTGTGGGGCGAAGACTTCCTCTCCGTCCTGCTCCTTCCGGCCGAAGGCACAGACTCCCGCCAAATTCAAAATCTCTGCCGGGTCATGCCACTTATGGAGGGTCAGGAACATATCTGTCCCCACGATCAGCCATAGCTCCGCCTCTGGGTACTGCTCATGGATGGCCTCCAACGTGTCAGAGGTATAGCTCTTTCCTTCCCGTTCCAGCTCCAGCCGGGAGACCTCCACTACCTTGGGAAGCTGCAAAGCGTCCGCCATTTTCTCCACCATGGCCAACCTGTGCTCCAAAGCAGGCGTTTCCTGAGGAAGGGCCTTATGGGGGGGGACAGCCGCCGGGATCAGAAGCAGCTTGTCCAGCCCCAGTACCTCAATGGCTTCCCGGGCCGCCGCCAAATGTCCCAGGTGGGGTGGATTAAAGGTTCCGCCGTAGACGCCGATTTTCATGCAGGCACCACCTTCAAAATATTTTAACCGCTCACAGCGCGACTTCTATCTGGGCCGGTGTGCCGGGCTCCTTATTATCTTTTCCCTTCGCGAACCAGCACAATCTTATCTTTCTTGTCCTTATTATGACTTGGACGATAAAGCACGAATTTTGTTCCGATTACCTGCACCACCTCGCTGCGGGTCAAGGGGGCCAGCTGTTCAGCCGCCTCCCGGGGAGAGAGGAGCGAGTTCTCCAAAACCCGCCCTTTGATCAGTTCCCGGGCCTCCAAGGCATCGTCGGCCTGCTTCACCAGGTTATCTCCAATGCCGTCCTTGCCAACAATTAAAATGGTGTCGATGCTGTTGGCCAGGCCCCGCAGCTGAGCCCGCTGCTTACTTGTCAGTTCCGACATAACTTCAAACTCCTTCGTCATCGCAAGCGCCAAATTTTTTGCCTATTTATCCTTCAGATAGGCTTCCAGCTTGCCCTGAAACGCCTCAAGCGCCTTTCCCCGGTGGGAAATGGCGTTCTTTTCCTCAGCCGTCAGCTGGGCAAAGGTCTTTTTCAGCCCGGGCACAAAGAAAACGGGGTCATAGCCAAAGCCGCCTTCCCCCATGGGGGCAAAGGCAATGGTGCCCGGACACTCCCCACGGGCCGAAATCACATCTCCGTTTGGAAAGCAGCAGGTAATGACCGAGACAAATTTCGCTGTCCGGGGCATCTGTCCTTTCATATTCTCCAGCAGCAGACGATAGCGCTGTACATCGTTCAGGCCCTCGCCCCCATACCGGGCAGAGTAGACCCCCGGAGCGCCCCCCAGAGCGTCCACGCACAGTCCCGAGTCATCCGCGATGGCGGGCTGCCCGCTGGCCTCCATAACGGCTTTGGCCTTTAAAAGGGAGTTTTCCTCAAAGGTAGTCCCCGTCTCTTCTACCTCCACATCCACACCGGCCTCAGCCTCGGAACAGACCTCAATGCCGAGATGGGAAAGGATCTCATTCATCTCTGCCAGCTTCTTTTTATTCTTGCTGGCCAGTACCAATTTCATGTCCCTTCCCCCTATTATATGCCCAAAATTTCCTTTTGGACGGCCTGGAGCTGCGCAATCCCTTTGCCGCAGAGCTCCACCAGCTGACGCTGCTCGTCCAAAGTGAAGGGGCGCTCCTCGCCGGTGCCCTGAATCTCAATGAGACGGCCCTGATCGTCCATGACGCAGTTTAAGTCCACCATGGCGGAGGAGTCTTCCTCATAGCACAGGTCCAGCAGCGGCACATTATCCACAATGCCCGCGGACACAGCGGCCACATAGCCGCTTACCGGGTACTCCGAGAGCTGCCCGGCCTCAATCATCTTCCGGAAGGCCAGCATCATAGCCACAAAGCCCCCGGTAATGGAAGCGGTGCGGGTGCCGCCGTCTCCCTGGAGCACATCACAGTCAATGGTAATGTTCCAGGGTCCCAGCTTTTTTCTGTCCACCACAGACCGCAAAGCCCGGCCAATGAGCCTCTGGATTTCCGCACTGCGTCCGTTCAATTTCAGCTTGGAAATATCCCGACGGGACCGCTCCCGATTGGCGCGGGGGAGCATGGAATACTCGGCGGTCACCCAGCCCTCCCCCTCCGGGACGTGACGCGGCGGCTTGTCCTCCACGCTGGCGGTACACAGCACATGGGTGTTGCCGCAGCGGATGAGACAGGAGCCCTCGGCAAACTTGTTGATATTGGGGATGATTTCCACCGGGCGCAGCTGATCGTTGGCCCGGCCGTCAATTCTGGACATAAAAGACTTCCTCTCCGCAATTTTTTCCATATTGTATCACAGTTTGACACGGGAAGGTATAGATAGAATGTAAATTAAAGGGGAAATTTTGCACGAACTTGTGTCTTCTTTTTAATCTGTCTGCCAAAACAGCACACCCAGAAGCAGCACAGCCAGCAAAACACCCAGCCCCACCAGATTCTCCCGGCGCTGTTTCAAAGTCACTCCATCTCCCCACAGGCGCATAGAACGCAGAATATTGCCGGCACCGTCCCGGCGAGCCCAGCGCACAATTTGAAGGGCCAAAAGGATTGCAAAAAGCCGCCAGCTCCAGTATTCCACGGTCTCTCACCTCAATTTCCAATTCCTAACTCCTAATTTCTAACTCAAATAAGCGCCTGGGCAAACTCCGTGGCGTCAAAGGGCTTCAGATCGTCCACGCCCTCGCCCACGCCGGCGTACTTCACCGGCACGTCCAGCTCCTTGGCGATGGCGATGGCGATGCCCCCCTTGGCGGTGCCGTCCAGCTTAGTCAGGACGATGCCGGTAATACCGGCGGCCTCCTTAAACTGCTTGGCTTGAATGAGTCCGTTCTGCCCGGTGGTGGCGTCCAGCACCAGCAGCGTCTCCCGGGCGCTGCCCGGCAATTCCCGGTCAATGACCCGTGAAATCTTGTTCAGCTCGTTCATCAGGTTCTGCTTGTTGTGCAGCCGCCCGGCGGTATCCACCAGCACCACGTCGGTGCCCCGGGCCTTGGCGGCGCTCATGGCGTCATAGACCACGGCGGCGGGGTCAGCCCCCTCGTGCTGCTTGACAATCTCCACCCCCGCCCGGTCGGCCCAGATGGTCAGCTGCTCGGCTGCGGCGGCCCGGAAGGTATCCGCCGCGCAGAAGAGGACCTTCTTCCGCTCCCCCTTCAGCTGATGGCCAATTTTTCCGATGGTGGTGGTCTTACCCACCCCGTTCACCCCAATGAACAGCACCACCGAGGGACGGGTAGTCAGGTTAAGGGCAGTCTCTCCGGCGTTCATGGCGTCGGCAATCACCTGTACCATGCAGCTTCGCGCCTCCTCCAGGGTCTTGATCCCCTCTTGGCGCACCCGTCTTTTCAGCTCCTCCACCAGCTCCAGGGTCACATCCATGCCCGTGTCGGCCAGGATGAGGGATTCCTCCAGCTCGTCGTAAAAGTCGTCGTTCAGCTCCGAGCCAAAGCTGGCAAAAATATTAATTTTTTTCAGTTTATCAAAAAAGCCCATAGGTCTACGATCTCCTTACTGTTCAATCTTTTCCCCGCAGTAGGGACAGAACTGTCCCCACTGGAAGGAGTCGTTCAGCTCCTCCCCGCAGTAAGGGCAGAAAGACGGGGCCGTCTGTCCGGGACCCGGCTTTTCTGCCAGTTCTGTCTGTCCCGGAGGCTGTGGGCCCGCCGGCTTTTGGGGAATTGCCTTTCCAAGACCGGCAAAGATCAGCTTGATTCCCACAAACAGCACCAGGATCAGGGCGATCAGTCCCACAATGGGCAGCCAGCCCTGTTTTTTTTGCTCTGTTTCCTTCAAGAAAATTCCTCCTTGAATCTCACCGGATATTCAATTCCTTTTCCACGTCATTCAGGTTGATGGTCAGCATGCGGCTGACTCCCTGCTCCTGCATGGTGACGCCGTAGAGAATGTCGGCCTCCTCCATGGTGCCTCGGCGGTGGGTAATGACAATAAACTGGGTCTTGTCCGACATAGCCCGCATA
The DNA here is from genome assembly GCA_037245165.1 of bacterium. Lineage (GTDB taxonomy): Bacteria > Bacillota > Clostridia > Oscillospirales > Oscillospiraceae > Lawsonibacter. Next base: position 20,859 of record JAXWVI010000026.1, read on the forward strand.
TAGTGGGCAAAGCGGGCCACGTTGTTGTCGTCCAGCGCGGCCTCAATCTCGTCCATCACCACAAAGGGGGTTGGCCGTACCTTTAAAATTGCAAAATACAATGCGATGGCCACAAAGGCCTTCTCGCCGCCGGAGAGCAGCGTGATAATCTTCAGGGCCTTGCCCGGGGGCTGCACCTTGATCTCAATGCCGCAGTTGAGGATGTCGTCCGGGTCCTCCAGCTCCAAGGTGGCCTTGCCGCCTCCAAACAGCTCCTGGAAGGTCTGGCCAAAGGCCTCGTTGATGATCTGAAACTCCCGGGCAAAGATGGTTTTCATCTCAGCGGTAATGCCGGCGATGATCTCCTCCAGTTCCTTCTTGGCCCGGTCCACATCATCCCGCTGGTCTGTCAGGTAGGTGTAGCGCTCATTGACCCGCTGGAACTCCTCAATGGCTCCCACATTCACATTGCCCAGTGCGGAGATGGACCGTTTCAGCTCGGCAATGCGGCGGCTGGCCTTCTGAACGGACTCGATCTCCACCCGCTGCTGCTTGGCAGCCTCGTGGGACAGCTCATAGTTCTCCCACAGCTTGTCCAACAGCTGTTTTTCCTCCATGGAAGCGGAAACTCGCCGCTGGTTCAGCCGGGAGACCTCTCCCTCGGTGCGCAGAAGCTCCTCGTTGAGATTCTGGCTCTCCCGGGTGGACTTCACCCGCTCTCCCTCCAGGTCCAGCTTCTCCTGGTTCAGCCGGGCCACAGCTTCGTTCTGGGTCCGGTTTTCCTCCTGGAGCGAGGCAAGGGTCTTCTGCTTCTCCTGAATTTCCTGGGTAAAGCTCTCATTTTTACTCTGGTAGTCAGCCATCAGGGCCTGGCTTTGGGTGCGGTCCCCGGCCATACTGGCCTTCAGACTCTCCAGCTCACTGAGGCCCGAACGGGTTGCCTCCCGCTCCGCCTCCAAGGCGGCCTGGGCTGCGGTAAGCTCGGCAGCCTCCCGGGCAATGCGGGCGGACCGCTCCTGAAGATCGGTCTGGCCCTTGGCCTTCCCTTCGGCCTCGCTCTTCAGGGCAGCCGCCTCCCCCTCCAGCTCCTGGATTCGGACCCGGGCCGCCTGGGTGTCCTCCTCAATTTGGCCGGAGCGGTTCTTCAGCTGCTTCAGTTCCTCCCGCAGGCTCTCCTGCTGGTGCTCCAAATCGGTCACTACGCTGCGGCAGTGGGCCGCCTCGCCCTCCGCCTTCAAAATGGCATCCTCCCACGCTCGCAGCTGGTTCTGGGCAGTCTCCAGTTCATACCGGGCGGCGGTACTCTCCCGCTCCGCCTCGGCCAGAATCCTGGCGCCTTCAGCCACCCGGCTCCGAATGTCCTCCAGCTGCTTGCCCAACCGCTCCAGCTCGTTGGCCCGGCTCAAAATACCGGCGCTGCGGCTGGCGGAGCCGCCAGTCATGGAACCGCCGGGATTCAGAACCTGGCCGTCCAGGGTGACAATCCGGAATTTATAGCCATACTTCCGGGCCACAGCAATAGCCGCGTCCAGATTTTCCATCACGGCAACCCGGCCAAGCAGGTTGGAAAATACATTTTGGTACCGGGGATCAAAGGAAACCAGCTGATCCCCCACGCCCACAAAACCCGGCTCTCTTTGAAGGCTCTGCCCCTCCCGCAGCTCCCCCGGGCGGATGGAACTGAGGGGCAGAATGGTGGCTCTGCCGGCGTCCCGGCGCTTCAAATACTGGATAACAGCCTTGCCGTCCTCCTCCCGGTCCACCACAATGTTCTGCATGGCGCCCCCCAGGGCGGTCTCAATAGCCACGGTATACTGGTCAGGCACCTTCAAAAGGTCGGCCACCGGGCCGTGGATGTTTTTGAGCGTTCCCCGCTGGGCCTCGCCCACCACCAGTTTTACCGCCTTGGAATAGCCCTCATGCATCTGCTCCATCTCGGTAAGCAGCTTCATCCGGGAGGTGAGTGCGTTCTCCTCCATCTGGAGCTTTACATGCCTGTCCTTGGCCTCGGCCGCCTTTTTCTGCCGGGAATCCATCCGAAGCTGATAGCCGCTGATGACGTTTTTTACCGCGTCCCGCTCCTCCACCGCATCCTCGTAGGTCTTACGGGCGGCGCGGCTGTCCTTCTGTGCCTGCTCCAGGCGCTGCTCCAACTCGCTCAGCTCCCGGCGTACCCCCTCGTCCCGGTCCAGCACCTCCTGGGCGGCGGCGGCCAGGGCGGAGAGGAGCGCTTTGGCCTCGGCGGCCCCGGCAGTCCCCAGGTCCGCCTGGCTGCGCAGCTCCTCCAGCTCCCGGGCCAGCGTCCCGGCAGACTGGGCGGCCTGCTCCGCCTCACGGCTTTTCGCCTCCAGGGCGGCCCTTCCCTGTTCCAGCTGGCGGTCAATTTCCCGAAGCCGCTCCTGCCGCTGTCCGATCTGGGCGGACAGGGAGCCCTCCCGTCCCTCCTGCTGCTCCAGGTCCGCACGAATACGCTGGGCAGATTCCTCATTGTGGGCAATGTTGCTCTTTAAAACGGCAATGGCCGACTCCAACTCGTTCATTTTGGCCTGCCGGCTCTGAATTTCAAAGCGGAGGCGGTCAGCCTCCACGTCTTTCTCCCGCATCTGCTCGGAAAATTTCTCCGCCGCGGCGTAGGCCTTCTCCTGGGCAATCCGCACCTCTTCCCGCTGGCGCACCGCCTCCTGATAGTCGGCCTCCAGCTTGATATTGTTGGTGCGGATGCGCTCCAGCGTGTCCAGCCATACGGAGATTTCCAGCCCCCGCAGCTCATCTCGGAGAACCAGAAATTTTTTGGCCTTTTCACTTTGTTCCCGGAGGGGTTCCACCTGAAGCTCCAGTTCGGCGATTTTGTCGTTGATGCGCACCAGGTTCTCATCGGTACGCTCCAGCTTCCGTTCCGCCTCCTCTTTCCGGTGGCGGTATCGGGAGATGCCGGCGGCCTCCTCAAAAACCTCCCGGCGGTCTGCGGATTTGACGGAGAGAATCTCGTCGATTTTGCCCTGACCGATGATGGAGTAGCCCTCCCGCCCAAGGCCCGTGTCCATAAACAATTCATTGACGTCCTTCAGGCGGACAGAGCGGCGGTTAATATAGTATTCGCTCTCTCCCGAGCGGTAGTACCGGCGGGTGACCATCACCTCAGACTCCTCCATATCAAAGATATGGGAGGTATTGTCCAGCACCAGGGACACCTCGGCATAGCCCGTCTGTTTGCGCTTGGCAGTGCCGCCGAAGATCACATCCTCCATCTTCCCGCCCCGCAGGACCCGGGTGGACTGTTCCCCCATGACCCAGCGGATAGCGTCCGAGATATTGGACTTGCCTGAGCCGTTGGGGCCCACAATGGCGGTAATGTCCTCGCCGAAGGTCAGAACGGTCTTATCCGGAAAGGACTTGAATCCCTGAATTTCCAATGCTTTTAAGTACAAAAAAGCCACCTCGCACCTTCCCGACGGGTACTTCTCCGTCCCCGGGAAGCTTCTGTTTCAAAACATGACGATAGATATTATATTATATCAAAAACCCGTTTCTAATGCAATCGCTCTGCTATTCTCAAACGTTTTTTTCTCAATTTTATAAAAATCTTAATCATTCCTTCAGGCGGCTTTTTCTTTTCCCCTTTATCATGAGATCAGAACCCAAACCAAGGAGGGAGCATTATGTCACAGCACACGGTGTATATCCTGCTCACCCGTTCGGGAACCTGGTTTTCCCGGCTCATTCACTTGGCCACTCAGGACAACTACACCCATGCCTCCATCGGCCTGGACGGGCCCGACGGTCCCTTTTTCAGCTTTGCCCGCAAATATCCTCACTTTGCCCTGCCCGCCGGACTGGTGGTAGAACGGGTGACCGCCCCCCGCCGCTGTGTACCCTGCTGTCTGTATGCATTGAAGGTCAGCGACCAGACCTACATCCGGCTGAAACAGCGGTTGTGGGCTATGTACGAAGATCGGGAGGACTATCACTACAATCTGTTGGGCGCCCTGGCCTGCTACTTTCATCTTCCCATACAGCGCCCTCACCACTACTTTTGCTCTCAATTTGTGGCCGACCTGCTGGAAGGCTGCCACGCGGTGGAGCTGCCCAAGCCTCCTACCCTGCTGCGTCCCGCAGACTTTTGCGCCATGAAGGAACTGACCGCTGTACACCAGGGTCTGCTGGGCGGCGTGCTGTCTCCGGGCGCTTACTAATTTTTTTCAATAAGGGGTTGACTTTGCCGAAAAACCTGCTATAATATCGTTTGTCGCCGCGAGTGTAGCTCATCTGGTAGAGCGCCACCTTGCCAAGGTGGAGGTAGCGAGTTCGAGCCTCGTCACTCGCTCCAAAAAAGAAAGACATGCTGGAAAGCATGTCTTTTTTTTGCCGTCATCCCTTAAAACAAATATGCTGAAGCCGCGGAGAAATTGTCTTCTCCGCGGCTTTTGGCATCGTTGAAAATTTCTTCAAGACAGGAGGATCCGGTCATTATCCAGATTTTTTCCAGCCCCCACCCGGAACTGATCCAGCAAATCGTTGACGGTCATGCCCGCCCGTTTCTCCCCCTGGACATCCAGAATGATCTTCCCGTCATCCATCATCAGGGTACGACTGCCCAGCTCCAGAGCCTGGTGCATATTATGGGTGACCATCAGGGTGGTAATGTGGTGCTCCGCCACCACTTCCTGGGTAATCTTCAGCACCTTCTCCGCAGTAGCCGGGTCCAAGGCGGCCGTGTGCTCATCCAGCAACAGCAGTTTGGGGGGCACCATGGTGGCCATGAGCAGGGTCAGCGCCTGCCTCTGTCCGCCGGAAAGCAGGCCCACCGGCTGTTTCATCCGGTCCTCCAGTCCCATATCCAGCTTGGCAAGCTGGTCCCGGAAAAAGGCCAGATCCTTTTTGGTGGTGCGGCTGAAATAGGCATGCTGATTTTTGGCCGTGCGAAGGTAAGCAAGGGCAAGATTTTCCTCAATAGTCATATGGGGAGCGGTGCCCCGCATGGGGTCCTGGAACAGCCGACCCAATTCCCGGCTGCGCTTATACTCAGGCAGAAAGGTAATGTCCTCCCCGGAGAGAAGGATCGATCCCTCGTCCACATAGAAAGCTCCCGCAATGGCGTTAAAGAGGGTGGATTTGCCCGCCCCATTGGAGCCTACAATGGTAACAAAATCTCCGCTTTCCAGGTGAAGGGACAGATCAGACAGAGCCTTCTTCTCATTGACGGTGCCCGGGTTGAAGGTCTTGGAAATGTGGTTGATTCTCAGCATGTCACACGCCTCCCTTTCCGGCCCTGGCCGCAGCCTTTCTGCGCTGGAAGGCCGCCCACCTCTTGATGCTGGGGGCCGCAATGGCCAGCGCCACAATGACGGCGGTAACCAGCTTCATGGCCTCAATGGGGAAGACCTTGGAACTGAGGGCCACAGCGTAAATGATCCGGTAGATGATACTGCCCACAAACACCGACAGAGCTCCCCGGAGCATGGACCCCCGGCCCAGCACCGTCTCGCCGATGATGAGGCAGGCCAGTCCGATCACCACCATGCCGGTGCCGATGTTCACATTGGCGCTGCGCTGGGCCTGGCCCACCAAAGCTCCCGACAGGCCTGTCAGGGCGTTGGCCACACAGAGGCCCACCGTGATGGTAAAGGTGGGATTGATGGAGGATGCCCGCACCATGTCCCGGTTGTCTCCGGTCGCCCGGATGGAAAGGCCCAGGCGGGTTCCCAGAAAGGCCACCAGCAGCAGGGCGGATGCTACGGTAAGAACACCGGCCAGGATAATCTCATCCCAGCTGCCCCCAATCCCCAGACTCCCGAACATCCTGAAGATGGTCTGCTGCTTGATGAGGCTGGCATTGGAGGTCCAGCCCATGGCCATCAGATTCACCGTGTAGAGGCCCGTGTTGGTAATGATACCCGCCAGGATGGAGGGAACTCCCAGCTTGGTCTGAAGCAAAGCGGTGACAAAGCCTGCCGCCGCCGTACAGATCATGGCCAGAGGGATGGCCAGGATGGGGTGGCCGGCCGCACACACAGTGACCGACACCGCAGCCCCCAGCGTAAACGCCCCGTCGGTGGTCAGGTCGGCAATGTCCAGAATCCGATAACTGAGGAACAGAGCCAGAGCCACCGGAGCATAGAGAAAGCCCAGCTCCAGGGCCGTCTGTACAATGTAGAGCATCGTCCTTCCTTCCTTTCAGGCCAAAGCCCCCCGGCTCTCACCGGGGGACTGGCAAAGCTTTTGCTTGGACCAGAAGACCTTAGTCCTCTGTGGTGGTCACTTCCACCACCTGACCCATATCAGAGAACATGGAATAGTCCAGGTTCATGGCGGAGGCAGTTTCCGTGTTGACGGTGATGATCCCGCCCTGGGACAGATAGTAATCCTCCTTGCCCTCCATGCCGTTGGTCAGCACATCGTAAGCCAGATTGGCGGTTTCCGTACCCAGAAGGGTGTAGTTCACACCGCAGGTGGCGAAAGCGCCATTGCGGACAAAGGAGTCGGCCCCGGCGTAGTGGGGAATCCCAGCCTCGATGAGGTCGGGGGCAATGGCCAGCTCGGCCGACTGAATCTTGTTGTCAGTGGGGGTGAATACCGCGTCCACACCGGCCGCAATCAGGGCGCCGGCGGCGGCTACCACCTCGTCATCGCTGTTGGCGGTAAATTCTTCATAGGCAATGTCCTTGCTGTCCAGATACTCCTTTGCCTCGGCAATGGGGGTGGTGGAGTTGGGCTCAGACAGGGAATAGAGCAGACCCACCTTCTGGGTATCCGGGTTCTGGGCCAGCATCATGTCCAGGATAAAGGCAGTATTCAGGGCATCGCAGGTGCCGGTGACGTAGTCAATGTCCAGCAGATCGGCCAGAGCGGGATCGCTGACGGCGGCGTAGATCACCGGGGTCTGAGTCTCCTCGGCGGCCACGGTCATCAGCTGGGCGGCGGTGGTGGCAATGGGGATGATGGCCGATACCCCGTCGGCAATGACCTGAGCGCCAATCTGGTTCAGCACCGTCTCATCCCCTTGTCCGGAGTAGACCTCATATTCAATCGGCGTGTTCGTCTCCTTGGCGATCTCGTCCAACCGGGCGGTCACGGCGTTGGCAATCTCATCCAGAGAGGGGTGATCCATCTGCTTGACCACGGCAATTTTAAACGCTGTATCTGAGGCGGCAGAGCCAGAGCCAGCGGCAGAGGAACCGGAGCCTTGGGAGGACCCCGCTGCGCTGTCTTCGCTTCCAGCGCCGGCGCAGGCGGCAAGGGTGAGGGCCATGACCAGGGACAGAGCCAGGGACAAAACTTTCTTCATGGTGTTGATCTTTTTCATGGTATAAACCTCCAACTTGGCTTTTTCAGCCGAAATTTGTTTGGGTGGGTGATGGAGGGGCCGCTGCCAACAGCCTTGATTGGGAGTATAAAAAAACAGCCCCTTATCCCACATGGGACAAGAGCCTGACTCCTGCGATACCACCCAAATTGACGTTTTCACGTCCGCTCGCTTCACGCGCCATCACGCGTGCCCGATGGATAACGGGTGGGTTCCCGTCGGCATCTACTAGGTTGCCCGTTCAAGCCGCCCTCGAAAGTCCATTCACCCGGCCGCGCCCCGTCCTGATCCCACCACCCAGGACTCTCTGAAGGTTTGCCGCACCGGCTACTAATCTTTCTCATAGGTTTTCATGCTGTTTGGTTGTTGGAACATATTATAGCGGCTGCTTCAGCTCTTGTCAAGTCCCTATTTATGATTTACTGTAAAAAAGCTTTTTCCATTGCCTCGTAGAATGTAAACAGGCGTCCTGCCTTCCGGCAGGACGCCTGTTCAGAGGATAAAATTGCACGTTCTATATTGCTAAATACGCATTTCTTTGGGCAGCCACCCTCACAAAGGAAAAGAGCCAGCTGAAAAGCTGGCTCTCTCCAAAAGGAGTAAATTACTCCTCGATGTCGATAACAACGCCGGAACCCACGGTACGGCCACCCTCACGGATAGCGAAACGCAGGCCCTTCTCAATGGCGATGGGGGTGATCAGCTCAACGTTCATGTCCACGTTGTCGCCGGGCATGCACATCTCAGTGCCCTCGGGCAGGGTGATGATGCCGGTCACGTCGGTGGTACGGAAGTAGAACTGAGGACGATAGTTGTTGAAGAAGGGGGTGTGACGGCCGCCCTCATCCTTGTTCAGGACGTAAACCTGGCCCTTGAACTTGGTGTGGGGGTGAATGGAGCCGGGCTTGCACAGAACCTGGCCGCGCTCGATGTCGGTCTTGGCAATACCACGCAGCAGGCAGCCAGCGTTGTCGCCGGCCTCGATGAAGTCCAGAGTCTTGCGGAACATCTCCATGGAGGTAACCACGGTGCTCTTCTTCTCGTCAGACAGACCCACGATGTCCACGGTCTCGCCAGCCTTCAGGATACCACGCTCCACACGGCCGGTCGCAACGGTACCACGGCCGGAAATGGTGAACACGTCCTCAACGGGCATCAGGAAGGGCAGAGAGTCGTCACGGGGAGGAGTGGGGATATAGTTGTCGACGGCGTCCAGCAGCTCCTTGATGCAGGCGAAGTCGGGGTCGTCGGGGTTGCCGGACTCGCAGGTCAGAGCGTTCAGAGCGGAACCCTTGATGATGGGAATCTCGTCGCCGGGATAGCCATAGGAGGACAGAGTCTCACGGACCTCCATCTCAACCAGCTCCAGCAGCTCCTCGTCGTCAACCTGATCGCACTTGTTCAGGAACACGACCATGGCGGGCACGCCCACCTGACGGGCCAGCAGGATGTGCTCCTTGGTCTGAGCCATGGGGCCGTCGGTGGCGGCAATCACCAGGATAGCGCCGTCCATCTGAGCAGCGCCGGTGATCATGTTCTTGATATAGTCGGCGTGGCCCGGGCAGTCAACGTGGGCATAGTGACGCTTGTCAGTCTCATACTCCACGTGAGCGGTGTTGATGGTGATACCACGCTCGCGCTCCTCAGGAGCCTTATCGATGCTGGAGTAATCCTCATACTGGGCCTGGCCCTTCAGAGCCAGATACTTGGTGATAGCGGCAGTCAGAGTGGTCTTGCCGTGGTCCACGTGACCGATGGTGCCGATGTTAACATGGGGCTTGGTACGCTCAAATTTTGCCTTAGCCATTGGAATTTCCTCCTTATATTACAGTTATGCTTTGAAAAAGAGATAGGGCCGATGACATATCATAGGTATTTTATCCTATTCCTGTGATAATTGCAACCCTATTTTTCAAGAGACCTTCGTCAGATCACTCCTGATTGCGGCCGCGCTCGGCGATAATCTTTTCAGCAATGCTCTTGGGAATCTCCACATAGCTGTGGGGCTCCATAGAGTACTGGCCACGGCCCTGAGTGGAAGAACGCAGGTCGGTGGCGTAGCCAAACATGTTGGCCAGAGGCACCAGGGCATCGATCTGGGTGGCGCCGGGACGGCTCTCCTGACCCTGGATCTGACCGCGGCGGCTGTTCAAATCGCCGATCACGTTGCCCAGGTACTCATCGGGAACGATGACGGACACCTTCATAATGGGCTCCAGCAGGATGGGGTTAGCCTTGCGGCAGGCCTCCTTAAAGGCCATGGAGCCGGCAATCTTAAAGGCCATCTCAGAGGAGTCCACCTCGTGGTAGGAACCGAAGGTCAGGTGGACCTTCACATCCACCACAGGGTAGCCGGCCAGAACACCGGCCTGCATAGCGCCCTGAATACCAGCGTCCACCGCGGGGATATACTCCTTGGGGATGACGCCGCCGGTAATCTCATTGAGGAACTCATAGCCCTTGCCGGACTCATTGGGTTCCACCGTGATACGGACGTGGCCGTACTGGCCCTTACCGCCGGACTGACGGGCATACTTGGTATCCTGCTCCACCGTGTTCTTGATGGTCTCCTTGTAGGCCACCTGAGGCGCGCCTACGTTGGCCTCCACCTTGTACTCGCGGAGCAGACGGTCCACGATGATCTCCAGATGGAGCTCGCCCATACCGGCAATGATGGTCTGACCAGTCTCCTCGTCGGTGTAGGTCTTAAAGGTGGGGTCCTCCTCAGCCAGCTTCATCAGGGCCAGGCCCATCTTCTCCTGACCGGCCTTGGTCTTGGGCTCAATAGCCACACGGATAACAGGCTCGGGGAACTCCATGGACTCCAGAATGATGGGGTGCTTCTCATCACAGAGGGTATCACCAGTGGTGGAGTTCTTCAGGCCGATGACCGCGGCGATGTCACCGGAGTAGCAGCACTCAATGTCCTCACGGTGATTGGCGTGCATCTGAAGGATACGGCCAATACGCTCCTTCTGATTCTTGGTGCTGTTCAGCACAGAGGTGCCGGTGTTCAGAATACCGGAATAGACACGCACGAAAGACAGACGGCCCACATAGGGATCAGTGGCGATCTTGAAGGCCAGGGCAGAGAAGGGGGCCTCGTCGGATGCGGGGCGCTCATCCTCTTCTTCGGTCTCAGGATTGATGCCCTTGATCGCGGGGATATCCACGGGAGAGGGCATATAATCCACAATGGCGTCCAGCAGCTTCTGCACACCCTTGTTCTTATAAGAGGTACCGCAGGTCACAGGGACCAGCAGGTTCTCGATGGTGCCCTTACGCAGGGCCTTGCGGATCATATCCTGGGGCACGGGCTGCTCGTCCAGCACCAGCATCATGATCTCCTCGTCGATGTCGGCGCAGGCATCCAGCAGCTTGGTGCGGTACTCCTGGGCCAGCTCCATCATATCCTCGGGGATGGGCTCCACACGCATGTCCTTGCCCATCTCGTCGTAGTAGACGTCGGCGTCCATCTCCACCAGGTCGATGATCCCCTTAAAGGTCTCCTCCTTGCCGATGGGCAGCTGGATGGGTACAGCGTTGCACTTCAGACGGTCGTGGATCATGTGCAGCACGTTGTAGAAGTCGGCGCCCATGATATCCATCTTGTTCACGTAGATCATGCGGGGGACCTTGTAGTGGTCAGCCTGACGCCAAACCGTCTCAGACTGGGGCTCCACACCGCCCTTGGCGCACATGACGGTCACAGAGCCGTCCAGCACGCGCAGGGAGCGCTCCACCTCTACGGTGAAGTCCACATGGCCCGGGGTGTCGATGATGTTGATCCGGGTCTGGGGGAACTGATCCTTGGTGCCCTTCCAGTAACAGGTGGTAGCGGCGGAAGTGATGGTAATGCCGCGCTCCTGCTCCTGCGCCATCCAGTCCATGGTGGCGGTACCCTCGTGGGTCTCGCCGATCTTGTAGTTGACGCCGGTGTAATACAGAATACGCTCGGTCGTGGTAGTCTTGCCCGCGTCGATGTGGGCCATGATACCAATGTTACGGGTATTCTCCAAAGAAACTTTTCTAGGCATACTTCGTCTCCTTCTGGATTACCAGCGGTAGTGCGCAAACGCCTTGTTGGACTCAGCCATCTTATGGGTGTCCTCGCGCTTCTTCACGGCAGAGCCGGTGTTGTTGGCGGCGTCCATAATCTCGCCGGCCAGGCGCTCTTTCATGGTCTTCTCACCACGGGCACGGGCATAAGTGGTCAGCCAGCGCAGACCCAGGGTCTGACGGCGCTCGGGCCGAACCTCAATAGGCACCTGGTAGGTGGCGCCGCCCACACGGCGGGCCTTAACCTCCAGGGAAGGCATGATGTTCTCCAGAGCCTGAGTGTAGACCTCCATGGGGTCCTTCTCAGTCTTTTCCTTGATGATGTCAAAGGCACCGTAGACAACCTTCTGTGCCACGCCCTTCTTACCATCCAGCATAATGCTGTTGGTGAGCTTGGTAACCAGGACGGAGTTGTAAAGCGGATCGGGCAGAACCTCCCGCTTAGGTACATTTCCTCTTCTGGGCACTTTGCTTCCCTCCTTCTTATAAAATTAGAAATCATAGGTACTCGAAACAAAGCTTGTTCCGTGTAATGCCTGTCCGAGGTCTGCCCATATATCATATATATAGGTAAACGCTCGGCAAGGCGCTTTTGCCTTGCGCAAACGCACAATGCAATTCAGTGTGAATAATCTTACGGTGTAAAATTACTTCTTGCCGGCCTTGGGACGCTTGGCGCCGTACTTGGAACGGGCCTGCATACGGCCGTTGACGCCCTGGGCATCCAGAGTGCCGCGGATGATGTGGTAACGCACGCCGGGCAGGTCCTTGACACGGCCGCCGCGGATCATGACCACAGAGTGCTCCTGCAGGTTGTGGCCCACACCGGGGATATAGGCAGTGACTTCCATGCCGTTGGTCAGCTTCACACGGGCGATCTTACGCAGAGCGGAGTTCGGCTTCTTAGGAGTAGAAGTACGAACGGCGGTGCAGACACCTCTCTTCTGGGGAGAGGGCAGATCGGTGCTCTTGTTCTTCAGGGTGTTCAGACCATGCTGAAGAGCGGGGGAAGTGGACTTGTCGGCCACCTGAGCGCGGCCCTTGCGTACCAGCTGGTTAAAAGTAGGCATTTATTTTCCTCCTTTCTCGATTTCTGCCCCATGGGGGCGTAATATATTTTAACAAAATCGGGAAGATTTATTCCTGATCCTGCTAAAAACGGAAAAAATCGGCGAATTATTTCAGCAGCGCCGCCACAGCGCTCCCTACGGCAATGCCGCAGGCGCCGCCCAGTTCCTTCATAGTGGGGACCTGTTCCACAGGCACCTGCTGATTGACTGCCGCCTGGACCAGAGGCTGTAAAAGTCTGGGGTCGGCATCCAGAGCCATATAGAGCCGTGCCGCCCGTCCATCCTTCAGGGCGCGGCGCACCTGTTTGGCCCCAACCACTTTGTTGGATGTGCTGAGTTCCTGAACCATCTCGGTGCCCTCCTCTCCCTCGCCGCTGCAAGCTATGGTCGTACGCCGTACTCCACAGGGCACGGTCCGATCCCTTTGCTGCTTTGACTCCCCAGCCTGATCCGCTTTACCGGATCGGGTCTGAGTTTCCAGGGTGTTTCATTGGGTAAAAGGGCGCAAAGCCCCTACCACCGCAAGTTGAAATTATAGCATCTCCACGCCCTCGCGTCAAGAAAAATTCTCAGAGAATTTCACAAATTTTCTGCCTAATGGCGCAACCATGTGGTAAATTTTGCGTCTGAGAGGATAACGGCCCTTTTTCCCGCTTCGCTCATTCAGACAAGGAGGAATCTCAGATGAAACGCTTCTATGCCCTGTTTTTGTCGGCCGCACTGTGTCTGTCCCTGGCTGCCGGCTGCTCTGCCCCGTCGGCTGTCAAGGAGTTGTCCGCTCAGCCGGTAAAGCTTACCGCCGAAGAGATGAAGCGGTATGACCCAGACTCCCCCCAGACTCACGCCGCCCTGTCCGATTTTGGTCTGGAACTGCTGAAAAACGCCCGTCAGGAGGGAGAGAGCACCCTTGTCTCTCCCCTTTCTGTCTCCCTGGCCCTGGCCATGGTGGCCAATGGAGCGGACGGAGATACCTTGCAGCAATTTCAGCAGGTACTGGGGGGCGGCCTGCCCCTGGAATCTATCAACACGGCCCTCACCTCGCTCATGGCGGTCTATTCCGGCGCTCTGAGCGGCTCCACCCAGTGCTCCATCGCCAACAGCATCTGGGTGGACCCGGAAGGGGAAATTCGTGAGGACTTCATCGGTAAATGCTCCGGCATCTTTGGCGCCCAGGTTTTTCAGGGGGATCTGGCTGATCCGGCCATTGTCACGGACCTCAACGGCTGGGTGTCACAGCACACAAACAAAATGATCCCCCGAATTATCTCAGAACCCTTTGATGAGAATACCGCCGCCCTGCTGGTCAACGCCCTGTATCTGAAAAACGCCTGGGACACGGAATTTGACCCCCTGGACACCTATCCCCGGGACTTCACCCATCGGGACGGTTCTGTGGAGCGGAAGGATTTTCTCAATCACCACGCCCTGTCCTTCCCTTACCTGATCGGCGAGAGCTGCGAAGGGGCCGTCCTCCCCTACGACGACGGGCGGCTGGGCTTTTTCGCCCTGATGCCTGAGCTGTCCTCCAATTCCTCGGACTTTGACTCCTGGCTGGACAGCCTGGAAGGTAAGGCGCTCTCTCAGCTCATTTTGTCCGGGAGAGAAGCGGAATTTCTTTGTCTGAGCCTGCCCAAATTTGAGCAGGAGTGGGGCGGCGAGCTCCAGAATGTGCTGGCGGACATGGGGCTGGAACACGCCTTTGACCCGGAGCTGGCCGACTTCTCTCTGATGGGGGACAATCCCTATGGATACTATCTCTCCCAAGTCATCCACGCGGCCAAAATTGAGGTGAATGAGAAGGGCACCGAGGCGGCGGCGGCCACGGTGGCGGCAGCGGAAAGCGGCTCCTCCGCTCCCCCCGAAAACGGAATTACTATGATTTTTGACCGCCCCTTCCTCTATGGCATTGTGGATCTGCAAAACGGCGTCCCGCTGTTTCTAGGTACCTTTGAATAAATTTCTTTTCCCCATGGTATACTAGGGAAACCTGATAACAAGGAGGAATCCCTATGACTGCCCATGTGAACGGAAGCTGTATCGGCTGCGGTCTGTGCGCCAGTATGTGCGGCGGCGTATTTACCATGACCGACGAGGGGGTGGCCGCCGCCCGGGACGAAATTTTCCCGGAACAGGAAGGCCAGGTCCAGGAGGCGGCTGAGAGCTGCCCCGTCAGCGCCATCGAGATCAACAAATAAAAAGGAGCGGCCCGCCGGAATCGGCGGGCCGCTTACTATTTATCCTTTGTTAGTTATAAGGAGATAGGCTCAGGCCTCAGTCTCCGGATCCTGGGAGGCGCGCTCCAGCACCATCTCGCCCAGGTCGGACAGGTCCAGATCATCGTCCTCGTCCTCCTCATCCCGGTCCAACCGCTCAGGCTGCTCGATGACCGGAGGCTCCTGACCCAGGAGGTTGCCCTCATCGTCAATCATATCCTCCTTGCGGTACTGGGCCAGACCGGAACCGGCGGGGATGAGCTTACCGATGATGACGTTTTCCTTCAGGCCCTGGAGGTGGTCCACCTTACCCTTGATGGCGGCCTCGGTCAGGACCTTGGTGGTCTCCTGGAAGGAGGCGGCGGACAGGAAGGACTCAGTGGCCAGGGAGGCCTTGGTGATGCCCATGAGCAGCCGGGTGCAGGTGGGCAGACGCAGCTCCTCGCCCATCTCGTTCTTCTCTCCGGCGGCAATCCGGTCCTTCACCGCCTGCTCCGCATCCAGGAACTCGATGATGTCCACCGTGGAGCCGGACAGCAGGGTGGAATCCCCGGCCTCCTCCACGCGAACCTTACGCATCATCTGACGGACAATCACCTCAATATGCTTGTCGTTGGTATCAACGCCCTGCTGACGGTACACCTTCTGAACCTCGCGGATCAGATAATTGTGGCACTCCGACAGGCCGCGGATGCGCAGCACCTCGTGGGGAGAGAGTGCGCCTTCCGTAAGTTGGAAGCCCTTGGGCACAACGTCGCCCTCCTTGACCTTGATGCCGGCGGAATAGGGCAGCGCGTAGGTCACCACCTCGCCGTCGTCGGCGGTGATGGTCAGGTTGCACATGACGTTGCGCTTGGTCTCCTCCATGCTCACCCGGCCGCCGATCTCGGCCAGCTGGGCCATCTTCTTGGGCTTGCGGGCCTCGAACAGCTCCTCCACTCGGGGAAGACCCTGGGTGATGTCGCCGCCGGCCACGCCGCCGGTGTGGAAGGTACGCATGGTCAGCTGGGTACCGGGCTCGCCGATGGACTGGGCGGCGATGATGCCAACAGCCTCGCCGGCGCCCACAGGCTCACCGATGGCCAGGTTGATGCCGTAGCACTTGGCGCACACGCCGCTGCGGGCCCGGCAGGTGAGCACGGAGCGGATCTTCACCGCGTGGATGCCGTGGGCCTCCAGAGTGGCGGCATCATCCTTGCGCAGCATGGTGTCCTTGGTAAACAGCACCTCGCCGGTGGCGGGGTCTACGATGTCGGCGGTGGGATAGCGGCCGTGGACACGCTCGGCAAAGGTCTCAATCACCTGGCCGTGCTCCTCGATCTCGCTGACTTCAATGCCGTCATCGGTGCCGCAGTCGTCCTCCCGGATGATGACCTCCTGGGAGACGTCCACCAGACGGCGGGTCAGGTAACCCGAGTCGGCGGTACGCAGAGCGGTATCGGCCATACCCTTTCGGGCGCCTCTGGAGGAGATGAAGTACTCCAGAACGGACAGACCCTCACGGAAATTGGCCTTGATGGGGATCTCGATGGTACGGCCGGCGGTATCGGCCATCAGGCCGC
>JAXWVI010000027.1:0-152092 GCA_037245165.1 bacterium
AAAAGACACGGCTGGCTGCCGTGCCTTCAACCGTAAATATATTGTAATAGGAGGAGCATGACATGAAATACAATCTCGGGATGCAGACCGTAGAGGCCGTCTATGACAACACCGGGAGCCGCAATCCGCTCATCGAGGCGCTGCCGGAGTGCATGGGGCCGGAGCAGTTTATCCAGCAAATCCGGTGCTGCCCACCGCCACCCCAGGCGTGCCAGAGCATGAGCATGGCCGAGCGCCGCCGGGGGCTGGCTCTGCTGCCCACGGTGTTCGTGCCCTTGCCGTATATGTATTACATCTATGATTCCCTTTGCAGGATGCTCCAAAGCAGCTATTACACTCTAACATCACGGGAGCGCGTTACTAAAATCAACGCCCTGTTCGTCTCTGGCGGTTCCGGGGCCGGATATGGGGCCCAGGCTCAGTCCGGCGCCCTGCTGGGAACGCCCGGTATCGGCAAGACCAGCACGCTCCGAAGATGTCTGAGCCTCATGCCCCAGGTGGTCAGCCACGAGACCTACTTGGGCAAGGCTTTTTACACCAAGCAAGTCCTGTGGCTCCGCGTGGAGTGCCCCAGCGACGCCAGCCAAAAGACCATGGCCTATAACATCGTCCGGGCTCTGGACATGGCCGTGGGGAGTAATCATCTGGACTATCTACTGCGGGCACACGCTGGTTCGGCCAGCGCCGTGGCCACTTATATCAAGACCCTTTGCGTTACCTACAATGTGGGCCTCCTGGTCGTTGATGAAATCCAGAACGTCGTTGCCACCGCCCAGAGGACAAACCGGATAAAGCCGCTGATACGCTTTTTGACCGAGTTGACCAACGACACCTGTACGGCGGTCTATTTTACGGGGACGACTCTCGCGGAAACCGTGTTCCAATCCGAGGAATATCTGCGGCGGCGGACACGGGGGCCCAGGCTCTTGCCCTTTAAGCCGGATGGGGCATACCGGAGCTTTTTATCGTCCCTCTGGCCGTATCAGTACACGCCGGAGCAAGCTGTCCTGACCGACAAACTGGCCAATCAGATATACGATTACAGCGGCGGTATCCCGGCCTATATCTCCAAGCTGCTGGAGGAAGCCCAGGCTCAGGCGCTCATGCGGGGCGTGGATAAGATAGACGGCAAGATGGTTGCGGCGGCAGCGGACTATCTGGCCATCCAGCCGCCCCGGGAGCTGGGGACGGGGACATTCTTGTCTGACTTCCGGCCCCCGACGGAGGGGGCTGTAGAGCAGCTAGAAGGCAATCCGGGCCCACAGGGAACCGAGGATACATCCGGTGATACTGGCTCCGTCAAGCGGCTCTACGCTGTCCCACGGGGAAGAAAGGCAGACCAGCGGGACGAGCGCGACCTGCTGGTGGCCTTTAAGTCAGGGACGCTCCGGGAGCTGCTGCTATCCCAGGACATGGTGGAGGAGGTGATATTGTGCTGACCTGGTTTCCAACGCCCTATCCGGGTGAACTGTTTTACAGCGTGCTGTGCCGGTACTATATGTCCAGCGGCATACGGGAGCATAACATCGTCAAGCGGCAGCTCTTTGGCAATAGAGCCGGAATCAAGATGGCGACGCTCTACCCCAATGCGACCATCCATGCAGTTCTGTCCCAGCTCCCCGAGGGGGTGTTCGATGGGCGGGACATGATATTGCATCATACACCGTTTGCGTATTATACCAGGATGTATCAGCCGCAGGAGCGTGAGGCCCTGTTGGATGACTTGCTCCAAGGGCGGGGCAAGACCCCCACCCACCTGTGGAAGACTTTTCCCCGGGGCGATTATGCCCTGCGATACTGCCCACTGTGTGTCCAGGAGGACACGCAGATATACGGGGAGCCCTACTACCATGTGGAGCACCAGATACCCCTCTCCAGTGTGTGCGTCCGGCACAAGTGCCGACTGAAGCAGATTGCCGTGGCAAATCCGAGATTGACCCTCAATAATTGCTTTTTCCCCCTGGGAGCGATGGAGACGGATAAGGAGCCGGATGTGGGCATATCGCCCACCGAGCTCCGGGTCAGTGAGCTGGTGCGGGATTACTGGATGCTCCCCGCATCTGTGTCGCCGCCCACCTGCAACAATCTCTATCAGGCGCTGCTTAATCGGGGTTACATAGAAATCGCCCGCCAGACCGGTATCATTGTGGACAAAGCCAAGCTATACGCCGTGCTGTGTGATTATCACGGCGCAGATGCCGTGGAAAAGGCATTTGGGGCCCATATCACTACCTGCATGGCCAACCGCATCAAGACCTGGGAACAGCTTGTGCCGGACCGGTACATCATGATACAGGCCATGCTGGGTCTGCCCACTAAGACCGTGTTTGACCCGGAGTCCATCCGGGATGAGCTACGGGAAAAGATGGAGCACATGGCTGCCCAGGGCGGATTCTGTACACTCCGGCAGGTTGCGAATGAACTGCATCTCAAACAGTATGAGGTCAATGCCATCCTACGGCATTACGGTATAGAGCCGTTCTGGCGGCCTGAAATCCCCGGGAAAAGCCAGACGGCCCGCCGGGGCCTGCTGCGCTGCACCGTGGACGAGGCAGAGCTGGAACGCATACGGCAATACAGCCAGGAGCTGGGCTACCGCTGCGAGGGAGTGTTTGCCCTGGATTGCATCCGGTATGTGATGGAGCAGGAGGATACGCCCCACAAGGGTTGAGACAGGCAAGAGCCCCGGTGTCGTATGACATCGGGGCTCTTGCTGTTATATCGTATCGTCTGGCTTTCCGCCGGCGGCATCCGCATCAACGGCTGATTCTGGTAAGACGGGCCGAGTTACGTCAATACCGGACATAAGACCATCATTGAGACCGGGAGGCTGGTAGTCCTCCAAGAACTGCCAGTAGGAGCCGTCTCGAGTGTAAGATTTGGTGCGGGCTGCAATAGAGATGTAGTTTGACAGGATGCCGGTGGCCTGTGAGGCCTGGGCCAAGGTATCAAACTGATGTAAGATTTTCCCGTCCGGTGCCATTTGGAGGACGGGGCGGGTCGTATAGGTTCTCTTGTTCTTTGTGGTACGACGGTTCTTGCGGGATTTTGCATTATCTTCGGTTTCAGCTCTGCTTTTTTCCAAAATAGCGTGGACATATTGATAATCGCTTTTTGCTTTTTCGTAGAGGTCCGCGATTTCCTTGTCCAGCATTTCACGCTGCGTCATACGTTGGGAGAGATATGATAGCTGCTGCATACAGAGCTTCTGATATTCGTCCAAATATTTCGGTATGTCACCCATGATATAGTCACCTCAAATCTGGGAGAGAATTTGTGCTTTGTCCTATAAAAATTATATCATTTTGCATTAAATATATCAATATTGCAACAAAAACGGTTAAAATGTAGCTGAAAAAATGACGAAAACAAGTCTGCTCATTTATGAACAGACTTGTCTCAAAATCGCCGCAACAGCGAATTATCTTGCATAAAATTTGTAGCTTTGCACAATGCGCCGGGGCCCGTTGCGGGGGCATCCTGCACTATATCCGCTGGAGTGAGTAGGAAAAGTATTGTACTTTTTCGCAGTATACTATACAATAAAAGTGGTGGTTATATGGAAGTCGTATATAAGTTTCGCATCTATCCCAAAAAGTGGCAAGAAGAAAAAATAAATAAGATATTTGGCTGCACTCGATATGTTTATAACCATTTCATTGCGGAAAGTGAACGACAATACAAGGAAACTGGGAATCTGCCTCGAATAGCGGGTCAGAATAGTTTGGATGCGCTAATCAAAGGAGCTGCCTTCTTACAAAAGGTAGCGGATAAAGATAAGTTTGTGCTGAGCATGGCAATGTATGAGGCAAGAAACGCAATTAGTCGGTGTCAGTTGCAGAAAAGAAATCCTAAATTTCCAAGGTATCGAAAAAAGCGTGACAACACCCAAAGTTACCATGGCACTAAGGTGAAACTTTCCGAACAAGACAAAGTAGTTATGTTGCCGTTACTGGGAGCGGTATCGTGTCGTATCAGCAGGCATGTAAAGGGCCGAGTACAGAGTGTTACAGTCAGTAAAAAACCAAGCGGCAAGTATTTTGTTCACCTATATTGTCCGAATGTGGAAATTGAGCCGTTGCCTGTCACCGGGGCACAGATTGGTATTGATGTTGGTCTCAAATCATATATAACCACTTCAGATGGCGATAAGTATTCCAAACCAGGCTTTTATGAGCAAAGCGAGAAAAAGATTCAGAAACTCCAACGGCAACTCTCCCGAAAACCAAAGGGGAGCAATCGTTGGGAGAAAACAAGAATCAAACTTGCGAGGCTCGAAGAGCATATTGCCAACCAGAGGAAAGATTTTCTCAATAAGTTATCTATAAAACTTATTCGTGAGAATGATATCATCTGTGTTGAGAAATTAGACATTGTGGGAATGTCGGCAAACTCGCCGAGAGCCAAAGCTATCTACGATGCAAGCTGGGCAGATTTTTTATTGCAACTGAGGTACAAGGCTGATTGGTATGGCAAAAAAGTGATAGAAGTGCCTCGCTTTTATGCCTCCAGCCAAATTTGCTCAGAGTGCGGGCAAAAGAATAAAGCCGTTGCGAACTTGAATGTGCGCCAGTGGACTTGTCCAAAGTGTGGGGCAATCCATGACAGGGATTACAATGCTGCAAAAAACATTTTGAAAGAAGGACTACGACAACTGGCATAACTTTTCCCGGTTGAATAAAGATATAGGGCGGGACACGCCCAAATTTATGCTCGGGGAGACTACGGTCATAGAACCGAGAATCCCGCATGGGAATGTCACTGAATCAAAATAAGACAAATAGGCGGTCATCTCTCCGGAGGTGACCGCTTCTTTATGTACGCCATCATGGGCTGGATAATTATGTGGTTGATGGTATCAATGAATTTATCCTATTATAAATTGATTGCCTTTGC
Source organism: bacterium (assembly GCA_037245165.1). Taxonomy (GTDB): domain Bacteria; phylum Bacillota; class Clostridia; order Oscillospirales; family Oscillospiraceae; genus Lawsonibacter. The sequence continues at coordinate 4,897 of JAXWVI010000027.1, forward strand.
ACAATGCGCCGGGGCCTGTTGCGGTGGCATCCTGCCCTGCGCCCGCACCGGCCCTTGGGCGTTCCTGCGGGCCGAACCGGGAGGTTCATGCTGTGCAGGGTAGAAACTATCTTTTCTCACATTTATTAAAAGGGGGCTCTGCCCCCTGAAACCCCCGGTTTACAGGGAGCAAGACAAAGGGTGAGTGACAGATGGTACGCTCCGCCCGCTGCGTGCTCTCTATTAAATATTTGTCAGCCGTCGTTGACAAATATTGTAATACGCCCTACAATTTGGACGTAGAAACAACAAGCGAGAGCGTCCCAGCAGGGACGCCCTCGCGGTATCATCAATCATTATCCTCTGTCTCGATGTGCTCCATCACATCTTCCACGCGGCAGTTAAGCAAATGACACAGGCGGTCAATGGTATTGGTGGAGACGCTCTGGCCGTTGCGGATGGCGTAGTATGTGGCACGGCTGAATCCCATTTTTTCCAGGCGATAAGACGAAATTCCCCGCTCCTGCATCGTCTGAAACAGCGGCTCGTAACTAATCATACACCATCCACTCCTTTCCCTCATATCGTCTATGTAAGAAAGTATAGGGTGGGGAAAAGGGCTTGAATATGTCTGAATATCCGAGTATAATTCTATTTGGCAAACTCTCCCACGGCGGGAGCTGGCAGCGCAGGTCGCTGCCGGTGTAAGCTGCGAAAGGGAGTGACAAATCCATGAGAAAAGCCATAAAAAAGCACCGTACCATCTGTATTGTGGCCGGTGTCTGTATCGTTATTCTGTTATCTCTGTTGCTGTCCGGCTTGCGTCTGTGTGTGATACAGTCCGGCTCCATGGAGCCGACCATCCCCACATACAGTGTGTGCCTGGTTACAACTCGGGTGGACTATGGCGACTTATCCGTGGGCGACATCGTGGTCTATACCCGTCAATCTGATGGGAAACAGATTGTCCACCGCATCGTGGACGTAACAGATACAGGAGCTATTACCCGAGGTGACGCTAATCAGACCGATGATGGCATCAGCGTGACGCCGGACAACCTGTATGCCCGGTATATCGCCCATATCCCCTGTGGAGGCCGTATCATCAATGCAATCCGCACTCCGACTGGCTGTGCTGTGATTGCTGTTCTTGTGGCCGTTCTACTTGCGTGGAATATTATAGACGATAAGCGACGAAAGAACACCTAATCCTTTCGCGATATTAAAACGGCCTAATATAAAGACAAACCGTTGAATACCGGCACAAAAATACACTCCAAGATTGCTGCTGCGGCAGCCGCTGATACAGAAATCGCTGCGTATACGCAGCCGTTGATGATTCAGATTGCCGCTTACGCGGCGGGCGCGGAGCGCCCCATGGAGCGCCCGCCTTCAGGGCGTGCGCCGGAAAAAACGGTGATAGGGTTAAGCCCTGTCGAAAAATATCTACTAAGGAGGTTTCTACAATGAAACGAATCCGCACTATCCTCAGCCTCGTCCTCTGCGTTACCATGCTGCTCAGCCTGTCGCTGGTCTTCAACGGCTTTGCTGACCCCGATGACCTCTCCGGTATGCGTGAGCCTACCAAGGTCTTCACCGTCGGCACCCCGTCCGCCAGTTACAGCAACGCCTACACCGATGTGCCCACCAGCATGTGGTGCTACCACCCCGTCATGACGCTCACCGAAGGCGGACTGCTCGCCGGCTACGGCGGCGGCAAGTTCGGCCCCAACGACAGCCTCACCCGTGCTCAGACCGCCATTATTTTCGCCAGATTGGTTGGCAATCAGCCCGGCGGTAACGTCCTCGGCTACGAAATCTTCGAAGATAACGCCGTTGCGTCCCGTGCATTTGCCGCAATCTTCTACGCAGGACGCCTCGAAAAAGGCACTGACAGCGGCGCTACTACGCTCACCGAAAAAGAGACTTCCGTACTCTACAATGCAGGCGGCGTAGATGGCGGCATGCTGACCAATTATGTCTCCAATGAACGTCACGCAATCGGTTCTACCACCAACGCCATTTATGACGCATGGTATTCCAGCGTTGCGGCAGGCAGAAATGTCACTCCCATTACTTCCGTAGATGACCTGCCCGACGGCGACGCCATCCACCAGTGGATTGACGAAAACTACGAGATTATGGGTAAAGTCCTGATTATGAAGTCCGCAACCAAGGACGAAATCGTTGCCGCTTGCGAGAGAGCCATCTGCCGTGCGTACAACCTCGGCATGGTTGGCGGCGTAGACAGCAAGGGCACGTTCGCACCCGACGCTCCCCTGACCCGTGGTCAGATTTCCCAGATTCTGTACAATATGGGCTGGACTTACGCAGGCGTCCTCGACTACTAATCGGTTCTCCGCACACCCCGTCCCGGTCTCCGGGACGGGGATTTTTTCCTGCCATCGTGCGGCGATAACCGCCGCACCGGAAAAAACGCAGCCAAATCGGCACGAATCAAAATGACCCATACGGTGCTTTAACCCATGGTCAAATCCGCCCCAGCACACCCCCGCTCCGGTCTCCGGAGCGGGGATTTTTTCATGCATCTGCGCGTCGCACAGGCGCCGCGCCGGGAAATATCGAAGCAACTCTGGTGCGGCGCCGCAGCGCCGCACCGGGGAACACCACGACAACGCAGAATCTGCTGCATCCCGCCCCGATTCCGGGGCGGGATATTCTTTTTTTTATCCGAGACACATAGCCACATTATCCGGTATCAAGATGATACATAGGCAACACTCCCGTCTCACATGAAACCATTATAGCTAATCAAGCGTGAATAGGCAGATAAAGATAGGGCAAGGCCACCTCTGCGGAGGTGGCTTTTTGCGTCCTTGTCGGACGCCGGAGAATACCTTGACCAGTTTTGAGGTTGCAGTTCAACGGCGAGAGGAGGGAAATAAATCTTGGCCGGCGAGAGAGAAAAAAGCTATATGTGCGCCTTCTGTGGCAGGTGGCACCGGGAGTCTGACCTGACCGACTACTGCGGCTACCGGGTCTGCTGGGGCTGCTTGCAGGCCGAGACCTTTGAGTGCGAGGAGTGCGGCAAGCGTGTCCCGCGCAGTGAGGTCGCTACATACGACGGCGACGGCGTGGAAATCTGTCAGACCTGTTTTGATAAACACTACACGCGCTGCGATGCCTGCGGTCTGCTGCTCCGACAGGACAAGGCGCATTGGCGCACCAAGGATGGGTATGAGCACCCATACTGTGATGACTGTATCCATGAGTTAGCTTCGACAAACGACAAAAAATAAGAGGAGGAAAATCTATCATGCTGAATCACATTTCTATTATGGGACGGCTGGTGGCCGACCCTGAGCTGCGCTATACCCCCAAGGGAACGCCCGTCTGTTCGTTCCGCATCGCCTGTGACCGGGATGTCAAAAACCCTGACGGCGAGTACGATACGGACTTTATCGACGTCGTGGCGTGGCGCGGCCTTGCTGAGAATATCGCCCGTCGGTTCACCAAGGGCCGCATGGTTATCATTGATGGCCGGTTGCAGCTCCGGCCCTGGGTAGACCGGGACGGAAATCGACATTACGCCACCGAGATTGTGGCAAATCGGGCCTACTTCGGTGACCGCCCCAAGGGCGAGGCCGAGCAGCCCGCCGATGACGAGGGCTACGATGATGAGGACGGGGAGCTGCCCATTTGATAAACCAGGGGCGGGCCAGACGGCCCGCCCCTGCGATACATAAGAAGGAAGGTGCGTGTATGAAAAACTGGATGACCGAAAAGCTGTTGCCCCATGTGGGGCACGAAATCTCATGCGTGGCCTATGGCGACTGCGACGACCCGAGTGATGTTCGTATCGAGTGCGAGGATTGCTATACGGTGCTCGTCTCCGCTGAGGACTTTGACCAGGACATGGCGGGGGAGTACGTAATCACGCAGCGGCTTCGCATCGGGGGCAGGACGCTCCTGATGGGCCATAACCCAGAGGACAAGGAAGCGCCCTATCTGACCTGCTATCAGGATGTGGATTTTGTGGGCTTTCCCCGCTTCACGGAAGCTGTCGGCAGCGATGACTACTTTGAGGCTGTGGAGCTCTTTTCCCAGCGGCTCCAGCAGCAGGTGGAGACATTAAAGCAGCAGCGGGCGGAACGGGGCCTCCCGTTTACCGCGTTGTCGATGGACTACTGCCGCAAGCGCCAGCCGGAGGAATCCCTGGTGGGCAAGCTGATTATCCTGCGGCCCAGCAGTCTCGCGCCAGAGTATCGCTCCGCAGACTATCAGCTCGGCTATGCCCTCAGCGGCTTCGGGTGCCAGCCCAATGCTGGGGGCCGTGCGGTGTTCTTCCAGGAGTTCTACTCCGGCGAAAAGTGCCGGTGGGAGATTGGGGATGTGCTGGGTATCGCTGACATGGATAAGCTGCCTGAGTGGGCCAAGGCCAAAGTCGCAGAGCACGAACAATGTAAGGAGGAAGCAAAAAAATGAATATGAGCATCAGGCCCATTACTCCCGAGGAGAGAGAGTTTACCTACTCAGATGAGCAGGTAATTATGGAACAGATGGGGTGTATCGGCTATCTCCGGGCCGACATGGACAGCAGCGGAAAAGGCTTTTTCAGTACCTGGAATGATTTTCGGCCCGACCTGAAAACCCAGGCGTTCAAGGGTGAGTTTGATGCCGTCATTAACGCCCTACGTTTTGACGACGCTTGCAGTGGGATTCTCAAAGACCGTGATTCTTTGGCTCGATACTGCTATTCCCACCCCGATACATCCTATGGTAACAGCCGTGAGTATGGAATCCGTGTGGACACAGAGGACCATGCCTATTATATGCGGCTTAATCCTCACAAGGGCGAGTACAACCTGTACTGCTACTGCTATAAAAGTAGCCTGCTTGCTGCGTACATTCGAGATAGGAGGGAAACACATGAGCCGGCTATATCGCTACCACGGCTCCATATCCGAGATGATGGCCCAGGGTCAGACCGCCCGGGAAATCACGCTCTATGACAGCGGAGATGACAGCAAGGCTCCCACCCGCCTGAATGTCTATGGGGACCTCGCCAAGTACATCTACGAGCTGGAGATGACCGACGCCGAGGAGCGTTATCTGAACGCAGATTACTACTATGACCGCATCCTGACCCTTGTGCGTATCGAGATACCCAGCGTGAACCCGCACATTCCGGCGAAGGTCATCACGCGGCAGGAGCTCCTGGAAACAGGGATTGTCATTTTCGGGTCCCAGGAGCATATCACCACCCAGGAGCCGGAACCCATGAGCAAGGAACAATACGCGGCGTGGCGTGCGTGGAAAAATAACAACAATGGATAGGAGATGTTGATGATGCAGATTTATGCCTATTTTTGCGGGGAGCTCGACCATCAGTTCAGCGATACCGACGATGCACAGGTGGAGGAAATGTGCCGCCGCCTCGACGACCCGGAGAATGATGTTCGGAGCTATGAGCTGGAGGGGGGCAGACCTATCCTGTTTTGGCGGCAGAATGGCCGCATCCACGGCAATATCCACGGCCACGACGAACGGGATATTCCCGAGAGCAGTATCGCCAACGGTGAGACCTGCTGCACGGATGAGGGGGATGACGCGCCGCCCTTCTAAGGGCAGATACCCGCCGCAGGATGGATACTGGCGGGTGCGACTTCCCCCCCTTCTGCTTACGCTCACTGGGCGGAGTCCGGGCCGTGCCCAATGTTTGAGGTTACAGTGGTGTGCAGAGTGTGCAGTGTAGAAACTATCTTTTCTTACACTTTTCATTTAATCCTGCAACAAAAATAAAAATATAAGAAACGGGTAATTGTACCCTGCACACCCTGCACACATCGCATTTTGTGCTCTATTTATTATTAAAGCAACAGAGAAAATAGGGATTTCTCGTTCTCACATTTTATTAAAAGGGGGCTCCGCCCCCTGAAACCCCCGGTTTACAGGGAGCTTGACAGAGGGTGAGTGACAGACTGGAAAGCCCCGCCGGGGCGTACCAGATGGATAGCCCTACCAGACTTATCAGAAAGGAAGATAGCCATGAAAGATTCAACCAATGCTGAAGCGCCCGACCGGCGCATCCGCTTTGTGGACAGCGCGTACCACGAGGTTATGACTATCCCGGACGGGAGCAATATCGTGCTGACCCGTTATGACGGTACAGTGTCCATCCTGCCTTGCACGTACATTGACGATGCCCACGCGAAAATCGGTAACACCGTCTATCACATGTTGGAATTCGCCGGCATTATGGAGCGTGCCGGGAGCATCTACGCACCGGAGGGTGGAACAGCGGACTACTACGAGGTCTATCAGGCAGATATACACGCGGACTACTGCTTTCAGGACTATGAGGCGGCAAAAGGCCGAATCTCCCTGTCTGATTATACCCGCGTCTATACCGGGATGCTGGGCAGCGGCACCGACCTGGAGACCCTTTTCGCCCGTCACAACCAGGACACACGCCCCTTCGGGCGTAAAATGCGCTCTATGTCCGTGAGCGACATCGTGATTTTACATCAAAATGGGCAGAGCCACGCCTACTACACGGACAGCTTCGGGTTTGAGCCCATTGATGAGATTTTGAAAACTGAATAACCGGCGAGGCCGCAACGGAGCGGGACAGGCCGGAGAGAAAGGAGCACCCTTATGGCAAGTAAGCTGCAAGCGGTCATCGGCCTGGCCGACAAACTCACCTCCGACCTGACCGCCCATCGGGGCGCGTGGCGGCAGTTTCTTCAGACTGCCGCCCGCGTCTACAAGTACAGTTTCGCGGACCAACTTTTGATTTTCGGTCAGCGCCCGGACGCCACGGCCTGCGCCGAACTGTCCCTCTGGAATGACCGGATGGGCCGCTGGGTCAACCGGGGCGCACACGGCATTGCCCTGATTGATACCAGGGGCCGCAGGCCCCGCCTGCGCTACGTCTTTGATGTATCAGACACTCATCCCAGCCGGGAACGGCTCGGACGCCCGCTGCGCCTGTGGACCATCCGCCCGGAGCAACAGGAGGCGGTTTCCGCAAAGCTGGAGCAGATGTACCCGGACGCCGGTATTACCGGCATGGGATTTGAAGAAAAAATCATCAAAATCTGTGAGCTGGCCGTGAAAAGCCAGCTCGCCTGCTATCTGGAGCAGCTGGAGCAGGTTACAGCGAATAGCCTGCTGGAAGAACTGGACAGTTTGAATCTTTCCATGTGGCTCCGTCTGCCGCTGGAGGCCAGTGTCGGCTACATCGTCCTCACCCGCTGCGGCGTGGATGCTGACCAGTATTACGATGACGCCGACTATGAGCATATCTATGATTTCTCCGCACCGCAGACGTTGTCCGTCCTGGGCAACGCCGCCAGCAACATCTCCCGCGCCCTGCTGCTGGAGCTGGGCAAACTGGCCCGGAGCTTACCGCAGGATGCTCCACAGCGCCAGCTCAGGCGAAAGCCCGCCGCGCCCCGGCGTCCCGCACCAAAGAGACAGGACCGGGCGGAGCCGGTGGAGCAGCCCGCCCCCGCTGCACAATCAAATCCAGAACCCGAACCGGAGGCCGCAGCGGTCTCCGGTTCCGACATTTCTGGGATAAATGCGCCGGAGCACCCCGCGCCCATCGAGTCGGAAACCTCCCCCGAGCCGGTGAAATCCCACCACCTGCCTCTGGGCACCACGGTTCACATTGGGAGTAAAGAATATGTACTGGTGGCCTATGGCGACGAGAACGTGACCCTGTGCGAACCGGACTGCCCGCTGTTTCAGGATGTCATGCCGCGCACCGAGTTTGACGTCAAGCTGGCCGAAAATCCCCTAAACGAGCATCTGCTGACTGAGGGGGAGACCACCCGACCAGTGGCTGAACTCCTGACTAATCTGGAGCAGACCATCCAGCCGGAGACCGAGACCCCAGCCACTACGGAGCAGACCGAGCCGGAGCAGCGGGAGGAGGCACCCGCAGCTCCGCCGACACCGCGCAGGCCCGGAAAAATCTCTCCCACCGTCCTGCACCCGGATATCCCGGCGGAACAGCGGCACAATTACCACATCCACGACGATGCTCTGGGCGTGGGAACTCCCGGTGAGAAATTTGCACACAATGTCCGAGCCATCCGGCTTTTGAAAAAGCTGGAGGCAGAAGACCGCTTTGCCACCCCGGAGGAACAGGAGATTTTGGCTCAGTATGTGGGCTGGGGCGGTCTGGCGGACTGTTTTGACGAGCGTCACAGCAAGTACGCGGAGCTCAAGGCCCTGTTAACCGAGGAGGAGTACGCCGCCGCCCGGGCGTCTACCCTCAACGCCCACTATACCACCCCCGTGGTCATCCGGGCCATTTATGACGCGCTTGCCAATATGGGGTTCCAGGGCGGCAACATCCTGGAGCCGTCCTGCGGCGTGGGCAACTTCTTCGGCTGCCTGCCGGAGAGTATGACCGAGAGTAAGCTGTACGGCGTGGAGCTGGACAGCCTGACGGGACGTATCGCCCAGCAGCTCTATCAAAAAGCCAGCATCACCGTCCAGGGCTATGAGCGTGTCAGCTATCCCAAGGACGTTTTCGACGTGGCCGTGGGCAACGTGCCGTTTGGCAGCTATCAGGTCAACGACAAGGCCTATAACCGGCTGGGCTTCTCCATCCACAACTACTTCTTCGCCAAGGCTCTGGACCAAGTGCGCCCCGGCGGAATCGTCGCTTTTGTTACCTCCCGCTATACCATGGACGCCAAAGGCCCCGCCGTGCGCCGGTATCTGGCTCAGCGGGCGGAGCTGCTGGGGGCCATCCGGCTCCCCAACGATGCGTTCAAGTTCAACGCCGGCACGGAGGTCGTAACGGACATTATTTTCTTACAGAAACGCGACCACATCGACCTGTCCGAACCGGCATGGGTACAGCTGGGGGAAAGTGCGAACGGCTTTGCCATCAATCGCTATTTTATCGACCATCCGGAGATGATTCTGGGCGTCCAGACTGCCGAGAGCACTCAGTATGGAAAACAGGACTTTACGGTCATTCCCATCGAGGGAGCCAGTTTGGAGAAGCAGCTGGCCGAGGCCATCCAGAACATCCACGGGACGTACACGGAGGCCGTCCCCGCCGAATTGGAGGATGCAGAGGCGGACAACTCCATCCCCGCAGACCCCGCAGTACGCAATTACAGCTACACGCTTGTAGACGGTAAAGTGTACTTCCGGGAGAACAGCCGCATGATGCCCGTCACCCTCTCCGGCGCGGCGGAGGGCCGCGTCAAGGGCCTGATTGGACTGCGGGATTGTGTGCGTACCCTCATCGAGTATCAGACCGAGGATTACCCGGACGAGGACATCAAGGCGGAACAACAGGAGCTCAATTCCCTCTATGATGTGTTTGTAAAACGCTATGGGCGCATTACCGCCCGGGCCAACAACACCGCGTTCCGGGCGGACAGCTCCTACTTCCTGCTTTCGTCCCTGGAAGTCCTGGACGATGAGAGAAAGTTCGTTCGTAAGGCGGATATGTTCAGTAAGCGCACCATCAAGCGGCGCATGATGGTCAGCCATGTGGATACGTCCTCCGAGGCGCTGGCCCTGTCCCTGGGCGAGAAGGCCAGGGTGGATATGCCCTACATGATGGAGCTCACCGGCAAGACGGAGGATGAGATTTACGCGGACCTTCAGGGCGTTATCTTCCGCAATCCGCTCCATGTGGAGGGAACCGGCGGCCAGTCCAAGTATCTGCCCGCTGATGAGTACCTGTCCGGCAACGTCCGGGAGAAGCTGGCCACTGCCAAGCAAATTGCCGAGCTTCACCCCGAGGATTATGCCGCCAATGTGCAGGCCCTGGAGGCGGTACAGCCCACAGACCTGACCGCTGCTGAGATTTCTGTCCGCCTGGGTGCTACCTGGCTCCCCGTTGATGTGGTAAATCAGTTCATGTATGAGCTCATGGGCACTCCCTGGTATATGCGGGATAAGATTTGCGTCCACTACTCCCAATACACAGGGGATTGGCGTATCGAGGGCAAGAGCCGAGACCGGAGCAGCGTCCAGGCATACAACACCTACGGCACGAACCGGGCCAACGGCTACAAAATCATCGAGGAGACCTTGAATCTCCGCTCAGTCCGTGTAGTGGATTATGTGGAGGACGAGCACGGAAACCGAGTCCCCGTGCTCAACAAGAAAGAGACCGCCATTGCCCAGGGCAAGCAGGAACTCATCAAACAAGCCTTTGCCGATTGGATTTGGAAAGACCCGCAGCGCCGGGAGCGGCTTTGTAAGCTCTACAACGAGAAATTTAACTCTATCCGCCCCCGTGAGTACGATGGGAGCCATCTGAACTTTGTGGGCATCAATCCGGCAATTACGCTCCGGCCTCATCAGGTCAACGCCATTGCCCGCATCCTGTACGGCGGAAATACCCTGCTGGCTCATGTAGTGGGCGGAGGCAAGACGTTCGAGATGGTCGCCGCCGGTATGGAGAGCAAGCGCCTGGGACTGTGCCAGAAATCTCTCTATGTGGTTCCCAACCATCTGACGGAGCAGTGGGCAACGGAGTTCTTACAGCTCTATCCCGCCGCCAACATCCTGGTAGCGACCAGGCGGGACTTCGAGACCCGCAACCGCAAACGGTTCTGCGGCAGGATTGCCACCGGCGATTTTGACGCCATCATCATCGGGCACAGCCAGTTTGAGAAAATCCCCATGTCCATTGAGCGCCAGCGGAACATCCTGGAGCAGCAGGAAAGGGACATTCTGGACGGCCTGGCCGAGCTGAAGGCCAACCACGGGGAGCGGTTCAGTATCAAACAACTGGAACGTGCCCGGAAATCTATCCAGGCCAAGCTGGAAAAGCTGAACGACCAGAGCCGCAAGGATGATGTGGTCACGTTTGAAGAACTGGGCGTAGACCGCCTGTTCGTGGACGAGGCACATTACTATAAGAACCTCGCCGCATTTTCCAAAATGCGGAATGTAGGCGGCATCAGCCAGACCGAGGCCCAGAAGTCCAGCGACCTCTACATGAAGTGCCGCTACCTGGACGAGCTGACCGGAGGCCGGGGCGTGATTTTCGCCACGGGTACACCCGTCAGTAATACCATGGTGGAGCTCTATACCATGCAGAAGTACATCCAGTATCACAGTCTGGAGGAGCACGGCCTGCTCCACTTTGACGCATGGGCGTCTACGTTTGGGGAGACCGTGACCGCCATCGAGCTGGCCCCAGAGGGCACCGGCTATCGAGCCAAGACCCGGTTCTCCCGGTTCTATAACCTCCCCGAGCTCATGGCCATGTTCAAGGAAGTGGCCGACATCCAGACAGCGGATATGCTGAATCTTCCGGTGCCCAAGGCTAATTATCACAACATCGTCTTGAAGCCGTCCGAGCACCAGAAAGAAATGGTTGCCGCATTGTCGGAACGGGCCGAGAAAGTCCGCAACAGAATGGTAGACCCCAGTGTGGACAATATGCTGCGGATTACCAATGACGGGCGCAAGCTGGCGCTGGACCAGCGGATGATGAATCCCATGCTCCCGGCCAGCGAGACCGGAAAAGTCAGCGCCTGCGCCGAGAATGTCTATGCCATCTGGCAACGTACCGCCCAGCAGAAATCCACGCAGTTGGTATTCTGCGACTTGTCCACGCCCAAGAGCGACGGCCAGTTCAATGTCTACGACGCCCTCCGGGATGAGCTGACTACCATGGGCATCCCCGCCGAGGAAATCGCCTACATTCACAGCGCCAAGACGGAGAGCCAGAAGAAAGAACTGTTTGGCAAAGTCCGCTCCGGTCAAATCCGTGTCCTGATTGGCAGTACCGCCAAAATGGGCGCGGGCACCAACGTCCAGCAGCGGCTCATCGCCCTGCACCACCTGGAATGTCCGTGGCGTCCCGCAGATTTACAGCAGCGGGAGGGGCGTATCATCCGGCAGGGCAACCAGAATCCAGAAGTTGAGATTTACACCTATGTCACGGAAAACACCTTTGACAGTTACCTGTACCAGCTGGTGGAGGGCAAGCAGAAATTCATCGGACAGATTATGACCAGCAAATCTCCCGTCCGCTCCGCAGAGGACATTGACGAGACCGCCCTGTCCTATGCGGAAATCAAGGCGCTCTGTACCGGAAATCCGCTCATCAAGGAGCGTATGGATTTGGACATTGACGTCCAGCGGCTGCGGCTGCTCAAGTCCAGCTATTTGTCTCAAAAGTACGCCCTGGAGGACAAGATTGCCAAATACCTGCCCCAGGAAATCCGGCAGTATGAACAGCGCATCGAGGGCTATGGCACAGACGCCGCTTATCTGGTGGCCCATACCTGCCCGGATGCAGATGGGTTCTCGCCCATGGTCATTGAGGGCAAGACATACGCCACCAAAAAGGCGGCGGGCTCCGCTATCCTGGAGGCTTGCCACGCCATGACCAGTCCCGACCCTATCCCGCTGGGCGAGTACCGGGGCTTTGCCATGGTGCTGTGCTTTGACCCCATATCCAGAGAGTACAAGGTCACGCTATCCCACAAGATGAGCTATTCGGTCTCCCTGAGCGGCGACCTCCACGGCAACATCACCCGCATGGACAACGCCCTGGCCGGTATCGAGGCCCAGCAGGCCGCTTCGGTGGAACTGCTGGCCAACGCCAAGGCCCAGCTTGCCGCCGCTCAGGAGCAGGTTAGCCGCCCGTTCCCCCAAGAGGAGGAGCTGAAGACCAAATCCGCCCGGCTGGATGAGCTGAACATTATGCTCAACCTGGACAAGCGGGACGACGAGAACCTGGACGACGCCGAGGAAATGCCGCAAGCCAGTTGATACAAGCAAGAGCGCCCGCACGGGCTTACCATGCGGGCGCTCGGTGATAAATAAGGAAGGAGCGCACACAATGGGAAAATACATTCCGCCGGAAAAGATGACCGAGGAGCAGATACAGGCCAACATTGATGAGCGGTTCCAGGTCTGGAACCATATTGCCCAGAATGGGTGCTCCGACCCCGGATGGCCGGATGGGGTCAACCTGAATCTGGTGCGAAACCACATTATTTATTACTATGGGCTGCTGCATGAGCGGCAGACAGCACAGGCGCAAATCAGCCTGTTCGATACCCCGGCCAGCACACAGGAACGGCCCATCCCGCCGGAAGTGCCGGACAACTACATGGTGGCTGGATGTGAACACTCCCACCGCTTGGACAAGTTCAGGTGGGATGACAAGCTGGTGTGGGGAAAGAAAGGAGAATACAGCGCGTGAAGAAGAAATTGACCTATATCGGGCGTGATGACTGGAGTCGTCCTCTCTACCGAGAGAACAACGGGCGTATTTGGATGGATACAGACCCCCGCAGCAGCCATGCCCCCGGCCTCTGTACCATTACCGACGCCGGGGAGCCTTGCGACCCCATGAGAGCCGATATTGAGGTGGAGTTTTATCCCTGCCGCGATGTTTGGTATTGAGGGGAGGACAGCATGAACCTGACACGAGTATCGCTGCCCGAGCGTATGGAGGCGGCACAAGAGGGACGGACCCGACAGCCGGAGTATCTGCCCTGTCTGGTACAGCAATGGGCCAAGACGTCCATCCGGGCCTATTTTGGCCCCTGCAAGGTGCAGATGGAGCGGCTTCTGGAGCTCCTGGAGCTCTCGTCGGAGGACGAGAATCTGGCATACCAGGACATCGCCATGCAGGTGTTTGACTTGCTAAACAAAAACTATATACGGGGAACAGCGGCCATGGAGCTGCTGGCCGCCCCAGTGCGGACCGCATGGGAACAGGCCAAGAAACGGAGGAACACAACAAATGACCGGTGAAAAAATCCCCCTGGCGGAGCGGATGCACGGCAAGGCCACTGGACGGAAACTCCCGACGGCAATGGGCCTGTATGCTGAAGACTTTTTCGTAGCCGTAGGAGAAATTACGGGCCTGATTGACCGCTATGAGGAAATCCATGAGTTACATATCAAGCCCTACGAGGATACGAACGGCGAGCCCCAGTCCGTCCAGGAGCTGGTAGTTGCAGCAGACGCGCTCCCACCGTCGGAACGAAATGTCCTGCTGTTCCGGCTCTTAGTGGAGCCCTTCGCGGCAATCAAAACAACTGAGAAAGGAGACCCACTATGAACTACTACATCCCAACCATCATCCGGGAGACCAGCGAGGGCATGGCCCGTATCCCCATTGCGGACGTCATGCTCCAACGCCGGGAAATCTGGCTGACCGGTGAGATTACCAGTGAGCTGGCCGATGCGGTTATCGCACAGATTCTGCAACTGGATGCCGAGAAGCCCGGAGAAAAAATCACACTCTACATCGACAGCCCGGGCGGCTCCGTCACGGCGGGACTGGCCATCTACGACGTTATGCAGGCCGTATCATCTAAAATTCGTACCGTGTGCATCGGCACCGCGGCCAGTATGGCGGCGGTGCTCTTTGCCGCCGGAGACCGGCGGGAGATTTTACAACACGGAGAAGTGATGATACACGACCCATTGGTGTCCGGCGGCATCTCCGGCAGCGCCCTGGCCGTGCAGGACAAGAGCGACCGCCTGATGGCCAAGCGCAAGGTGCTCTGCGGCATCCTGGCCCAGCATACCGGCAAGACCATCAAACAGATTTACAAGGTCACGGCCAAGGACAGCTGGTACGGGGCCGAGGAGGCCGTGGTGTTTGGACTGGCAGATACAGTGATTGACAAGCTGGAAAGGAGCAGAGCATGAGAGATAACGGTTATCGCATTTTGGCGGATGGCGTAGCAGTGAGCAACGACACCTGGGCGACGGGCCTTGCCAATCACGATTTAATTATCGGTCCTACCGGCGGCGGAAAGACCCGGAGCTATGTCCTGCCCAATCTGCTGAGTAGTCAAGAATCCTTTGTTGTTACAGACACCAAAGGCAGTTTGCGGCGGCAGGTGGGCGGCATCCTGGAGCGGCGTGGGTTCCGGGTACTGGAGCTGGATTTTACCGACTTGCTATATTCGCCTTGGGGATATAATCCGCTTCGCTTCATCCGGTGGGACGGAGCCCGGCAATGCTGGAACGAGCAGGACATTATTACTATCGCGGCGGCGTTGGTGCCTGTCACATCCCGGACAGACCCGTTTTGGGATTTGTCTGCCCGCAACTTTGCGGAAGCCCTGATTGGCTACACCCTGCATAACCTGCCCCAGGAGGAACACACCCTGGTCAGCGTGGCGAAACTGTTTTCGGAGGCTGAGACAGGCATCCTAGATGAACTCATGCGAGAATATTGCACCATCTGCCCGGACAGCTTTGCGGCCATGAGGTGGAAGGGGCTCCAGGGAGGCCGAAAAGCGGACAAGACCTACAGCTCCATCCTGGCCATCCTGTCGCAGAAACTCTCCAATTACAGCTTTGGCGGAGTACAGCAGTTGTTTACCAACAAAAATCAGATAGACTTTGCTGCCATTTCGCAAGAGCCTACGGCGGTGTTTGTCCATGTCAGTGACTGCGATTTTTCCCTGCAAAATCTGACTTCGCTCTTTTACACGCAGGCATTGCAAATGTTGATTGCTGAAGCGGATAGCCGCCCCGATAACCGCCTGCAAATCCCAGTGCGGCTGTATCTGGACGATTTTGCAAATCTAATTATCCCGGATGTGGACAAGACTATTGCCGTAATCCGCAGCAGGGAGATAAGCGTCAGCATCGTGCTCCAAAGCGTCACTCAGTTGGATGGATTATACGGCCACGACAAAGCCTTGACCATCATCGACAACTGCGACCACCTGCTGTATCTGGGCGGTCAGAGCGTGGAGACGGCCCGTTTTATCGGGGTTAAAGCCAACAAGCCGGCGTCCGCTATCCTCAATCTGCCGCTGGGCAAGGCGTGGCTTTTCGAGCGTGGAGCATTGCCACGGGAGGTCAAAAAGTACGACCTGACCCGGCACCCGCTGTACCGGCAGCTCCCGGAGTACGCAGCCCAGCGGACCGTACCGGAGCGAGAGACCGTAGAGGAGCCGCATCTAATAGCCGCTGCGGGAATGTGATTTTAAGATAGGTTTGTCAGGTAGTGTATCCCACGGGCTTCCCGCCCGTGGGATTGTTTTTTAGTATGTCCGCTGTCCTTGTGGGGACAGCGGACATACTGTTTACACGCAGATTGGAGAAGTATATGATATGTACGAATATCCGAGTATATTGGGAGCATAAAATCAACAAAATTGAGGAGGAGGCCAGAACAAATGAGGGAACGGACTTGCTGCTTTACGGGGCACAGGGATATTTCAGCAGACCGGTTACAGATGGTGGTGACCGGCACCGAAGCCAAGGTGCGGGAGCTTATCTCACAGGGGTATCGTTATTTTGGTATCGGCGGAGCTATGGGCTATGACACTATTGTGGCAGAGATGCTGTTCCGGCTCCGGGAGCGGGAGTACCCAGAAATTAAGATTATCTTGGTGTATCCTTTTGACGGATTTATCAGCCGCTGGAGTGATAGCCAACAGGCGACCTATGCACGGCTGCTCCCGATGTACGACAAGCGGGTATGTGTGTGCAAGTCAGCAAGTAGGGAGGCTTATCTGGCGAGGGATAGGCATCTGGTAGATTACTCCTCTGCCTGCATCGCCTATTGCACCAGGCAGACAGGCGGGACCGCCTACACCATCCGATACGCAGCAGCCAGAGGTGTACCCGTGTTTAGTGTGGGAGACATCCCGCATCGTACTTGACCGGTATAGCATAATCCCACGGGCTCAGGCCCGTGGGATTGTTTTTTCATTTCCGGATGGGAAAGAGATGGCTTTATTAGAGCTTTTTTTGACCTTTCCTGGGGGTGATTTTAGAATTAAAAATATCGAAGCGGCCTGTTGTAACGGTATTTTGCGCTGATATATGGCTTTTTTGTGGGATTTTTTAGACTATTTTACAGCAAAATTGAGCTTTTTTATTTGTATAGAGCGGGGCGTAGGAGCGTGTTGCCCGTGCCAGCCGCTGCGACTCTGCTCCGCAGGTCGCGCGGCACCACGGCATGATGCGCGGGGATGAGGAGTATAAAATGTATACTTTCCCCACTGGGGAAAATTATAAGGCGTGTCACGCCGGATTGTAAGAGTATAATTTGCGGCTGATGGAGCGGACGATATATCAGGCATTTCGGCTTAAATTATAATTCAGTATAATTTTTATACTGCTTTTTTGCGGACGCGGCCCCAAAATTATGACCGCGAAATGCCTGACTGTCCGCCCCATACGGGCCAAACCGGAGCATACCGCTCCGGCCCGGCCCAGGGGCGCAAAAGGGCATAAGAGCCAGCGACACGCGGCGGGGCCACGTGGTCGGCATAGCCGACGCTGGTGCGCCACCGGCGCACCTCTCCCCGTTGCCGCGGCACCGTGGAGAGGCTCTTACGCGGGCAGCCAGCTGTCCGCGCCCTCGTCCGCTGCGGCGTACTGAGGGTGCCCATATAGATAGACATAGGGGATACCGTCCGGGGACGCAGCGGGCGGACTACTCCATGGGAGCGCCCACCCGTGATGTCCCCGGACATCTATCTGGACAGGGCTGGAGCATCAGGCCGGCACCGGCCAGCCGCCTCCGTTGCCGGAGGGCCTTGGCCGAGGCCATGTTGTTACGCGGCGCGGGGGGCGGCGGTGATAAAGATAGGTCTGCTTCCCTACGGACGCAAGCCCATGGGGAAGTAGGGAATTATCTGATTGACAGCCGCCTGACGGCGGCTGTACGGTTTTACAGGCAACGGACGGGGACATTCCAGAGGAGTACGTAGCGGGCGGAGCGTTCTGTCTGTTTCTCGCCCTTGTCGTGCTCCCTGTAAACCGGGGGTTTCAGGGGGCGGAGCCCCCTTTTAATAAAATGTGAGAACGAGATTTTTTGATTTTCTTACGTCCTCTTGTATAAAATTGGGAAAACAATTTTTGAAGTGTGCAGGGTGTGCAGGGTACATATACCCGTTTCTCACATTTTTATTTTTTGTTTCAGGGTGAATTATAGTGCGAGAAAAGATAGTTTCTACCCTGCACACCCTGCACAGTTCCGGAACTCCAGGCGAAAGGCACGACCACAGTACCGGCAGAGGGGAGGGGGAGCAAAGCAAAACGGCCAAGCAGTTGCTGCACTGCTTGGCCGCTTTTTATACGGCAATCAATAATCAATCACCGAATGGACGGAAAGATTTATCATCTCCATCATCGTCCCCAAAGGGCTCCACAGAGATGTCGCGGGACGGTGTATAGACGGGGCCATTGTAGGTGCGATACTCGCGCTCTAACAGGTCATACTCGCTTTCCGGCGGCTCGGGGGCAAGTGGGTCGGAGTAGCACTCCTCGCGTTGATATTTGACGATGCTGGTCAGGCCATCAGCCACATCGCATACTGCCTCGACACCTTTACGATTTAGGTGAGAGAAGGAGAGCAGCAGGCTGTCAGGCAGATACAGTACCCCGTCCCGGCCACCGTTGCCGAGTTGGACAAGCGTGAGACCAGCCGACCCGTCGTCGGAAAAACGGATGTTCCCTTTTACGCCACAGGCAGGGTCAAAATTTGCCCGCTTGAGCAGCTCATCATAGCTGATGCCCAAAAACTTTACAACTTTTTCGATGGCGGAAACCATGGCTTTGTCCTTGCTATCATTATCGCTTTTGCCGTTATCGGATGCCCCCAAAATCAGGGTCTCTATTGATATATTTAAGGCTTGCGCTACTTTTTCGAGGGAGCTGTATTTGGGACTACTTGCATTTCTCTCCCAGTGGCCGATTGTCTGGTACGGTACGCCCATTATCTTTGCCAAGTCTGCTTGTGTCATCCCGGCATTGGTACGCGCAATTTTAATTCTTTCACCGATAGTCATAGTAATTTCCTCCTGTTGGCCACATTATACAATAAAATCATAATATTGTCAATGATAAATTAAAAAAATATCACATACGCAAAACAATTATTATATATTAGATGTATTTTGAAACAAAAACATAAAAAATATATTGTAAATTGGGTTGACATTAAAATTTTATTGTGTTATGATTTGGCCATAGAAAAGAAAACGCCTCTCACAGAGAGGCAGAAAGGATAATCTTAGCATGTGTACCAAATCAGCATCCGCAGCGGATATCACCACAGCCGCCCTGGTACAGTCTAAGGCCGTGCAGCCGCAGCATCTCAGAAACGATACGTTACCACAGGATAACAGTCAGCCGGTCAGCACCGCAGCTATAACTATCGCGGCAGCACCAGGGAAACAAATTGCCCCAGGGAGCGATGATGTAGTCATCGGTCAGATTACAGCATCTAATACAAAGGACTTATATTGTTCCTTGGTAGCGGGGACACATCCCATGTGCCGGGACAACAAAATGGCCATTATGATGCTGTTGAGTGTCATTAGCTACTATACAACGGATATGAGCCAAATTGACCGGATTTTCCGGCGCAGCACACTCGTACCGACCTGGTGGGACAAGCCACTGGAAAGAGACGGCCGGAAAAGTAGCATGACAAACGGCTCATACTACACTCAGAAGGCGATATATACCAATAGGATTATGCTGCTGACGGTCTATGGCTGGCAGTCCCTGGCAATGTACTACCCCGATGAAAACACAAAGTATGGCCGCAATGATATTGGTATCTCAACTCTGTTTTGTGATATTTTCCGTAACTCCATCCTTAAGTGCATTGAACAAAATTGTTGGTACACCTATGACGGGACACGCTGGGTAGCAGGGTCCGAAAAGGTAATGGAGGTTTGCAAGGCATTTACTCAAGCGTTAGGTGACTACTATAGAATAGTGGCACATCTGGACGAGCTTGCATTCCCACAGGATGGAGAGAACGGAAAAAAGAGCACCAAAAATCACCCCTACATCCGATATGCGGAGTCGGTCAAATCGCGCCGGGTGCGCGAGACGATTCTAAAGGATGCGGAGTCCGTGCCGGGGATGTCCATTTCGCAGTCTGACTTTGACGCTGACGGAGAGCTTCTGAATTGCCAGAATGGGACGATTGACCTCATGGACTGTACGCTGCGCCCTCACTCTCCAACAGACCACATTACCAAAATGGCAAATGTGACATATGTTCCGGGAGCTCGTAGCCAGCTTTGGGAGGGGCACATCATCACCGTCATGGAGAACGACATGGAAAAGGCCAAGTATCTGCAAAAAGCGATTGGCTATGCCTTGCGCGGGTCACATGACCTGGAGTGTATGATGATGCTTTACGGCCAGAGCTCCCGAAACGGCAAAAGCGTGACCGTAGATGCCGTTAATAAAATGTTGGGAGACTACGGCGGAACGGCAAATCCTGAGACATTTGCTCAGAGACTTAACACAAGCAGCAGCGCACACAACGATGGCCTGGCGCGTCTGGCTGGTTTGCGATTTGTGAGTGTGCCGGAGGCCGATGGGCATCTGACTTTATCAGCGTCACTGATTAAGCGGTGTACCGGCGACGAACTCATATCCGCAAGACCTATCTATGGCAAGGAGTTCAGTTTTGCGCCCCAATTCACGCTCTTTTTCCATACTAATCACCTACCTAGAATCAATGATAGGTCAATGTTTGATTCCAACCGGGTCAAAGTCATTCCGTTTACATATCATTTCCCAGAAGCTGCCAGAAACCCGCATATGCTGGCAGACCTGACCACGCCGGAAAATTTAAGCGGTATTCTAAACTGGGCCCTGGAAGGGTTGGCACTCATCAAGCGCGAGGGATTTATGGCTCCTGCTTCTGTGATGGATGCGATTGAGGAGTATCGGCAAGACTCTGACCGCGTCGGTAATTTTATCCGCGAGAGAATGGAACAGAGGTCAGGAGACGCCTCCACGACAGAGGTATTCGCCGCGTACAAGGTATGGTGCGAGAGCTCCGGTCTCCGCCCCGGGCGCGAACAGGACTTTAAGCGTGAGATGGAGCGGCATGGCATCAATGTGGGACGCCCCCGTGTCAATGGCAGGCAGGTAACATCATACCTCGGATGGGTATTGGTACAGTCCTGACAGTCTGCTTCGGAGGTGTATTGTAATGAGATTAGAATATATTTCTGGGGCCGATGATTTAGCCAAAGAGGCCGCTGCTGCCGGCCTGCCCAAGCTCAACGGTACGGCGGAAGAAATCGCACAAGCGGAGTACATACGGGCAGAACTATTGGATAGCGCAGAACTGTTTTTGCGAGAGAGCTGGGAGAAGACCAACAGGCTCGATGACGCCGCCGTCAAAGAGCATAACCTGCAAGTGCTGCACATCCTGGGGCAGATGCTCGTGCAAGTGCGACTTGAGCCTAGCGCCGTGTGGTGGATAGGCCACGGAAAGGGTGATGGGGCTCAGATGTTGAGATGTATTTACCGGGCACAATATCCCGGAGCGATACTATTATAATTTTTAATTTTTTCTGAAAGGAATGTATCTAAAATGATTGAGAGCAAGGTTATTAACGGAAAGATGTACGATACTCGTACCGCAAAGGCAATGTTCCGAACCGAATATGACGGAGGTAACGGGGACCCTTGGTATAGAGAGACTTTGTATCGTAAGCGTACCGGCGAGTATTTTTTGTACGGCGAGAGCACGGATTGTTTCTCTCGTTATTGCGGCGGCGAAATTATCCCGTTCACGTTAGGCAAGGCCAAGCAGTGGGCTGAAGAGAATTGCGATGGCGATAAGTATGTTGAGATTTTTGGGGAAGTCGAAGAAAAAGAAAAGGGTCTATTGTAAAATGCGTTTTCAGGCCTAGAAAGAAAATTCGTGTACTAAAAAAGTTAGCGAGAACCGTTACTTCGACGGTTCTCGCTAACTTTTTCTTTGAGGCGATTTGGCAAAATTCTATTTTGCAACAGCCCCCACAAGGCCAATTGTCACGGTTTCACCACAGGTGTCTTGTACCTATGTGAGCTCATCGTATGTGGCCTTGTGCGTTTATTGCTGACTTTCCGTATCGTGGTCAGTGCTTTGGGCCATGATAAAACAAAACCCAGCTGGGAACTATTAGAAAAACTCCATATCTGACATCAGCTTTTTGTTCCCTTATTTGAATCTGGCTTATCATTTAATTCTAATTGATAAGCTTCCTGACACAATTCGTTTTCGCATCCGTAAAATGAGGTGAGCTCATAGGGGGTCGGCACCAAAGAAACATAGGCTGGGGCATGTGTGCGGCTCCAATTTGTGTCCCATGGAATGAACATCGCCGGTGAAACTGCCAGCCGACTTTGGTACATACCCACGTTAATTGGCAGGGAAACCCTAAACTTTTCGTCAATCGTTTTTGAGAAGCGGGAATCCTGTGCATCAAAAGCGGGTATTGCTATTGCTTTAGAAATCCAAGATGCATTAGTTTTAAAATTTTGCGCTATGGTTTTGTCATCGATAGATAGTGGAGTTTTGGTTGAAAAGTACATTACCCCGTCAACATTGAACTTTTGGATGTTTAGCATCAAGAGTTGTGGAATTATATATTCTTCTCTGAAACTACGGTCGCCTTTGTCTTTAACATTGACTGAGCAGGCACTCTGCAACACCCATGTTTTGAAAAACTCGATGACCGCATTTTCGTACTCTGCGGGATTTTGGCGGACATATTTGATGTTTAATTGCGCCTTGATAATCTCAAACCCTGTTGTGGACAAATTGAGTACTCGAATCTTTTTGATAGGCCAGAATCTGCTTACCCAAAAGCTCTCCATAGCAGGACGGTCAAGTTCTTCCCAGCAAGTTAAAATAGAATTTGCTAAATATAAGCAAGGGATG
The DNA here is from genome assembly GCA_037245165.1 of bacterium. Classification (GTDB taxonomy): domain Bacteria; phylum Bacillota; class Clostridia; order Oscillospirales; family Oscillospiraceae; genus Lawsonibacter. The sequence continues at coordinate 27,518 of JAXWVI010000027.1, forward strand.
CCGTTAAAACTATACCGATTACTTCCGATTGCGTCTCTTTTATCTGTCGGAACATGTTTCATATCTCCTTTATCAAAAGGAAAAAGAGTGCCTTTCCTGCCGCGGAACCAGTGTTTGGCCTCATTGTCAACATACAAAGCGTCTAAATCAGAAACAAGATGGTTACAGCCACAAGCTTGCAGTTTACAAACTATCTCATGCATACACTCGCTGGCCTGACCAAAATTTCCAGAATAATAAAGGTCCTTTGCCTCGTTGATTTTTTTAATACTGAATTCGGCAGGCTCAATACATGATTCCAACTCTTTTTCTCTGCTTAAAAATGACCGAAACGAGGTCCATTTGTTGTTTAGTTCCTTAAATACGTCCTTACCAGCGTTCACGATAATCGGAAGCGTTAAATCAGGATTATTTTCGAATAGTTTTTCTACCCAATCACTTGTCATTATTATCACCTTTTTTAGTACTATTAGTTTAATCATGGACATTTTACTACATATTCCTGCGAATTACTAGTTGATAAGGTAAAACCAACAGACAGCTGAACCTGTGGGCGTCAATGGTATCCAGATACAGAACAACCGCATATACAATGAGCACGAGGCACGAGGTATATTGCGATTCCCGCCATCATGTGGTATAGTCTGAATGTACTCATTTATGAGACTTTTTCCAGGACTACTATCTGACGATTGATTGAAAAACGCGCCGCCTGTCGCACCAATCCTGGCACGGCAGACACGCGCCGTCACATAGTATTTTTAAGGGTCCTGGAGCAATCCGGGGCCCTCTTTTTATGCCCTGAATGCCGTCCCGCAAAATCCCGTTCCGGGCCGCTGGAGCGTCAGCCGAGGCGGCAATCCCGCCATATCGTACCTGTGTCATCTATGCCCATAATGTGTGCCAGACCATGCGTTTACAAGCAAAATCGCAACGATATGGCCGCATCAGGAGCCGCTCCGGTATCCGGGGTGAGGGTGATGGGGTGTGTGCGGGGAAGAGGGAGAGGGGGTTACGGAAGGTGGAGCAGCAGGGAGCGCAGCGGTGCGCTCCGGTATCAATTTTGTATGTTTTGAGGAGAGTGTTACGGATGGTGCTGCGGTCAGGATTGGTGCGACAGTCGGTACGATTTGCGAGTGACCGGCACAATAAGCAGGATTGACAAGATCAGCAACGGCTTATTTACAAGGCCCTCCTGCAAGGAATTCTGACGCCCGCAGGCGGCAGAATCAATTTAAATTTTGTCATTTTCCAGGGCATGTACCTGGAAAATGACACTTCTCACGCAAGGTAGGCCGACTTTTCCGACAGGAATCGAGGCCCATCTTGCGTGTGGCCTTTTCGAAAAAGCGGCTATGCCGCTTTTTCGAGCGTAGGCAGGAGTGAAAAAATTACCGCTCATAACCGTCCCGTCTTCCTGCCAGCCTAAGTAATAGAAAGGCGGGAGGAAACAGAGATGGATGAGCGGGGACTTTGGCGATTATTTTGGAACACAGGTCTGCCTGAGGCCTATCTGGCCATCGCCGGGCAGCGCCTGGAGGAACAGGAGGAGCGGGAGCTGCCGGCCAGGACGGCCTTCCAGCCCCGGCGGGAGAAAATTTAGGCGGAGCGTTCCGCCCTTCGGGGGAGTGAGGTCATGCACACCAAGACGAAGGCACTGGTGCTGCGGTCGGTGGACTATAAGGAGTCGGACAAGATTCTCACCCTGCTGACCCAGGAGCTGGGGAAGATTACCGTGTCCGCCCGGGGCTGTCGGAAGAAGGGCAGCCCCATCGCCGCATCCTGCCAGCTCCTGGCCTGGTCGGAGCTGGTGCTCTACGACTACCAGGGCCGATGGTCGGTGAAGGAGGGGGAGACGCTGCGTTTGTTCCGGGGGGTACAGGCCGATTTGGAACGGCTGGCCCTGGGGTGCTACTTTGCCGAGGTGGCCGAGGCCTTGGCGGTGGAGGGAATCCCCAGCCCCGAGCTTCTCGCCCTCACCCTAAACAGCCTCCATGCCCTGGACAAGCTGACGGACAAACCCTTAAGGCTGGTCAAGACCGCGTTTGAGTGGCGCGCTATGTGCCTAGCGGGGTACGAGCCCCTCTTTGACGGCTGTGCTGTGTGCGGTACAAATCCCCCGGAAAAGCCCCAATTCCATCTGAGAGAGGGGGTCCTCCACTGTGCCCGGTGCCGGGAAGAGGTGGGGGAGGGAATCTCCATGCCCCTGAATCCACAGTCCCTGTGCGCCCTGGAGCATATTGTCCATGGGGACCCCAAGCGGCTGTTTTCCTTCCGTTTGGAGGGGGAGGGGCTGAAGCTCCTCGCCGACGCCGGAGAGGCCTATTTACATACCCAGCTGGAGCGGGGGTTTCGCACCCTGGACTTTTATAAGCAGCTCCAACTGCCGCAAGAATAAAAAAACCCGCCGCGGACGAACCGCAGCGGGTTTTTTCATGTGGCATTACTGCTGAGCCTGGGCAGGAGCCTCGACCTTACCGAAGGTACGGCCGTTATAGGTCAGACAATTTTTGCACATACGGTGAGGCAGCCGGTAGGCCCCGCACTTGGGGCAGGTCACGATACCGGGAGTCTCCAGCTTCCAGTGGGAGCTGCGCCGCTTGTCGCGGCGGGCCTTAGATACTTTTCCCTTGGGAACCGCCATGGGTGACACCTCCTTCGGTTGTGCCGTGGGGCACTTCGAGTACTCACTCAGCTTTGTTATCCAACAGCTGCGCAAGGGCCGCCAGTCTTGGATCTACTTCAGGTCTGCACCCGCAGGGACCGAGGTTTAAGTCGGCTCCGCACTTGGCGCACAGCCCTTTGCAGTCGTCTGAGCAAAGGTTTTTGGTATCCATCGCGAGCACAAAGGCGGTGGTGACCGCTTCGTCCAAGTCAAGCTCCGTGCCCTCCAGCAAGAGGATGTCGTCGTTTTCCTCGTCCTCCAGCTCCTGGGCCACCAGACTGTCCAGCTTGACCGTTTTTTCCCGGGAAAAGGCTTTCCCGCAGCGGTCGCAGGTCAAGTCCAAGGTGGAACTTGCCGTCCCCTCCAGAACCAGAGCGCCGGCGTGGTTGGTCACGCTGCCCTGGGCCAGGACGGGGTGGGCGATGGGTTTGGACCCGTAAAAATCCAGCCCGGACAAATCCAGCTGGAATTGGAAGTCTTTCCGGGCGTCCGGAACGTGGATAATATCTCGCAGATCCAGGCGCATGGTCTTCCTCCCCGGGGGCTGCCCCCATACTCGCAGAATGGTACGGAGAGTATTATAAAGAAAACTGCCGGGAATGTCAAATACTTTTCACAAATTTATCCACGAAATTTATTGACAGGAGGGGGGCTCGTATGGTGAAATAGTTTGGATAACCGGAGAGCAGGAAATGGGGCGGGGAAAATGAAGGAATTTGTCATCGGAAAAAATGACGCCGGGCAGCGGCTGGACCGCTGGCTGGCCAAGGCGCTGCCGGTGCTGCCCGCCCCCCTGGCCCAGAAGTATATCCGCCTGAAGCGGGTGAAGGTGAATGGGAAGGGCTCCAAGCGGGATGTGCGCCTCCAGGTGGGGGATGTGCTCCAGCTGTACATCAACGATGAGTTTTTTGAAAAACCCACCCTGGAAAACGCCTTTCTCTCCCTCTACCAGCCCAAGCTGAACATCCTCTATGAGGACGAGCATATCATGCTTCTGGACAAGCGGCCGGGCATGGTGGTCCACCCGGACGAGCACGAGCGCATCAATACGCTGCTCACCCACATCCAGGCCTACCTCTATCAGAAGAAGGAGTGGTCCCCCTATTGGGAAAATTCCTTTGCCCCCGCGCTCTGTAACCGCATTGACCGGAACACCGGGGGCATTGTCATTGCCGCCAAGACCGCCGAAGGTCTGCGGATCATGAATCAGAAGATCAAGGACCGGGAACTGAATAAATACTACCTCTGCGTGGTCAAAGGGAAAATGGAGCCTCGGGAGGGGCGGCTGAAGGGCTACATCTTTAAGGACGAGGTAAAAAAGCAGGTCTATGTCCGCGCTCGGCCGGAGCCCGGGGCAAAGACTGCCGTCACGGTGTACAAGACGCTGGCAGTGAAAAACGGCCTGTCTTTGGTGGAGTGCGACCTCATTACCGGCCGGACCCACCAGATCAGAGCCCAGTTCGCCGCCGCCGGCCACCCCCTGGTGGGAGACGGGAAGTATGGCAGCGAGCGGGAAAACCGGAAATATGGCCGCCATGGCCAGGCCCTCTACTCCTACAAGCTGACCTTCCGCTTTACCACCGACGCCGGGCCCTTGGAGCATCTCAACGGCCGGACCTTCCAGGTGGAGGACGTGGACTTTGTGAAGGAGTATTTTGGAGAAGACTTTTCCTGGAAGGAGCGCAGCTGAATGGAGGAGAACAAGCAGGATCAGGGCCTTGTCCATCTCTACCACGGGACGGGCAAGGGAAAGACCACCGCAGCCATGGGGCTGGCCCTCCGGGCCCTGGGACAGGGTTTTCAGGTGACGGTGGTGCAGTTTTTGAAGGACGGGCGCAGCGGGGAGCTGGAGCCGCTGAAAAAGCTGGGGGCCAGGGTGTTTTCCGGCCCCGGGACCATGAAATTTTCCTGGAATCAGACACCGGAGGAGCGGGAGCAGACCCGGCAAGAGCAGACCGCCTTATTGAAAGCGGCCCTGGAGGAACCATGCGACCTGCTGGTGCTGGACGAGGCCTGCGGGGCCTGCGGCACCGCTCTTGTGGACGAGGAACTGGTGAGACAGGCGGTACTCTGCCGGCCGGAGGGCCGGGAGGTGGTTCTCACCGGCCGGGAGCCTGCCCGATGGATGATGGACGCGGCGGACTATATCACCCGGATGGATGGGGAGCGCCACCCCTATGAGCGGGGAATTGCGGCCCGGCGGGGTGTGGAATATTAAATGAAGGCCGAAGATGGAGCGGCCTGAGCCTGGGAGGAACACAGATGGCTCATATGGGAAAACGGTATGGATATTGGAAGTGGGCGGCATATGTTGGGGTGGTCGCCTGTACGCTTTTTATTTGGCGCAACTCTCTGGTACCCGCCACCCAGTCTGCCGCCCAGAGCCTGTCTGTGCTGGGCCGCCTGGACGCTCTGCTGGAATGGCTGGGATTGCCCGTCACCGTGGGCCATTCGGCATTGCGGAAGATGGCCCATATGTCGGAGTTTGCCCTGCTTGGCATCCTTTGGGAGGCCGCGCTGTTGACGGGAAGGATGGGAGAAAAAAGCTGGTATTGCGTACAGAGTGCCTGCACACTCTGCCTGCTGACCGCTATGGTGGATGAGACCATCCAGGTCTTTGTACCCGGGCGGGGCAGTCAGGTGACCGATGTATGGATTGACTTTGGCGGGGCCTGTCTGGGCGTGGCGATAGCGGTTGTCCTGGGCTGGTTTCTCCGCAGGAGAAGGTCGTCCCGGGCCTGGTAGCGCCGGTTTCATTTGACACTGGGACAGGCCAGCCTTATAATGGCCTTACAAGAGAACAGAACTTCGACCCGGCGAGGAAGACAGGTGAGAATCCTGGGCAGGGACGCTGCTGTATTTGCGGAGCGAAGGGCCGTGAGCCACTGGACAGAGGAACCGTCCGGGAAGGGGGCCCGGAGCGTGGAGGCATAAGCCAGAATATTCCCGGTCGAAGGGAAGACCACAGGCAACGGTCCTTTTGCCGGCGTGTTGAAAGCAGACGGGGAGATTTTTCCCGTCCGGTTTGCGCTGTCTGCGGGGCTGCCCTGCGGACGGCGCTTTTTGTATCATCGAACAACAAGGAGGGAAACGGGTGGCCTTTGAACACTATGTGACCGCCGGGGGAAAGCGGCTGCGCCGTGGCTACACCACGGGTACCTGCGCCGCCCTGGCGGCGGCGGGGGCTGCCAGACTTTTGCTGGAGGGACAGGCTCCCGTGCTGCTGAGGCTGATCACCCCCATGGGCCTTCCTGTGGAGGTGGAGCCGCAGGTGTGCCGGATGGAGGGACAGGCTGCTCTGTGTCTGGTGGAGAAGGACGGCGGTGACGACATTGACGCGACGGCGGGGCTGCTCATCGGGGCCAGGGTGGAGAAAATCCCCGACTTGGAAATTGAGATCGAAGGGGGAGCAGGCGTGGGCCGGGTAACCAAACCAGGCCTGGACCAGCCGGTGGGGGAGGCCGCCATCAACCATGTGCCCCGGGAGATGATTAGACGGGAGACTGAACGGGTGTGCGCCGCTGTGGGCTATGAGGGCGGACTGAAAGTGACCGTTTTTGTCCCTCAAGGGGAGGAGGCGGCCAAGAAGACCTTCAACCCCCAACTGGGCATTGAAGGGGGAATCTCCATTCTGGGAACCTCCGGCATTGTGGAGCCCATGAGTCTGGCTGCCCTGGTGGACACCATCGCCCTGGAACTGCGCCAGGCCGCCGCCCTGGGACACCGGCGGGTCATCCTGACCCCTGGCAATTACGGCCTGGAGTTTTTAAAGGAGCATGGCCTGGGCGGCGGGGAGGTTCCCATTGTGAAATGTTCCAACTTTATCGGCCAGGCCCTGGACGCTGCGGCGGAGCGGGGCTTTGAACAGGTTCTCCTGGTGGGCCACACGGGCAAGCTGGTGAAGGTGGCCGGGGGGATCATGAACACTCACAGCCGCTGGGCCGACTGCCGTACCGAGCTTTTCTGCGCCTACGCCGCCCTGGCGGGCGGAGGACAGGAGCTGTGCCGGGCATTGATGGCGGCCCCCTCCGCCGATGGGTGTATCGCCCTGCTGGATGAGGCGGGGCTGCGGGAGACGGTGATGGCTGGACTGCTGGAGGCCATCCAGATCCATCTGGACCGCCGGGCCGCCGGGGCCTTCCAGGTGGGGGCGGTGCTGTTTTCCAACCAATACGGACTGCTGGGCAGGACCAGCGGAGCGGAGGAGATTTTAACAGAATGGAACCGATGAAAAAGGGAATTTTTTACTGCGTGGGGGTGGGCCCCGGCGACCCGGAGCTGGTGACCTTGAAAGCAGTACGCACTCTGGAAGCCTGTCCTGTCATTGCTGCTCCCCGTACCAAAAGTGGGGAGATGCTGGCGCTGGACATTGCCAAAAAGGCGGCGGAGCTGGAGGACAAGCTCATCTTGCCCATCAGCTTTTCCATGACCCGAGACGAGGAACGCCGACGGGCGGAGTATGAGGCGGGGGCACAGGCTGTCGCCCAACATTTAGAGATGGGCCGGGACGTGGCCATGGTCAATCTGGGGGATGCGTCTATCTACGCCACCTGCACCCGGCTTGCGGAGCTTGTAAGGGAGATGGGCTTTCCGGTTGTGATGATTCCGGGCGTTCCCAGCTTTTGTGCTGTGGCGGCCAGGCTGGGGGAGAGCCTGACGGCGGAGGGTGCTCCCCTCCACATCTTCCCCGCCGGGCACACGGACCTGGATCAGGCGCTGAAACTGGAGGGCGCCAAGGTGCTGATGAAGTCGGGGCGGCAGCTGCCTGGGGTGATCGAGGCTTTGGAGAAGGCTGGAGTCTTGGACCGCTCCGCCCTGGTGGAGAACTGCGGTCTGCCTAGCGAGCGGGTGGCCGCTCCCTTAAAGAAGGGGACGGAGAGCGGATACTTTTCCACCATTGTGGTAAAGGAGTAAGAGGAATGGTACATTTTGTAGGAGCGGGGCCGGGGGCCCCGGACCTCATCACCCGGCGGGGAGCCGCTCTGCTGGAGAGAGCGGATGTAGTGGTGTATGCGGGCAGTCTGGTGAACCCCGCCCTGCTGGGCCTGTGCCGGGAGGGCTGCCGGGTGTACGACAGCGCCCGCATGACCCTGGAGGAGGTGCTGGATGTGATGATTCCAGCCAGTAAGAAGGGGGAGCAAGTAGTTCGCCTTCACACAGGCGATCCCTCTCTCTACGGGGCAATCCGGGAGCAGATGGACGCTTTGCGAGAGAAAAATATCCCCTTTGACGTGACCCCGGGGGTGTCCAGCTTCTGCGCCGCCGCCGGGGCGGTGGAGGGGGAGTACACCCTGCCCGGGGTGAGCCAGAGCGTCATCATCACCCGTATGGCCGGGCGCACCCCGGTGCCGGAGCGGGAGTCCATCCCTGCCCTGGCCGCCCACGGAGCCACCATGGTCATCTTCTTGTCGGCTGGGATGCTGGACAGGCTTCAGGAGCAGCTTCTGCAAGGGGCCTATACCCCCGAAACGCCCGCCGCCCTGGTTTATAAAGCCAGCTGGCCGGAGGAGAAGGTGGTGCGCTGTTCTTTGGGAGAGCTGGCCCAAAAGGGCCGGGAGCACAAGATTTCCAAAACCGCCCTGGTGCTGGTGGGGGACTTTTTGGCCGGAGATTACCAGCGCAGCAAGCTCTATAACCCCTCCTTTACCACTGGATACCGGGAGGGAACGAGATGAAACTCCGTCTGCTGGCTTTTACCGACCGGGGCTATGCCCTGGCCCGGATGTTGGGGGAGAAGCTGGGGGGGGCGGTGAGCCGATGCGGCCGGGGCTGTACCCTGAAAAGCTGGACGCAGGAGGGCTTTCGTACCGGGGAGAGCCTCATTTTTGTGGGGGCTGTGGGCATTGCCGTGCGGGCCATTGCCACCTTTGTGAAGAGCAAGACTACCGACCCGGCGGTGGTGGCGGTGGACGAGGGGGGGCGGTACGCCATTCCCCTTCTCAGCGGCCACCTGGGGGGAGCAAATGATCTGGCCCGTACCATCGCCGGAATATGCGGCGCCCAGGCGGTCATCACCACCGCCACCGACGCGAGGGGCCTGTTTCCCGTGGACCAGTGGGCCAGAAACCAGGGCCTGCGAGTGGAGAACCCGGAGAAGATCAAAGCGGTTTCCGCCAAGGTGCTGGCCGGAGCGGCCGTTGCCGTCAGAAGCGATTGGCCCGTTGTGGGCACGCCGCCGGAGGGGGTTAAGCTTACCGGGGAAGCGGAATGGGATGTGGAGGTGAGCTGCCGCCGGACGGATGGTACTGCCCTCCACTTGGTTCCGCCTGCCGCCGTGCTGGGGGTTGGCTGCAAACGGGGCACGTCCCTCCAGGCTTTGGAAGGGGCCTTTGGGGCACTTTTGGCCCGGGCGGCGCTCAGCCACCTGGCTGTGGGAAAAATTTGTTCCATCGATTTGAAGCGGGATGAGCCCGGCCTTCTGGCCTTCTGTGAAGCCCACGGCCTGTCTTTGAAGACCTACTCCGCCGGGGAGCTGGCGGCGGTGCCCGGAGACTTTCCCACCTCTGATTTTGTTAAAAAGGTCACCGGAGTGGGAAACGTGTGCCAGCGGGCGGCGGTACTGGGCAGCGGCGGAGGAAAACTGCTGGGAGAAAAATATCAGCGGGAGGGCGTGACCATGGCCCTGGCCTTGGGGGCATACCCGCTGGATTGGAGGATCTATGAATAAGGTCTATGTGGTGGGGCTGGGCCCGGGAAGGGAAGAATTTCTCTCCAGCCAGGCCCGGGCTGCTCTGGAAAAGGCCCAGGTGCTGTGTGGATATACGGTGTATGTGGACCTTATCCGGGACCTGTTCCCGGACAAGGAGATATATACCACCCCCATGCGTCAGGAGACGGAGCGCTGCCGCTGGGCGCTGGAAACCGCTTCAGAGGGGAAGACCGTAGCCATGGTGTGCAGCGGGGACGCGGGGGTATACGGCATGGCCGGTCTGGTGCTCCAGTTGGGGGAGGAGTACCCGGACACTGAGATTGAAGTGGTGCCCGGTATTACGGCGGCTCTGTCCGGGGCGGCGGTGCTGGGGGCACCTTTGGGTCACGATTTCTGCGTGATTTCCCTGTCCGACCTGCTCACCCCATGGGACGTGATTGAAAAGCGGCTGGAGTGCGCCGCAGTGGGGGACTTTGCACTTTGTATTTATAACCCCTCCTCCAAAAAGCGGACAGGCCACCTCCAAAGGGCCTGTGACATTTTATTGCGGCACAAATCCCCAGGGACCCTGTGCGGCTGGGTGCGCAACATCGGCCGGGAGGGGCAGGAGAGCAAGGTTGTGACTCTCTCACAGCTCCGGGAGGAACAGGTGGATATGTTTACCACCATCTTTGTGGGCAGCAGCGGCACAGTTCTGTGCGGCGGGCGGCTGGTGACCCCCCGGGGCTATGAGGAGAAGAAATGAAGCTTTTGATTTTTGGCGGGACCACCGAGGGACGTCTGCTGGCGCAGGAGTTTTTGGCCCGGGGCGATCAGGTCACCGTCAGTGTAGCCACCCCGCTGGGGGCGGAGGAGCTGTCCGGTCTTCCCGGCCTGGAGCTCTGGGTGGGCAGAAAGGATGCACGGGAACTGGAACAGGCGGTGAAGGGCTTTGATGGATGTATCGACGCTACCCACCCCTACGCCGTGCTGGCCACCGCCAACATCCGCGCCGCCTGTGAGGGGGCGGGGGTTCCGCTGCGCCGCCTGCTCCGTCCAGAGAGCCGGGCGGAGGGCGTGATCCCGGTTGAAAACTGTACCCAGGCGGCGAAGTTTTTGGCGCGGCAGGAGGGAAACATCCTCCTGACCACCGGGAGCAAGGAACTGGCCGCCTTTGGAGGCGTTGAGAGGAATCGACTCTATGCCCGGGTGCTGCCCAGCCATGAGAGCTTATCTGCCTGTGAGGCGCTGGGGCTGCCCCACCGGAATATTCTGGCCCTTCAGGGGCCCTTTGGGCAGAAGATGAACGAGGCCATGCTGGAACAGTACCGCATCCGCTGGCTGGTGACCAAGGACGGGGGCGCAGCCGGGGGATTTTCGGAAAAGCTGGCCGCCGCCAGGACGATGGGCGTGCCGGTGGTACTGGTGGCCAGGCCGGAGGACCAGGGCGTGACCATGGAAGAAATTTTGAAGGAGGCGGAACAGTGGCGGAGATGACGGTAAAGCTGGTGTCCATGGGCTGTGGGAAGGAGACCCTCACCCTCCAGGCAAAAAAGGCTTTGGAGGAGGCGGACTGTCTCATCGGCTCGGACCGTCTGCTGCGACAGGCCCCGGCCAGACCCCGCATCCCCCGGCTGCGGGCGGTGCGGGGGGAGGAGATTCTCTCCCTTCTGCGCGCTTCCGGGGCAAAAGCGCCCTGCGTGCTGTTCAGCGGGGACGCGGGCTTTTACTCCGGGGCGGCGGGGCTTTTGCCGCTGCTGGAGCGTGAAAATATCCCGTGTGAGGTGCTTCCGGGAGTGTCCAGCATCCAGGCCTTTGCCGCCCGGCTCCATCAAGATTGGCAAGGTTGGAACCTTTACAGTGCTCACGGGCGGGACTGCGACCCAGTGGCAGTGGTCTGCCAGGGAAAGCCGGCTTTCTTTCTCACGGGGGGAACCATGGGAAGCGCTGAACTGTGCGGCTTTCTGGCCCGGGCTGGACTGGGAGAGCTGCGGGTGGATGTGGGGGAAAACCTATTTTGTGAAGGGGAAAAACTTTACACTGGAACGGCGGCGGAATGTGCCCAAATGTCCTTTGCTCCCCTCAGCGTACTGCTGGTTCAGCCCGCCCGTCGGCACCCGAAAAGAGTTTCTGGGATTCCCGACGAGGAATTTTTGCGGGATAAGGTGCCCATGACCAAGCAGGAGGCCCGGGCGGCCATTCTGGCCAAGCTGGCGGTATCTCCCGGCGATGTGTGCTGGGACGTGGGCGCCGGTACGGGGAGCGTCAGCGTAGAGCTGGCCCTTCAGTGTCAAGGTGTCTGGGCGGTGGAGCGGGAAGAGCGAGCTTTGGCACTAATAGGGGAAAACCGGAAAAAATTTGGGGTCTGGAATCTCCATATCAAAGCTGGAGAAGCCCCGGAAGCTCTGAAAGACCTCCCGGCCCCGGACAAGGTGTTTATCGGGGGCAGCGGGGGAAAGCTCTCAAAAATCCTGGCGGCTGTGAAGGCCGCCAACCCCAGGGCCAGGGTGTGTATCTCCGCCATCGCCCTGGAGACCATCCATACCGCTCTGACTGCCCTGGAGAAGCTGGGCTATGAGTCAGAGATCGTCCAGCTCGCCGTGAGCCGGGCCAGAAAGGCGGGAGAACTTCATCTTCTGATGGCCCAGAACCCGGTGTTCCTCATTACGGGGGAGCGGCCGTGAAGGGGCTTTTGGTGTCCGCCATGGCCAGCGGACAGGGGAAGACCATCCTTACCTGCGGCCTGATGGCCGCCTTTCAGCGGCGCGGTATTCCGGTGGCCGGCTTTAAGTGCGGCCCGGACTATATTGACCCCATGTTCCACACCCAGGTGCTGGGGGTGCCCAGCCGGAACCTGGACCCGTTTCTCCAGGGAGAGGCGGGGGTACGGCAGAGCTATGGCCGGGCCGCCGACCAGGCACAGCTGGCCCTGGCGGAGGGGGCCATGGGCTTTTACGACGGGGTGGGGGGTACGGATCAGGCCAGCGCCTATGCCGTGGCTCGGCTCCTCCGCCTGCCTGTGGTGCTGGCGCTCCGGCCAAAGGGCTCCAGCCTGACCTTGGCTGCCCAGGTGAAGGGACTTATAAATTTTCGCCAAGAAAATCAAATTGCCGCCCTGGTGCTTACCTGCTGTACATTCGGGCTTTATGCCCACCTGACCCCCATTTTAGAGCGGGAGACGGGCCTTCCCGTGCTGGGTTACCTACCTCCCATGGAGGAAGCGGAGCTGCCCAGCCGCCACCTGGGGCTCTATACCGCCGGGGAGGTGTCGCAGCTTCAGGAGCGCTTTGTCGCCGTGGCGGAGCAGCTGGAGAAAACCGTGGATCTGGACCGTCTGCTGGCTCTGGCGGGCGGTGAGACGGCGGGAAAACAGACTGTTCCGCCTGCCAAACCCGTCTGTACCATTGCTGTGGCCCGGGATGAGGCCTTCTGCTTCTATTACCCGGACAATCTGGAGGCATTGGAGGCGGCGGGGGCCAAACTGGTCTTTTTCAGTCCCCTCCGGGATGAGTCGCCTCCAGCGGCAGATGGCCTCTATCTGGGCGGGGGCTATCCGGAGCTGTACGCCAAAAAGTTGAGCGGAAACCTGGTTATGCGGGAACACATACGTTCTCTGGTTTTGGCTGGCCTGCCCACTGTGGCCGAGTGCGGGGGGTTCCTATATCTCCAGAAAACTTTGGAGGACGAGCAGAAATGTGTCTGGCCCATGGTGGGTGCTCTGGAGGGAGCGGGGTTTCGTACTCAGCGTCTCCAGCGTTTTGGCTATGGGGAGCTGACCGCCCGGGGGGACAGCTTACTCTTCCAAGCGGGGGAAAAGGCCCCCTTCCACGAGTTCCACTACTGGGACTGCACCCAAAACGGGATGGATTTTTTGGGGGGAAAGCCCCTGGGAGGAAAAAGCTGGGCGTTTGGCTTGGCGAGCGAGAATTTATATGCCGCCTTCCCCCACCTGCACTTTGGGGGCACGCTCCCCCTGGCCGAACGCTTTGTCCAAAGGGCAAAGGAGTGGAAAGAAAAGCATGGATGATTTGAAAGAACTGCTGTCGGCCATTACGCCCCCGGACCGGGAGGCCGAAGCGGCGTCCAGGAGACACTGGGACAGCCTGGCCAAGCCCCTGGGGAGCCTGGGGCTTCTCGAGGATGCAGTGGTGAAAATCGCCGCTCTCACGGGAAATGTGCGGGTAGCGCTGCGCAAGCGCTCCCTGGTGGTGTTTTGTGCCGACAACGGGGTGGTGGCCCAGGGGGTCACCCAGACGGACAGCTCGGTAACGGCGGCGGTGGCCTGTTCTCTGGCCCGGGGGAGCAGCACTGTATGCCCTATGGCAAGGCTCACCCGGTGTGAGGTTATCCCGGTAGACATGGGAATGGTGGATTTTCCAGGCTTTCCCGGGGTGCTGGACCGCCGGGTGCAAAATAGCACCGGGGACATTACCCTGGGTCCCGCCATGAGCCGGGAGGAATGTGTCCGGGCCATTCTCACCGGGGCAGAGCTGGCCCGGGAGCAGAAGGAAACAGGCGTTGACATCCTGGCTGGGGGAGAGATGGGCATCGGCAACACCACCACCTCCAGCGCTGTGGCCGCTGTCTTGCTGGGACTCCAGCCAGAGGAGGTGACCGGACGTGGGGCGGGGCTGTCTACCCAGGGCCTTTATCGAAAGGTGGAGGCAGTCCGCCGGGCCATTGCGGTGAATGTCCCCGATCCACGCGACCCCATCGACGTGCTGTCCAAGGTTGGGGGGCTGGACCTGGCCGCCCTGTGTGGGTTCTATCTGGGCTGCGCCCGGTACTGGGTTCCTGTGCTGCTGGACGGACTCATCAGTACGGTGGCCGCTCTGTGTGCGGTACGGCTGTGTCCCAATGCCCAGGGAGCCCTGCTGGCCAGCCACGTCTCCGCCGAGCCGGCAGGAAAGCTGGTGCTGGAGGCTTTGGGCTTAGAGCCGCCGATCACCGCGCAAATGCGCCTGGGAGAGGGGAGCGGCGCGGTGGCCGCCCTGCCCCTGCTGGATATGGCGCTGGCGGTGTACAGCGGCGGACAGACCTTTGGAGAACTGGGAATCGAGGCCTATACCCCCCAGAAGTGAGATGGACTTATGTTAACTTTAGTGATCGGCGGAGCTGCCAGCGGAAAAAGTGAATTTGCGGAAAATTTGGTTCTGACCCTGCCGGGACGGCGGGTGTATGTGGCCACCATGGAGCCCTATGACGGGGAGTGCCTGGCACGCATAGAAAAGCACCGCCGCCAGCGCGCCGGAAAGGGGTTCCTTACCCTGGAGCGGTACCGGGACCTGGGCGGGCTGGAGGTTCCCACCGGGGCCAATGTGCTGCTGGAGTGCATGAGCAACCTGCTGGCCAACGAGCTCTATTCTCCCCAGGGCGGTGGAAGCGCCGCCGTGTTGGGGGGCGTGGAGCGCCTTTGCGCACGCTGCGCCAACCTTACCATCGTCACCAATGAGGTGTTTTCGGAGGGAAAGGACTATGAGGGGGACACCCTACGCTACCTCCGGGCGCTTGGGTCGGTGAACCGCGCCCTGGCCGCCCAGGCGAACCGGGTGGTGGAGGTGGTGTGCGGGTGTGCCAACGTGCTGAAAGGGAGACTGCCGTGAAGATACCGGAAACCATTGTGGTGGCCTTTTCCATGTTTTCCGCCATGCCTATGCCACGGGTGGAGTGGAATGAGGACAATATGCGATATAGCCTATGTGCCTTTCCGCTCATCGGGGTGATCATGGGCCTTTTCTGCTGGCTGTGGGCCTGGGTGTGCGGGACGCTGGAGCTGCCTGACATACTCCGTGGGGCGGGGCTGTGTCTCATCCCCGTGCTGGTGACGGGGGGAATCCACCTGGATGGCTATGCAGACACCTGGGACGCCCTGGGCAGCCACGCCGCCCCGGAGGAGAAGCAGCGGATATTGAAAGACCCCCGGATGGGGGCCTTTGGGGGAATCCATCTTTGCGCCTATTTTGTGGCCCTCTTTGCCCTTTTCTGTAGCATCAGGGAGTATGAAGCGGGGGCGATTGTGATTTTATTCTGCCTGTCCCGGAGCCTGTCCGGGCTGGCGGTGGCGTCCTTCCCCATGGCCAAAAATACCGGCCTTGCCCACACCTTTGCCGCCGCGGCGGATAAAAAGCGGGTGCGGTGGGTGCTGGGGGGATTGTCCTTTGTCCTGATGGTCTTGCTGTGCCTGGGCTGGCGGATGATGGGAGCTTGGATGTCCTTGGCGGCCCTGGGGGTGTTTTTCTGGTACCGGCGTATGGCCGTCCAGGAGTTTGGCGGACTGTCCGGGGATCTGGCGGGCTGGTTTTTGCAGACCGCTGAGCTGTGGATGATGGGCGCAATGGTGTTATGTCAACATGTGGAGGAGCTGCTATGATCTTTGTCACCGGCCCCATGTTTTCGGGCAAGCGGGAATATCTGCAAAAGGCCCTGGGCCTCTCTTTGGAGGAGCTGTCCGCCCGAGCTGCCTTTGATGTGGAGACATTGGCGGCGGGGGAAGAAAATCTGGAGGACTTAGCTGCCCGCCTGTCCCACTATGACTTTGTTATTGCCAACGAAGTAGGCTGCGGGGTAGTGCCCATGGAAGCGGAGCAGCGTCAATTTCGGGAGCGGGCCGGACGTTTGAGCTGCCTCTTGGCCCAGCGGGCAGATACCGTGATCCGGGTGTGCTGCGGCCTGCCCCAGGTCCTCAAGGGGGACTGGAAATGTTAGTTTATCTCCTGCGCCACGGTAAGACTGCCTGGAACCTGGAGGGCCGCTACCAGGGGAGAAGCGATGTTCCCCTGTGTGAGGCGGGAAAAAGTGCTCTGGGCCCTGCGGATTTCAGTCCTGAACGGGTATACATTTCCCCCATGAAGCGGGCGGAGGAGACGGCGGCGCTTCTTTTTCCCAGCGCGCAGCGCATTTCCGTCCCCGGTTTGGAGGAGATGGATTTTGGAGCCTTTGAGGGAAAAAGTTTCCGGGAATTGGAGGATAATCCAGCCTACCGTGCCTGGGTAGAGGGAAACTGCTCTGCCCCCTGTCCGGGGGGAGAGGGCCGGGAAGGATTTTCCCAAAGAGTGTGCGCCGCCTTTGAGCGCCTGATGGAACGGGAACGGGAACAGCTGGTTCTTGTGGCCCACGGCGGCACCCAGATGGCCATTTTGGAGAAATACGGCCGACCCCGGCGGGACTACTTTGCCTGGCAGAGCCCAAATGGGGGCGGCTTTCTTCTGGAGGCGGAGGACTGGGAGAGAAAACGGGAGCTAAATTTGCTTCGGGAGATCAAGACATTTAGGATGGATTGAAGGATGAATGTGGTACTGGCCGCCCTGGGCGGCTTTTTATTGGACCTGCTGCTGGGAGACCCCGCTTGGATGCCCCACCCGGTAGTGTTCATGGGCCGGTGCATTACCGCCCTGGAGAAGCTGCTGCGAAGCGTATTCCCCCACACCCCCGCAGGAGAGCGCTGGGCAGGGCGGGTGCTGGCGGCAGCGCTCGCCTTGGGCACTCTGGCAGTTACCGGGGGCTGTCTGTGGCTGTGCAGGCAATTTCACCCGGCTCTGGCTCTGGCCCTGTCCACCTTTTGGTGCTGGCAGGCCCTGGCGGCCAGGGGGTTGGCTTCTGAGAGTAAAAATGTGTATCACGCCATGACCTGCGGTACATTGGCGGAAGCCCGTCAGGCTGTGGGCCGCATTGTGGGCCGGGACACCGGGGCGCTCACCCAGGCCGGGGTCACCCGGGCGGCGGTGGAGACGGTGGCGGAGAACTTTTCCGACGGGGTGGTGGCCCCCATGGTCTATATGCTTCTGGGGGGCGCGCCTTTATCCCTGTGCTACAAGGCGGTGAACACCATGGACAGTATGGTGGGGTATAAGAATGAACGATACCTCCACTTTGGCCGGGGAGCGGCAAAACTGGACGATCTAGCCAACTACCTGCCCGCCCGGCTGGCCGCTCTGATGCTGGTGGTCACCGCCTTTCTGATGGGGGAAGACGGAAAAAACGCCTATCGGATTTGGCGGCGGGACCGGCGCAAGCACGCCAGCCCCAACTCTGCCCAGACGGAGGCCACCATGGCCGGGGCACTGAGGGTGCGCCTGGCCGGTCCGGCCAGCTATTTCGGCAAGCCGGTGGATAAGCCCTGGATTGGGGAGGAACTGGGGGAGGCGGAACCACGGGACATACTCCGGGCCAATCGGCTGATGCTGGCGGGCAGCGCCCTGTGCCTGCTGGTGCTGGCCGGGATCAGAATAATTTTTATGTTAACTTTCGGGAGGGGTCTGGGATGAACGTGAGACATGGGGGAGACTGGGCGGGCTTCCAGGAGCAATACGGCCGTCCTCCCCTGGATTTTTCCGCCAGCATCAGCCCCCTGGGCCTTCCTGAGAGGGTGCGCCGTGGGGCCACAGCCGCTCTGGAGGAGGCGGACCGCTATCCCGATCCCCAGTGCCGGGCCCTGCGGGCAAAGCTTGGGGAGTACCATCATCTAAGCCCGGAACACATTCTCTGCGGCAACGGGGCGGCGGACCTCATCTTTCGCCTGGCTTTGGCGAAAAAACCTGCCCGGACGCTGCTTCTCGCGCCCACCTTCGGGGAGTACGAGCGGGCGCTGGGGGCCGCGGGCTGTGAGGTAGAGCATTTCTTTCTGGAGGAAAAACAAAACTTCCAGGTGACGGAAAACCTGCTGGAGTACATCAGGCCGGGCCTGGACTTGCTGATATTATGTGAACCTAACAATCCCACCGGACGGGTGACTGACCGGGGCCTGCTGCAGGAGCTTTTAAAGCGCTGCGGTCAGACGGGTACTCTGCTGGCGGTGGACGAGTGCTTTCTGGACTTTTTGCCCCACCCGGAGGAGCATAGCCTGGTGAGGGAGATTTCCACCCACAAAAACCTCCTCATCTTCCGGGCCTTTACCAAGTGCTATGCTATGGCGGGCCTGCGTCTGGGGTACGCCCTGTGTGGGGACAGCGACCTTTTGGAGAAGATGGCCCGAATGGGCCAGGCCTGGGGGGTGTCCTGTGTGGCCCAGGGAGCCGGGCTGGCCGCCCTGGAGGAGGGGGCGTATCTGGAGAAGCTTCGGGCCCTCATGGACCGGGAACGGCCCCGGCTTCAGAGGGGCCTGGAGGCTCTTGGCTGCCGGGTCATCCCGGGGCAGGCCAATTTTCTCCTGTTTCAAAGCACAGTGCCCAATTTGGGGGGGCGTTTGGGGGAGAAAGGTATTTCCATCCGCTCCTGCGAGGACTTTTTGGGTCTGGGTGAGGGATGGTACCGGGTGTGTGTACGAACCGGGGAGGACAATGGCCGGCTGCTGGCGGCTATGAGGGAGGTCATATAGATGGCAAAGCGAATCATGGTTCAGGGCACCATGTCCGGGGCGGGAAAGAGCCTGATTGCCGCCGCCCTGTGCCGGATTTTTTGCCAGGACGGCCTGCGGGTGGCCCCCTTTAAAAGCCAGAACATGGCCCTCAACAGCTACATCACCCGGGACGGCCTGGAGATGGGCCGGGCCCAGGTGGTCCAGGCCCAGGCGGCGGGAGTGGAGCCCGATGTGCGCATGAACCCCATTTTGCTCAAGCCCTCCAGCGACACGGGCAGCCAGCTCATCGTAAACGGAGAGGTCCGGGGGGAGTACCGGGCCGCCGACTATTTCAAGATGAAAAAGTCCCTCATTCCCGAGGTACTTGCCGCCTATGAGAGCCTGGCGGCGGAGTGTGATGTGATCGTCATTGAGGGGGCGGGGAGCCCGGCGGAAATTAACCTGCGGAAGGACGACATTGTCAATATGGGCCTTGCCCAACTGGTGGACGCGCCAGTTCTTCTGGTGGGGGACATCGACCGGGGTGGGGTGTTCGCCCAGCTCTACGGAACTGTGGCGCTGCTGGAAGAGGAGGAGCGGAGGCGAATCGCCGGGCTTGTCATCAACAAGTTCCGGGGGGACGAGGGGCTGCTGCGCCCCGGCCTTGCCATGCTGGAGGAGAAGGCAGGCATCCCCGTTCTGGGAGTTATCCCGTACACTCAGGTGGACATCGACGACGAGGACAGCCTCTCTCCCCGCCTGGGACGGAGCGCTCACCGGAAGGTGGTGGACGTTGCGGTGGTGCGTCTGCCCCATATCTCCAACTTTACCGACTTTGCCCCCCTGGAGCGCCACCCAGCCCTGGGGGTGCGGTATGTGGGCCGCGCGGACCAGCTGGCGGGGGCGGACCTGATCATTCTCCCGGGCACCAAAGCCACTATGGAGGACCTTCGGTGGCTTCGGCAGAGCGGCTTGGAGAGCGAGATCAAAAAACTCTCTGCCGCCGGAACTCCGGTGATAGGGGTGTGTGGAGGCTATCAGATGCTGGGCGAGAGCCTGTCTGACCCGGAGGGGGTAGAGGGAGGCGGGAAGATGGCCGGACTGGGGCTGCTGCCCTGCTACACCGTTTTTGCCCCCCAAAAGACCCGTACCAGAGTAGAGGTCTTGGCAGTGGCCCCGCCTTTTAAGAATACCTCCTTAAGCTGCTATGAGATCCACATGGGACTCACTAAGCGGACAGGAGGCGTGCCCTTCGCCCGGTTCCCCGATGGCCGGGAGGAGGGGACAGCGGCGGGAAACGTGTTCGGGACCTACCTCCACGGCCTGTTTGACACAGGAACTCTGGTGGAGAGGCTGGCGGACTGGCTGATGAAAGAAAAGGGACTCTCTCCGGAGCACATTCGGGTGGAGAGCCAGGAGGACTACCGGGAGCGGCAGTACGATCTGCTGGCCCGGGTGGTGCGGGAGCACCTGGACATAGAGGCCATATATCGGGCCATGGAGGAGTATCAATGAAAAAGAAAATGCTGCCAGGAGATATTGAGCGTACCAGTATGGAGATCATATCCCGGGAGCTGGAGGAGCGGGGTATCGCCGTCACACCGGAGCAGGAGGCGGTGGTGAAGCGGGTAATCCACACCACCGCGGACTTTGACTTTGCCCAGACCCTGCGCTTCAGTGAACAGGCCGTGGCTCTGGGAGTGGCGGCTTTGAACAATGGGACGAACATCGTCACCGACACCAACATGGCCAGGGCGGGAGTGAGCCGCCCCAGCCTGGCGCGGTTGGGAGGGCAGGTATACTGTTACATGGCCGATGAGGACGTGGCCGAAGCGGCTAAATCCCGGGGCACTACCCGTGCTGTGGCGGCCATGGAAAAGATGGCCCGGGAGCAGCCGGGGGCTATTGTGGCGGTGGGCAACGCCCCCACCGCTCTGCTGAAGCTTGCGGAGCTGATGGAGGGGGGGCTGCGCCCCGCCCTGGTGATCGCCGCCCCGGTGGGCTTTGTAAACGTGGTGGAGAGCAAGGAAAAAATCTGGGAGGCCTGCCTTGCTCGTCAGGTGCCCGTTATTGCCGCCATGGGGCGCAAGGGGGGCAGTACCGTGGCAGCCGCCATCTGCAACGCCCTGCTCTATACGGCCACGGGCCGGAAGGTATAAAGAAGCAGAGAACGGAACAAATTCCGTTCTCTGCTTTCTGTTTGCTGTCATTACTTCTGGGCACCCCAGAGATCATCGGGGTAGAACCCCTGAGCGGTTTTCTCCGCCAGGGCGGCCACCACCATGGGCTTATCTTCGTGATAGGTGACCCCGTACCACTTGTCGTGGGAGCGCAGCACCTTCACCCGGGCCTTGCCCTCCTCCAGAAGCTGGGTGACCACGCTGGGAAGGAAGTATTCGCCTTTCAGGGGGTTTTCCTTAAAGGCCTTGTCCAGGAAGGCGGGGAAGCGCTTCTCAGCCTCGGTAAGAAAGCTTTTGGTAAATCCCCACAGGTTCATGGACACGATGGTGTCTCCGGGCAGGGCAGTCCAGGTCTTGCCCTCGTCCTCAGTGTACCGGGCGTCGGCCCCATCCTTCTCAATGTGAGTGCGCTCGGTGACCTTCACCAGATAGCCGTCTTCATCCTCCACGCACACGCCCCGGGCCACATGGCCGTTTTCGGTGACGGTGTTGCCCACCAGATAGCCCACCATAGCGTATTCATAGCAGCCCTCCCGGTCGGGGTGGGCGGAGAGATAGTCGTAGATGGCCTTGAATCCTTCGGGGCCGTAGCAGTCGTCGGCGTTGATGACGGCGAAGGGCCCGTCGATGATTTTCCGGGCGGCCAGAATGGCGTGGGCGGTGCCCCAGGGCTTCACCCGTCCCTCGGGGACGGCGTAGCCCTCAGGCAGGTCGGAAAGATCCTGATAGGCGTACTTCACGTCCATGACCTTGGAGAGACGGTCACCGATGCCGGCCTTGAAGGCGTCCTCAATCTCATGCTTGATGACAAAGACCACGGTTTCAAATCCCGCCCGGCGGGCGTCATAGATGGAATAGTCGATGATGAGCTGGCCGTGGTTTCCAACCGGGTCCAGCTGTTTCAGACCGCCGTAGCGGCTGCCCATGCCGGCGGCCATCACCACAAGAACAGGCTTGTTCATACTTGCGTTACCTCCTGACGGGCGCGGCGGCGCCCGGAAAATAAAGCCCCTGAGAAAAAGGCAGGGCGTTGCTGCGCTGTGTCTGGACATATTATAATATATCCCGGCCAAAGGCGCAACGAAAAATAGACCGGCAAGCCGGCTTCATTGACGGATGGGGGCAAGCCGGGTATAATAACAGGGAAAAAACGCTTGCTTGGAGATCGTGCTATGAGCGAATTGTTTGAAAAATCCATGCTTACTCTGGAACTGCCGAAGGTGCTGGAGCTGCTTGCCGGCTGTGCCGTTACCGATGAGGGCCGTGAGAGGGCCAGGACTCTGCGGCCCATGACCGACCCGGACGATGTGCGCCGGGCCCAGGAAGAGACTACCGCCGCAGTGAAGCTGTTGGTAATGAAGGGAACCCCTGGTTTTGCGGGCATTCACCCGGTTGCCGCCAGCCTCCAGCGGGCGGATATGGGGGGCAGCCTCAACACCCGGGAGCTTTTGGAGATCGCCGCCGTCCTCCGGGCGGCCCGTACCGCCGGGGACTACGGAGCGGGGGAGGAGAAAAGCCCCATCTCCCATCTCTTCCAGGCGCTGACCCCCAACAAGTTTTTGGAGGAGACGATTACCAACTCCATTGTGGGGGAGGATGAGCTGGCCGACTCGGCAAGCCCCGAGCTTGCCTCCATCCGCCGGCATATGCGGGCGACCGAGGCCAAGGTCCGGGACATCCTACAAAAGCTGATCTCCTCCAACCAGTCCAAGTATTTGCAGGAGTCCATCATCACCATCCGCTCCGACCGCTATGTGGTGCCGGTAAAGTCGGAGTACAAAAACGCCATTCCGGGCCTTGTTCACGATGTGTCCTCATCGGGCTCCACCTTCTTCATTGAGCCTATGGGGGTGGTGAAGGCCAATAACGAGCTGCGGGAGCTGATGGCAAAGGAGAAAAAGGAGATCGAGCGGATTTTGGCTGAGATGTCCGCCCAGTGCGCCGCCCACAAGGAGGACATTCTGGAGGACTACCAGCTGCTCATCTGGCTGGATGCCATCTTTGCCCGTGCCAAGCTGTCCTTAAAGCTGGAGTGTACCGAGCCCAAGCTCTCGGATAAATTTTTGAAGCTCCGGGGGGCCCGCCACCCTCTGCTGGACCAGAAGAAGGCGGTTGCCAACGACCTGGAACTGGGGGACAGATTCGACACCCTGGTCATCACCGGCCCCAACACCGGCGGCAAGACGGTGACCCTGAAGACCATGGGCCTCATTACCCTGATGGCCCAGTGCGGACTCCACATTCCTGCCAAGGACGACTCCACCATCCGGATCTTTGACCGGGTGCTGGCCGACATCGGGGATGAGCAGTCCATTGCCCAGTCCCTGTCCACCTTCTCCTCCCACATGACCAATATCGTGGGCATCCTGGAGGAGGCGGATGACAACACCCTGATCCTCTTTGACGAGCTGGGGGCGGGCACCGACCCGGTTGAAGGGGCGGCCCTGGCTGCCGCCATCATCGAGAGCGCCCGGGGTCTGGGTTCCCAGGTGGCGGCCACCACCCATTACGCGGAGTTGAAGGTATACGCCATGACCACCAAGGGGGTGGAGAACGCCTCCTGCGAGTTCAATGTGGAGACGCTGGCCCCCACCTACCGCCTGGTGATGGGTATTCCGGGAAAATCCAACGCCTTTGCCATCTCCCGAAGGCTGGGGCTGCCCGAGTATATCATCGAAAAAGCTGCGGAGCGGCTGAATGCAGAGAATGTGCGCTTTGAGGATGTGCTCACCCGCCTGGACCAGCAGCGCCAGGAGATGGAGAAGGAGCGCCAGGAGGCCCGCAAGCTGAAACTGGAAATGGAGCAGTCCGCCCAGAAGGCCCGGGAATACCGGGAGAAGCTGGAGGAGGAGCGCTCCAAGGTGGTGGAGAAGGCCCAGGCCGAGGCCAGGGCCATCATCGAGGAGGCCAGGGCGGCCAGCGACCTGGCCCTCAGCGAGCTGAAAGAGATCAAAAAGCGCCAGGATAAGCTGGACTGGCAGCAGGTCAACGACAGCCGGGCGGAGGCACGCAGGCTGCTCAACGAGGCGGAGCGGAACATCGGCGGTCCTGCCAAAGAGGTGGAGCCACCGCCGCCCACCCGTCCCGCCGTGGCAGGAGACACGGTGGAGCTGGTGAAGATGGGCACCAAGGCCACGGTTTTGTCGGTGAACAAGGACGGCACCCTTCAACTCCAGGCAGGGATTTTGAAGATCTCCGCCAAACAGGACGAGGTCCGGGTGGTGGAGGGAGAAACAGAGAGTCAGAAGGCCACCCGAAAGATTATCGCCAGGGCGGAGCGCACCATCCGCACCGCCGCTGTCCCCAGCGAAATCGACCTGCGGGGGATGATGACCGATGAGGCGGTGATGGCGGTGGAGCGTTTTTTGGATACCGCCATGATGGGCAAACTGGAGACAGTGACCATCATCCACGGCAAGGGCACCGGAGCGGTGCGCAGCGCCGTGCGTGCCTACCTGAAGCGCAGCCGCTATGTCAAGTCCTTCCGTCCCGGCCGCTACGGCGAGGGGGAGGACGGGGTAACGGTAGTAGAATTGAAGTAAGCGGGTTCGGAATAAAACATTCGTCCCCTCAGAGGGCATGGGGGAGCTCAGGGAAATCGCTTTCCCCTCTATGTCCAGCCAAAAAAATCTTGCAATCACGGGAAATTGGGGTACAATGGTCTTACCAAGCAACAAAGGAGGTTACGCTATGTCCGACTGTCTGTTTTGTAAGATTGTCAACGGCCAGATTCCATCCAACAAGCTGTATGAGGATGACACGGTCTATGCCTTCTATGACATTGACCCCCAGGCGCCCGCCCATTTTTTGGTGATCCCAAAGATGCATATTGCTTCCGTGGCTGAGATTACCCCGGAAAATGCCACTGTGGTGGCCCATATCTTTGCCGTCATCTCAAAGATCACCAAGGACCTGGGACTGGAGAGCTACCGTGTGGTTTCCAACATCGGGGAGCAGGCCGGCCAGTCCGTCCCCCATCTCCATTTCCATGTTCTGTCCGGTCGGGATATGACCTGGCCTCCGGGCTGATGGAGGACTTATGCTGCCGCAGGACCCTGTGATTTTGCTCAGCGTGGTCAATACCCGCCTGCGTGACGGCTGCGGCTGTCTGGAGGAGCTTTGCGCTCAGGAGGATATTTCCTGCGAAGATCTGTGCGCGAAACTGGCGGACGCGGGCTTTCGGTATAACCGGGAGAATAATCAGTTTCAGTAAAACAAAATGGACCGCTCGTAAGAGCGGTCCATTTTGATGAAAAATGAATGGAAAAAATCAGGATAGAAAAGGAAAAAACCTCTGTGTGATCATACACAGAGGTTTTTGAGCTTGCCTAATTCCAAATCACACAGCGCGGGTGACCTTACCGGAACGGAGGCATCTGGTGCAGACGTACACGTGAGTGGGAGTGCCCTTCACGATCGCCTTCACGCGCTTCACGTTAGGCTTCCAGGTGCGGTTGGAGCGGCGATGAGAGTGGGACACCTGAATGCCAAAGGTGACGCCCTTGTCGCAGAATTCGCATTTGGCCATGTTGCTTACCTCCTCGCTATGAGAATCGCTTTCCAAAAAAGCTTCGACTGATATGATACCAGAAAGTCCGACGGAATGCAAGAACTTTTTTAAAAATTTCCTGGGAAAATCACAGCCCTTCCCATTCCGCTTTTTCTTGCCTAAATGGAGATTTTGGTCTATACTAATAAGCACGAGACGGGCACAGGGAGAAGGGAGAACGTGTGCCCAGGCAGAGAGGGGATGTGAGCCATGGCGGAAAATGTCAGCAGCGTCAGATTGGGTGAGATCATTCAGGAATTTGACCTGGAAATTTTGCGTAAGGGCCCGGATTATGAGAATGTGCCGCTGCGTACCTTGGATGTGAACCGGCCCGGACTGCCGCTGACCGGATTTTTTGAGCATTTTGATACTGAGCGGCTGCTGCTCATCGGTCTGACGGAGAGCACTTATGTAAACGGCATGACGCCCCAACAGCGGCGGGACAGCTTTGACCGGCTGCTGTCCTACCCGGTTCCCGCCCTGATCCTTACCCGGGGTCTGGAGCCCTCACGGGAGTGCATGGAGATGGCGGACAAGCATGACCGTACCATCCTGCGTACCCATGTGCGGACCTCTGAGTTTATGAGCGCGCTGATCAGCAGCCTTTACAACCACCTGGCCCCCCAGATCACCCGATCCGGCGTGATGATGGAGATTTACGGCGAGGGCGTCCTCTTTCAGGGAGAGTCGGGTGTTGGCAAGAGCGAGGTGGCCATTGAGCTTCTCAAGCGCGGGCACCGCCTGATTGCCGACGACGCGGTGGTGATCAAGATGACCAGCCATAAGACACTGGAGGCGACCGCCCCGGAACTCATTCAGGGATACATGGAGCTGCGGGGAATCGGTGTGGTGGATGTGAGCCGCCTGATGGGAATGGGGGCTATCAAGATGAGCCAGCAGATCCATCTGGTGGTCAATCTGGAGCCCTGGGATGACAACGCGGTGTATGACCGCTTCGGGCTGGAGTCTGCCTTTACCGAGATTATGGGGGTGAAGGTGCCTGCGGTCACCATTCCGGTCAAGCCCGGGCGGAATCTGGCCAGCATTGTGGAGGTGGCGGCCATGAACAACCGCAATCGGAAGATGGGGCATAATGCGGCCCTGGAGCTGACCCATCGGATGGACCGGCATTTTCAGACGATTGAAGAAGGGGGAAAATGAGATGTATTACATTGGCATTGATGTTGGAGGAACCAATTTGGTGGCCGGCCTGGTCAATGATAAGGGGCACATTCTGGACAAGGTGAGCCATCCTGTGGATAAGTCCATGACGGCGGAGGAGCTGTGCCATGAGCTGGCCCGGCTGGCTCAGAAAGTTTGCGAGATGGGCGCTGTCCCCTATGAGGAAATCGAGGCGGTGGGCGTGGGTCTGCCCGGCCTGGTGGACAACCACACAGGTGTGGTGGTTCAGACTCCCAATATGGCCTTTTCCAATACTCCCTTCCGGGAACTGTTCCAGAAGGTTTGGAATGTGCCGGTGTTCCTGGCAAATGACGCCAACTGTGCCGCGGTGGGTGAGTACTGGGCCGGCGCGGCCAAGGGCTGCGACCCCGCTGTGGTGGTCACTCTGGGTACCGGCATTGGGGGCGGTCTGGTGGCCAACGGCAAGCTCTTTACCGGCTATGCCAACTCCGGTATGGAGGTGGGCCATATGATCATCAAACCCAACGGCGTGCTGTGCGGCTGCGGCAACCGGGGCTGCTGGGAGCAGTACGGCTCCGCCACCGCCCTGATCCGTCTGACCCAGGCGGAGATGGAAAAGGCTCCGGACAGCGTTATGTGGGAGCTGTGTGAAGGGGACCGCTTCAAGGTCCAGGGCCGCACCGCTTTTCAGGGCGCGCGACTGGGGGATGCGGCGGCCAAGCGGGTATTGTCCGTCTATCTTCAGGGCCTTTCCATCGGCATCATCAATTTGATCAATGTGCTTCAGCCTGAGATCATCTGTCTGGGCGGCGGGATCAGCAACGCCGAGGATGACCTGCTTCTGGAGCCTCTGTGTGAGCTGGTGAAGCAGGGGACCTTTGATAAGAGCCGTCCGACCCGGCTGGAAAAGGCCTCTCTGGGCAACGATGCCGGCGTGGTGGGTGCGGCTTTGCTGTGCAATATGATGTAAAATTCTTCGTTCAAGAGGCTATGCCTTTTGGACGAGGAGCGGCCGCCCATTGTGCGCGCCCACAGGGCACACTTGTGGGCTGAGAAGTGTTTTTGAAGCGACAAAGCCGCCTCAAAAACAGGTATAAAACGGTTCCGTTGTCTGCGGGCACCGGAACTCCTTGCAGGAGAGCTTTTTTACGCGTTGGGACCCGGGCGAAAGTCCGGGTCCTGTTTTTCTTCTGGGCTATTCTATTTTAGTGAGAATTTTGCTATAATGACTTCGTATTGATTTTCCTGACTGTTGGAGGAACTATGGAACAATTTGACAAACTGCGGGCGCTTTTATCCGTCCGCTGTCCGGAATTGGAACTGCGGGAGAAAGAGCCCATGTCCCGGCACACCACCTTTCGGGTGGGCGGGCCCTGTGAGCTGATGGCGCTGCCCAAAACGGCACAGCAGGCTTCAGCGGCGGTGGCGGCCGCCCATGAGCTGGACATCGCCCCCTTTTTCCTGGGGAACGGTTCCAATCTGCTGGTACCGGATCAGGGGGTGGAGCGGTTTCTCATCAAAACCACGGGCCTTGATTGGGTGAACCGGGAGGGAAATTTCCTCGCTGCGGGCGGCGGGATTACCCTGGCCCGTCTCGCCCAATTTGCCCAGCGGGAAGGTCTGTCCGGGCTGGAGTTTGCCCATGGAATTCCAGGAAGCTTGGGCGGCGGCGTCACCATGAACGCCGGCGCCTATGGGGGCGAGCTGAAGGATGTGGTTCGGTCTGTCATCTGCCTCAACGAGGCGGGGGCGGAGGAAACCGTGTCCGACTGTGACTTCGGCTATCGCCGCAGCGCCTTCTCCGATGGGCGGCGCATGGTCCTCTCCGCCCGGCTGGAGCTGATCCCGGGGGACCCTCAGGCCATTCAGGAACGAATGAGGGAGTTGTCTGCCCGGCGCCAGGCCAAGCAGCCTCTTGAGTATCCCAGCGCCGGGTCCATGTTCAAGCGCCCTGCCGGACATTTTGCCGCCGCGCTGATTGACCAGTGCGGGCTGAAGGGCTATCTGGTTGGAGGCGCCCAGGTGTCCGAGAAGCACGCCGGTTTCGTGGTAAACCGGGGCGGAGCCACCTGCGGGGATATTTTGACGCTGGTGGATCGGGTGAAGACTGTGGTGCTGGAAAAGACCGGGGTGGAGCTGGAGATGGAAGTAAAGCTTCTCCAGTAGGCTGTTTTGTATACAAGAGGTGTTTGCAATGGAATTTGTCATTATTTCCGGCCTTTCCGGGGCAGGAAAGAGTAAGGCCGCATCCTTCATGGAGGACATGAACTTTTTCTGTGTGGACAATCTTCCGGCGCCCCTGATTCCCAAGTTCGCAGAGCTTGGTATGGCGGGATCGGGGGAGTATGACCGAGTGGTGCTGGTCACCGACATCCGGGGAGGCACCAAGTTCGACAGCCTCTTTCAGGCGCTGGAGGACCTGAAGCGGATGAAATGCTCCTACCGCATTTTGTTTATGGAGGCCACCGATGAGGTCATCATCAAGCGGTACAAGGAAACACGCCGTAGTCATCCGCTGGAGGAGCAGTGTGACAGCCTGGAACAGGCCATTGCCCTGGAGCGGAACATGCTCGCCCCCTTGCGGGAGCGGGCAGAGTACATCATCGACACCAGCAATCTCTCCACCGCCAAGCTCAAGGGGGAGCTGCGCCGGCTCTTTGGCCGGGAGGGTTCCTCCGAAGGCCGGATGGATGTGCGGGTATTTTCCTTCGGATTTAAACATGGTATCCCCATGGAGGCCGACCTGGTTTTTGACGTGCGCTTTTTGCCAAACCCCTATTATGTGGCCGATCTGCGGGCGCTAACGGGTCTGGATCAGGGTGTGCGGAACTATGTGTTTCACGGCGGGCAGGCGGAGGAGTTTCTGGACCGGATGTGGAATCTGCTGGGCTGGCTTCTGCCGCGGTATGAGGAGGAGGGCAAGGCCGCTCTGGTCATCGCCGTAGGCTGCACCGGCGGACACCACCGCTCAGTGGCCATCGCCCACGCACTGTCGGAAAAAATCCGGGAGCAGGGCTGGCCTGTGTCGGAAAGCCACCGGGATTTGGGCCGCACCTGAAGAATAGGGGAAACGGAGGAACATACATCCATGTCGAATCAGTATCCAAGCCTTCAGCAGTGGGAGCGGGGGCCAAAAATTGTCGCCGTGGGCGGAGGAACGGGACTGTCCACCATGCTGAGAGGATTGAAGAAATATACCAGAAATTTGACCGCCATTGTCACCGTGGCCGACGATGGGGGAGGTTCGGGCATGCTCCGCCAGGATCTGGGCATGCCGCCGCCCGGGGATATCCGGCACTGTATGGAGGCCTTGGCCAACACCGAGCCGGTGATGGAGAAGCTGCTTACCTATCGCTTTACCGAGGGCAGCCTGGCGGGACAATCCTTCGGCAATCTGATTCTGGCCGCCCTCAATGGCATTACCGGCTCCTTTGAAGAGGCGGTGACGCAGATGAGCCACGTTCTGGCCATTACGGGCCGGGTTATCCCGGTGACCAGCGCCGATGTACAGCTGGAGGCGGTGTTTGAAAACGGAGCCAGCGTGCTGGGCGAGTCCAAGATCTATGCCTGCAAAAAGGAGCAGGACTGCCGTATTCACCACGTTGCCCTCATCCCGGAGCGGCCTGCCGCCACGCCGGCGGCGCTGGAGGCCATTGGGGATGCGGATTTGATTCTTCTGGGGCCCGGGAGCCTTTACACCAGCGTGATTCCAAATCTGCTGGTGGAGGGAGTGGCTCACGCCATTGCCCAGGCCGACGCCCCGAAAATCTATGTGTGCAATATCATGACCCAGGATGGGGAGACGGAGGGCTATACCGCCGCCGACCATCTGGAGGCCTTGATGGTTCATGGGGAGCCGGGGCTGGTGGACCTGTGCCTGGCCAATTCCGCCCCTGTGCCCAGAGAGCTGGTGGAAAAATACAGCCAGGAGGATGCCGCGCCCCTCCAGGTGGACCGGGACCGGATTGCCGCCATGGGCTTTGAGCTGGTGGAGCGGCCGGTGGCCTGGGAGGGAGGGAACTTTGCCCGCCACGATCCGGACAAGCTGGCTGAGGCTCTGCTGGAGATCTACCGCCGGCGGGCCGTGCGCATCTTCCACGGAGAGCGGCGTTATATTTTGGAGGAGTGACCATGTCCTTTGCCGGAGAAGTCAAAACGGAACTGTGCCGCGTCCCGCTGGGGCGCAAGTGCTGCATCCAGGCGGAGGCCTACGGCGTGCTGCTCTACTGCAACACCTTCAGCCCTGGAGAGATTCGGATCATTACAGAGAATGAGGCCTTTGCCCAGCGCCTGCCCATCCTGTTCAAGAAGGCGTTCCGGGTGACCTTCGACCATCTGCCGGAGGGGGAGGGCAAGCAGGTCTTCTCCATTACAGCGCAGAAGAAGATTGAGGAGATTCAGCAGACCTTTGGCGTGGACCGGGGGGCGCTGGCCCTCCATGTGAATTTTGCTGTGCTGGAGGAGAGCTGCTGCCGGGCGGCCTTCCTCCGGGGTTCCTTTCTGGCCGGCGGTTCGGTGACCGACCCAAGAAAGGGGTACCATCTGGAGCTGGCCACCTCCCACCACAGCGTCAGCCGGGAGGTGCTGGCCCTCATGCGGGAGCAGGAACTGGAGCCCAAGGCGGCCCAGCGCAAGGGCAACACGGTCATTTATTTTAAGCAGAGCAATCGAATCGAGGATTTCCTCACCTGTGTGGGCGCCCCTCTGGCGGCCATGGAGGTGATGAACGCCAAGCTGGAAAAGGACCTGCGGGGAAGCGTCAACCGGAGGGTCAACTGCGACGCGGCGAATCTGGACAAGGCGGTGGAGGCCGCCATGGCTCAGGTGGAGGCTATCCGCCGCCTGGAGGAGCGGGGGGTGCTGGTCACCCTGCCGGAGAAGCTGCGGGAGGCCGCGTCTCTGCGACTTCAGCACCCGGAGGACACCCTCAGCCAACTTGCGGAACAGTGCGACCCGCCCATTACCAAATC
This sequence comes from bacterium, assembly GCA_037245165.1. Taxonomy (GTDB): domain Bacteria; phylum Bacillota; class Clostridia; order Oscillospirales; family Oscillospiraceae; genus Lawsonibacter. The sequence goes on from JAXWVI010000027.1 coordinate 58,927, forward strand.
TGCCCTGAATCACCGGCTGCGAAAGCTGGTAGAGTTGGGGAGAGAAGAACCATAAGAATATATCGGAACAGGAGAGAAAAACCATGGCAAGCTGTACCTTGCGCCCCGCCGCCCCCGGCGACGAGGCGTTGATCCTATCCTTTATCCGGGCTCTGGCGGAGTATGAGCATATGTCCGACCAGGTGGTGGCCACCCCGGAGCTTTTGCATGAGTGGCTTTTTGAGAAGAAAAAAGCGGAGGTCATCTTCGCCGTCCATGAGGGGAAAGCGGTGGGCTTCGCCCTGTTTTTCCATAACTTTTCCACCTTCCTGGGCCGGGCGGGGGTCTATCTGGAGGACCTGTTCGTCTTGCCTGAGGAGCGGGGCCACGGCTATGGCAAGGCGTTACTCAAGCACCTGGCCCACATCGCGGTGGAGCGGGGCTGCGGACGGCTGGAGTGGTCCTGCCTGGACTGGAACACTCCCTCCATCGACTTTTATACCAAACGAATGCACGCGGTCCCCATGGACGAGTGGACGGTGTACCGCCTGACCGGGGAAACCCTGGAGGATGCCGCCCAAGAAGAGGCGTGAGCCGGGAGAAATGCCATGAAAAAACAACTGGCCTGTGCCCTGGCTCTGTCGCTTCTGCTGGCGGCGGGTTGTGCCCCCGGCGGGACAAGCGCCTCCGTGTCCAATGAGGCGGAGAGCGCCGCAAGTAAAGAAACGGAACAGGAAAATCCCTTGACAGAGGCGGGGCCTCTGAACTTTGTATTTTCCAGTGGAGCGGGCGGCTGGAGCACCCAGCTGAAGCTTCAGCCCGACGGCTCCTTTACAGGACACTATGAGGATACAGACCTGGGAGACATGGGGGAGGAAAACCCCAACGGAACGGTATACTACTGTGACTTCTCGGGCAGCTTTTCCCAGCCCGGCAAGGTGGAGGACCACTTCTGGACCATGGAGCTGGAGTATCTTTCCACACAGAAGGAGCCGGGCGAGATCACCTATGAAGACGGAACCAAGTACGTCTCCGCCGCTCCCAACGGCCTGGAGCAGGTCCAGGAGGTCTGGCTCTATCTGCCGGGAGCCAAAACGGAGGAACTGCCCGAAGAATTTTTGTCCTGGACCACCTCCGCCTTTGCCGGGGAGGTGCCGGAGGAGTTTCCCTATTATGGACTATACAGCGTAAACGACCAGTCCGGTTTTGTGGGGTACCCGGAGCAGGAAACTGCTCAGGGGTAGGCCGCGCCGGTGACAGAGAGAGGAGCCCCATATGTCCTTTGTCCATCTACATCTGCATACGGAATTTTCCCTGCTGGACGGGGCCTGTCGGATCAAGAAGCTGGTCCAGCAGGTGAAGGAGCTGGGACAGGAGGCCGTGGCCATCACCGACCACGGCTGCATGTACGGGGTCATCGACTTCTACCGGGCCTGCAAGGCTGAGGGAATTAAGCCCATCATCGGCTGTGAGGTCTATGTTGCCCCCCGTGGCCGCACCCGCTTTCAGAAGGTCCATGAGTTTGACGCCGAGTCCCGGCACTTGGTGCTCCTGTGCCGGAATGAGGAGGGGTACCGCAACCTGTCCTATATGGTGTCCCAGGCCTATCTGGAGGGCTTTTACATCAAGCCCCGAATTGATATGGACCTGCTGCGGGAGCACTGCGGCGGGCTCATCGCCTGCTCCGCCTGCCTGGGGGGTGAAATCCCCCGGCTGCTGTTGGCCGATGACTACGAAGGAGCCAAGGCGGTGGCCCTGGAGATGCGGGAGCTGTTTGGGGAAGACGGCTACTACCTGGAGCTTCAGGACCACGGTATCCCCGCCCAAAAGCGGGTAAATGCAGGACTTCTCCGCCTCCATGACGAGACAGGGATTCCCCTCATCGCCACCAACGACGCCCACTACCTCCGCCGGGAGGACGCGGAGATGCAGGACATCCTCATGTGCATCCAGACGGGCAAGACCCTGGACGAGCCGAACCGGATGCGCTTTGAGACAAGGGAGTTTTATGTCAAGTCAGAGGCCGAGATGGCCGCTCTGTTTCCCAACCACCCCGAGGCGCTGGAGAATACCGCGAAAATTGCCCAGCTGTGCAATGTGGAGTTTGAGTTTGGAAAGTATCACCTGCCCCACTTCCAGCTGCCCGAGGGCTGGACAGACGGAGAGGCCTATTTCAAAAAGCTCTGTCTGGACGGCTTTGCGCGCCGCTATCCCCATGGGCCGGAGGAGTACCGCAAACAGCTCCAGTATGAGATGGATATGATCCGGAAGATGGGCTTTGTGGACTACTTCCTCATCGTCTCCGACTTTATTGCCTTTGCCAAGGGCAACGGCATTCCCGTGGGCCCGGGCCGTGGCTCGGCGGCGGGCTCCATGGTGTCCTACTGCCTGAACATCACCGACCTGGACCCCATGAAGTATAACCTCTACTTTGAGCGCTTCCTCAACCCCGAGCGGGTGTCCATGCCCGATATCGACATTGACTTCTGCATCCGCCGGCGGCAGGAGGTTATTGATTATGTGAACCGAAAGTATGGCTCGGACCATGTGGCCCAGATCGTCACCTTCGGTACCATGGCCGCCCGGGGCGCCGTCCGGGACGTGGGAAGGGTGCTGGGCATGGCCTATGGCGAGGTGGACGCGGTAGCCAAATTGATTCCCAGCGGTCCCGGGGCTTTGCACATTACCCTGGAGGACTCCCTGAAGCTGTCCAAGCAGCTCAAGGACGCCTATGATGGGGACGATAAGGTAAAGAAGCTCATTGACACCGCTATGGCCATCGAGGGGATGCCCCGGAACACCTCCACCCACGCTGCCGGCGTGGTCATCACAAGCCGCCCGGTGTGCGACTATGTGCCCCTGGCCACCAACGACGGATTGCCTGTGACCCAGTACATCATGACCACCCTGGAGGAGCTGGGTCTGCTGAAAATGGACTTTTTGGGCCTGCGGAACCTGACCATTCTGGACGACGCCATGCACATGGTGCAGCGCAGGGAGAAGGATTTCACTCTGGCCTCCATTCCGGAAAATGACCCGGAAACCATGGCTATGCTCTCCGAGGGAAAGACGGCGGGCGTATTCCAGATGGAGTCGGCGGGGATGACGGGGGTGTGTCTGGGCCTGAAGCCCCAGAATATTGAGGATATTACCGCCATCATCGCCCTGTACCGGCCCGGCCCCATGGACTCCATTCCCCGGTTTATCGCCTGCAAGAATAACCCGGAGAAGATCACCTATAAGCACCCCTCCCTGGTGCCCATTTTGTCCAACACCTACGGGTGCATCGTCTACCAGGAGCAGGTCATCCAGATTTTTCAGCAGCTGGCGGGCTACTCCCTGGGGCAGGCAGATATGGTGCGCCGGGCCATGTCCAAAAAGAAGGCCAAGGACATTGAGCGGGAGCGGGCGGCTTTTGTCCACGGGGACCCCTCACGGAATATTATCGGCTGTGAGAAAAACGGCGTTCCGGCCGCCATTGCCGAGTCCATCTATGACGAGATCAACGACTTTGCAAACTACGCCTTCAACAAGGCCCACGCCGTCTGTTATGCGGTGGTGGCCTACCAGACGGCCTGGTTCAAGTGCCACCACCCCAAGGAGTACATGGCCGCCCTGCTCACCTCGGTGCTGGACTCCACCGAGAAGGTGGCCGACTATATCGCCGAGTGCCGGGATATGGGAATTCCCCTGCTTCCCCCGGACGTGAACGAGTCGGGCGCCGACTTCACCGTGGTGGAGGGGGGCATCCGCTTCGGCCTGGTGGCCCTGAAGGGGGTGGGCCGGGCTGTCATCAATAGTCTGTTGGAGGAGCGGCGCAAGGGCGGTCCCTTCACCGATTTTATGGACTTCTGTGACCGCCTGTTTGACCATGATCTGAACCGAAGGGTGGTAGAGAGCCTCATTAAGAGCGGGGCTTTTGACGCCATGGGGTACCGCCGCTCCCAGCTTATGCAGGTTTTTGGCCAGGTGCTGGACGGCATCGCCGCCAGCCGCAAGCGGAACGTGGAGGGACAGCTGGACCTGTTCGGTTTTGGCGGGGGAGCGGAGAGTCCATCGCCTCTGCCTACCCTCCATCTGCCCGACCTGCCTGAGTACTCCCCTCAGGAGCTGATGAGCATGGAGAAGGAGACGACGGGCCTCTACCTGTCCGGACACCCCATGGATCAGTACCGAGAGCTGGCCAAGGGCTTCGGCGCGGTGACCATTGGCTCGATCCTCGCCGATTTTGAGCGGGAGGACGGTCCCAGGGAGTACCGGGACGAGCAGCGGGTGACCATCGCCGGGGTGATCTCCACCTATAAGACCCGCACCACCCGGAACAATACCTTGATGGCTTATATCAATCTTGAGGATGATACCGCCTCCATGGAGCTGCTGTGCTTCTCCCGGGTACTCAATGAGAGCGGGAGCTATATCCGAGAAAACAGCGCCGTGTTGGTGACGGGAAAAATTTCTGTTCGGGACGAGAAGGAACCCCAAATCATGGTGGACTCCATCCGGCCCCTGGGGGATTTGGGGCCGGGAAAAGAGAAGGAGGAGAAGCTGTGGCTGCGCCTGCCCAGCCGGGAGGACCCCCGGCTGCGGAAGGTCCGTCTGGCCCTGTCCTTCTTCCCGGGGGAGAGTCAGGTGATCCTATATTTTGAGGACTGCAAAAAACGGGTTGGTTCCCGCTGCCAAATTCATCCTGCCCTGGTGTCTGATTTGAGACAGCGGCTGGGGGAGGCCAATGTGGTGATAAAATAGTGCCCCGGACTTTGAGATCGCGGTTGACAAGAGGGCAGTTCCGGAGTATAATAGCTTTGTAATCCGGTAGGTAAGGCTACCGCAGGGATACGGGTCGCTGCCGCAAAGGGATGGAGACATCCCGCGTTGGTTTGAACAGGTCCTGTCGAAACACAAGGCAGAATCTAACGCGACTTCACCGCCCTGCGATGCTAAAGCTTGGACGGTGGTATGCTTAGAGTGTGTGTAGAGCACGCGTGCCGCCGTTGCGGCATGCGTGCTCTTTTCTGTCCGGATCAATTTTGAAACAAGTGAGGTGAACGTCCCATGGACAGCGGCAGTCGAGGTCCCGGTATACAAACTCAATCCATCGCCCGGCGTCCTGGGATGGGCGCCTATATGGCCGGCTGAGTTTGCCGGACCTCCCTGTCACGAAGCGGCGAAAGCCAGACTCGACGACAAGGAGGAACCAACTATGAAGAAAAATTTGAATTTTGTTCCTGCCGTCCCTGAGACGGTGGGGGCCATCATGTCCCGTGAGATGCTGATGTTTTCCCCCCTAATGCGGGCCAGAGAGGCCCTGGCCCGCCTGCGCCAGGTGGGAGTGCCCAAGGATTTTATGAGCAACTGCTATGTGGTGGATGAGGACGGGGTACTCATCGGGGTCTTTACCCTGCGGGAGCTGGTCATGGCTCCAGACCATAAGCGGCTGGACCAGTTTATGACCCCACCCCGCGCCATCCTCTCCCCGGAGGATGATCAGGAACAGGCTGTCTCCCTGATGGACCGGGTAGACTGTGTGGAGCTGCCCGTGACGGATGAGGAGGGACATCTGGTTGGCACCGTCACTGCGGACGACGCTATGGAGGTGCTGCGGGACGAGGCCACCGAAGATATGGAGCGCATGGCCGCCATTCACCCTTCGGAGAAACCCTATCTGCAAACCGGAGTGTGGGACATCTATAAGAACCGGGTGCTGTGGCTGCTGCTGCTGATGGTGTCCGCCGCCTTTACCGGGGCTATCATCACCCACTATGAGACGGCCCTGGCCGCTCAGGTGGTGCTGACCGCCTTTATTCCCATGCTCATGGATACCGGAGGAAACTGCGGCAGCCAGTCCTCGGTCACGGTCATCCGGGGCCTCTCTCTGGGGGAAATCCGGTACAGCGACTGGATGCGGGTGGCCTGGAAGGAAATCCAGGTTGGCGTTCTGTGCGGCCTGACACTGGCGGCGGTGAATCTTCTGCGCCTGACCCTGCTCAACCACCTGGACTTTATGGTGGCCATGGTGGTGAGTCTCACCCTGGTGGTGACGGTCATCATGTCCAAACTGCTGGGCTGTTTTCTGCCCATCGCGGCCAGCCGGGTACACCTGGACCCCGCTGTGATGGCCAGCCCCCTGATCACCACCATCGCTGACGCCCTTTCCCTTGTGGTATACTTCCGGGTTGCCACCGTGCTTCTGGGGATATCCTGAGACGGTCGAAAAGGCGGCACAGCCACTTTTCGGGAAAGACAGCACAAAGCAGGAGGGCTTGTTTGACAAACTGAGGCTGGAGAACTGTCAGTTCTCCAGCCTTTCATCATGCGTGGTTTTCTGGCCTGGCATAGTTTCACGCTAGCCCGGCCAGGGCAAATCCGGTTGTTTCCTTTTCCAACTGGCACAGCAGACGCCGCATATTGCTCTGGCTGACGCTGCCCAGCAGGGTAGCTGTGACGGTCTGAGTTCCCGATGAGCTTGCCACTTGCAGCTGGGATATGGTGATCTCATTGAGCACAGCCATATTGGCCAGCAGCGCCAGCTTCGGTTCGTCTGACTGACAGACAAAGGAAATCCGCACCTGGGTGTGTGGGGCGGTAAGATCCAGCCCGGACTGACGGCCCAGCGTGGCCAGGACCTGCTGCTGTATGTCGGGCAGCAGACCGTACTGGTAGCGCCTGCTGATGCTCATCAGCAGGTTTAAAAAGCAGGTGTACTCCGCCCTGCGGGAGTCGTCAACGTCGGCGGTGCGGGAGGCAATAATGGCTTCTTCCCGGGCGGGCACAAACACCTCACCGCCGGTTTTGGCTTTTTCCTCGGCAACCGACTGAGCACAGTCCATTCGTTCCAAAAACAGCTTCTTGATCTCTTGGTCCACACGGTCGATGCGGAGCCTGATTTCGTCCAAGGACATAGTTTCCCTTCTTTCTTGAAATGACGCTCTCCATTATAACGGATACGTTGCAATTTGTAAAACAGTTCATGACGGTGGGGCCGGTAAACGGCTGTGTGCGGCGTAGGGGATTGCCGCCGGGTGCTGTCTGCGGCGCACAGGTTTGGGAAACTGTCAGGAAAACGGGCGGAAATGGAAAGCCGCAGGGGTGGAATATTCTTCCCGGAGCCGGTATACTGAAGATACTATATTACATCGGGAGGACGATCATGAGTTTAGGGAGCAGTTTGTACTACGCAAGAAAGAAAAACGGCCTTTCTCAGGAAAACGTGGCCGAGAAGCTGGGCGTCAGCCGCCAGACCATTTCCAAATGGGAGACAGATGAGTCGCTGCCTGATATCCGCCAGTCCAAGAAACTGGCTGTGCTGTATCACATGACGCTGGATGAACTGATTGAATACGATTTTGACCAGCAGCAGGCCCAGGAGATGATTGACAGTGTCAGTGAAGAGGCTCAGGCCAAAATTGATTGGAGCAAGGTATGGAGCAAAAAGTACCCTGTTTTGGCTTCCTACCACGAAAAGGTTCGCCTCAATGACTATGCACCCCGACTGAGGGAGATGCTTACCCAGCTGAGAGTAGACTATGGATATAGCAGTACCGATGCCCTTTTGGTTCTGAAGGACATCCTGGCACGGGTGTGGAAGGGGCAGATGTAAGGGAAGCACAGACCGGATAAACCAGAAAGCAAACGCCCGGGAGCGCTGGCATTGCCAGAAGTCCCGGGCGTTTGCTTGTTTAGAGCGACTATGTGGGCGGGCAAGTGATCGCCGCACCTTCAGGCCGCCGACGGATGGGGGTATATTCCGCCCATGTATGCCGGACGGCAGAAGCGCAGGAGCGGATGGAGTTCAGCAATCGCTTTGTTGGTCCCGCATGGAATAGCGGCCCTTGCTGATGGTGCCTTTGCCATACTGAATGGCTCTCTGGGGGCATTCATTGATGCAGCGCAGGCATTGATAACACTGTTTGCCCCAGGCAGGTTTTCCGTCCACAAGGGAGATGGTGGCGGCGGGGCAGTTTTTGGCGCACAGCCCGCAGCCGTTGCAGGCATCCGAGGCGTAGAAGGCCTTAGTGCTCCGGGCGAACCTGTTGAATCCGAAGTTCACAAAGCCGGATTTCAGCCCGGCGAAGGAGCCCTCGTTCACGCGATATACGTTCTTGCGTTGAAGTACCTCGCCGGACAGCGCCTGGATTTCCTGACGGGCGGCGGAAATTTTCCGCTGGACAGTCTGCTCGTCATCCACATCGGCGCCGATGATGTAGTTATTGGGCATGACCAGACTGTAACTGCTGTTCAGGGGATAAAGCCTGGACAGCTTTTTCATGGCCAGGCCCGCCTCGGACCCGCAGGTACAGACCCCGAAGGTAAAGGCGTCTGTCTTTTCCAGGGACGCAGCAAAATGGAGCATTGGCTCGGGCACGCCCCAGGCGTAGACGGGAAACACCAGGCCGATCTGCTTTTCTTCATGCAGATCGGGGCGCTGCTTCTGTTTGGAAATATCATATGCCTTATCTTCGGTGAGGCAGGCAATCTGCTCTGCGGCCCACTGGGAATTTCCGGTGCCGGAAAAATAGAAAATCATATTGCAAAGCCCTTCCTTTCTTTTGACCTCATTCGTCGGCGCTGGCCGGAACCGCTTGTTCACTGCGGCGGCGCGCCCTACGGCGGGCATCGAATGCCAAAACTGTATTATACCAGGAATGCGCGGGCTTTACAATTTGATACGGGGCTTATTGTCTGGTTTTTATCCGACCCAGCCAAGATTTTCGGGACAGGCGGGACGGGGAAGGGGAGCGGCGCTTACCTTAAAATTTTTCCGCCAACGCCGCCGCTTGCGCGCAGCCGTCCGTTTTTGCGATATCCCCCACATTGAGAACGCCGGGAATCAGAACCTCTCCCACCATGTTCCACTTATTCAAAGCGGCGGTGCGCTCCATGGGAATCCGCACTCCGTCCAGGACGGTGCGATCTTCCTCCTCGCAGCAGGCAATCAGGGCGCATTCCTTTCCGGTAATGTCCTTGCCGCCCACCACCAAGGAGTAAATACGGTCAATAACGCCCTTGATCTGGGAGGGAATGGAGTACCAGTAGACCGGCATGGTGAAGACAATGGCGTCTGCGTCCAGAATGGCGGGGGCGATGGTGTTGAAATCATCGTCAAAGGAGCAGGCCTTGCCGGTTTTGAAGCAGGTCTCGCAGGCGTGGCAGCCGCCGATTTTCATCATAGCCGCGTCAAAACGGGTGACGGTGTGGCCTTTCTCTTCCGCTGCCTTGATAAAGTTGTCCGTCATGGCAAAGCTGTTTCCGTTTTTTCTGGGGCTTCCGGTGATGACCACAATTTTTTTACTCATGATGATTCTCCTCGTTTCCGCAGGATTGATTTTTCCCGCATTTGATATTACAATCATAGCAAGAACGGGAGAAAACGCAAGTACGCACATGAAAGTACGATACTTACAAAAAGGTTTGATACTTACCAAAAGGAGCGTGTCATATGATGGAGCCGGAAACATACAAGACCTGTATTTCCAACGCAAATCTGGCGGATACGGGCTTCAGCTACACCTTGTCCCTGATCAGCGGGAAATATAAGATGACAATTCTCTATACGCTGATGTGTTTTGAGGTTGTCCGGTTTAACGAAATGAAAAAGTACATTGGAGGGATCTCCTATAAAACCCTCAGCGCGACCCTGAAGGAGCTGGAGGCGGATCAGCTGGTCCACCGGGAGGAGTACCCCCAGATTCCGCCCAAGGTGGAATACAGCCTGACGCCCCGGGGCAAGTCGCTGATCCCGATTTTGGACCAGATGTGTGACTGGGGTGAACAAAACCGGATGTAAAGGCTTGGAGCGGGGATTATCCGGTTTGGCCCGCTTGATTGGCGCAGTAATTTTGTCGGTACTCGGTTGGCAGTATCTGCGCCACATCCTTGAATGCTTTGGAGAACTTTCCCTGCGTCCCGTAACCCACCCGACAGGCGATCTCGGAGATGCTGGCGTTGGTTTCCCGCAGCATCTTCATGGCCTGCCGAACCCGATATTCTTTCATATAGGTGGCGATTGGCAGGCCGTATACCGCTTTAAACACCTCTTTGAGGGTGGAGGTATTGATCAGATATTGCCTGGAGAGCTCCTCAATGGTAAAACGCTGGTCCAGATGCTCGGTCAGCTGCCGGTGAATCTCCTGAATCAGCTCGGTCTGCTGAGAAAAATATTGTGTCTGTGTTTGCAGCCCCGGGTGAACATCCATGAGGGACAAGAGCAATTCCTGTACCTTCAACTGAAGGTATGGTCTGCGGCGGGCGGAGTTTACAGAATATAAGGGCGTAAAGATTCGGTCCAGCGGAGGACAGGCGGAGATCGTGGCCGGTTTGCCGGAACAAAAAGAGGCAAGCATGGCCTGAAAGTCGATCCCCGTCTGCCGCAGAATGTCCGGGCAATGGTCCGCAAGATAAGGAAGGTCCACTGCGATGGAAATTCCTTGTGCATATTCCAGCGGAAGCATCATGGTGGAATCTGAGCAGCAAACGGCGTTATGAATGGTCAAATCACCAGGGCCCAGATAAACGGCTGTGCCCCCCTGCATATTCCATCCGACCCGGCCGCTGCGGCAGTAAAATAACTCCAGTACGGTGGGAGAGGCAGTGTGGTGAAAGGTTACCTCTGGGGCCAGGAAAAGAAGATAGGACGCGTCGATGCCGGGAAATACGGAATAGATTTCAATCTGTCCTTTTCCATCTGTCTTGGCAGAAAATTGGTCCGTCAAGAGGATATGATCCTGCCCGGAGGCGGAATTGCGGACTACCGTCAGACATCCGGATGGAACGGTTTGCAGCTGCTGTTCGATGCGGGATCGCTCCTCTTGCTTCATGCCGACCCTTCTTTCTGGTTTTCATCAGCGGGGCAGGCGATCTCCACCAAATGCTCGATCATATGGTGAAGGGATTGTGCCTGCTTTGTTTTTGCCGCCGTATAATAAACTTCTTTGCCCTCCCGGCGGTTGACGATTAGGCCCGCGGCCTTCAGTTGCTTCAGGTGGTGTGATACGGCCGGGCTGCTCATATGCACCATTGCGGAGAGATTGATGACGCACTCTTCACAATGGCAAAGCAGCCAGAAAATTCTGATGCGGCTTCCATCTCCCAATTGCTTGAAAATATCGGCCACCGTTTGAAAGTTTTCCACGCTGGGCATATGCTTCAGTTCCTGTTCCATTGCTTGCCCGTGGTCATGGGGTAAAGACGTAGTTTGCATAATGTCTCCCTCCTAATGAATTTATCATACCACGAGAATAAAAGAATGCAAGTGTGTCGTCATTTCCAGTCAAGTATCAAAGGAAGGTGTGTTAACATGGACCCAAAAGATATTTTAACAAGCAGCGAGGCATATTGTGTCTATAACTTTCATTTGCCCCCAGACCTAAAAGAAACTGCCAATCAACTGTGTTGGGAATATAATCAGTTGTCTCCTGCCCAGGAGGGACGGCGGAAGGAAATTTTACAGCAGCTGTTTGGTACCTGCCATCCCAAGACTTTTGTGATGCCTGGGTTTCGGTGTGATTATGGATTCAACATCCATACCCATGGATTGGCGTTTATCAACTATAACTGTGTGATCCTGGATACGTCGCCGGTCCATATCGGGGCCAACGCGTTTATCGCGCCCGGCGTCTGCATTAGCTGTGTCAGCCATGCCAAGGACCCGGAGCAGAGAGCGGCTGTTATCACGACGTCAGCTCCCATCACACTGGAAGACGATGTGTGGATCGGTGCCAATGCCGTAATATGCGGAGGAGTGACCATTGGAAGAGGGGCGATTATCGGCGCAGGGAGCGTGGTGACCCATGATATTCCGGCAGGAGTCATTGCGGCGGGCAGCCCGTGCAGGCCGCTGAGAGCGGTCACGGAAGCGGACCGGATTGATCTGAGGACGATTTCGTTCTGACAACCAACTTCTGAACCTTTTTTAACTGGCCGACCGTTTCCTTTTGTCACACCTGCCGGGCTGTGCCATATAATGGATTAGCCGGAAACGGTCAGTCTAAAAGGGAGGGGAGGCGTTTTCATGGGTATCGTTGTGGTCCGTTCCCCCCGGTGCCTGCGGGGGCTGCTGCGGAGAATTTTCGGATTGAAGTAACAAAAAAGCGGTGATCAGACATATACCAAGGAACAGTTACATATAGTGTCACAAACCCGGAATGACACCACGACAAAAGGGAGAGGACACCATGGAACTGGAATTTGAGCGCGATACCATCATCAGCTATGAGACGGTGGCCCAGGTCACCTTATGCCAGGAGGAGACGCTGGAGAGCATCGTACCGGACGCCTGCCCGGATATCCTGCGTATTGTAGATGTATGCGGCCAGGCCACCCTTAGCGGGAAGCAGGCCAGGGAAGGAATTGCCCAAGTAACCGGCATGGTACGGGCGGTAATCCTGTATCAGCCCGAGGGAGCTGGTGGGCTGCGGCGCATGGAGGTGGGGCTGCCCTTTACCTGCCAGACCGAGGCGCCGGGGCTTACAGAGCGGGGAACCGTGCTGGCAAGCCCCCGCCTGCGCTGCGCGGAAGCCAGGGCGCTGAACCCCAGAAAGGTACTGCTGCGGGTGGACCTGGCGGTAGACGTAACCGCCTGCCAGCCGGTGGAACAAAGTGTGTGCTGCGCTGTGGCCAACGCCCAGGAGGGGTCGATCTGTCAGCGCCAGTTCCAGGGGGAGCACTATCAGCTCTGCTCTGTCCAGGAGAAACCCTTTACATTCTCAGACCAAATTCGCTTGTCCTCCAACGGCGGAGAACCGCCCCAGGTGCTGGCCATCCGGGTACAGCCTGTGTGCAGCGAGAGCAAGCTCATTGGCAGCAAGCTGATTTTCAAGGGCGCTGCGGAGGTCTATCTTCTCCTTCAGGAACCGGGAGGAGCTTTGACCACCGGACACGAGTCTATGGCCTTTTCCCAGATTATGGAGGTGGCTGGCGCCGGGGAAGAAGGAGACTGCCAGGTAGAAGTTGAGGTAACCAGCTTTCAGTGGGAGCCTGATGAGGGAGACGGCCGGGAGATGGAGCTGACTCTGGAGCTGCTGGCCCAGGCCCAGATACGGGGCCGGCGGAGTCTGACGCTTCTCCAGGATCTGTACAGTACCGCCTATCAGATGGAGACGGAAGGGCAGGGGCAGACCCTGTGCCGGCTGTGGGAGCAGTCGGTGCGGCCTCAGGCTGTGCGGGAACTGCTGGAAACGGGAGAAATGGTCCGTTCTGTGGTGGATGCCCGTCTGTCTCTGGGCAAGGTGGAGCAGAGCCGGGAGGGGGATGAGCTGGCGCTGACGGTGGACGCCTGGCTGGTGGTACTGTATTTGGACGAAAACGAGCTGGTACAGTGTGTGCGCCGCTCCATCCCTGTGTCTTGCCGGCTGGACTGCCCGGAAAACGCCCGGTGCATCTGTCACTGTGTCTGTCCCGGCGAGGTCTTTGCTGCTCCCGCCGCCGGCGGGGCAGAGGTGCGCTTTACTGTGGAGTTTCACTGTCTGACCACGGTCAACGATACGGTCCCCACCATAACCGACGCCCGTCTGGGAGAGGCCCGGAGCTGCGGGGAGGGGCAGCGCCCCTCTGTGGTCCTTCGTCTGGCCGCGCCCGGGGAGGGATTGTGGGATATTGCCAAAGCCTACGGCACCACAACAGAGCAGATTCTGAAGGCCAACGAGCTGGAGGAGGAGGAACTGCCTCTGGGTAGAATGTTGCTTATCCCCAGCACAAGATGAATCAAAAAGCGGATATACGCTTCTTCAACAGACTCGGCCGCCCCAACGGGCGGCCTTTTTTTATGGAGATTTTCCCTGAGCGAGGAGACAACGATAAAGATATGTTTTATCCAAGTTTGCCATATGACGCAAAATCGGATTGGAATAGGAGAGCCGGTATCGTTCCAGAATAATGGACGGAACCATGGCGTTGCCGGGGCGGCAAAAGGCTGCGACGGAATCACGCCACAGGTAGTTTTTTCCCTGCAAGTTTTACTTGCAAAGTGGAAAAGAAGCTGTGCTGGACATATGGCAATTTATAATATATATTCCAAGTATAAGTAAGAACATTTTTGTTGCTTTTGACGTTCCCGGCCATACATGCACAGTTTTCTGCCCCTCCGATGACAAATGAAAATGACAATGAGGTGCGCTATGACTGAAGCAGAAAAAATCTTTTTGGTTGTCTCAGAGGAACTAAATCTCAGCAAAGCCGCACAGAGAATGTTTGTATCACATCAGAATATCAGCCAGCACATCCAGAAATTAGAAGATAAATACAGAACAAAGCTAATTGTCAGAAAGCCGAAGATCCAGCTCACCGCTGCGGGGCGGGAATTGGCGGATACCCTTCAGCAGATTCAGATGCTGGAACTGCAGATGCAGCTGCGGATCAACGAACAGGACAAGCACTTCTGCGGAGAGCTGAGCATTGGGATGCCCTATTCACGGTCATTTATTCTGGCTCCGCAAATCATTGAGCGCTACCGCAAGCAATACCCCAATGTGAAAGTGACCTTTTTGGAAGGAAATTCCGGGGAATTGATTCAAAAGCTGCTGAATGGGTCGCTGGATATGTTTGTAGGCGTACAGCACAAGCCAAATGCCAGACTGGGTTATGATCTTCTAATGAATGAAAAGCTCTATGTGGTGATTCCGGAAAATTTGTTGAGGGAAGTATTTTCCGACACTTTTCCCCAATGTGTACAGTCCTTGACCCAGGGTGTGGATATGGCAAGACTGGCCGGCATACCCTTTGCGGTCAGCCTGCCCAATGCTTTTTTGCGTAGCCAAATCGACAATTTTCTAATCAAGGAGCATGTTCCCCTCAACATTGTATTTGAAAGCGGAAACCAGGAAATGCAGCTGCGGCTTTGTCAGAAAGGGTTGATGGCATCCTTCTGTACCCAGATGCACTTGTATACCATTAAAGACCTCAATCGAATCTCGGACCACTTGGAACATCTCTATGTGTTTCCAATCAAGCGTCTTTCTGCCACCAACAGTATCTTTGTAGTCTATCACAAAGACATGTATTTTTCCCCTTATAAAAAAGCCATGCGGAGCATCATCAAGGGTGTGCTGAAAGAATTTGAGCTGCTTGAGCTGGACGATTTTTCCTTCCTGCCCAATGGAGGCTGTGAGAATCAGGAGGAGCAAAGCGCAAAACAGGAGGTAGTGCGATGAGAAAAACGACTCGGCTGAAACAACTGCTCTTGGCCCCGGAGGTGCTGGCCTGTCCCGGCGTCTACGATGCATTGTCCGCACGCATCGCGGAAAATTGTGGGTTCCAAGCGGTACAGATCTCAGGCTTTGGACTGTCCGCCTCCCTTCTGGGTATGACGGACGCCAGCTTTACCTCTCTGGAGGAGGTGGTCCGCGCCACCAGCAACATCGTGCGCGCTGTCCATATTCCTGTTATGACAGATGCGGATACAGGATTTGGGAATGCTGTCAATGTATGGTGGACGACCCGACGGCTGGAAGAGACGGGGGCGGCTGGCATGAACCTGGAGGACCAATGTTTTCCCAAGCGCTGTGGCCATATGCAGGGAAAACAGGTGATCTCCATGGAAGAAATGGTGGGAAAAATCAAAGCCGCTGTGGACGCGCGTCAGGACCCGGATTTTGTAATTAACGCTCGGACAGATGCCGCTGTGGTCTATGGGATTGATGAGGCAATTCGAAGAGGAAACGCCTATTTACAGGCGGGAGCGGACATGGTCTTTGTAGAATCTCCGGCAACAAGGGAGGATGTAGTGCGTGCCATCCACGAGATCAATGGTCCCGTGAGCATTAATATGCTGGAGGGAGGAAATACCCCGAGGTACACATTTGACGAGCTTACAGCGCTTGGCGCGGCGCGGGTCAGCTGTCCGATGCTTACGTCTCTGGCGGCCGCATATTCCGTCCAGATGGCATTGTCCTACTTAAGGGAGCATAGTACCAGCGTGGGATATGATGGATATATGGATTTTGAACAATTTAAGGCCATTACGGATACGCCATTGATCCGGGATATGGAACGCCGCTATGTGCCGAAAGTGCCAAGTCTTTCTGGCGAATGAAAGAGTTTGATAGGAGGTGATTGTCGTTGGCTACCACTGTTTATGCTCCGCTTGGAATGTTGGGATACGGCTTTCCGGAGCGCTCCATGGAGGCCGCCCTTGCCCATGGATTTGATGTGATTGCGTTGGATGCAGGCTCAGTAGATCCAGGTCCCTATTACCTCGGCTGCGGAAAAAGCTTTACCTCTTACGATATGGTAAAACGGGACTTGACCTTGATTGTAAAAGCGGGCCAACTAGCCCATGTCCCCATTCTGATCGGCTCTGCTTGCGGGGCAGGCGCGACCCCTCATTTGGACTGGGCGATGTCCATTTTAGATGAGATTGTTGACGAACTGAAAATCCATCCCAAAATCGCCAGAATCGACGCGCAGCAGGACAAGCAGGCGGTCCTTGCCGCCTTCCGTGCTGGCAGAATCGAGGCATTTGAGACGACCTCTCCGCTTACGGAGTCTGATATTACTCAGTGTACCAACATCGTCGCGCAGATGGGTATCCAGCCTTATATCCGGGCGCTGGAGGAGGGGGCGGATATCATTATGGGAGGCCGTGCCTACGACGCCGCCGTTTTGGCGGCCTATCCAATCTGGAGAGGGGAGGATGTCGGGCTAAGCTATCATATGGGAAAGATTATGGAGTGCGGTACGGCGGTTGCTCTGCCCCGGGAGTCTGACGGCATGCTGGGAGTAATTGAGGGAGATTCCTTTGTAGTTATGCCAGCTGACCCGGGTAAAATCTGCAAGCCGGACACTGTGGCTGCTCATACGCTGTATGAGCGGAGCACACCGTTTACCACTGAGTTTCCCGGCGGAGGGCTGGACATGGCGTATAGCAGCTTTACCGGAGAGGGCGGAGGCAGGGCGGTCCGTGTCCGCGGAACAAGGTTTATCCCAGCCACCCGCAATACCATTAAATTGGAGGGTGCCCGCCATACGGGATTTCGTTCGATTTGTCTGGCGGGAATTCGGGACCCTTTTGTGATCGAGAGCTTTCCTGAGATCGAGGCAAAGGTTCGAGCCAAAATAGTCCGCGATCTGCCTCAATACGAACAGGACCTGGATTATCAGATCATCTTCCGAAGATATGGGGCCGGAGAGATTATGAAGCAGCGGGACCCGGAACAGTGGACGCCAAAAGAAATCGGGCTGGTGATCGAAGTGCTTTCCCCCTCCCAGGAGACGGCGAATACTGTGTGCGCCCTCTGCCGCTCCGGAATTCTGCACATGGGATTTCCGCGTCGGCGGGCCAACAGCGGAAATCTGGCCTTTCTCTACACCCCGGCTGAATTTCCCGCACCCCCGTGCTATGAATTCTCAGTGTACCATCTGATGGTGGTCGATGACCTGCTCTCGCCATTTCCCATTACATGGATTCAGAAATAAGGGGGGAATCTTCTGACATGAAACTGATTGATGCAGACGCTATCATTCGCAGCAAGGATGCCGGCCCCTTCCGATTTACTCTGGATGTCATATTCAATGACCGGGAGCAATTTGAACAGATGAAGCGCTCGGGTGTCTGGAACCGGGACAATTTAAGCAAATTGTGCCGTATTGACCCGGATACTATCCAGGCTTGTCTGGTGTATGAGCCGGCGCTGGCCTTCAAGTGTACCTACCAAAGGCCTATTTCTTCCGGCGCTTTTGGCGACAACGATATCTACGGTTCCCAGCAGCATGTACCCCTGTATTTTCTTTCTTTCTGAACAGAGCCATCCCAATCATACGAACACAAATTGAAAGGAAACAAGTTATGCGCAGTTCAGAGCAATTTCGTCAGCTGCTTCAGCAATCCGAGCTGATTCAGATCCCCGGAGCTTATGACTGCATTACCGCACTCATGGTAGAAAAAGCGGGCTTTCCCGCTGTTTACCTCACAGGTTCTGGAATCTCACTGTCCCTTTTGGGCCAGCCGGATCTTAACACGGTAAGTTACCTGGAGCTCCGACTGGTGGCACAGAACATCAGGGGAGCGACCCATATTCCCATGCTGGTAGACATTGACACAGGATACGGTCCTCCGCTGTCTCTGGTGCGTCTGGTCCGTGAATTTGAGCAGATGGATATTGCGGCAGTCCAGATCGAAGATCAGAAGGCACCCAAAAAATGCGGACATGAACTGGGCCGGCAATTAGTTTCGGACAAGGAGATGCTTTCCCGCATCCGTACGATCTGTGAGACTCGTGCGGAAAATGGCCTTGTAGTGGTAGCCCGCACGGATGCACGTACTTCCTTCGGTGTGGATGAGGCCATCCGCCGCGCCAATCTTTATCTGAAAGCTGGGGCGGAGATGGTTTTCATAGAAAGCCCGGAAAACTATGACGAAGTGAAAAAAATTGCCGCCCAGGTGGATGGACCAGTGCTGTTTAACAATGTGGAAGGGGGCCGAAGCCCATTCCTGTCCCGGGAGGAACTGAAAGCGGCAGGTATAAAAGCTGCAATCTATCCCAACGCACAGACCCGCATTGTAACATGCCAGTGCAGTCAGATGCTTTCGGCACTGATGGAAACGGGGACAACCGCATCTATGCAGGATCGGATGCTCTCCCACAAAGATATGTTTGCCATGTATCACCATGATGAGTGGGTTGCACTGGAGAAAAAGTACATCGTAACATAGTCGCATACAAGCCATGTAACCGCAGCAAAATTTATATATTAAAAAGGAGGAACACATGATATGAGACCCGAATGGATGGAAGGTGTTGAACGTTGGCCGCGGGCCCTGCCTGAATTTGATTTTGAGCCGGAGTCCACCGCATTACTAATCGTCGATATGCAGAATTTCTGTGCCAGGTCTGATATGGGTCTGGGCCAGGTCCTGAAGGATCGCTTTCCCGATATGTACGAGTACTTTGAAAATCGTATCAAAATCGTGATGGAAAACAACATAAGGCTGTTGAATTTCTTCCGGGAAAATGGACTGCGTGTGATTTTCTCCACTACCGGGCCTGAGCTGGCCGATGGCTCAGACTATTTTACCCCCCGCCGTGAGAAGGACCGGCAGCTACAAAAGACTTCCGGGGTAAAAACGAACTTCCATAAAGGAACCTATGAACATGAAATTGTAAAAGAGCTGACCCCCATCGAAGGGGAACTGGTCATTAATAAGACCAGCACTGGTTCGTTCAACTCCACCGGGATTGATCAGACTCTGCGTAAGCTTCGTGTAGAAACCCTGATCGGTACGGGAGTCGCGACCAACGCATGCGTCGAGATGACAATCCGCGACGCGGCAGACCGATGGTACAAATGTATCATGGCTGAGGATGCCTGCGGAACGTTCTGTGAGGAAGCTCATATCGGCACGCTGAGAAACTTTGCCCGGCTGTATGGAATGGTTTGGAGTACGGATGAGATCATTGACTACCTAGGAAAAAAGCTCCACAAATAAAGCGATACGGGAAAGAAAGGAGAATATTCATGAAAAAGAGAATGTTAGCTCTTGCACTGGCCTTTGCCATGATCCTCCCTCTGGCCTCCTGCGGAGGTAAAACAAACTCCTCTTCTGTCGGCAGTTCCTCCTCTGGAGGTACTTCTTCCTCCGGTGCATCCTCTTCTGCCGGCCTGACTGTGCCTGATGAAGTCATGAACATGGTTTGGGCTGCCGGCCCTACCAGCGGCGTCACCTACCCTCTGGGTGCGGCGGTTGCCGATATGATTACCAGCAAGCTGGCCCCCGGCGCTCAGATTACACTGCTGGAAGGAACTAGCGGCGGCAACATCGAGCTTGTCAATTCGGGTGAGGCCCTGATGGGTCATACCATGGGGGACACCGCATATTGTGCGTTGAAGGGTCTGGAACCTTTTGACGGAGAGAAAACCGAATTTTCCACCTGGGCCCGGGTTTCAGACTTTCAATTCCAGTTTGTGGTACCTGCTTCTCTGGGAATAAGCAGCTTTGAGGAAATCAAGGAAAAAAATATTAAGCTCAATCTTGGTACAAACACATATGGCTCCTCTGCGGAAATGTGTACCCGTCTGGTCCTGGAAGCCTACGGCATTACCTATGACTGGATCGAAGAAAACGGGGGCTCCACCACCTTTACCGGCTTCTCAGATGGTGTTACCCTGATGCAGGATGGGCACATCAATGCGTGGGGCGCTTTGAGTGCCGCCCCCAACAGCTTTATCCAAGAGATGAATATGTCTGAGCAGATGACGATCCTCCCAGTTTCTCAGGAAGTCATGGAGCAGTTGGCTGAGAGTAACGGCTATGCCATCGGTACAGTGCCGGCCAATTCCTATGATGGAATTACTGAGGAAATCCCAACTCTCATCTCGCCGATGGTTCTGATTGTTGCCGCGGATTTGGATGAGGACTTTGTCTATGAGTTGACAAAGAACTTCTTTACCGACGAGATGAAAGAGAATCTTCTGGCGGTTTCCACCACGTTTGGAAATGTTTCTCCGGAATATTCCAGCCAGAATCTGGGCGCTCCCCTGCACCCCGGCGCCGAAAAATTCTATCAGGAGATGAATGTTCTATAAGATTTGATCGGGAGACGATGCAGACCCGGTCTCGGTTGAAAAGGATTGGCTTATGAATATAAATGTCAAAGAGGCTTTCAAAAGGAGATCGCCGGAAGAATATGTGATTGTGGCACTGGCCTTGATGATTGCCCTCTATCACATCTACTGCGCCCTGTTCGGGGTAAAGGTTCCCATGCAGTTCCGTCCTGTCCACTTGGGCTTCCTGCTTCCCATGGCTTTTCTGCGTAAGGCCGTTCCGCAGGAGGACAAGCCCTGCGCTCTTCCAATACGGATTGTTTTATGGATCATGGCCGTCTTATCTTTCGTGTCCTGCGCCTATATCTCATTTTTTTCCTATGAACGCTACTCCATAAGAATGTACCTGGTCAGCCCGGTGGAGACGTTGGATTATGTCTTCGGATTTACCCTGATCATCCTGATCCTGATTGCCACTAAAATCAGTATTGGATGGCCTCTGGCTATTTTGGCCGGATTGGCAGTCATCTATCTTCGGATCGGTGCGTATCTCCCCGCCGGCATTGGGCACATTGGATACGATTGGAAGAAAATCATTGATATGGAGTTTATGAGCACCAACGGTATCTGGGGTATTCCCATCGCCTCCAGTGCGTCGTTCATTTTCTTGTTTATGTTGTTTGGTGCCCTTCTTGAGTCCTCCGGCACAGGCGCTTTTCTCATCGATTGGGCAACCGGCCTGTTCGGTACCCAGAGAGGCGGCCCGGCAAAAATTGCGGTGGTGTCCAGCGGACTGCTGGGCATGATCTCCGGCAGTCCCACCTCCAACGTTGTTACCACCGGCGTATTTACCATCCCCATGATGCGCAAGGTAGGCTATTCTCCTGTGCTGGCAGGCGCCATCGAAGCCACTGCCTCCACCGGCGGTCAGATTATGCCCCCGATTATGGGCGCGGCTGCGTTTATTCTGGCTGAATTTACCGGAACCCCCTATCTGAGGATGGCCGCCTGCGCTGCAATTCCCGCCTTTTTGTACTATTTATCCGCGTTGATGCAGGTCCATTTCCACGCCTGCAAAAAGAATCTGGGCGGCATCCCAAAGGAAGAGCTGCCCGACTCCAAAAAGGTGTTTCTGCGAAATTGGAATCAGCTTTTGCCCATTGTGATTCTGGTTGGCCTTATGATGAACGGCTTCTCTACCCACTATGCTGCTGTCTGGGCATTGTTTTCCATCCCGGTTTGTGGTCTGCTGCACAAGCATACCCGCATGAGTCCAAAAGCCATCTTTTGGTCTTTAATAGAGGGCTCAAAAAGCGCTATTATGGTAGCCATTGCCTGTGCAGCTTCCGGTATTGTCATCGGCGCGTTTAACATGAGCGGTTTAGCCATTCGCTTAACCAGCGCTATCGTGGGATTGTCGGGAACATCCCTGTTTTTGGCGCTGATGCTCACTATGTGCGCGGCGCTGATTCTAGGCATGGGGATCCCCACCACCGCCGCTTACATCACCTGTGTTGCTGTGGTGGCTCCGGCTCTTACAAAACTTGGGATCGAGGCGTTTGTGGCGCATATGTTCGTTTTGTACTTTGCGGTTATTTCCTCCATTACGCCTCCGGTTGCGATTGCCGCCTATGCGGCGGCCGGACTGACCAAGGCAGATCCTATCAAAATCGGTGCGCAGGCCTGCCGTTTAGGTATTATCGCCTTCTTTGTACCTTATATGTTTGTTTACCAGCCTGCTTTGCTTTTGATTGGAGAATGGACGGAGATTCTTCAGGCACTCATCTCATCTACTTTTGGGACCATTGTTCTTGCAAGTGCCCTGGAAGGATGGGTATTCAGCAAGGTTGGAAGGCTGCAGCGCCTGATTCTGGCTGTTGCTGGTCTGTGCTGTATTTATCCGGGTACCTATACGGATCTGATTGGTTTGGCACTGTCCCTGGCCGTGTTGGTTCCGAATTATAGATTAACGAAAAAGTGCAAAGCAGCCTGACCTTGCCCCATGAAAATCAGCGGCGCAGACGTGATCTGTGCCGCTGATTTTTGTGATAGGCAATAAGAAACGAAATATCCACAATATACACATACTTGACAGAGAGAGCGTTAGAAAATACAAAATTCATATCAAACGGACAGAGAATGGCAACGGTAGAGAACAGAGAATAAAAATTGTGCGACACACCAAAAAAATCTTGACATTACACCTTTAATTAGTTATAATCAATAAACAAAAGAAGAAAGAAGTTATTGCTGAGTTTTTCCCGTAACGATGAGACGGGAATTTATTAGTCAATAATTAGTTTGTTCTTTGAACTAACTAATAAGAGGTGAAGGGAAATGGAAAAGACGAGTAATTTTGGACACTTGGAATTAATTAGGAGGATCAATCGTTCCCTTATCTTGAATACCATTAAAACGCAGCAGCCGATCAGCCGGGCTCAGGTGGCGAAGCGGCTTAATTTAAGCAAGGCCACAGTGAGTACCATTGTGGACGAATTGATTCAGAAGAAAATGATTGTAGAGTGCGGAGAATTTTCAAGACCAGGCGAGGTGGGAAGACCCTCCATGATGCTAGGCTTTAATCCCAAATCCGCGTTTTGTATTGGGCTGGATATCGGAGGAACCAAACTGCTGGCGGTGATCACGGATTTAGCCGGAGAAGTTGTTTATGAGACGAAAGTGGCCACCAGCAACCGTGTGGATGATTTGGCGGCTTTGGTGGAACAGTCCGTTCGTGCTTGTGGGCTGACCTATGAAAAGGTATTTGGGATGGGCGTTGGTGTCCCTGGTACAGTCCGGCCGGATGGTGTGGTGGTAAGAGCCAAGACGCTGCAATGGAACAATTTCCCTCTACAACAGATTCTCAATGAAAAATTTCCCTTCCCGGTATTTGTGGGAAATGACGTCAATTTGGCTGCTTTGGGAGAGCGCTGGCTGGGATCGGGCGGGCAAGTGGACGATATGATCTTTATTGCTCTGGGGACCGGCATTGGCGGCGCACTGGTGTGTAACGGGCAGTTGGTGCTTGGCGCCCAGGGGAGAGCCGGTGAGCTTGGGTATTTTCTGGAGCGCAGAGATTTGGAGAATGGGATATACAACCGTTTGGGGTGCCTGGGCGTGCTGGAAAGGAAGTGTTCCGGTACCGCGCTGGGGGGCCACGGCTATACGACAGAAGAACTGTTCAAGGCGTACCGGAGAGGGGAAGAAGCGGTAAACAACATTATGGAAGAATTTATCCAGGACTTCTCCGTGGCAATTGCAAATTGTATCAGCCTGATGAATCCGTCTAAGGTTGTGATTGGCGGTGGCGTTTCTGATTCAATGGATGTGGTGATTCAGCGGATTCAGGAGGAGGTTGCCCAATTAACTCCCCTTCAGGCCGATGTATGTCTGGCCAGCCTGGGGGCCAGGGCGGGTGCGCTGGGTGCGATTAACTACGCTTCCACACAGATTGAACAGCTGGATATTCAGGTCAAACGATAGGGGTGGTTATATGCCGCAGACAATGAAGGAGTGTTTGCTGGAACAGCCGGAAACCATGCAAGCTGTCATCGATGGCGGGGAACAGCAGCTGACAGAAGTTTTTTCCGTCATTGGAAGAGGACCGTTCCAAAAGGTGTTTTGTATTGGTTCGGGGACATCTCTCCATGCTGCGTTGGCCGCAAAATATGCAATAAGCCGGTATTGTGATTTGGAAGTACAGGTTTTTACTCCCTTTGAGTTTTTGAACTATGGTCCCCATAATCGGCTGGACGCAACAACATTGGTTCTGGGCATTTCACAGACCGCAAGGAGTATCGGTACAATCCATTGTATGGAACTTTGCCGGAAAAAAGGGGCAAAGACTGTTTTTGTAACGGCTGAACCGGAAAACCCAGGAGCCACAAGCGCCGAAGTGGTTTTGAATACTTGCACCGGCCAGGAGCTGGTTGGAGCAAAGACGAAGGGGTTTACTTCTACGATGGCAATGCTGTATTTGTTCAGCGCAGGATTGGGAGGAAATCATCTGGACCTGGGGTGTGTTCCCGAACTCATGAGGGAAACGATAAAACGGACCGGACAGGTGATGGAAGCGCTCTCAGTTGAATACAGCAAAGCGCTTTCTGTCACAATTTTAGGCGGGGGTCCTCTTTCGGCGGCAGCCCGGGAGGGGGGACTGAAGATGCTGGAGACGGTCAGAATTCCGGTCGAAGTATATGACTTTGAAGAATATATGCATGGGCCATACCACTGTCTGGAGAAAGATTCTCATTTGATTTTTTTGGTCAACGGGGGTGCGGGAACGGATCGCGCCAAGGCGTTGATTCAGTTTGTACAGGAGAGAACAGAACATGTTCTGGTGATCGGGTATGAGAGCTTGCAAAATGAAATGGAACTCAAGTGCGGTTTTTTGCCGATGCCAGAAACAATGGACGAATTGCTGACGCCGCTGTTTTATGTAATTCCCCTTCAATGGCTGGCCAACGACGCGACGATCAAAAAGGGCCGCCGCCCGGAGCAGTCCAGATATCCGGAGTTTCACAAGATGTTAGGAAGCAAATATATGCCAAAGATAAACTACTATAAAGGCTGACGCTGATCAGGTCGGGAGGAAAATATAATGGTTAAGCTCAAACTGGGTGTGGATGTAGGCGGAACATTTACAGATGTGGTTGGGATCAGTGAGGACGGTCAGGTATTTTATTCCAAAACACCCTCTACCCCTCAAGATCAGAGCATTGGAGTGTTAACGGGGATACAGGGACTGCTGAGCCAGCTGTCACTTCAGGCCGATAGTGTGACCGGCGTGGCCCATGGAACAACGGTCGCGACCAACACTTTGCTGGAGCGCAACGGAGCGGTGACGGCCCTGATTACAACACAAGGGTTTCGTGATGTGCTGCACATTGGAAGACAGAGCCGTCCTGAACTGTACGACCTCCACGCGCGCAAGCAAGCCCCGCTGGTTCCCAGATGGCTGCGGAGAGAGGCTACGGAACGGACACTGCATACCGGGTCGGTTTTGGTCCAGCTGGATGCGGATGAGCTGAAAAAGACCGTGTCTGAGCTTGTGGAAGAGGGGGTAGAGTCCATTGCGGTGTGCTTTCTTCATGCATATGCCAACCCGGAAAACGAACGCCTGGCCTTAGAGGCAATCCGGGAGGTTGCACCCACACTTCCGGTATCTGTCTCAAGCGCAATTTTGCCGGAGTTTCGTGAGTTTGAGAGAATGAATACCACTGTACTGAACGCCTATGTACAGCCCAGGATGCAGCACTACATCTCTCAGCTTCGGGGAAGACTGGATGAAAACAGTATTTTTGCGCCGCTGACGATTATGCAGTCCTCCGGAGGTATGATGACCGCGCAGGTCGCGGCGTCCAGAAGCGTCAATACCCTCTTGTCCGGTCCGGCAGGTGGCGTGCTGGCAGCGGAATTTTTA
Organism: bacterium; assembly: GCA_037245165.1. Taxonomy (GTDB): domain Bacteria; phylum Bacillota; class Clostridia; order Oscillospirales; family Oscillospiraceae; genus Lawsonibacter. The sequence goes on from JAXWVI010000027.1 coordinate 84,800, forward strand.
TCCAAGATCACACCCTTTCACAATGTGATTACGGGAGATCTGGGAGGCACTTCCTTTGATGTGGCGGTGGTTCAGAATGGAGAGGTTGCGGTAACCGGGGAAGGAACCATCGAGGGCTTTATGGTCAAGTTTCCCCACATTGACATTACGACCATCGGCGCCGGAGGCGGTTCAATTGCGTGGCTGGACAACGGCGGAGCGCTGCGGGTGGGACCGAGAAGCGCCGGAGCGGTGCCGGGGCCTGTCTGCTACCAGAAGGGAGGGACAGAGCCGACCGTAACCGACGCCCACGCAGTGCTGGGCCGGGTGGGAGAGCACCTGCTGGGAGGAAAGATGTCCTTGGATGTGGAAGCTGCCCGGTTGGTGATTCAGGACAAGCTTGCCAACAAGCTGGGCATGACGGTGGAGGAAGTGGCGGAAGGAATTCTGCGCGTGGCAAATTCCAATATGGTGAGAGCCATTCGGGTTATGACCGTAGAGCGTGGCATTGATCCTCGTAAATTTGCGCTGCTTCCATATGGCGGGGCGGGCGCGCTGCATGCGGTTGAGCTGGCAAGGGCCCTGGATATCCCCACTGTGGTGATTCCGGTGGCGCCGGGAAATTTCTCCGCGTTCGGACTGCTGGTAGCGCCCATTCGGTATGATGAGAGCTGTACATATCACAGGCACCAGAAGGATGTTGTGCTGGAGGAAATTGAAGCGCTCTTTGAAGAAATGGAGGCCGCCGCGAGGCAGGAGATGGAGCGGGACGGTGTGACGGAGGACAGTGTGGACTTTCAGCGCAAGGTCGATACCCGTTATTTTGGACAGGCGTATGAGTTAACCATCCCCATATCCAATGAGAAAATGAACGCGGAGATTTGGGAAAAGCTGGTCTGCGATTTCAGCCAGGCCCACGAGCAATCCTATGGGTTCCGAAAAGAAAACGACCCTCTGGAGTTGGTCACGCTGCGGCTGTCGGTCGTGGGAAAAACCGACCAGACCGCTTTGTACGCGGAGGGGAGCCGCGGCACTGGTACACCAAAGCGAAGCGGGGTACGGAAAGCGTTTTTTGCCGGCAGATGGATGGATACGGACATTTATCAGCGGGACGACCTTCTGGTTGGAGATACGTTTACGGGGCCTGCAATTATTGAGGAGACGGGGGCCACCTCTGTCATTGGGCCGGGGGATACGGCACAAGTAGATGTCAGAAAGAATTTGATTGTTACAATCGCGGATCATGAAACCTGCCGCGCCGCAGCTGAGGCTGGAAAGTAAGAGGAGGATCACCGCAATGGATGCGATTACGCTAGAAGTTATGAAAAACCGCTTTTTCGCAATTACAGAGGAGATGGGCGCGGCCCTGATCCGTACGGCGTATTCTACCAACATTAAAGACAGGCGGGATTGTTCCTGCGCGCTGTTCAATGTAAACGGAGACACCATCGCGCAGGCAGAACATATTCCGGTCCATTCGGGTGTGCTTCCCTGGGGGGTAAAGGGAGCGCTGAACCACATTGACAAGAACGCTTTGCGGCCGGGCGATAACATCATGCACAACGACCCCTTTATTGGGGGGACGCACCTGCCGGACATCATCATTTTCGCCCCCATTTTTTACAAGGGAAAGCTGGTTGCCTTTGTAGGGAATCTGGCGCACCATGTGGATGTAGGCGGAAAAGTGCCCGGGTCCTTGACGCCCGATGCCACAGAGATTTTTCATGAGGGAATCTGTTTTCCTCCCGTCAAAATCAAAAAAGGGGGCGTGATTGATCCTGAGATTTTTGGGATGTTCCGCGCCAATATCCGTACCAAATATGAGGGCTGCGGAGATCTCATGGCCCAGATTGCGGCCAACAATGTGGGAGAAAAAAGATTTGAGGAACTTTGTGATGAAATGGGGGTGGATTTGGTACTGGAAGCCATCTCCGAGCTGGAGGACTACTGTGACCGGCGGATGATGGCAGAGCTTTCCAAGCTTCCGGCGGGAACGTTTACCTTCCAGGATATTTTGGAAGGGGACGGGGTCACAACGGAACAGCCGCTGAAGATTCAGGTATCCGTGACCACAGGCGGGCCGCACATCAAAATTGATTTTACGGGCACCTGTCCCCAGGTTCGTGGCCCGCTGAACTGCGTACGGCCCATGGCGCTGGCCTGCATCTATTATGTGGTTCGGGCCATGACAGACCCCACGATCCCGCCCAACGCCGGGACGTACCGCCGCTTTGAGGTCATTACGCCGGAGGGATCCCTGGTGAACGCGGTGTACCCGGCAGCCACCGGGTCGGGAAACTCCATTACCTGTCAGCGTCTTGTGGATGTACTCATAGGGGCGTTGGCCCAGGTTGTGCCTGAAAAGGCATGTGCGGCTGCCTGCGGCTCCATGAACGGAATTCAGCTCGGTGTCTATGATCCCAATTCTCACTCCTTCCTGGCCAACGGCGAGACAGTGGGCGGCGGATACGGAGCGATGTTCGACCAGGATGGAACCAGCGGCGTAAATACCCATATGACCAACACACGGAATACCCCTGTTGAGGTGCTGGAACGGATTATGCCGGTCAAGGTGGTACGGTATGGGCTGCTTCCCGATTCGGAAGGGCCCGGCCTCCACAGGGGAGGGTTCGGAATTCAGCGGGTGCTGGAATTTGAAGCAGACGAGGTGGACTGCTTTATAGAGTCGGACCGGGTAAAAACTCAGCCCTGGGGGCTGGAAGGAGGAAAGCCGGCCCGCGGAGCCAGATTTACCGTGGAGCGGGCGGATGGTACGCTGGAACACCTGCCCTCCAAAGCGAGGGTGAGGTTTAACCGGAAGGACCGGCTGTATATTGAAACAAGCGGCGGAGGCGGCTGGGGAGATCCGAAGCAGCGGGATCAAAGCTGTCTGAGAAACGACATAAAAGATGGTCTGGTCAGTTTGGAACGGGCAAAAAGTGAGTATGGCTTTGATGGATGAGGAACTGAAGAAACCACAAAATTATGATGAAAGAGAGGTTAAAACATGAAAAGAGCGGTAAAAAAGTGGGTGAGTTTACTTCTGGCAGGGGCTATGCTATGGTCGTTGGCGGCCTGCGGACAGGAAGCGGCGATATCTTCCGCCGGCACGGAGCAGTCCGCCGGCAGCCAAGGCTCTGAAGACAATGGGAGCGTCTCCGGAACGCTGGAGATTCAGTACTTCGTAGGCGGATATGGTTCCGCGTGGTGGGAATGGATGGTGGAAGCTTTTGAGACAGCTTACCCCGACGTAGAGGTTGTGGTGAACGCGGGCTCTGATATCAATGAAACCATGACAACCCGGTGGATTTCCGGTAATCCCCCGGATCTGGTCTATCTGGACGGCCCCAGCGTCTCTGAGACGACCTTCGTGGAGGATGAACTGCTGTTGGACCTGACCGATTGGTATCAGACCCTGACGCTGGAAGACGGCTCACTGCTTGCTGATAATTTCCTGGTGGAGCCCAGCAATTACGACGGCCGTGTCTATGCGCTGCCTATTATCTATGATAACCGCTGCGTTTGGTATGATGCTGCGGAATTTGAGACCAACGGGTGGCAGGTGCCCACGGATTATGACAGCTGGATGGCGGTCATGCAGCAGATCAAAGATGAAACCGGGGTGGCCCCTCTGGGCTCTACCGGCGTGTATCCCTCTGTATTTATGAAGGGCGTGCTGTATCCTGCGTTTGCGGACGAGGGCGGCAAGGACTTTTTGATGTCCATCATTGATGGGGAAGAGGGCGCATGGTCTTCGGAACAGTGCCTGGCGGTCATGAAGAAAATTGAGGCCATGGTAGAGGCGGGATATATTGATCCTAATTTTGCCGGAGAGACACATACAGAATCACAGATGTCTTTCCTGAACCACAGAAACTATTTTGTCAGTACCGGATTCTGGCTGCCCAACGAGATGGAGGGCTCTATTCCTGACGACTTTGTGTTTGGCATGGTCCCCACGCCCATGAATGAGCCGGGAACGCCGGCTTGTACGATCCCTGATATTAAGAGTGTGGGTATTGCCAAGGATGCCAAAAATCCCACCGCCGCCAAGGCATTTTTGAGTTTCATGTTCAGCAAGGAAAGCGCAATTAAGATGGCGGAACTGGCGGGAACGTCTTTGAATTTGAAGGACATTGATTACTCTTCCAGCGATCAGATTCCCGAGTATTTGATTACTGCCACAGAGATGCTGTCCAATCCGGAAGTCTGTGAGATTGTGTCGATTGATCATGCCATGTCCACCGACTTACAGGACCCCATCGGCGATTTGATTAATCTGCTCCTGATGGGCGAGATGAATGCCGAGGAGTTCTGTGAGCAGGCTGAGCTGGCAGCTTCCGATTACCGCACGTTCAAGTAATGGTCAAAGCGGAGTATATGGGGCTGTGCAAGCCCCATATACTCCGTGCAGTAAGGGGGAAAGAACATGAATTTAAAACGAAGAAAACGCAGATTCCTATTGTTCTGTACGGTAATACCATTTGTCCTGTTTTCTATATTTACCGTTTACCCCCTGTTTGACGGGCTTTATATGTCTTTTTTTAAGTGGTCGGGATTGAGTGGGAAAAAGACCTTTATTGGACTGGAAAATTACCGGCACCTGTTTGCAGACCGGGTAATTCCCACGACTATTTTTAACGATTACTTCTTGGTGGTTGTCAAAGTAATCTTTATTATGTTTCTGGCCCTGCTGTTTGCGGTGGTTTTGACTCAGCTGAAGCCAAAAGGGGCCGCCTTTTATCGCTTCGTGTATTTTTTCCCCAATGTCATGCCGGTTGTGACAACGGCAATTCTGTGGACCTTTATTTTTAGTTCAAATATGGGGCTGCTGAACGCGCTGCTGGATTTAGTGGGCGCAGAGGAATTGAAGCGGAGCTGGCTGGGGTCGTTGGATACGGCGCTTCCATGTATCGCGGTGGTATTGATATGGGCAGGGGTCGGCCTGTTTATGCTGATGCTGATGGGAGCCATCAGCAATATCCCAAGGGAACTGTATGAGGCTGCCAGCATTGACGGAGCGGGCAAGTGGCGGCAGTTTTTCCAGATTACAATCCCCTTGATCTGGCCTCAAATTAAGACATCGGTGGTATATATCATTATTACAACGTTGAATGGCTCTTATGTTCTGGTTCAGCTGACCACTTTGGGCGGACCCGCCAACGCCACCCAGGTGATGGGATCTTACCTCTACCAACAGGCCTTCACCAATTATAACTTTGGCTATGCGGCCGCCATTGGAGTGATGATTCTGGTTTTGAACCTGGCGACCGTACTGGTTACTCAGGTTCTCTTTAAACGGGAAAAGGTTGAATTTTAAAAGAAGCGGAGGTTGCTTATGAGACCAAAAACATTGCTGGAGAGAGCCGGGAGCGGCACTGGGCGAGTTGTGCTCAACGCTTTCTTGATTTTTTGGGCGGCAGCAGTAATCTATCCGCTGGTCTGGATGGTCATCAGCTCGTTTAAAGATGCGAACGGGATCTATCTGTCCACCTGGAGCCTGCCGGACGTCATGCACTGGGAAAATTATCAGATGGCATGGGTGGATTACAGCATTGGCCGAGCCTTCCTGAATACGCTATTTGTTACGGTACTGGCAACGGTTCTGAATCTGATACTGTCCCTTCCTACCGCCTATGCCATTGAGCGGTATGCATTTAAGGGAAATTCGGCGCTGATGAATTTTTATTTGATGGCAATGATGATTCCGGCTTGTATGAGCTGGATTCCCCTGTATTTTTTGCTGAACCGATTTCATATGCTGGATAATCTGTGGGTGCTGGCTCTCATCTATGCGATTGGAAAAATGCCGTTCAGTATATACATTTTAAGCAGTTTTATTGGTGCGGTCCCGGTGGCACTGGAAGAAGCCGCTACAATAGATGGAATGAGCCGGTATGGAATTTTGTTTCGGATGATTCCCAAGCTGATTCGTTCCGGCATTATTACCGTAATCGTTATGAACGTGATCCAGTTTTGGAGTGAGTATTTTATGGCGCTGATTTTTATCCAGACGCCTGAAAAAAAGACACTGGGAGTCATGATGAATGTGCTGGCCGACAATGCGGAACACCAAAATGCCTGGGGGGCTCTCTTTGCCGGACTGGTGATTTCCACGCTTCCCATTATCATTATATATGCGGTTTTGAATAAGCATGTTGTCAAAGGGATGATGGAAGGCGCGTTAAAGGGATGATTTGTTTCAAATGTTGTGTTCTGCTTTAGGATCATCTGAGAAAGCGTAATGTCTGCTGAATCTGCCGGCAAATTGTCTGCTTTGCGGATGTGATCGGTCACTGACAGCCTCTGGAAACCTGAATACTTGCCATCCTGGGAGAGCGCTTCCGAGATGGTGTCCTCTTTGGCCGCCCCAACGGGCGGCCTTTTTATGGGGCTGTGTAATTTCCCATGGGCCTGTCATATTCTATGGCTTATCCCAATAGAATGTAGGGAAACAACCGGCTTGTGCGGCCGAAGGAGGAATTGCAAGTGGAAGATCGCAAAATCTATGAGGATATTGCGCTGCGAACCGAGGGCGATATCTACATCGGCGTCGTGGGGCCGGTCCGCACGGGAAAATCCACCTTTATCAAGCGGTTCATGGAAACTCTGGTCATCCCCAACATTGAAAACGTCTACCGCAGAGAGCGAGCCCGGGATGAGCTGCCCCAAAGCGGCTCAGGCCGGACCATCATGACGGCAGAGCCCAAGTTCGTCCCGGAGGATGCGGTGGCGGTAACAGTGGACGGAGGGGCCGCCTTCCAGATGCGGATGATCGACTGCGTGGGTTACCTGGTTCCCGGAGCAGTGGGTCAGCTGGAGGGAGAGCAGGAGCGGATGGTCACCACGCCCTGGTTTGACCACGAAATCCCCATGGCCGAGGCGGCGGAGATCGGTACCCGGAAGGTCATTTCCGAGCACTCTACCATCGGTATTGTGGTGACCACCGATGGTACCATCACCGACATTCCCAGGGAGGACTACCTGGAGGCGGAGGAGCGGGTGATCTCCGAGCTGAAGGAGCTGGGAAAGCCCTTTGTGGTCCTTCTGAATTCCGCCTACCCCGACTCCGACCGGGCCCGGGCCATACGCTCAGACATTGCCCAGCGGTACGATGTGACCTGTGTGGCGGTCAACTGCCTGGAGCTGAGCCAGGAGGAAATCAACTCCATCTTAAAGAGCGTCCTCTACGAGTTCCCGGTCAAGGAACTGGACCTGTTCCTGCCCCCATGGGTGGACGCTCTGCCCCAGGAACACCCCATCAAGCAGGCGCTGTACGCCGCCATTCGGGAGGGGACAGAGAATCTCAGGCGCATCCGGGATGTGGAGAGCGCGGTAAACTCCTTCCAGAACTGCGAGGTGGTCAGCGGGGCCCGGATTTCCTCCATCGACTTGGGAACCGGGGTGTCGGCGGCAGCTCTGGAGCTGCCCCGCTCCCTGTTCTATAATACCCTGTCTCAGCAGTCCGGTTTCCAAATCGGCGACGACGGGGATCTGATGGCGCTACTTACAGAGCTGGCGGGAGTAAAGCGGTCCTATGACAAGGTGGCCGACGCCCTCAAGGAGGTGGAGGAGACAGGATACGGCATTGTGGTGCCGCCCATCGATTCCCTGGTGCTGGAGGAGCCGGAGATTATGAAGCAGGGAGGACGGTACGGGGTCCGCTTAAAGGCCAGCGCTCCCTCCATCCACATGATTCGGGCGGATATTGAGACGGAGGTGTCTCCCATTGTGGGAGGTGAGAAGCAGAGTGAGGACATGATCCACTATCTGCTCCAGGAGTACGAGGGAGATTCCAGCAAAATCTGGGAGGCCAATATTTTCGGCAAATCCCTTCACGAGCTGGTCAACGAGGACCTGAACGCCAAGATCAAGCGGATGCCCGAGGACGCCCGGGTCAAGCTCCGGGAGACGCTTCAGCGGATCATCAACGAGGGCTCAGGGGGGCTGATCTGTATCATTTTATAAAAGTAAAGACTGGGGTGACAGATGCCCTCCGGTGCGAAACAATAGAATCGCACCGGAGGGCAATATTGTTTCGAGGGTGACTTTGTCACAGTTTCTTTGGGAGAAAATGAGTAAAATTAAAACACAAAAGGAAACAGAGAAACAGGAGAATTGATATGGGTATTTTTGATGTTTTTAAGCGAACGGATATCAATCAGGAGCTGGAGCGGTATAGGGCCGCACCGGGAGCGGTGCTTCTCGATGTGCGTACCCGGGAGGAGTATCAGGAGGAGGGCCATATCCCAGGCAGCAAAAATCTGGATGTCCAGAACATTCGAAAGGCGCGGGAACTGCTGCCAGATCAAGCCACACCGCTGTTTGTCTACTGTTACAGCGGCGCGCGCAGCGGACAGGCGGTGTTTATGTTAAAAACCATGGGCTATACCGATGTGACCAATATCGGCGGCATTATGGACTATCACGGAGAGATTGAGAGGTAACGAAATGAAAATTGTAATTGTAGGTGGTGTGGCCGGCGGAGCTTCCGCGGCAGCCCGTATCCGCCGACTGGATGAACAGGCGGAAATTGTGATGTTTGAGCGCTCTGGGTATGTGTCTTACGCCAACTGCGGCCTGCCCTATTACATCGGGGGTGTAATCACCGACTCGGCGGAGCTGACGCTCCAGACCCCGGAGAGCTTTTTCGCCCGGTTCCGCATTGATGTGCGAGTACACCATGAGGTGACCGCCATTTACCCCCAGCGCAAGTGCGTCTCCGTGACCAACCTGGAAACCGGGGAGCGCTTTGAGGAGCGCTATGATAAGCTCCTGCTTTCCCCTGGGGCAAAGCCCACCAAGCCCCGCCTGTCCGGGATCGAGGGGGAGCGGATCTTTACCCTGCGCACGGTGGAGGACACCCTGCGTATCCGCCGGTTTGTAGAGGAACACAAACCCAAGTCCGCTGTACTGGCCGGAGGAGGCTTCATCGGTCTGGAGATGGCGGAAAATCTCCGGGAGCTGGGAGTGGAGGTCACTCTGGTCCAGATGATGGATCAGGTGATGCCTCCGCTGGACTACGATATGGCCGCCCAGCTCCACGCTCTGCTCCGTCAGCACGGGGTCCGGCTGAAGCTGGGCAGCACAGTGGCCGGCTTTGCGTCTCAGGGAGAGCAGGTGACGACCCTTTTGGAGGGGGAGGAATCTTTGACCTCCGATATGGTACTTCTGGCCATTGGCGTGACCCCGGACAGCAGTCTGGCCCGGGAGGCGGGGCTGGAGCTGGGACAGAGGGGGGCCATCCGGGTCAACGAGCGGATGGAGACCTCTGTGCCGGATATTTACGCGGTAGGCGACGCCGTGGAAGTGGAGCACTTTGTGACCAAGGAGCGGGCGGTCATCTCCCTGGCCGGTCCGGCCAACCGCCAGGGCCGCATTGCCGCGGACAACATCTGCGGTGGGGACAGCCGCTATCCCGGCTCCCAGAGTTCTTCGGTGCTCCAGCTCTTTGATATGACCGCCGCATCCACCGGGATCAATGAGAAGGAGGCCCAGGCCGCCGGAATTGATTATGACAAGGTGGTCCTCTCCCCGGAAAACCATGCCTCCTATTACCCCGGATCTGCCACCATGACCATCAAGGTGCTGTGGGAGCGAGGGAGCCTGCGTCTGCTGGGGGCCCAGATCGTGGGCCGGGCCGGCGTGGACAAGCGGATCGACGTGCTGGCTACCGCCATCCGGGCGGGAATGAAGGCCACCCAGCTTACAGAACTGGACCTGGCCTACGCCCCTCCGTATTCCTCCGCCAAGGACCCGGTGAACATGGCCGGATTCATGATTGAGAATATTGTCACCGGCAAGGTCAAGCAGTTCCACTGGCAGGAGCTGGAGTCCCTGCCACGGGACGGCAGCGTGACGCTGCTGGACGCCAGAACGGCAGGGGAGTACGGAAATGGACATGTTGAGGGCTTTGTGAACATCCCCGTGGATGAGCTGCGGGACAATCTGGACCGGCTGGACCCGTCCAAACCTGTTTACGTCATGTGCCAGAGTGGTCTGCGCAGCTATCTGGCCTGTCGGCTGCTGACCCAGCGGGGCTTTGACTGCTGGAACTTTTCCGGCGGCTATCGGTTTTACCAAATGGTAAACGGAGATCGGCTGGCCTGTGCCTCCAGCTATCCCTGTGGCATGGAGCGATAATATAAAGAGCGGCGGGACGAAATCCTTCGTCCCGCCGCTCCTTTCATCATTCGTGTTCGCAGTGGTGTTCCCCGCAGCCGTGCTCCCCGCACGGCCCATGATGGTGATCTTCATGGTGGCTGCATTTGATGTCGGGGTTATAGCCCAAAGTCCCGGCCAGCAGGTCTTCCACGGCCTGGTCGGCGCTTCCCGAAACGCCTGCGTAGAGCTTAATCCCCGCCGCGGCCAAGGCGTTTTGCGCTCCGCCGCCAATGCCGCCGCAGACGAGTGTGTCCGCTCCCACAGCAGCGAGAATATCCGCCAGGGCTCCGTGGCCGCTGCCGTTGGTGTCCACCACCTGGGAGGACGTGATCTTGCCGTCTTCCACATCGTAGAGCTTGAACTGCTCTGTGTGGCCGAAGTGCTGAAAAATGGTTCCATTTTCATAAGTGACCGCGATTCTCATGGTATGATCTCCTTTTTGCCTGATTTGTCGGTTGAGTTGCTCCTTGAAGCAGCCGCCGCACCCTGGGTGGCCGGGTGTCCCGTCGCACAGACGGAAGTCTCCGCCGTCGATGAGCAAGGGTCTGCCCTCCACCAGCATGTCGGCCAGCTTTTTTCGGGCGTCGGCGTAAATCTGCTGTACTGTGGTGCGGGCCACGGCCATACGACGGCCGCAGTCTTCTTGGGAGAGCCCTTCCCTGTCGATGAGGCGAATGGTTTCATACTCGTCTACCGTTAGAATAATCTCAGAGACGCTGCCCTCTCGTTCTGACGGAACGAAGCGCAGTGTCTGGGGAAAACGGCATACCCGGCGGCATTTTCTGGGTCTGGCCACGGGCGGCACCTCCTTTCCTGTCTGTTTTTTAGTATAATCAGTTTTTGGCATATGTCAATATCATAAATGGCATATGACGGGAATAAAATTTTGTGAGTTTGTCACAGAAAGGGGAGAGGTCCATCTGGTATCCTTGCCCCATGCTGGAAGGAGGAATGAGAAGTGCAGGAACAAAAAGGAAAGCGGAGAAAGGCGCGGGTGGATCGGAGAAGCTGTGTGGCCTGCGGCTGCTGTGTCAAGGTATGTCCCATGGGGGCTGTTGCCGTGAAACATGGAGTGTATGCCTGTGTGGATGAGGAGAAATGTGTGGGCTGCGGCAGGTGTGCCAAGGAGTGTCCCGCCAGTATCATCACGATGGAGGAAGTCCTGGGATGAAGAAGGGAAAAAAGTGGTATGACTATCTCTGGGTTTTGTCCTTGACCTACCTGGCACTGGGCTTTTTCAATATTCTCTTTGCGTGGCTGGGGCTTCTGTGCTTCTTTATTCCCCTTGGAATCTCTGTGGCCGGGGGAGGGAAGGCCTACTGTAATCGCTACTGCGGCCGAGGCCAGCTTTTCGGGCTGTTGGGAGGCCGGTTTGGCCTGTCAAGAAGGGCTGATATCCCCCGGTGGATGAAATCCAAGTGGTTTCGATATGGGTTTCTTATCTTCTTTCTTGCTATGTTTGTTCAAATGCTCTGGAGTACCTATTTGGTTTTTGCCGGGGCCCGGAGCCTGAATGAGGCGGTGACGCTGCTGTGGACCTTCCGGCTGCCCTGGCACTGGGCTTACCACGGGACCCTGTTCAGCGAGGGCACAGCCCAGTTTGCCTTTGGATTTTACAGTGTGATGCTCACCTCCACGGTGCTGGGCCTTGTAACCATGGTCCTGTTCAAGCCCAGAAGCTGGTGCGTCTACTGTCCGATGGGAACCATGACCCAGATGATCTGCAAGGTGAAGGCGGGCAAAGAAAAATAAGCCATATCATAGAGCGAGGACCTCTCCCGTTAATTGGGAGAGGTCCTTGACTTTTGTATGAGACTGAGAATCAGTCATCCTGGCCGTAGTGGTGTCCGCCCTCTTGGCCATAGTGATGGCCGTAGCCCTGAGCGCCGCTCTGGCCATAGCCCTGGGCGCCGTTCTGGCCGTAGCCCTGAGCGCCGCTCTGGCCGTAGCCCTGAGCACTGTTATTTCCGGAGGTGCTGTTTTCAGAGGAGGCGGAGAGGTCGGCAATGAGTTGGCGGATCTCCCGCATGGTCATATTCTGAACCTCTTGAGGAGTGATATCCGGGTCCAGGGTCTGGAGCTCCAGATAGGCCTGATATTTTCCATAAGACAGTCCCAAATGGTGAGCAGCCTCCAGGTCTGTGCTGTCAGCGGCATAGCAATGGGTTTGCCCGTGTCCGGCGGTACAGGCCTGAACCCCGGCCAACAGGGTCTCCTGACGCTGAGTATTGTCGTCCACCACAGCGATGGACAGGTACTCGTTTTGAGCCAGACAGCTGACGACAGTATCGCTGCTGAGTACCTGTTCCAGAGCCTCCTGGTAGTTGAGAAAACGCAGGTCCAGAGAGCTGGCCAGGGCCTGGCCGTCTTCGTTGTATCCCTCCACGGATAATACCCGGTCAAAGCGGTTGAGTTCCAGCTCCAGAGAGGGGTTGATATCAATGCTGATTACCGAGACGGGGGTAAAATATACCCTCCAAAGTCCCAGACACACCAGGAGCAGCAGGCAGGCGGCCGCGGAGAGCAGGGGACGGTAGGAAAAAGACCGGGTGCGCTGATAGTTCCGGGTCTGCTCCCGGAGGTAGGCGCGGGTCTTTTCTTTCAGCTCCTCCTCGGCATGGATCTGGTCAAAAGCCTCTTTCAGGGGATCATTCACCTGCGTCACCTCCCAGCGTTTCCTTCAGCAGCTGCCTGGCGCGGTTGAGCAGCGTGTAGACAGTGTTGACGTTTTTTCCCAGAATCCGGCCGATCTCCGGGGCGGAATAGCCCTCATAGTAGTGGAGATAGACGGCATCCTTATATTTCGGGGGCAGGGACAGCACCGCCTCCAGCACCTCCCGGTGTTGCGAGGCCATGGGAGCGGGCTGTTCCAGCACCTCATCCAGAGACACAGTGCGGCTGCGGAAGAAGCTTTTGATCAGGTCCTTGCAGGCGTTGACAGTCACCCGAATGATCCATGCCTTTTCGTGCTCCTCATTTTCAAAGGTAGCGGAGCTGAGGACATACTTCAAAAATACCGTTTGAAATATGTCCTCGGTATCGGCATAATTTTTCAGATGGAGCATACAAATCCGCCGGATGGTATCAGAATACCGTTGTATGGCACTGTTTACCTCTTCCTCACTGCGCATGTCTCAAAACCGTCCCTTATTATCCGTTTCGCCCTCCGTGGCAGCCGTGACCGTACCCGGTGCCGTCCATGGGCCGCAGGCCGGTGCCCAGGTTATCGCAGACCCCGTCTCCGTTTTCATCCGTATAATTGACGCCCATGCCTGCGCCGTTGCCCGCGCCCCAGCCGGTGCCGTAATAATCGCAGATTCCGTCGCCGTCGGCGTCCACATAGCGGCAGTTTGTCCCGGCGTAGTCGCAGTAACCGTCGCCGTCAGCGTCCACATAGCGGCAGTTTGTCCCGGCGTAGTCACAGTAACCGTCGCCGTCAGCGTCCACATAGTGACAGTTTGCTCCAGTGTAGTCGCAGACTTTGTTGCCGGTGTAACCCGCGAACCGCTGTCCATACCCATGCCCGGCAGCAAAGCTGCTTACTGTGGCAGCCGAGAGTACCAAAGCCAGGGTCAAAGCGCCAATCCATACTTTTTTCATAATTCATTCCTCCGTTTTATGTTGTAGGTCTTAACTGACTTCACCCTTAATACGACTGGCGGAGGACGATCCATTCACAATCTCAAAAAATTTTTGAAAAAATTTTTTCTTTATTGTACCACACTTTTTCCGTTTGAAAAGAGAAAATATTCCTGCCGGAAAAAAGACCCGGTCCCGCCGGTGAGCGGGGCCAGGTCTTGCCTGAACGGGCGAGGATATCTTTCCCTCAGAGTCGAAGCACTGTTTCCGAGCCGCTGGTGAGGTCAGGGAACCGTCACCGTGGGAGCGTCCACGACGGGAGCGTCCACGACGGGGGCTTCCACGACGGGAGCTTCCACAGGGGGAGCGGTTACCGTGGCATCCATGGAGCAGTCGGTGCAGACGTCGGTGGCAGAGACGCCGTTGCAGGCCACATAAGTCTCGCCCACAGTGGCGCTGGCGCCGAAGGCGATGGGAACGGCGACACAGATATCCTGGCTGATGGTGAAAGAACAGGTTCCATTTTTCAGCCCGCCGCAGGTGTCGCGGCCCGGAGTGACCACCGGATCGCCGCAGCACTTGGTGATGGTGGCGCCGGCGTTGGCAAAGGGGGTCACTGTAACAGGAACGCAGATGGAGGCGGACTGGTAGCCTACGGTGGGACAGGTCTGATCCTCTTCAACAGTTTGAATCGCGTCATTCAGCATGGAACAAGAACTCCTTTCAAATTTGGGTCCGCATTATTCTATGTTCCGGTTTGGCGGATGGTTACAAGTTTTTTGGAAATATTCAGGTTCCAAAGGGGAGCAGCGGACATAGCATGAGCAGAGGAGGGAACGATATGAAAAAATGGAACTTTGCTGTCCGCCGGTTTTTGCGGCGGTTTCATCTGGCCGATCTGCTGCTGCTGACCTTTATGGTGGTTCTGCTGCTCCAGTCCGGACACAACCTTTTCGTCAATGAGCTGGCCCAGGGGGATTCCTCGCAGCTGGATGTGGTCATCCGGACCACAGCGGCCGCCATTTTCGGCTATTTCGTCAGCGCCGGAGTCCTCAGTACAAGTGTGAGTACCGTCAGCGGTACCCGAAATCCAATCGGCTTTTCCCCGTCTCAGGTGGAGAGCGGTTCGGCCCGGATGGAGGGCTCTGTGTCAACAGGCGGCGGAGAAGCCCTCCCTGACGCGCCTGCCTTGAGCCAAGGGGCTGTGGAAAAGGGAGCGGTGAGGCAGCAGATGATCATTGTGGGGGCCATCGGGCTGGCTGCTTTGGGTATGCTGATCCTGGCCAGAAACTGCGGCAGGACCTCGCCTGAGGCTCTGGCCACCCTGTCGCAGCTGCGGGATTTTGTCTCAGGGAGCGTAGGCTTTCTTATTGGCCACGGGAGCGGCAAGGAGAATATCCAGCAATAAAAGCTCCGCTGTCCCCCCGCACAGGGGGGACAGCGGAGACTGAGTTTATAGAAATCCCCGGATATCCACGGCCAGCCGCTCCTCCAGGTTGATCAGCCGCTTGGTGATGTCCTTGGATACCTCGTCGGCGGCCTTGTACTCGTTGAGGTACTGGTTGAGGGACTTGACCCCCATGTTGCACCCGTCGGTCATCAGCTCGGCCACCGTCTGGTCGGAGGCGTCTATCCCCAGCTTGACGTTGGTCTTCATCCAGGACATCCCCTTGGCGATGGGATTGGGGTTTTTGCCCTCATCGTGGTACTGGTGGAGCAGTTTTTGAATCTCGCCTTTCAGCTCCTCGTGTTCTTCCTTGCACTCGGTCAGGTAGCGTTTGAGGGTTTTGCTGTGTACATACTCCAAAGTCTCGTCAATGGAAGCTACCCCCATTTTCACTCCTGCGTCGCACTCTCTCAGCAGCTTGATGGTATCCTGTTCAATCATAAGTTTTCTCAGCTCCTTTTCAGTTACAGGTAGCATGGCCGTGTTTTCTCCCTTTATACGCGGCCGAAGAAAAATTTCCCCTGAGAGTGGGACAGGGCTTGCGGTGACTGCCTCTTGACAATCCTTTTTTCATCAGAGATAATAAAGTCCGAAGTTTTTATGGCAAAGGAGCTGCTTGCCCATGGTTAAGATCAACGAAAACTACTTAAAGCTGCCCGGCAGCTATCTTTTTTCCGAGGTTGCCCGGCGCATTGCCGCCTATACCGCCGCCCATCCTCAGGCTAAGATCACCAAGCTGTCCATTGGAGACGTAACCCGCCCTCTGGTTCCTGCCGTCATTGAGGCTATGCACAAGGCTGTGGATGAGATGGGGACGGCCGAGGGCTTCCACGGCTACGGCCCGGAGCAGGGCTATCCCTTCCTGAGGGAGGCCATTGCCCAGTACGACTATGCCAAGCGTGGAGTGGACATCAAGGCCGATGAGATCTTTGTCTCCGACGGGGCCAAGAGCGACTGCGGCAACATCGGGGACATCTTCGGCGTGGACAACGTGGTGGCGGTGTGCGACCCGGTGTACCCGGTCTATGTGGATACCAACGCTATGGCCGGACGGGCCGGGGAATATCAGGAGGAGCTGGGCAAGTGGAACAGGCTGGTCTACATGCCCTGTGTGGAGGAGAACGGATTTTCCCCCGAGCCCCCCAAGGAAAAGGTGGATATGATCTACCTCTGCTTCCCCAATAACCCCACCGGCGCTGTGGCAACCCGGGAGCAGCTGAAGGCTTGGGTGGACTATGCCAATGAGAACGGCTCCGTCATCCTCTATGACTCCGCCTATGAGGCGTTTATCACCCGGGAGGACATCCCCCACACCATCTTTGAGATCGAGGGGGCCCGGACCTGTGCCATTGAGTTCCGCTCCTTCTCCAAGACCGCTGGCTTTACCGGCAACCGCTGCGCCTACACGGTGGTGCCCAAGGAGCTGGAGCGGGGAGGAGCCAAGCTCAACGCCATGTGGAACCGCCGTCAGACCACCAAGTTTAACGGCGTGCCCTACATCGTTCAGCGGGGAGCTGCGGCCATCTACACCCCCGAGGGACACAAGCAGATTATGGAGAATATCGCCTATTACCAGAATAATGCCAAGATCATCCGGGAGGGGCTGACCGCCGCGGGGCTTCAGTGCTTCGGCGGGGTGGACGCCCCCTACATCTGGCTGAAAACCCCGGATGGAATGGGGTCCTGGGACTTCTTTGACCTGGTGCTGGACAAGGCCAACGTGGCCACAACCCCCGGAGCTGGCTTTGGACCCAGCGGAGAGGGCTACATCCGCCTGACCGCCTTCGGCGAGACGGAGGCCACCCGCCAGGCTGTGGAGCGCATCAAGGAGATGCTGGCCAAATAACGGCCTTGGGCGCCGCACTTGCGGCGCCCATTTCTTTTATGGTATAATATGACATCTTGTCCGGGGGAGGGAGAGGACTTATGTTCATTAAGAATCCGGAATATTTCATCGCCATTGTCAAGGAGCGCAGCATCTCCCGGGCAGCGGAGCGGCTGTACCTGTCCCAGCCCTACCTCAGCCAGTATCTGGCCAAGCTGGAAAGCAGCCTTGGAGTTGTGCTGCTGGACCGTTCCCACACCCCCCTGAAGCTTACCGAGGCGGGAGAGCTCTTTTACGCCTATCTGGAGCGCCAAGATTACCTGGACCGGCAGCTGGTCAGTGATTTGCAGGACCTGCGCAATAAAAAGAGGCCGGTACTCCATCTGGGCGTGTCCCCCTGGCGCGGGTCTGTGCTGCTGCCCGAGGTGCTGCCTCTCTTTGAGTCCCACTATCCCGATGTACAGGTGATTCTCCATGAGGCCCCGGTGCCTGAGCTGGAGGAGTTGGCGGTGGGGGGCGTGGTAGACTTCTGCATCATGCAGGTCCCGGACAATCTGATTGAGCTGAGCTATGAGACGGTGATGCGGGAGCATGTGTTTCTGGTGGGGAATCGGGAACACCCGCTGCTGCAGGGACTGGAGAGCAGCTACGACGATCCCAAGCCTTTCCCCAATCTGCGCCTGCTGGAGCGGGAGCGGCTGATTATGCTGCCGTCAGACTGGCGGCTTTCCAAGCTGCTGTACAATGTGTTTGCCGTTCACAGTGTGGAGCCCCAGAACATTCTGGTGACCACCAACAACACCACCGCTATCAATCTGGCCGCTGAGAAGATGGGCTTTGCGTTTTTACAGGAGAGCGGCCTTTCCCGTACCCCATATCTGGACGTCCTGGCCTGCTTTACGGTGGGGGAGCCGGCGCTGACCTGTTCTCTGGCGGTCGTTTACAAGAAAAACGGCTTTCTTTCTCCCGCCGCCCGCACCTTTATTGACCTGACCCGAGAGCACTACCGGCGCTTTGACCGGGAAGGAAAGTGAAGCAGGACGTGCCCGGCTGCTTCGGCGGCCGGAATTGATTTCCCGGGAAAATTGCCGGTTTGACTTGACACCGTTTCAAACGGATGATAGTATACTATATTGTAGCGCGAAGAACGGAAAAGTAGCGTCCTGCCCGGCAAACAGAGAGGGCCCTTCACCGGCTGAAAGGGGGCCTGAGTCGGCGGATGTGAAGTGCGTCCGGGAGCGCGGCGGGTAATGCCGCCCGGTTTGGCCCCGATAGAGGCCCGTCAAGCGAAAAATGAGAGTGGAACCGCGAGCAATCGCCTCTTGTGCCCGGATGGGCGTGAGAGGCGTTTTTGTTTTCTCCAAACGGACCAAAGAGGAGGTGCAGGATATGCAATACGGAAACAGGATGATATGTGAGGCGTGTCGATGTTGGGACGCAAGCAGAACTGTGAGCATACCATATCATGCGCCAAAATCGGCGCCCGTCGGGGCCGCTGCGCCCCGAAGAAAAGGAGGATATCATGTTTCATTCCCTGATGGAGACGCTGGAGGCCTATCAGAAGCGTGATCCCGCGGCTCGTTCCAAGCTGGAGGTTTTTCTGCTGTACCAAGGGGTTCACGCTACCCTGTATCACAGGCTGGCCCACTGGTTATACTGTCACAACTGTAAGTTTCTCGCCCGCTTGGTATCCCAGTGGAGCCGCTTCTGGACGGGGATTGAGATCCACCCGGGAGCTAAGATCGGCCGCCGCTTTGTCATTGACCACGGCATGGGGATCGTCATCGGCGAGACGGCTGAAGTGGGGGATGACTGCCTGATCTATCACGGGGTCACGCTGGGAGGAACCGGAAAGGATCACGGCAAACGCCACCCCACCATCGGCAACAATGTGCTCATCGGATGCGGCGCCAAGATTCTGGGCCCCTTCAAAGTAGGGGACAACTCCCGCATTGCCGCCAACTCCGTGGTGCTCACTCCCGTTCCTGAGAACGCCACCGCCGTTGGAATTCCCGCCCAGATCGTGCGCATCGCCGGAAGGGTAACCCACTATGCCGACGATGTGGACCAGACCAGCGTGGAAAACCCCACCCTGGAGCGCATAGAGGCCTTGTCCCAGCGGCTGGAGTTTTTGGAAAAAATGATGGACCAGAAGTACCTGGAGGAACGGGCTCAAACAGAAGCCTAACGTTTTTTTACAGACTGAACCGTATTTGATATCAATATGGAAATTGAGGAGGTTTCCCCTATGCTGCTCTATAATTCTGCCACCCATAAGAAGGAAGAATTTCAAACCCATACGCCCGGCCATGTGGAGATGTACACCTGCGGCCCCACTGTCTACCACTTCGCCCACATCGGAAACCTGCGCTCCTACATTATGGAGGATGTGCTGGAGAAATTT
Source organism: bacterium (assembly GCA_037245165.1). Taxonomy (GTDB): domain Bacteria; phylum Bacillota; class Clostridia; order Oscillospirales; family Oscillospiraceae; genus Lawsonibacter. The sequence continues at coordinate 104,198 of JAXWVI010000027.1, forward strand.
CTGCGCTATGACGGCTATGATGTGAACCGGGTGATGAATATCACCGACGTAGGCCATCTGGCCTCAGACGCAGACACCGGAGAGGATAAGATGCTCAAGGGCGCCAAGCGGGAGCATAAGACCGTCATGGAGATCGCCCAGTATTATACCGACGCCTTCTTTGAGGACTGCCGGAAGCTGAATATCAAGCGCCCGGACACGGTCCAGCCGGCCACCGGCCTTATTGACGACTATATTAAGATCATCTCCCGGCTGCTGGAGAAGGGCTACGCCTATCTGGCGGGAGGGAATGTGTACTTTGACTCCTCCAAGCTGGAGCGGTACTATGTCTTCAACGACCACGACGAGGAGGACCTGGCTGTGGGCGTCCGGGAGGGCGTGGAGGAGGACCCCAACAAACGCAACAAGAACGACTTTGTCCTCTGGTTTACCAAGTCCAAGTTTGAGGACCAGGCCCTGAAGTGGGACTCCCCCTGGGGCGTGGGCTACCCCGGCTGGCACATTGAGTGCTCCGGTATTTCCCTGAAATATAACGGGGAATATCTGGACCTCCACTGCGGCGGTATCGACAACGCCTTCCCCCATCACACCAACGAGATTGCCCAGTCAGAGAGCTATCTGGGCCACCCCTGGTGCAGGCAGTGGTTCCATGTCCACCACCTCAATACCAATTCCGGCAAAATGTCAAAATCCAAGGGTGAGTTCTTGACCGTCTCCCTGTTGGAGGAGAAAGGCTATGATCCTCTGGCTTACCGCTTCTTCTGCCTCCAGTCCCACTACCGCAAGGGCCTGGTGTTCTCCTGGGAGAACCTGGACAATGCCGCCGGGGCCTATCAGAAGCTGATCGCCAAGGTTGCCGCCCTGGACCCCAAGGATGGGGAGGTGGACGAGGCCATCCTGAAGGAGTACAAGGAGAAGTTCTGCCAGCAGGTGGGCAACGACCTGAATACCTCCATGGGCATCACCGCCCTCTACGATGCCCTGAAGGCCAAGACCAACGGAGCGACCAAGCTGGCAATTCTGGGCAGCTTTGATGAGGTTTTGTCCCTGTCCCTGCTGGAAAAAGCCGCAAAGGTCCGTGAGGAGCAGGCCAAGGCCAAGTCCGCTCAGACCGCCGGGGGCTATACCATTACCGGCGAGGGGGATGCGGACATCGACGCGCTGGTGCTCCAGCGGTATGAGGCCAAGAAGGCCAAGAACTTTGCCGAGGCCGACCGCATCCGGGATGAGCTGAAGCAGCAGGGCATTGAAATTACGGATATGCCCGGCGGAGCTTCCTGGAAACGGGTATAAGAATACTATGATGTAAAAATTCCCCGGCCCTGCGGCCGGGGAATTTTTATCCTAAATTGGCTTGGAAAAACTCCAGGGCGTTGCGCCACAGGATTTTTTCCGCCAGGGCGGGGGAGAGGCCCCGGCTTTGGAGGTAGTCCCCCAGATGAGCGATCTTCTCCGGCCCATCCAGACAGGGGGGGCAGGTCCGCCCCGTCAAAGTCAGAGCCAAGCGCCAGGCAATCTTCCGCCCCCAACTCCAGAAGCGGACCCCGCGTGGGATTTTGCACAGGGCAAACTGATGGCAGGGGTGGTTCAGGGTGTCGCCGTGCTGCTGGGGCGAATCATCCATAAACGCGGTCAGGGTGTCACAGTGCAGGTCAAAGACGGTAGATGGCAGCTTCATTCCAAACTCCTTTCCGGCGGATCACAGCAATGTATACGCGGCGGCGGGAGATTATTGCGGCTTTTTCATGGTGAGGCTAATGCGTTTCTTCTTTTCATCTACCTCGATGACCCAGACGGTGACGATGTCTCCCACAGTGAGCAGTTCGGAGGGGTGCTTCACCCGACGGGGCAGCTTGCTGATGTGGACCAGACCGTCCTGGTGAACGCCGATGTCCACAAATACCCCGAAGTCGATGACGTTGCGCACGGTGCCCTGAAGCTCCATACCGGGCTTTAAGTCCTTGGCCTCCATCACGTCGGTGCGGAGGATGGGCGGCGGCAGTTCGTCACGGGGGTCACGTCCGGGCTTGAGCAGTTCCTTGATGATATCCGCCAGAGTGGGGGCGCCCACCCCGCACAGCTGGGCCAGCTGGTCCAGGCCCATGGCCTCGGCCTTCTCTTTCAAATCTGACAGGTTTCCGGCCTTTACTTCCTCCAGCGTATAGCCGCATTGGGCCAGCAGCTTCTCCGCCGCGGCGTAGCTCTCCGGGTGAACCCCGGTGTTGTCCAGTACGCTTTTGCTCTCAGGCACCCGCAGAAAGCCCGCGCACTGTTCAAAGGCCTTGGGACCCAGCTTGGGCACCTTTAAAAGCTGCTTTCTGGTGGTGAAGGCACCGTTCTCCTCCCGGTAGGCCACCAGATTTTTTGCGGTGGTGGCGGTGAGGCCGCTCACCCGCTGGAGAAGGGAGGGGGAGGCGGTGTTCGCGTCCACACCCACGGCATTGACGCAGTCCTCCACCACGCCGTCCAGCGCCTCGCCCAGTCTGGCCTGGGGCATGTCGTGCTGATACTGGCCCACGCCGATGGCCTTCGGGTCAATTTTCACCAGCTCGGCCAGAGGGTCCTGGAGCCGCCGGGCAATGGACACGGCGCTTCGCAGATTCACATCAAACTGGGGAAATTCCTCGGCGGCCAGCTTGCTGGCGGAGTAGACGCTGGCGCCCGCCTCGCTGACAATCATGTAGCTGACGCCGCCGCCCACCTTGCGGATGAGCTCCACCGTCATCTGTTCCGTCTCCCGGCTGGCGGTGCCGTTGCCGATGGCGATATGCTCCACGCCGTACTTGCGGATCATGGCGGACAGCTTGGCGATGCACTCCTGCTTCTGGCGCTCCCCGTGGGTGGGGTAGACCACGGTGGTGTCCAGCACCTTGCCTGTTCCGTCTACCACAGCCACTTTACAGCCCATGCGGTATCCGGGGTCAAGTCCCATCGTTACCTTGCCCTTGACCGGGGGCTGCATGAGCAGGGGCTTCAGGTTCAGGGCAAACATATGGATGGCCCCTTCGTTGGCCTGGTCGGTGAGATAATTGCGGATTTCCCGTTCCATGGAGGGCTGGATGAGCCGGTCGTAAGCGTCGTCGGCGGCGGAGCGGACAAAGTCCATGGCGGCCGCCCCGGGAACGGTCATGCGCCGTACCGCTACATGGGCAGTCTCCTCATCCAGTTCCACAGAAACCTTTAAAATCTCCTCCCGCTCTCCCCGGTTGATGGCCAGCACCTGATAGCCCTGGACCTTTCCCACCGGGGCCTTGAAGTCGTAATAGAGGCGGTACACGCTGTCCTCCGGCTCCTTCTGGGCGGCTTTGGATACCAGCATACCCCGGCGGAGGTAGAGCTCCCGCAGCTCCTTCCGGATGTCCGCGTTGTCGGAAATTTCCTCAGCGATGATGTCATTGGCTCCCTGGAGGGCGTCCTCCACCGTCTCCACCCCCTTTTCCGGGTCCACATAGGGGACGGCGGCTTGCTGGGGGTTGACCGCCGGGCCACGGTCGAAGAGGAGGCGAGCCAGAGGCTCCAGCCCCTTTTCCCGGGCGATGGTGGCCCGGGTGCGGCGCTTTTGCTTGTAGGGGCGGTATAGGTCCTCCACCTCGGCCAGGGTGGCGGCCCCATCCACAGCGGCGGCCAGCTCCTCGGTGAGCTTCCCCTGGTTTTCAATGGAGGATTTGACCTCCGCCTTTCGTTCGTCCAGGTTGCGCAGGTATTGCAGCCGCTCGGCCAGTTGCCGCAGCAGCTGGTCGTCCATGGAGCCGTGGAGCTCCTTGCGGTAACGGGCGATGAAGGGGATGGTAGCGCCCTCGTCAATGAGCTTGACCACGTTGGCTACCTGTTCTTCCGTGCGGCCCAGCTCCCGGGCCAGCGTTTCGATCATGGGGTCCATGGGACATTCTCCTTTGCGCGGGGCGGCCTCGCCCCAAAAGTTTCCATTCCAGTTTAGCGGAAAGCGCCTCAAAAGTCCAGTGTTTTCACGACCAGCGCAGTGTCAGCTCCCAACAGTCCAGCTCCCGGTTGAAGCCGGGGGTGAGGATCACCGTGCCATCCAGTTCATAGATGTGGTTGTCCTTTTCTGTGCTGACAGCGGTGGTGACGGTGAAGCCGTTGTCCTCCACGACTGAGACCATGAGCTCCCGGTCTATGAAGGCGAAGTCCCGGTGACTGGGGCAGAAATAGGGGGCGGAGTCGGTGCGGGCAGGCAGGCGGATAACGGCTGTGCGCCGGGAGGGGAAGGACTGCTGGAGGAGAGGCGGGTTTCCGTACTCCCACTGGCTATCTTCCGGGGCGGAGACATAGGGGGTCAGGGGGACCATGGCTCCGGTGGAAGGACTCCAAAGGCAGGGGGCGTTGGGGTGCTTCAGCCCCTGGCACAGAGGGCAGCGCAGCCAGGGAAGGGTCATGGTGAAGAACGCTATGGCCACTATAGCTAGGGTGGCGGCAAGGAAAATCTTTTCCAGGCCAGTAAGTTTGGAAAACAAATGTCTCATGTAACTTTACCTCAATTCATATTTATATATTGATAACACCTAAATATGATTATAGCTTCATAATTATGGTTTTCAATACCTGATAAAAAGAAAATAAACCATGTAAACTATAACCATAGTGAGGTGAGGCATTTGAAGACGATTTATCACAGTCTTTATCGTACTGTGGGTTTGAATATCATGTATTACCGTAATCTCCGGGATTTCAGCCAGGATGAGTTGGGGGCCATGATTGATAAAGACCAGAGTCATATCAGTAAAATTGAACGGGGATCTGTCGGAATTTCCCTGGACACCCTCTTCGATATTGCCAAAGCCCTCAATGTGGACCCCTATCTGCTATTAAAACCCAAGGAATAGGCCTTTGCCTGTCGAAAACAGGCGAAGGCCTGATTTTTTTGTTTCCGGCTGACCGCACATAAAATGGGATGAGAAATGTTACATTTATGTTAAAATTGAAAAAATCCATTGACAGATTGGATTGACAGGTTTACAATAACAACATCCACTGGGGAGAACCACAAACTGGTGGAGAAAATCCTCCGATTTTGGAATGGCAGGGAGAAAAAATTCTGATTTTTCGTAGAATTTTGGAAAGTTTTTTCTGGCGCCCACAGTTCAATTTTGGAGAGACACTGTAAAGGGTATCCCTTGACGGACGTTGCGGTCAAAGGGATTGCCGATGTAGAACTGCCAAGTAAGGAGCGTTGAACGGCTATGATTCTTTGGAATTATGTCAAGTGCTGCGGCCCCCTGCGTTTTAGATGGATGGATTTCGTGTGTTGATTCCCGGCGGGATGTGACAAATACACGCTCCTCCATCGTTTGTTTGGCAGACGATGGCTTTTTTATACCCTTTTTGAAACAAACAGAGAGGAGGCGACAAGCATGACAATGTCTAAGTATGAGGTGAACAGCATCTGGTCCCGGGTTCGGAGCGACGTTGATGTGGATGATTTGATTTTTAATTCCGACGGATACAACGCCAAGGAGGACGACAAGGCATGCAGCGACCGGTGACGGCCGAATTGAGTCAGCGGGATGCTGATGAAGTGAATTAAACACCGCAGCAGAGCTTCTCACGATCTGCTGCGGTGTTTTTTTGCGCCCTGCCCCAGGGAAGCGCCTGGACGGGCGGGGAGGAATAGGGCCTGTTTTCCCCGGGAAAGAGCACGATTGCCCAATAAGAAGCCTCGATTATTCCGTGGGAAGGGCTTGCTTTCTTGGGAAGATTATACTAAAATAAAGTACAAGTGACGAGAATCTACTCCCGCAAGAAAACTGCTCCGGGGAGCAAAATGGAGGTCGATCAACATGAGAAAAGTAAATTTTACTGAGACTGTGCTGCGTGACGCCAACCAATCGCTGATCGCGACCCGTCTGCCTTACAGCAAGTTCGAGTCCATTCTGGAGACCATGGACAAGGCCGGCTACTACTCCGCCGAGGTCTGGGGCGGCGCTACCTTTGACGTCTGCCTGCGCTATCTCCAGGAGGACCCCTGGGAGCGGCTGCGGAAGATCCGCGCCAAGATGCCCAACACCAAGCTGCAAATGCTCCTGCGCGGCCAGAATATCCTGGGCTATAAGCACTATCCCGACGATGTGGTGCGCAAGTTTGTGGAGTATTCCGTAAAAAACGGCATCGACATCATCCGTATCTTTGACGCCCTCAACGATGTGCGCAATCTGGAGGTTGCCATTGACGAGACTGTCAAGCAGGGCGCCCACGCCTCCGGCACCATCTGCTTCACCACCAGCCCCGTCCATACTCTGGAGAAGAATGTCCAGATGGTCAAGGACCTGAAGAGCATGGGCGTCAAGTCCATCTGCATTAAGGACATGGCCGGCATCATGGGCCCCAAGGAGGCCTATGACCTGTCCGCCGCCATTAAGGACGCGGTGCCTGAGCTGCCCCTGGTCATCCACACCCACTGCACCACCGGCCTGGCCTTCATGACCTGCCTGAAGGCGGTTGAGGCCGGCGCTGACGTGCTGGATACCGCCATTTCTCCCTTCTCCGGCGGCACCTCCCAGCCCGCCACCGAGACCCTGGCCTACGCGCTGCGCCACCTGGGCTATGAGGTGGACCTGGACGACAAGGTGCTCACCAAGATGGCCGACTACTTCAAGGGCGTCCGCGCCGACTTCCTGAAGGACGGCACTTTGGACCCCATCTCCATGGCCACCGATACCCAGTGCCTCAACTATCAGATTCCCGGCGGCATGCTGTCCAACCTGATCTCCCAGTTGAAGATGATGAACGCCATCGACAAGCTGGACGAGGCCCTGGCCGAGACCCCCAAGGTCCGCGCCGACATGGGCTATCCTCCGCTGGTCACCCCCACCAGCCAGATGGTAGGCTCTCAGGCCGTGCAGAATGTGCTGGCCGGCGAGCGCTACAAGGTGGTGGGCAAGGAGATCAAGGCCTACTGCCGCGGCGAGTACGGCCGCACCCCCGCCCCCATCAATCCTGAGATTCAGAAGAAGATTCTGGGCGATACCCCCCTGGTGAAGGGCCGCTTTGCCGATTCTCTGGAGCCCGAGTTTGAGAAGACCAAGAAGGAACTGGCCGGCGTGGCCAAGAGCGACGAGGACGTGCTCAGCTACATCGCCTTCCCCCAGGTGGCCATGGCCTTCTTTAAGGACCGTGAGGCCGGTTTCCCCAAGAAGGCGGAGGCTAAGAAGCCCGCTGCCGCCCCCAAGAAGGAGGATCTGCCTCCCATGCCCGCCTGGCAGGGGCATGTGTACTACACCCACACCCCCGCTATGACCACCGCCGGGTATACCACCCGTCCCATCCAGCCCTTCGCCGCCAGCTATCAGCCTCCCTATCTGGTGATGGGCGCCCGGGACAACTGCCCCGGCACCTATACCATTACCATTAATGGCAAGGCCTATGAGGTGGCCATCGCTTCCGCTGACGCCCCCGCTCACGCCGCTCCCGCCCCTGTGGCTGCCGCCCCCGTGGCCGCGGCTCCTGCGGCTCCTGTGGCCGCTCCGGCTCCCGCCGCTACGCCCGCTGCCCCTGCTGCCGCCGCTCCTGCTGCTGTGGCTGCCGGTGAGACCGCGGTGAAGAGCCCCATGCCCGGCAACATCTTTAAGGTGGAGTGCTCTGTGGGTCAGAGCGTGAAGGCCGGCGACGTGCTGGTGGTGCTGGAGGCCATGAAGATGGAGATTGAAGTTTCCGCTCCTGTGGACGGCACTGTCAAGTCCGTGTCCGCCGTGGTAGGCACCGCTGTGAATACCGATGACCTGCTGGTCACCCTGGGCTAAGTGTGTCTGGGATTAGGAATATGTGATTCTCTCCGCCCCCTCGTTTTGAGGGGGCGGTTTTTATGCCCCGGGAAATGAAAGCGGCGGGGAGAAGCTGCATTTATAGGGGAGACACATCAAACCAGACGGGAAAGTGTGTTCCGCCTCCCGTTGTGCCTATGGGTCAAAATAGCCAGCTTATTCCAGGCGTGAATGGGAGGCTTCCATCATTTTAAATAATATTTAAGGGAATTTTACTTGAAAAGGAAACAATGCCATGCTACACTATGGAATGGTAAATGATTGAAAAACATTGCGTTTCACCCCTGTGGAGGCAGAATCTGTCGCCCTGTGAAAGATAGGAGGAGTATGTGAAAGGAATTGTGTTGGCTGCCGGAAAAGGGACCCGGCTCTATCCTATGACAAAGCCTGTGTGCAAGCCCCTGCTGCCCGTCTATGATAAGCCCCTCATTTACTATCCCATTGCCATTCTCATGCAGGCAGGGATTTCTGAGATTCTGGTAATCGTTCCTCCGGGAGAGACGAATACGTTCCGCGCCCTGTTGGGGGATGGGGGACAGTACGGACTGAAAATCGCCTATGCCGAACAGCCCGTGGCCCGGGGCATTGCCGATGCACTTCTGATTGGCCAGCAGTTTGTGGGCAACGACCGGGTGTGTCTGGTACTGGGAGACAATATTTTCTATGCGCCCACCCTGGGAGCCACCTTGAAGCGGGCCGCCGCCAACGATCGGGGCGCCACCGTCTTCGGCTACTGGGTGGAGGACCCCCGCCCCTTCGGCGTGGTGGAATTTGACAAAAACGGAAAAGCCATCTCCATTGAGGAAAAGCCCCGTTATCCCAAGAGCAACTACATTATTCCGGGCCTTTATTTCTACGATCACCAGGTGATGGATATTGCCCGGCACCTGAAGCCCTCAGCCCGGGGAGAGCTGGAGATCACCGACGTCAATCTGGAGTATCTCCGCCGGGGCCAGCTTCAGGTGGTTCCACTGGAGAAGAATTTCACCTGGCTGGACGCGGGTACCGCGGACAGCCTCCTGGAGGCGGGACAGACCATCCGTCACATTCAGGACACAACGGGCCGGTATGTGGGCTGCCTGGAGGAGCTGGCCCTCTATGAGGGCTGGATTACCGAGGACCAGGTCCACGCCATTGGGAACGAACTGTCCATGACCTTGTACGGAAAATACTTACAGTGTCTGTAATGAAATAGGATCTAGGAAGATGGAAAGGAAAGAATGATCATGCGTGTGACAGGAGCTTATTTCAGCCCCAGCGGCGGGACCAAGCGGGCGGTGGAGATGGTTTGCGGCCTGTTTGGGGAATATGAGCCTTTGGATTTGGGCGGCCGGAGCCGGGTGGAAAAGCGCTTTGGCCGGGAGGAACTGCTGGTGCTGGGCCTTCCGGTCTATGCCGGACAGATGCCTGCGGTGCCTGGACTGCTGGACGGCCTGTCGGGAGACGGGACGCCCTGTGTGGTGCTGGCTACATACGGAAACCGCCACTATGACGATACCCTGGCACAGGTGAAGAGACTGATGGGGGAGAAGGGGTTTCGCTGTGTGGGCGCCGCAACGGTGATTACCCCCCATATCTTCGCCCCCTCTCTGGGAATGGGCCGCCCTGATGGGGAGGATGAGAAAGTCCTGGCGGAGTTTGTCCAAAGAATTCAGGAGAAGCTGTCCCAGCCCAGCTGGGAGGAGGCGCAGGTTCCGGGAAATCCCACTCCTGCTCCCAAGAAGGCGGTGCCGGTGCCAAAGGATCGGGACTGGGACACCTGCCTGGGCTGCGCCATCTGCGCCAAGGCCTGCCCCACCGGCGCTATGGATCTGAGTACGCTGTTGTGGGAGGATGGGAAATGCATTAGCTGCATGGCCTGCGTGTCCGCCTGTCCCACGGGGGCCCTTGGCTTCAGCGCCGCCCAGCTGGCGGAAAAGCTGACGGCCAACTGTACCGCCCGTCGGCCGGTGGAAACCTTCCTCGGCGTATAAATGGGTCGCAGTCATCATAAACAAGGAAAGAGCGGAATTCGGATGTGAAATCCCCGAATTCCGCTCTTGCGCATTTGTCTAATTTGTGGCACAATAAGGTTCAATAGTGTGATTAGCCGGGAAAAGGAGGCTGTGCTGTGAAAAGATTGCGGGCCGCGGCGGCCGCGCTGCTGCTTTTGCTGTGCATTTGCCCGCTGTCTCTGGCCGCGGGAGAGAACGGCGGAACGTATGAGACGACTGTGCTCTTTACCCACGACTTACACTCCCACTTTCTGCCTCAGAGCGATGGGGAGGGCGGCGAGTCGGGGGGCTATGCCCGGCTAAAGACTGCTTTGGACCAGGAGCGGGCCAAATATCCCAATGCGTTGACCCTGGACGGCGGGGACTTTTCTATCGGTTCCCTGATCCAAACGCTCTATACCACACAGGCCGCGGAGCTTCGCACCATGGGAGCCATGGGGTATGACGCGGCCACAGTGGGCAACCATGAATTTGACCATGGCGGTACCGGCTTTGCTCAAATGCTCACCGCCGCCGTTGCCAGTGGGGACAAACTGCCCGCTCTGCTCATGGCCAACTATAAGCCGTCTTCCGACAACCCGAATCAGCTGGATATCCAGCGCGCTATGGCCGCCTACGGGGTTCAGGACTATATGCTCCTGGAGCGTGGCGGAGTAACCTATGGGATCTTCGGCCTGATGGGGTCGGACTCCAACGACTGCGCGCCCACCTCCGGGTTTACCCTGGGGGATCGGGAGGACAACGCCCAGCGGTGTGTGGATACCCTGGAAGCGCAGGGCGCGGAGTTTATTATCTGCCTGTCCCACTCCGGGACCAACGAAAATGTCAAAAAATCCGAGGATGAGCAGCTGGCAAAGCAGGTGGAGGGCATTGACCTCATCGTTTCCGGCCACACCCATACCACCCTCGATGAGCCCATTGTGGTGGGGGACACCTATATTGTGTCGGCGGGGCCGTACTGTGAAAACCTTGGTTCCATCACTTTGAGCTGGGACGAGTCAGGGGAGAAGGAGCTGGTGGATTACCGCCTGATCCCCATTGACGAGACGATCCCAGAGGACCGGGACATCTCCCTGCTGATTGAAGACTGGAAGCGGCAGGTGGGGGGGACCTATCTGTCAAGGTACGGTCTGAGCTATGATGAGGTGCTCACAACCGCCGGCTTTGACCTCAGTACCCCGGAATCCGGGGTCCAGGAGGGCAACGGCCTGGGAGAGCTGGTGGCCGACGCCTTTTTGTGGGCGGTGAACAACCTGGCCGACGTTCCGAAGGAACCTACCGTTACCATCACTGCCGACGGGGTGCTGCGGGCGCCTTTGAGTTCGGGGGAAATCACTACCTCCATGGCATTTGACGTGCTGTCCATGGGGGTGGGAACAGATGGGACTTCGGGTTATCCTCTGGTGTCCTGCTACCTTACCGGGAAGGAACTGAAAGCGGTAGCCGAGGTAGACGCCTCGGTGACGCCCATTATGCCCGCCGCCCAGCTCTATATGGCTGGGATGGAGTACAGCTTCAACACACACCGGATGTTCTTCAACCGGGTGACCGAGGCCCGTCTCTATGACGGGACGATAGATACCGAGATACAAAACGATCAGCTCTACCGGGTGGTTTCCGGGATGTACTCCGCCCAAATGCTGGGGACGGTCAAGAGTAAGTCCCTGGGTCTTTTGTCCATCGTGCCAAAGGATGAGAACGGCCAGCCTATTACAGATTTTTCCACGCGAGTCCTGCGGGATAAAAACGGGAATGAGATCAAGGAGTGGTACGCCCTGGCCGCCTATCTCCAGACCTTTGGCCAGGACGGAATTCCAAGCTCCTATGCCCAGAGCGACGGACGAAAGGAGGTCAGCCGCAGCTGGAACCCCATTGAACTTTTGAAAAACCCAAGCTGGATTACCCTTGTGACCCTGCTGGTGTTGGTTCTGATTGTGGCGCTGGTTGTATTCCTGGTGCGGCGCTTTGTGTTCCGAAGACGGCGGCGGTATCGGGGCTGGTAAAGTTGTGATCTGAGCGGGAAACCGCGTTTCCATATCAAGAATGGAGAAAAGGGACGCCGGGGAGATTGGCCCTGGCGAGCAACCATTTGAGGAGGAGAAGCAGTGAAGAAGTACGAGATTGTCAAGAAAAAGACGCTGACGCCTGAGATCAGCCAGATCTCGGTGTACGCGCCTCTGGTGGCAGCCAAGGCCAAGGCGGGCCAGTTCATCATTCTCCGAGTGGACGAGGAGGGGGAGCGGATTCCCCTGACTATTTCCAGCGCGGAGGACGACCTGGTCACTGTGATTTATCAAAAAATCGGCGGCACCACCCTGGCTCTGGACGAGCTTCAGGAGGGAGAGTGCCTGCACGACTTTGTAGGCCCTCTGGGCGTTCCCACCCATGTGGAGGATCTGGGGAGAGTGGCGGTGCTGGGCGGCGGCCTGGGCTGCGCCATTGCCCTACCAGTGGCCCGGGCCCTGCATCAGGCGGGCAACCAAGTGGACCTCATCGGCGGCTTTAAGACAAAGGACATCGTCATCCTGGAGGAGGAGATGGGCAAGGCCTGCACCGACCTGTACATCTGCACCGATGACGGCACCTACGGCTACCACGGCTTTGTCACCGGCAAGCTGGAGGAGCTCATCAACAGCGGGGTGAACTATGACCACGTCTTCGCCATTGGCCCTCTGCTGATGATGAAGTTTGCCTGCAAGCTCACTGAGAAATACAATATCCCCACTACTGTGAGCATGAACCCCATTATGATCGACGGCACCGGCATGTGCGGATGCTGCCGGCTGACGGTGGACGGCGAGGTGAAGTTTGCCTGCGTGGACGGCCCCGACTTTGACGGCCACAAGGTGGACTTTGACGAGGTCATCGCCCGGAACAACACATACAAGGAACAGGAGGCCAAGGCGAAGGAGAAGCACCTCTGCCGCCTGGGAGGAGGTGCCATGAATGGCTAATATGCAGATGAACAAGACTCCCATGCCTGAGCAGGAGCCCAATGTAAGAAACCGCAACTTTGAAGAGGTGGCTCTGGGCTACACCCTGGAGCAGGCGCAGAATGAGGCACAGCGGTGCCTGAACTGCAAGAATAAGCCCTGCGTCAGCGGCTGTCCCGTGGGCATTCCCATCCCCGAGTTTGTGGCAAAGGTGGCCTTGGGCGACCTGGCGGGAGCCTATCAGCTCCTGTCCGATGCCAACGCCCTGCCCGCCATTTCCGGCCGTGTCTGCCCCCAGGAAACCCAGTGCGAGGGCAAGTGCGTTCGGGGCATCAAGGGCGAGCCGGTGGCCATCGGCCGTATTGAGCGCTTTGTAGCCGACTGGGCCGCGGAGAAGGGCCTTTCCAATGTGGCCACCGCCCCTAAGAACGGCCATAAAGTGGCTGTCATCGGCTCCGGCCCCGCAGGACTGACCTGCGCCGGAGAGCTGGCCCGTATGGGCTATGACGTCTCCGTGTTTGAGGCCTTCCACACCCCCGGCGGCGTGCTCAGCTACGGCATCCCCGAGTTCCGTCTTCCCAAGGCCATTGTCAAGCGTGAGGTGGCCAATCTGGAGAAGATGGGGGTGGACATCGAGCTCAATATGGTCATCGGTAAGGTGCTCACCATCCCGGAGCTCTTTGAACGTGGTTATGAGGCGGTGTTTATTGGTTCCGGTGCGGGTCTGCCCATGTTTATGAAGATTCCCGGAGAATCCCTCATCGGCGTATACTCCGCCAACGAGTACCTTACCCGCATTAACCTGATGAAGGCGTACAAGGAGGGGGCGGAGACCCCCATTCTGCACAGCAGAAAAGTGGCTGTGGTGGGCGGCGGCAACGTGGCCATGGACGCCGCCCGGTGCGCCAAGCGCATGGGGGCTGAGGTCCACATTGTCTACCGCCGCAGCGAGGCAGAGCTCCCCGCCCGTGCTGAGGAGGTCCACCACGCCAAGGAAGAGGGCATCGTCTTCGACCTGCTCACCAACCCCGTGTCCATTGAAGGGGACGAGACAGGTCATGTCCAGTCCATTACCTGTGTGCGGATGGAGCTGGGCGAGCCGGACGAGTCCGGCCGCCGCCGCCCCGTGGTCATTGAGGGCAGCGAGTTTAAGATGGATGTGGACGCTGTCATCATGGCCTTGGGCACCAAGGCCAACCAGATGAGCTATGGCGGAACCCCCGGACTGGAGCAGACCCGGAAGGGCTGTGTGGCCGCCGACGAGAACGGCTGCACCTCCTGTCCCAATATCTTTGCCGGCGGCGACGCAGCCACCGGGGCTGCCACCGTCATTTTGGCTATGGGTGCGGGCAAGCACGCTGCCAAGTCCATCGACCAGTACATCAAAAGCAAGCAGTAACGTTAAAAGCGCCGCATGGCTTTCCATGCGGCGCTGACTGTTCCAGTCCGGTTTTTGGGACAGCTTCCGTCCTAAACTGGGAGCGGGAGGAATGAATATGGTCTATCTGAGAGAATTTCAACTGCCCGATGAGGAGCGGGAGGCACGCTTTCTGGCCGGCAGCCGGGAAAATAAACGTACCTGCTACGGCAGCCGCTATCCCTTTGGAATCTTCCTAAACCGCACCATGCCGCCTCTGAAGCTGGAGGAGATCACCATCCTCTGCGGCGGCAACGGCAGCGGAAAGACCACCATTTTAAATCTCATGGGGGAGAAGCTGGGGCTGGGGCGGAAGGCGGTATATAACCGCAGCTCCTTTTTTGACGACTATCTGGACCTGTGCGATGGCCGGGTGAGCCACAGCTTTACCGCTCAGGTGAGGTCAAACAGCAAGGTCATCACCAGCGACGACGTCTTTGACTACCTGCTGGACTTTCGCTATATGAATGAGAACATCGACGTCCGCCGCCGGGAGCTGCTGGAGGAATATACCGACGCCCGATATGCCAACTTCCAAATGCGTTCTCTGGAGGACGTGGACCGACTGCGCCAGGTGGTGGAGGCCCAGCGCCGCAGTGGCTCCCAATATGTGAAAAACCGCCTGATGAAGGATGTGCCGGGCAAGTCCAACGGAGAGAGCGCTTTTCTCTACTTCACCCGGGAAATTCAGCAGGAGGGACTTTACCTGCTGGATGAGCCGGAAAACAGCCTGTCCCCCCAGCTTCAGATGGAACTGCTGCGCTTTTTGCAGGACTCGGTCCGGTTTTATCATTGCCAGTTCATTATCTCCACCCACTCGCCCTTCCTGCTCTCCCTGCCGGGGGCAAGAATTTACGACCTGGACAGCGACCCTGTTGTGGTTCGGCCATGGACCCAACTGGAGCATGTGCGGGTCTACTATGAATTTTTCAAGGCCCACGAACATGAGTTTCCATAAAAACAGGCCGCCTCATTTTATGAGACGGCCTGTTTTTATCACTTCTGCGGGTGCTTTTCCAGCCAGGAGACGGCATAAGAGCAGGTGGCTTCCACCTGTCCGCCGTTCTCCTTAATTTGTTCCAGAGCGGCCTGGACCAGCTGGCCCGCCGCACCCTGGCCCCGGAGGGAGGCGTCCACAAAGGTGTGGTCGATGGTGTAGACGCCGGGGGCGGTCATGGGGAAGGTAATTTCTGCCACCAGCTTGCCCTCGTCATTAAGCGCGTAGATACGAGTCTTTTCCCGGTTCAAATTGAGCATAAAGATTCCTCCAATTTTTTATTTCACCCGCAGCCGTTTGGCCAGTTCCCCGTCTGGGGTGACCTGAGCTGTCTCGTAGGTGGTGTAGATGACCATGCCCGGCCTGGCTCCGCCGGGCTTTTTCACATAGCGAACGGGGGTGTAATCCACACTGACCTTGCCGCTGTCCCGGCCCTGGGAGAACCAGGCGGCCAGACTGGCGGCCTCGTTAAGGCTCTGAAGGTCCGGCTGTCCTCCGTCTGTCCAGAGGATCACATGGGAGCCGTGAATCTTCTGGGTGTGGAACCAGATGTCCCCCTTGCCCGCCAGCTTACAGGTGAGCAGATCGTTCTGGGTGTTGTTCTTGCCCACGGAGATGCGCATCCCCGTGGAGGAGCGAAATTCCATGGGTTTGGAGGCCAGACGTTTATTGCGCTCCCTGGCTTTGCCCTGGCGGCGGAGATAGCCGGTGTCGGTAAGCTCCTGGCGGATTTCCAGCAGGTCCCGCTCCCCCTCGGCCAGAGAAATGGACTCCAGCACGCTGTTCAGGTAGTCCAGCTCCTTCCGGCCCTTCTCCAGCTGGATGGTCAGCATCTCCTCGGCGGTCTTGGCCTTGTTATAGTCCTTATAATATTTGGCCGCATTCTGCTGAGGGGTGAGGAGGGGGTCCAGCTTAATGTCAATCTCCTTCCCCTCCGGGTCGTAGAAGTCCACTGTATGAAGCCGGGCCATGCCCCGCTCCATCTGGTAGAAGTTGCTGGTAATGATGTCCCCCAGCTCCCGCAACCGGTCCCGGTCCTTGGTGGCGGCCAGCTCCTTCTCCTGGTTGGCGATTTTTCGTCTGGTGCGGTCCCGGGCGTTGGTCACCGCGCGGATCAGATCCTGGCCCTTTTGCTTGACCCGGTCCTGGCGCTCCCGCTGCTCATAGAAGGCATCCAGCAGCTGGGAAAAAGAGGGCCTGATTTCCACCTGGGCAGAGCCTTCGTACTGCCTGATGGGCAGGAAGGTAAAATCTTTGGGCCGGTTTTCCATGGAGATCAGGGTTGGTGTGTAGGATTTTTCTCTTACAATATGCTGTAATGTTTCAACCTGGTCCAGGAGGGCTTTTTGGCCCTCTGGTCCCAGCACATGGAGACGCACGTCTGTGGCGCCACCGGAGCGGTAGGCCAGTTCCCGACAGATGAGGGGAGACAGGCCGCCGAAGGTGTCCAGAAGCCATTTGTCCGCCTGGCTTTCCTCCGGGGCTTTTGCCAGCAGCCGCTCCAGCTCTGCCCGGTCAGGAGAGATGGGGTCGAGCTTGGGCTGGGCGGGGGGCAGGCGGTAGAACATCCCCGGCTGGAGGATGCGGCCCAGCTGCCCCGTTTTGGGGTCAAGACCGGAATCCACCCGGCGGATACAGTCCAGAATCCGTCCGTCACCGTCCAGGAGAAGGAGGTTTGCTTTGTGGGTGATAGCCTCCAAAATGAGTTTGCGCTCCACCCGATCCCCCAACTCGTTGAGGGCCTCAAAGCGGAAATGGACCACCCGCTCCAGTGGAGTCTGCTCCACCTCCAGCAGCCTGGCTCCGGACAGGTGTTTCCTGAGGAGCATACAAAACATCGGGGGCTTGTCCGGATTTTCCAGGGTCAGCTGGGTGAGATGGGCCCGGGGCTGGCTTGGATTGGCGGAGAGCAGCAGGCGCACATTTCCCTGAGCGGGGGAGCGCAGGGAGAGTACCACCTCGTCCCGGCCGGGCTGATAGATCTTGTCCACTTTGGCGCCGGCGAGGGCGCTGTTCAGTTCAAAAACCACACCGGACAGACACAGTGCGTCTAAGGGCATGGGAAATCACCTCGAAACGGAAGGATTCTCCTGGGCCATCATGGCCGAAAAGAGCTCGTTGAGCCGGTCCGTGCGGCCTTGAAGATAGAGCCAGCCGAACAGGGCCTCCAGCCCGGTAGCGGCCTGATAGTCCCCCCGGCTGGCGGCCTTGGGGATGGAGTGGGGGGCGGTGTTCCGGCCCCGGCGGAAGACGTCCTCCTCCTCCTGAGAGAGGAGGGGAAGAATCTGCTGTAAAAGTCTGGCCTGGGCGGGGGCCGCCACATACTGCACGGTGGCCCGGTGCAGGTCCCTGGCCTTGGCCTTACCGTGGAGAATGAGCCAGGAGCGGACCATCACCTCAAACACACTGTCCCCCAGATGGGCAAGCCCCAGGGAGGACAGGGACAGCAGCGCATCCCGTGAAATGTCCAGATGAAAGTAATCGGTCATGGAAAGACCTCCGTGATTCCTCAAAAAGTACGCATTATCTTATCATACTTCCCGGAAAATAGCAAGGAGAGAGCCTTGCACCCGGCCCTTGCAAAATTTGTCCCTTCATGGTATTCTAAGCTGTAAAAACGAGAAGGGAGGAGAAGGCCCATGCGGAAATTGGCTGCCGTGGCTTTCTCCTTTTCCACCGCTGTTTTTGTCTGGGCCTATGGAGAGCTGGATGAGGCTTTGCCCCTGCTGGCCACCGGGAGCGCCCTGCTGGTACCCCTGTCGGCCCTGGCCCTGAGTGGGCGTCCAAAATTGAGAAACCGTCTGATTTTTGTCTTTCTTGGCGTGTCGGCGGGGTTTTTCTGGTCGGGGATTTATGTCCAGCTATTTTTTCAGCCGGCCGAGGCTATGGACGACCAGACGGTTCGTCTTCGGGCCACAGTCACCGACTACCCGCTGGAGGGGGAGTACGGGGGCTATACGCTTGCCGCCCGTGTGGATGTGGACGGTTTGACCCGGCCCCTGGCGGTACTCTATCTGGATGAACAGGGGGCGGACCTGCGGCCTGGGGACGAGATATCCGCCGTCGTCCACTACACGCTGGCAAGCCGCACCCTGGATGGGGAGGAAATTACCTATTACACCGCCAAGGGAGTTTTCCTCCAAGGGGAGGTCTACGGACGGCTGGAGGTGGAACGGCCAGAACAGATTCCCCTGAGATACTGGCCTGCGGTTCTGGCCAATCATTTGAAAAAGGGGATTGAAAAAGCCTTTCCGGAGAAGGAAGCTGGAATTGTTCAGGGGATTGTTACCGGGAACCGGGACAACCTCACCGATACCTTTACCAGTTCCCTTCAGCGGGTGGGAATGAGCCACACGGTGGCGGTGTCAGGGATGCATTTGGCATTTCTCGCCCAGCTGCTGGTTACCCTCCGGGGACGGGGGCGGAGGTCCACCGCAGTGGCCACTATATTGTGGGCAGTGCTGTTCAGCGCTCTGTGCGGACACACTCCCTCGGTAGACCGGGCGGCCATGATGATTATTCTGCTCCAGGTTGCACCTCTTTTCGGCCGGGAGCGGGACCTTCCTACCTCGCTTGGGGTAGCCCTGATGGTGCTGCTGACGATCAATCCCTTTGCCGCGGCCCATATTGGGCTGCAGCTCTCCTTTGCTGCGCTGGCGGGCATCGCTCTGGTTTCTGACCGAATCCAGAACTGGCTCACACAGGCGTTTCATTTGGAGAAAAGACCCAAGGGGAGGCTGGAGCGGCTTTTGCGCAGGGGGCCTTATTTCTGCATCTCCACCTTGTCGGCCACTTTGGGTGCATCTTTTTTGACGGTGCCTTTGGTGGCTTGCTACTTCAACACCTGCTCACTGATCTCTCCATTGGCCAATCTGATGACCCTTTGGGCGGTTGGCCTGATTTTTGTGGGGGGCCTGATGGTGGGGCTGGTATCTGTATTCCTCCCTGGTGTGGGGCAGCTTCTGGCCCTTCCGGTGATTGGGCTTGTGCGGTATGTGAACTGGGCGGTGGAGCTGCTGGCCATCCCCAATTTGTCAGCCCTGTCCATGGAGTGTCAGCTCTACCGGCTGTGGCTTGTGTTCGTATATCTGCTGATCTTGGCGGCTATCTTCATAAAAGGGGAGAAACGCCCTGTAATTCCCATCTGTGCCAGCGCTGCGGCACTGACCCTGACGACATTGACCATGGGGATTAGCGTCAGACTGGGGGATATGCAGGTGACGGCGCTGGACGTGGGGCAGGGACAGAGTGTGGCCCTTTGCCAGAAAAACCTCTTCGCTCTGGTGGATTGCGGCGGAGACGAAATGGAAAATGCCGGGGACATTGCCGCCGACTATTTTCAGAGTCGGGGCGTAAGCCGGCTGGACCTTCTGATTCTGACTCACTGCCACGATGACCACGCCAACGGGGTTACCCGGCTATTGGAGCGCATGGAGGTGTCAGCCATCCTGCTGCCTGAGACGGAGGAGGAAAGCCCCCTGTGCCGGGAGATTCTGGAGATGGCGGAAGAAAAGGGAGTTACCGTGGAAACAGTGACCGAGGACCTGACAATCCGCACCAGCGAGGAGCAGTCTCTTCAGGTCTACGCTCCGGTGGAGCGGGAGGGGGAGACCAATGAGCTGGGGCTTACCGTTCTGGCCGATGGCCAAAGCTTTCGTGTCCTGATTACCGGGGATATGGGCGCAGAGGGGGAAGAAAATCTGGTGAAGATTGCTGACCTTTCCCAGGTGGAGGTGCTGGTGGCGGGCCACCACGGCTCGGACACCTCCACTTCCCAGGCGCTGCTGGATGCCATCCGCCCGGAGCTGGCTCTGATCTCCGTGGGGAAAGACAACTCCTATGGCCATCCGGCCCTGGAAGTCCTGGACAGACTGGAGGCAGCGGGAGCGGAGGTATACCGCACGGATTTGGACGGAACCATAGAAATCAGAAAGTAACAGGAGGACGCGCTTATGCCGCCCAAGGGAAAGCCGGATAATACCGGCTATCAGAAGCTGAAAAAGGACCTGTCCGCGGGCAAACCGGGACAGCTGTATATTTTCCACGGGGAGGAGACATACCTGCGGGACTATTACCTGGGTAGGCTGCGGGAGCTGCTGCTGACCGGCGGGATGGGAGAATTTAACCTCCATGAGATTGCCGCCAGGGATATGTCCCCCCACGCTTTGGAGGAGGCGGTGGACTGCCTTCCCATGATGGCGGAGCGCACCATGATTCAGGTGACCGACTTTGACCTGTTCAAGGCGGGGGAGAAGGACAGAGAGGAGTATATCCGCATCCTGTCCCAGCTGCCTGCGTACTGCTGCGTGGTTTTTGTCTATGACCTCATTGACTATAAGGGGGACGCCCGGACCAAGCTGGCAGCCGCTCTGAAGGCCCACGGCACCGTGGTCAATTTTATCCGACAGGACCAGGGGGATTTGGTGGACTGGGTACGCCGGCGGTTCCATGCCCTGGGCAAGGAGATTGATTCCCGGTTGGCCCTGGACCTGATCTTCCTGTGCGGGGACCTTATGCACAACCTCATTGGGGAGATCGAGAAGATTGCCGCCTATGCCAAGGGCCCCCACATCACCCGGGGAGACATTGAGGCGGTGGCCACTCCCCAGCTGGACGCGGTGGTCTTCCGCATGACCGACGCCATCGGGGAGGGGCAGTTTGACAAGGCTATGGGGGTCCTGGGGGAGCTTTTCCAAATGCAGGAGGCCCCCATCAAGATTATGTGGTCCCTGGGCCGTCAGATGCGCCAGCTCTACTCCGCCCGGCTGGCCCTGGAACGGGGACAGGGAACGGCGTTTGTGGCGGGACTGTGGAACCTGAAGCCCTACCCGGCGGACAAGCTGGTGCGCAGCGCCAAGCGTTTCAGCCTGCCCTGGTGCCGCCGGGCGGTGGTGCGATGCGGTCAGGTGGACCTGGCTATGAAGTCTACCGGCCAGGACGGAAAAGAGCTGCTCACCGGCCTTATGCTGGAGCTGGCCAATCCCCCGAAGAAGTGAGGGCGTGGTCATGCTGAAGATCAAAGAGGCCATTGTGGTGGAGGGTCGGTACGACAAAAATACCCTCTCTCAGGTGGTGGATACCCTGATTCTGGAGACAGGGGGCTTTCAGATTTTTAAGGACTCGGAACGAATGGCCCTGCTGCGGAAGGCGGGGGAGCGGCGTGGGCTTATTGTCCTGACCGACTCCGATGGGGCGGGATTTGTCATCCGAAACCGCATCCGGGGCTCCATTCCGGCGCAATATGTGAAGCACGCCTACATCCCCGATGTGTACGGCAAGGAGCGGCGCAAGCGCCAAAAGGGCAAGGAGGGCAAGCTGGGGGTGGAGGGGATGCCCCCTCAGGTGCTGGAGGAAGTCCTTCGCCGGGCGGGAGCCACCTTTCTGGAGGAGAGCGGTGGTTCTGAGCGGGACAGCGCCCCCCTCACCAAGGCGGACCTGATGGCCGCCGGGCTGACCGGGCGGCCGGACAGCGGGGAAAAGCGGCTGGCCCTGCTCCGGAAGCTGAACCTCCCCGAGCATATGAGCGCCAACGCCCTTTTGCAGGTCCTCAACGGCTGTTACAGCCGGGAGGAAGCGGAGCGCATTTTGTCAGAGTGACAGTGAAAGGCTGTGACCCGGCGGGTCACAGCCTTTTTCTGTTTGCATAATATATTCTATGTCACGATCTCTGCCAGCTGATCCAGGTGCTCCCCCAGCCGTTCCACACCGGCGTAGCGGAAGACCGCCACCTTGCCGCCTTTGCCCACTGCCGCCATCTGCCAGGGTTCGCCCTCTGCGGTGGCCAGAATGACAAAGTCCAGACCGGGGTAGTCTGCCTCCTCATACTCCCACCAGAGATTCACCAGCCGGTAGCTGTCCATCTGGGCCCGGGCGATTGGCTCGGCCAGGGCGGGAATGAGCAGATGAAAGTAGGTCATGTCCAGAGCGGGGGCATAGCGGTTTTTGCCCCCTTCCGGGTCGGGTGAATTGTAGTTTTCCATGGTGCCGGGGGTTGGGCTGTAACCCTTCTGTACAGTGGAGTACCAGACAGGGGAGAGCAGGGAGAAGTTTATGTCCCCGTAGTTTTCCGGCTTATCAAATATGCTGTGCTCCTCAAATACTTTCTCGCCGGGATAGACCGGCTCCCGCTCCAGCTCCTGGAGAGCTACATAGCTTCCCGGAAAGCGGGAGAGGGAGATGTTAAGGAAGGGATTCAGCACATCAAAATCTTTGATGCAAAATCCCAGGATCAGGAGAATACACAGGATCAAGGTGAGGCCCTTTTCCCACACGATGCCCCGTTGTGGGCCGGGGGAGGGCGGCGGCGGCAGCCCCTGGGACAGGGCGGCGTAGGCCTTCCGAAGAGCGCGGTAATTCCGGTTCCAGTCCCGCCAGAGGAGGACCATGGTGATGAGAAATATCAGGACATAGGGAACGGTCAGATTCAGCAGGATAAGGGGCAGCGGGGCAAAGGAGTCGGGCTGCACGTCAAATGAGCTGTGATAGTAAAACAGCACCCAAATCAGCAGCGCGGCCAAAATTCCATATAGGATTATACTTCTGCGCCGGTAAGCGGCCATCCGCTTTTTCAGGGGGGTCAGGGAGAACCCCCGACTTTCCCAGTCGGTATAAAGCTCTATGGCATCCGGGTCTACGGCGTAGAAAAGGAAGAAGCCTTCAAAGGACAGCGCATAATTCCACCCGTATTGACGGCACAGATCCAGCTGTTCCAGGGTTGGAATATCTTTTTTTCCCTCCTGGGCCGCCAGACGGAACCGGGTGCCCGGAAGCCCCGAGTGGTCAAAGGTAGCCCAATCCCCCAGGCGGGTGGGGAAGAGCCCCTGGTTGGCCTGCTCCTCCAGCCAGGCCTCCAGACCGGGAATGTCATAGAGGGAGACGGGGATGAGCTTTCGTACTTTGTTCATGAAAATCCCTCCTTTACGCGATCATGGCCACAATGTCATGGAGATGCTGTGACAGGTCCCCGCGCCCGGTATATTGGACCAGCACTATTTTGCTGCCTAAAGCCGCCGCGGCGGTTTGAAAGGCCTCCCCATCCCGACGAGCCACAGCCAGATAGTCCGCTCCGCCGTCGGGGTACCGGGTCACGATCCAGGTGCCGCCCTCCGACGGGTCGGCTCGCCACCAGATGTCCTCGTCCAGGTCCATGGAGCGCTCCAGCTGCTCTTTGGCTATGGGCTGGGCCAGGAAGGAGAGGGGGGCGGGCAGGTCGTACCAGCGGACCTCCATTCGGTTCCAGGTCCCATCCTCGTCCCATTCTCCGGTCTGTACCGCCTCCCAGCTGTTCCAGCACAACAAATAGTGCTCCTGACGGGCAAAGTTGGCGTAATCCACATAGCCATCGCTGGCCATCGTATAGGGGGTGAAATTCTCTCCTTCCACCTGACTGAGGGACAAAAGGGGAAAATCATCAAGGGCGGACAAAGCTTGCAGCTTCCCTCCGGTGAGGGGCAGGATGTACTGGCCCAGAATCAGCGCCACCCACAAAATGGTGACGGCGGCGAAATAGACGGGGGAGAGCAGGTTGCGCTTTGGATAGGGAGCCCGGTGCTCCAGAGGGACGCCGTCCTCCAACTGCCGGAGGATGAGCTCCAGGTCCCGCTTTTTGGCAAAAACAGATGGGAGGCTCACCAGCAGGCAGACACAGAGCAGCACCAGAGGCAGGGACACGGAGGTGATGAGATTGGTGATGGGAGTGCCGTGTCCAAAGAGCTGGACTCCTACGCACAAAACTACGAGCAGCGTGAGCAGGGGAGTTACGATGGTCCCCCGCCGGGCCCGTTTATAGAGCTTTTTCCACCGTTCCCCCTGGATGGCCGGGTCGGTGTGGAGCTCCGGGGCGTTTTCGTCCTGGGTGGAGAAAATGAGCATCTCCCGGTTTACATCCCCCACGCACTCCCAGCCGTATTCCTTGTAGAGCTCCAGCATGTCGGTGGGCAGGTCGTCATCCACCATCCGTCGATAAGGCTCCAGGCGGTACCGGGTCTTTTTAGCCGAGCCGGGGGTGAAGGTACAGAAGAGGGGGCGGTATTTTTTTAGGTACAGCCCCCGAAGGGCCATATCCTGAAGCCAACTCTCCAGCCCCTGGATGTCATAGTCGGAGACAGGAGTGAGCTTATAGACGGATTTCATACTTTGGGCCTCCTTTCCGGCCGATGGAGGATAATCGATAATCATAGTCTCAGCCCTCCGTTTCCAGCCGCTCCAGGAGCAGAGAGAGGGCGGCCTCGGCGTCAGCGGTACCGGAACAGTCCAGGACAAAGACCCGGTTGGTTTTCATGCCGATGTACACCGTGTGGGAGGCGCTTTCATCAGAAAATTGGTAGGTAAAGCGGGTGAGAGCGTCCAGACCGGGCTGGGACAATTCCTCCCCCTGGAGAAATTTGTAAGCATTGGCGTTGTCATGGAGGAAAGGGGTATTTTCTTCCCAATTCTTCCGATACTGCTCCAGGGAGTGCCGGTGTTCCTCCACCCGGCCCTCATACACCATCCGGGCCAGGGCGGGGGAGAGAGTACGCACATGTTCCTGAAGAAGACGGGTGTCAATTTCCATTCCGTCAGCGGTCAGAACGACCCCGCCCTGGGCCACGTCGTACTGCTCCGGGGCCAGAGTGGAGCAGGACAATTCGTCGTAGTGAAGCAGCTCCTGGTTATTGTACAGGCGCAGCTGCGCATTTGCCGGAATTACCTCCTCCAGCGTGACGTGGGGGAAAGCCCACTCCTCTGGGCCGGACAGCCGCCGGGAATCAGAGGGGTTGAACCAGAGAAGGTAAATGAAAAACACTGCGGCCGCCAGTAATACCAGCAAGGCCAACGCCAAGCGCCCCAGCTCCGGGTAGTGCCTGCGCCCCGGGGACGGCCATTCTCCACGCCTGAGGATGGACTGTGTACGGTAGATGCCGCAAAAGGTACCCACATCTGTGGAGATCACCGAAAGCGCCATAATTACCATCAGAGCATAAAGGGGGAGCAGAACGTCTGAGCGGAGGATTATGGACATAAGAAGCGCCGCCGGCCGGGTAAAGAGCATAACCCACTCGTCCCAAAACACGGCTCCCAGCCAAAGGATCAGGAGAAACAGGCTGAGCCACACCCGTTTGCGCTGCCTTTTCATGGCCAGGGCCATACTCTGGGTGTCATTGTAGAGCTCCGGGGCCTGGGGATCGCCGCAGCTGTAAATGGCATAAAGCTTTCCCACCTTGCCCTCATACCGCCAGCCGGCATCCTGATAGCTGGCAATCCGGTTTTGCAGCTCAAGTTCTCCGATGAGGTCCACCCCCGGGTCCAGGCAGTAACGAGTGCGGGGCGCGTCCGGGTCGGTGCGGAAGGGCACCCGGCCGATGAAAGACCAGCCCGGCCAGCCGTTGAGCAGATAACCGCCCTGGGCCTGCTCGTTGAGCCAGCGCTCGATCCCGGCGAAATCCCACATGGGATAGGGCAGCCATTTTTTTACGATCATGTGGTTGGCCTCCTTTTAAAGCACATCAAAGGTTGAGGCGAAGCGGGGCAGGAAGTCCAAAAGATTCTGCTCTCCGTAGTAGTCGGCAAAGAGGACGGTGTTCCCCCGGCGCAGGATAAAAATCCCGCCGGGCAGGAAGACGCGGGTTTCCCCGGTCAGCTCGTTAGTGTATGTTCTCTCCTCCCGTGGGGCATAGAGAATTTCGTCCAGTCCGTATGCGGCTTCCAGGGTTTCATAGTCCCCGGAGCCGTTGATGTACTGCCTGCTCCACTCCTTGGCCCGCATCCCGGCCAGTACCTCCAGGGGGTAGCGGACGATGGAAATCTCCAAGTGAGGCACGTCATCTGAACTTTTATTTGACCCAAAAGCGCCATATTGCTGGAAATGCCAGGTTTCGGGTCGTAACAGGGTGCCGCCGTGGGCAATATAGTCCATGCAGAGAGGTTCCTGCCGACTGATGGGAAAGTCCTCTCCCTCGAGGTCGGTGAGTGTGACAAAGCCGGAGCCATCCAGATCATAAGGGCGGTAGTCCGTTCCGGAAAAGAGCTGAATGGTGTTGACCAGCACCGGAAGCAGAACCAGCAGCCCTGCCGCCAAAAGCCAGCCGATTCCCCAATGCCCCCGGACCTTCCGGCCGTTTTTTACTGCTCGGCGATAGCTCATGAGGTGAAACAGCCCCACCAGATAGGACAGATCGATAAAGCAAAAACCCAGCACCGCCAGGAGAAAGGGAATGGTGGTGCCGTTGGAGAGAGTTTCCACCGGATAATACCGAAGCAGGGTGCCGCTCAGCTCCCAGGGAGCGCCCCGTCCGTACAGACCAGGCAGCAGGAAATTGCCCAGCGCCAGGGGCAGTCCTAGGGCCAGCTTTTGCCGGAAAAATTTCTTCAGAGCATAGTCCAATGTGTCAGGATCGGTGTGAGCCTGTGCTTCCATATCGGAGGAAGCGTAGACAAAAAAACTGCCCCGAAACATGCCCCAGTACTGCCAGCCGGATTTTTTATAGATCGCGTTCAGTTCGGGGTTTTCCTCAGTGCTCCCCTGAATGGGTTCCAGATGGATCTGGACCTGCTGGGGTGGGAGCCGGTTAAAGGTAGCTAAAGGTCCCGCTGTGGATACAAAACGCAGCCCCTTTGCAGCCATGGCGCTGATCCAGCCCTCCAGGCCGGGGATGTCATATCCGCTGTAAGGGATAATGCGAATGGCGGTGTGTTTCATCCCAGCTCCTCCTCTCCGTCCAGCACACAGGCCTTTAACCGCTCCAATTCCTCCTGAAAGACTTCCCGGCCTTTTTGGGTAATGCGGTAGGTACGCTTGCGTCCGTCCACCTGAGTCTCCTCAATGAGCTTTTCCTCCTGAAACTTGGCCAGCAGGGTGTAGAGAGTGCCCGGTCCCAGCCGCACCCGGCCGGCGGTCTTCCGGGCGACGAAGTCGGTGATCTCAATGCCGCACATCTCCCCATGAAGGAAGGACATGAGCACATAGTACATAGGTTCAGTGAGTCCGCCCTTATCCCGACCCGGCATAGCCGTGACCTCCTTTCATCAAGACTCAATATCGTCTAACGATATTATAGCACGAAGTATGAAGAAGCGCAATGGGGGAGAGGGCAAAATTTGACCGGAATTCTCAGCGCGGTTTCGGCCCCTTTCGCCTGGGGAGGTTCCTATAATAAGGACTGCGGGACAGCCTGCCAAGAGGCGCAGAGAGGGGGAGAGGGCGTTTGACGGTGATCTATGTGGATACCCTGTTTCTTCTCAACGCAGTTGTGGACTACCTGCTCCTTTTGGCCTCTGCCAGACTGGCGGGGGAACCCCTCAGACGGCTGCGGTTTGCCTTGGGGGCGGTGCTGGGAGGACTCTACGCCGTAGCCATCTTCCTGCCCGGGTGCTCCTTTTTATCCCATCCCCTGTGCCGGGCGGCCTCGGCTCTTCTCATGATGGTGGCTGCCTATGGGGGGAGCCGGAGGCTGCTGCGCCAGGGAATTTTGTTTGTGGCCCTGACCTGTGCCTTTGGGGGCGGGGTGGTGGCCATTGGGCTGATGGGAGGCACAGGGCTGTCTCTGGGGGGCGGGGTCTTTTACTCTCCAATGGACCTGAAAATGGTCCTCCTGTCCGCGGCGGTGTGCTACCTTGTGGTTACCATGGTGTTCCGCCGCTTGGGCCGGCACACTGCCTCCGGAGGAGAGCTGGCCCGGGCGGTGCTCCGTCTGGGTGAGCGGCGGGTGGAGTTTACCGCCCTGGTGGATACAGGTAATACCCTCACCGACCCGGTGTCCGGCCGGGGGGTGATGGTGGCGGAAGGGGAGGCGGCCCGGGCCCTCTTTCCCCGGGATCACAGACCGGACCGACAGGATTTTACAGACCCTGCGGGAGCTGTGGAGCGGCTTGGGACGGGGGTATGGCGGGGGCGTTTTCGTCTTCTGCCCTACCGGGCTGTGGGGGTGAATCGTGGGCTGCTTCTTGCCGTGCGGGCAGACAGCCTGGAGCTGGATGGCAGTGAAAAGGGGCCGGTGCTGGTGGCCCTGTCTCCCACGCCTGTGTCGGACGGGGGAGGTTATCGGGCGCTGATTGGACCAATGGAGGATGAAACATGAAGCTGAAAGGAATTTACATCACACTGAAGGAGCGGACTGCGGCCCTTTTCTCCCGCCTGGGACTGCTTCAGCCGGGGAAAATTATGTACATTGGGGGCAGTGATACACTGCCCGCCCCACTGAAGCGGGAAGAGGAGGCCGAACTGATTGAAAGGCTGGAGCAGGGGGACAGCCAGGCCAGAAATCAACTCATCGAGCACAATCTGCGCCTGGTGGCCTACATTGCCCGGCGGTTTGAGAATACTGGTATCCACATTGAGGACCTGATTTCCATCGGGACCATCGGCCTCATTAAGGCGGTAGGGACCTACCAGCCGGCCAAGAGCATCAAGCTGGCCACCTACGCCAGCCGGTGCATTGAAAACGAGATTCTGATGTACCTGCGAAAGACCGCCAACCAGAAAAGCGAGCTGTCCTTTGACGAGCCGCTGAATACAGATTGGGATGGAAACGAGCTGCTGCTCAGCGATATTTTGGGCACGGAGGAGGACCTGGTGGTCCAGCCGCTGGAGGCTGACGTGGACCGCCAGCTGCTGCGGCAGGCCCTGGATCGGCTGGAAGAGCGGGAAAGGCACATTATTACCCTGCGCTTCGGTCTGGACGGAAAGCGGGAGCGCACCCAGAAGGAGGTGGCGGATCTGCTGGGGATTTCTCAGTCCTATATCTCCCGGCTGGAAAAACGGATTATCGCCCGGCTGAAGAAGGAAATCATCCGGCTGATGTAGAAGCATCTGGCCAAAGAGGAAATACTATGGTATAATTTTTTCGGTATTTGGCGGAAAACCAACTGAAGCTGTACTATGGGAACGAGAGAGAAAGAGAGGGAGATTATTGATGTACGAAGCGTTTCTGAACCTGATTTTGGCCATCAGCAACGCCATGTACAGCTACATCCTGATTATTATGCTTCTGGGTGTGGGTCTGTACTTTACCTTGCGGGGCAAACTGCTCCAACTGAGAATGCTGCCCGAATCCATTCGGGTGGTGGGGGAGAAATCGGGGGACGAAAATTCCGTCTCCGCCTTTGAAGCTCTAATGGTATCCACCGCCAGCCGTGTGGGTACGGGGAATATTGTTGGAGTGGCCAACGCCATCGCCGTGGGCGGCTACGGCGCAGTGTTCTGGATGTGGCTGATCGCCATCGTGGGGGGCGCTTCCGCCTTTGTGGAGAGCACTCTGGCTCAGATTTATAAGAAAAAGGACCCCAAGGGGGGCAGCTACGGCGGACCTTCCTACTATATTGAAGCGGCCCTCCACAGCCGTCTGCTGGGTGTGATCTTTGCCATCGTCCTGATTGCCACCTACGCCGGAGGCTTCAACATGGTGGCCTCCTTCAACCTGCTGGACAGCCTTACCAGCTACGCCTTCTATGAGCAGGCGGGATATGTGACCTTGGGCGGCGGCAAGTACAGCGTGGTGACCCTGGTGGGCGGCGCGGTGCTGGCCCTGCTGGTTGCTGTGTGTGTGCTGGGCGGCGGAAAGCGCATTGTCAAGGTCACCGGCGTGCTGGTGCCTGTGATGGGGGTGCTCTATATCCTCATGGCTCTGGTAGTCATGGTGCTGAATCTGGATATGATTCCAGGGGTGCTGGCCCGGATCATCCGTGACGCCTTTGATTTCCAGGCAATTTTCGGCGGGGCGGTGGGCTTTGGCTCCTCGGCCATCATGCAGGGCATCAAGCGGGGCCTCTACTCCAACGAGGCCGGCGTGGGCTCTGCTCCCAACGCGGCGGCGGCTGCCAGTGTGTCCCACCCTGTGAAGCAGGGCCTGGTGCAGATGCTCTCTGTGTTCATCGATACCATCCTGGTATGTACGGCTACGGCTATGATGTGCCTGAGCACGGGCATCGACATCAAAAGCGGCCTGGAGGGCGCGCCCCTGGTACAGGCCTCTCTGGCTACCACCTTTGGAAGCGTAGGTCCCTATTTTATTACCTTTGCCCTTCTGCTGTTTGCCTTTACCACGCTGTTGGGCAACCTCTTCTACTGTGAGGGCTGCCTCAACTATATTGCCGGGCGCAGTCTGAAGCACAGCACGATGAATGTTTTTCGCATCTTGGCCTGTGTGCTGGTCTTTGTGGGCGGACAGTTGGAGTTTGATCTGGTATGGAATCTGGCCGACGTGCTGATGGGCTGTATGGCCATCATCAATCTGCCCGTCATCGTCATCCTGGGAGGGACGGCCATGCGGGCCCTGAAGGACTACACCCAGCAGCGTCATGAGGGGAAGAACCCGGTGTTCAAGGCTTCTTCCATCGGCCTGAAGCAGAAAACTGATTTTTGGAATTAAATTGCTGCAACAGCGGGGCATGGACAAGTTCCATGCCCCGTTTTTTGGAGAGATGGGGAGTTTCTGCCAGGGAAAAGAATTTGACAGCGGGGGAGGGATAGGGTAGAATAACAGCATATTGCAGGAACGTCCGCCCGACCGTGAGAGAGGGCGGGAAAACCCGGCTGCCGGCTGTGCGTGCGGCAGCCATGTCCGGCCGCGCCGGAATAAGCGCGGGGCCGTGAGACGGAGGGTAGGAATGAAACGAAACGCGAAAGTATCCACGGCGGTGATCCGACGCCTGCCCCGGTATTACCGCCATCTGTCAGAATTGCAGCGTGCCGGTGTGGTGCGAATCTCATCCAGTGCTCTGGGAAAGTCCATGGGGCTGACGGCATCCCAGATTCGTCAGGACTTGTTCTGTTTTGGAGAGTTCGGCCAGCAGGGATATGGGTATAAGGTGGACAGTCTGAAAGAGGAGATCGGTGAAATTTTGGGCATCAACCGCGGACATACCGTGGTGGTGTTGGGCACCGGCAATTTGGGCCGGGCAATCATCCAGAATTTTCAGTTTTCCAGCAACGGGTTCCGGCTGCTGGCCGCCTTTGATATCAACCCGGGGGTGGTGGGTACCGAGATCGCCGGGGTGCCAGTCTACCATGCTGATGAGCTGGAACAGTTTATCGCCGGGCATCCGGTCAGTGTGGGGATGCTGACGGTGCCCATTATGGCAGCCCAGTCCATGTGCGACCGGCTGGTTAATGCGGGAGTGCGTGGAATCTGGAACTTCACCAACCACGAACTGTCCATCCACAGGGAGGATGTGGTGGTCGAGTCGGTTCATTTTTCCGACAGCCTGCTGGCCTTGAGCTACATGATATCCCAGCCGGAGGAAAAAACTGAGGCGGAAACCAAGGAGGAACTGTGATGAAGAAAATTCTGCGCCCACTGGCTCTGGCCCTGGTATGTTCCATGGTGGCGGTGGGGGCTTACGCCGCGGTGTCCGGAGACGGGCCGGTAAGTTTGAGCTATCTGACGCAGACCTTCTTCCCCCAGGCCGTGAAGGCCGGCACCGATGCGGCCTATGAGGCCCTGGAGGATACCTATGACCAGGCGAAGTCCCAGCTGGACCAGGTCCATAACCTGGTGGCGGATGGGCAGGGAGCAAGCGCCGGACTATACAGCGACACGCTCCAGCGCCGGGAGTGGTATGACGGACAGAACGTGCGCATGGGCACCGGAAACGGCGTTTTGATGCTGGAAGGCGCCGCCGTGGTCAGCCACAACGGCGCGGTTGTGGATATCACAGCCGGCACCGAGGTCGCCAATGGGGCTGCACTTACCCCTAACCACCGCTATCTGGTGGGGGAGGATACGGTCGCCGATTTTATCATCCAGTCGGGATATGCTGTTATGGGAGTACAGGGCAGCTATACTGTGGATGGGGGATTGAAAGACGCAGCGCCTTTTTTGGATGTGAAGCGCAGTGATTGGTATTATGCCCCGGTCAATTATGTCTATGGGAAAAACCTCTTCTCCGGTATGGGCGAGCATATCTTTGGGCCCGGGGAGCCTATGACCCGGGCTATGCTGATGACGGTGCTCTATCGTATGGCCGGCGCTCCCGCCGATGAGATGGCCGCCGCGGATGTTGTTTTGACCGATGTGGCTGACAGCGCATGGTATGCCCCCTATGTAAAGTGGGGTGTGTCCCAGGGAATTGCAACGGGGACCGGGGACGGGGGATTTACCCCCGACGGTCAGATTACCCGGGAGCAGGTGGTGGTGATGCTGTACAGTTTTGCCGCCAATTACCTGGAAAAGTCCATGGGCCTGGGGGCCGATCTGAGCGCCTACCAGGACGCGGATCGGGTGAGCGACTGGGCTGTCCAGGCCATGTCCTGGGCGGTGGGCCAGGGCGTGGTCAGCGGCTCGATGACCGACGATGTGCTCACGTTGAATCCCCAATACAGCGCCAACCGGGCCGAGGTGGCCGCCATGCTGCGCTCCTTCGACGAAAAGATTTGAGAAAGAGCAGACACCTATTTTGTGCCTGAGCCATATGATGGGTTTGAGAGCGGCAGACAGCCCTCTTAAAAACTTTCATAATCAGGAGGTACTCATTATGGGGTGCTGCAATAACGGTTGGGGCGGCAACAGCTGCCTTTGGATCATCATCCTGCTGGTCATCCTGTGCTGCTGCGGCGGCTGGGGCGGCAATGGCTGCGGCAACAACAACAACTGCGGCTGCAACAACAACTGCGGTTGCTGAACAGTACGGATCAGGAATAAACCTGGGAAAATGGGCGCGGAGTTTCTCCGCGCCCTAATTTTTTTGTCCAGTAATAGATGGGGCCTGCAAATGATCTTGCATTTTCGTCAAAAGTGGTGTATGATATTTGCCGCAAGCAGAGCCGGCGCTTTTCTACGATGACGAAAAAACGTGAGAAAGCGACGGGTTTTGTCGTGCGCCCGGGCTGTGCGGGCGCGTAGAATGGGCCTTGTCTCTCAAGGGGAAGAGCGGTTTATTTACCGTTTGCAAGAGCGGAGAACCGTGTGGGTCAAGGCGCGTTCAAATCCCGACAGAACAGAATAGGGAGGTCGAAATCTTACATGAGCAAATTTCTCAAACGATCCGCGCATGGCGCGGGTGTCCCCCACGAGAAACGGACTTCCAACCTGGAAACGGTGAAAATGCCGCTGCCCTCCAAGATCGTGCTGTCCATGGGCCAGCACATCGGCGCCCCGGCGTCTCCCGTCGTGGCGAAAGGCGACCAGGTTTATGTGGGTTCCGTGGTGGGCAAGGCCGGAGGCTTTGTTTCCTCCGACATCCACTCAGGTGTGTCCGGTATTGTGGACAGCATCATCACCATCACCGCGCCCAACGGCGCGCCCCAGACCGCCGTGGTCATCATCCCCGATGGGGAACAGAAGGTGGACCCCGCCATCGCGCCGCCGGTGGTCACTGATCTGAAGTCCTTCCAGGACGCCGTCCGCGCCAGCGGCCTGGTGGGTCTGGGCGGCGCCGGTTTCCCCACCGCGGTGAAGCTGGCCCCCAAAAATTTGGACGAGATCGACACCCTGGTGATCAACGGCGCCGAGTGTGAGCCTTACATTACCTCGGACAACCGCTGCTTCCTGGAGGATACCCAGTTCATCATGGACGGAATCCAGGCGGTCATGAAGTATTTGGAGATTCCCAAATGCATCATCGGCATCGAGGGCAACAAGCCTGAGGCCATTGCCAAGATGAAGAGCGTTGCCACCCAGGGAGTGGAAGTGAAGGAGCTGCCCTGCCGGTACCCCCAGGGCGCTGAGAAGGTGCTCATTGAGAACTGTACCGGCCGGGAGGTCCCCTTCCCCGGACTGCCCTCCGATGTGGGTGTGATCGTCATGAACGTCACCTCCGTGGCCTTTGTAGGCAAGTACTTAAAGACCGGCATGCCTCTGGTCACCAAGCGTCTGACTGTGGACGGCGACGTGATCAAGGAGCCCAAGAATGTGGAGGTCATCATCGGCACTCCCGTGCAGGAGCTGATGGACTTCTGCGGCGGCTTTACGGACGAGCCGGGCAAGCTGCTCTACGGCGGCCCCATGATGGGCACCTGTATCGCCGATTTGAGCCAGCCCATCCTGAAGAACAACAACGCGGTGCTGGCCTTCTCCAAGAAGATGTCTCAGACCCCCAAGGTCACCAACTGCATCCACTGCGGCCGGTGTACCAACGCCTGCCCTCTGGGCCTGTCCGCCAAGGAGATTGTCCAGGCCTACAACGCGGGAAATGTGGAGCTGCTCCAGGAGCTCAACGCAGATCTGTGCATGAGCTGCGGCACCTGTTCCTTTGTCTGCCCGGCCAAGCGGCCTCTGGCCCCCTCCATTGCCCTGGCCAAGATCATGATGAAGAATGGAGGTAAAAAGTAATGGCCAATAAACTGATCGTTACCGCCGCGCCT
This sequence comes from bacterium, assembly GCA_037245165.1. Lineage (GTDB taxonomy): Bacteria > Bacillota > Clostridia > Oscillospirales > Oscillospiraceae > Lawsonibacter. Next base: position 138,590 of record JAXWVI010000027.1, read on the forward strand.
CATATTACCGGCGCGGACTCCACCCAGAAGATCATGCAGCGGGTTTGTTTGGCCCTGGTGCCCACGCTGATCGCTTCGGTGATCATCTTCGGGGTCAACGCCCTGATCCTGACTGCCGTCACCGTGGCAGCCTGTGTCTTCTTTGAGTGGGGCTACTGCAAACTGGTGGGCCGGGAGAACCCGGTGGGGGACTTCTCCGCTGTGGTTACCGGCATGCTTCTGGCCTTCAACCTGCCCTCTACCCTCCCTTGGTGGATGGCCGTTGTGGGCGCGTTCATCGCCATTGTGATTATCAAGCAGCTCTTCGGCGGTCTGGGCTATAACTTTGCCAACCCCGCCATCGTGGGCCGTATCGCTCTGGCCATTGGCTTCGCTGGGCGGATGTCTACCTACGGCTTCCCCCAGGGGGCTGACACCGTCACCTCCGCCACTCCGCTGGCCCATGTGGCCGACTTGGGCGCGGGCGACTATGTGACTCTGCTGCTGGGCAACCATGGCGGCGTGCTGGGCGAGACCTGCGCCATCACCCTGATTATCGGCGGCATCTACCTCATTGCCACCAAGGTCATCAGCCCCATGATCCCTGTGACTTACCTGGTCACCGTGGCTGTGCTCAGCCTGTGCTTTGGCCTGGACCCCATCGTGCAGCTGCTTTCCGGCGGCCTTATGCTGGGCGCCTTCTTCATGGCCACCGACTATGTCACCTCTCCCACCACCCAGAAGGGCAAGCTGGTCTTCGGCATCGGCCTGGGTCTGATTACTATGATGATCCGCCACTTCGGCACCATGAACGAGGGCGTGTCCTTCGCCATCCTGCTGATGAACCTGCTGGTGCCCTATATTGAAGTGCTGACCCGGCAGGATAAGCTGGGCATCGCCAAGGTGAAAAAGGGAGGCGAGAGCAAATGAGCAACTGGAATCGAGTTTTTAAGCCCATTGTGGTGCTTTGTGTCATCTGTATCGTGATTACCGGCGCTCTGGCCGCCACCAACAGCGTGACTGCCCCCATTATCCAGGCGGCCACCATTGCCGCCCAGAATGCGGCCCGTGCGGAGCTGCTCCCTGAGGCCGAGGGCGCTTTCACCAAGGTGGAGGGCGTTGAGGTGGAAAATGTCTCCGACATCTACACCGCCGACAACGGTTCCGGCACCGTCATCACCTGCGCCGGGAAAGGCTACGGCGGTACCGTTACTGTGATGGTGGCCTTCAGCCCCGACAATACCATCAAGCAGATTAAGGTCACCGAGTCCTCTGAGACTAAGGGCATCGGCACCAACGTTACCGAGAACGCCGAGTACTGGGCCAACTACAACGGCCTTTCCGCCGCCCAGTCCCTGGCCCTGGGAAGCGATGTGGATGCCTACACCGGCGCCACCATTTCCAGCCGGGCCGTTAATAACGCTGTGAACGCCGCCATTGAGGCGTACAACGCAATCGCTTGAAAGGCAGGTGGAACAAGATGAGTAATAACAGCAAACTGAAGATTTTGACCAACGGTTTTCTGAATGAAAACCCGGTTCTGCGGCTTGTCCTGGGCACCTGTCCCACTCTGGCCGTTACCTCCATGGCATCTAACGGCATCGGCATGGGCCTTGCGGCCACTTTCGTGCTGATCTGCTCCAACATTGTCATTTCCGCTCTGCGGAAAATTATCCCCGATCAAGTCCGTATTCCCTGCTACATCACCGTCATCGCCGGCTTCGTGTCCGTGGTACAGATGCTGGTCAAGGCCTATGTGCCCGACCTGGATAAGGCCTTGGGCGTGTACCTGCCTCTGATCGTCGTGAACTGTATCATCCTGGGCCGTGCCGAGATGTTTGCCTCCAAGAACGGCGTGGTTGACTCCGCTCTGGACGGCCTGGGCATGGGCATTGGCTTCACCATCACCCTGGTGGTTATGGGCTCCATCCGTGAGATCCTGGGTGCTGGCACCTGGATGTCCGGGCTGGGCAGCCTGATCCCCGCTCTGGGAGCCGACTTTGCCATCCAGGTCATCCCTGAGTCCATTGATCCCTTCACCATTATGACCAGCGCCCCCGGCGGTTTCTTCGTGTTCGGTATTCTGATGGCCGGCGCTACCTGGCTGACCTCCCGCCCCAAGAAGAGCGAGAAGGCTGCTGAGGCTGTGGAAGGAGGCAACGCGTAATGGAAATGGCACTGAAGCTTGCCAGCATCTTCTTCACCATGATCTTGGTGGACAACTATGTGTTGGCGAAATTCCTGGGCATTTGCCCCTTCCTGGGCGTGTCCAAAAAGCTGGACAGCGCGGTAGGTATGTCTCTGGCTGTTACTTTCGTGATGGTCATGGCCACCGCCGCCACCTGGCCCATCTACACCTTTATTCTGTCCCCTGCGGATGCCGTGGGCACTGCCCGGGATCTGAGCTATCTGCAGACCATCGTTTTCATCCTGATTATCGCCATCCTGGTGCAGCTGCTGGAGAACTTCCTGAAAAAGTTTGTCCCCGCCCTGTACAAGGCTCTGGGCGTGTATCTGCCCCTGATCACCACCAACTGCACCATCCTGGGCGTGACCATCCTGAACCTGGACAACGGCTATAACTTTGTGGAGTCCATCGTCTGCGCCGCCGGCGCCGGTATCGGCTTCCTGGTGGCTATGGTTCTGTTCTCCGGCGTGCGCCGCCGTGTGGAGCAGGCTGTCACTCCTGTGTGCTTCAAGGGCCTGCCCATCACCCTGGTGTCCGCCGCGGTGACCTCCCTGTCCTTTATGGGCTTCGGCGGCATCGTGGACGCCATCTTCAAGGTTTGATAGGAGGGGGAGAACAGTATGGATCCGATTATTCTGGCTATTGTGATCGTCACCGTCATCGGCCTGATTGGCGCGGTGATCCTGGTGGCCGCCTCCATCTTCATGTATGTCCCTGTGGACGAGCGGGTTGAGAAGATCACCGCCGTCCTGGCAGGCGCCAACTGCGGTGCCTGCGGCTGCGCCGGCTGCGCCGACTACGCCAAGAGCATCGTGGAGAACGGCAACGCCGTCAACAAGTGTACCCCCGGCGGCGCTGCCTGTGCCGCAAAGATTGCGGAGATCATGGGTGTGGAGGCCGGCGCCACAGTCCCCATGAAGGCGGTGGTGGCCTGTTCCGGTACCTGTAACCAGACCTCCAAGCGGTTTGAGTTCCAGGGCATTCAGAGCTGCCAGTCGGTGAAGGGCCTGTATGGCGGCGACGGGATGTGCAAGTATGGCTGTCTGGGCTACGGGGATTGTACCCGAGCCTGCGCCTTTGACTCCATCCACATCGTGGACGGGATTGCCAAGGTGGATTACGCCAAGTGTGTGGGCTGCGGAGCCTGTGCCGCCGCCTGCCCCAACTCCGTTATCAGCATCATCCCTGAGAACAAGCGCAAGCCCGTGGTGGAGTGCCTCAACAAGGACAAGGGCGCTGACACCCGAAAAGCCTGTACCGCCGGTTGTATCGGCTGTATGAAGTGCACCAAGGTGTGCCATTTCGACGCCATCACCGTGGAGAACAACCTGGCCCACATCGACCAGGACAAGTGCAAGGGCTGCCAGCTGTGCGTCAAGGAGTGCCCTGTGGGCGTCATCCACGTACCCGCCAACAGCTGAGAAGTTTAAACAGCAAAAAAATACCTCCGGCTCAAGCCGGAGGTATTTTTTTGCTTCAAAGCCGAGTGTTATTTATCCCGCAGCCAGCTGGGAAGCGTCCTGGCCTTGGCGCTGGACACCATTCCCATGGCGGCAAACAGGGTAATGATGGAGGAGCCGCCGTAGCTGATGAAGGGCAAAGTCAAGCCCATAACTGGGAGCACATACAGGCACATGCCCACATTCAGAGTGATTTGAATGAGGAGCATTCCCGCTACGCCCATGCACACATAGGCGTCAAAGGGCGAACTGGCCTGTCGGCCCACCCAGATGCACCGCAGCACCACCGATCCCAGAATAAACAGCAGCAGCAGACAGCCGACCAGTCCCAGCTCCTCGCCGCACACAGCGAAAATGAAGTCGGTTTGTCGGGCGGGAAGGGTGTGGGAATAATCGGACTGGGTATAGGCTCCCTGGAGATAGCCCTGACCAAAAAGCTGGCCGGAGCCGATGGCCAGGATAGACCTGGTCTGCTGGAATCCGTAGCCCTGAGGGTCCAGGTCGTGATTCAATACCACCCGGAAGCGCATGATCCGGTAGTCGTTCCACAGATCGGTCTCGGGCAGGACGAAAAGCCACAAGATCACCACCGCCGCCACAGCTCCGCCGATGACCAGGATAAACCACCGCAGCTTAACTCCCGAGGCCCAGGCCATGAAGGCGAAGATGACCATATAGACCACGCACATCCCCATGTCCCCGCAGACCACAGCGATCAGGCCCAGCATAAAAATGGTGTGACCACCAATCTGAATGAGGGAGGGAAGGGAGCTGATGTCCCGCTCCTGTTCCTGAATCTTGGTAATTTGAAGGCTGAGCAGGAGAATAAAGGGGAGTTTGACAATCTCGTTGGGCTGCATATCCACCGGAAAGCCGGGGATGTGAATCCAGTTCAGGTTTCCGGAGTTGTAGTCCTCCCCCAGAGGGGTGAGAAGCAGCAGAATGAACAGGATATTAAAGGCCAGCAGATATTTCCAGTTCTTTTCCACGAACAGGTGGAAGTCCACCATGGTCAGCAGCATATAGGCCACAACGCCCAAAACGATGGCCAAAGCCTGTACCATGATGGGGCGGTTGGAGTGCAGGTATCGGGTGGCGGAAAACACCAGCAGCAAGCCATAGCCGCTGGCCAGCAGACATAGAGCCAGTAATATCAGATCGCCCTTTTTTAAGAATTCCCGCACAGGGGAGAACAGTGTGGCCAAGACCTCACCTCCTGAGACGAAAGGGATAAGATTGATCCGATATATTTTAGCACATTTTGGTGGAAAGGCAAACCATATCGTGGTATAATCTCTTGCGAGTGTGAAAATTTTCTGTGAACGGAGGGATGGCTGTGGCCGTCCGATATGTAACCAACAGCGAGGAGGAGACTCAGCGGCTGGGAGAGCAGTTGGCTCAGCGGCTGACGCCTGGGGCAGTGATCGCCTTTACAGGGGATTTGGGTGCCGGAAAGACCGCCTTTACCCGTGGGCTTGCCCGGGGCCTTGGCATTTCCGACCGGGTGACCAGCCCCACCTTTACCATTGTCAACGAGTATGAGGGGGGGCGGCTGCCCCTGTTTCACTTTGATATGTACCGTCTGGGCTCATCCGATGAGCTTTATGACATCGGCTGGGAGGACTACCTGGCCCGGGGCGGCGTGTGCGCTGTGGAGTGGAGCGAGAATATTGACGACGCCCTGGAGGAGGGCGCCATCCGGGTGGAAATCCGCCGGGGGGCGCAGGAGGGCCAGCGTGTCATTGAAATCGGGGGAATCGAACTGTGAAGATTTTGGCTTTGGAGTCCTCAGCTGCCGCCTGTTCCGCCGCTCTGGTGCGGGATGGGGAGCTGGTGGCCCAGAATTATCAGAACAGCGGCCTGACCCACAGCCGCACTCTGCTGCCCATGGCAGACAGTATGCTTCAAAACTGTGGAGAGAATCTGGAGGGTGTAGACGTCATCGCTGTGGCCGCCGGACCCGGGTCCTTTACCGGACTTCGGATTGGCGTAGCCACCGCCAAGGGCCTTGCCTGGGGACAGAGTAAGCTCTGCGCTCCCTGCTCCACTTTGGAGTCTATGGCCTGGCCGCTGGCCCATCTGGAGGGAAAGATGATTGTGTGTGCTATGGACGCTCGGCGGAAACAGGTCTATAACGCCCTGTTCCTGGCTCGGGGAGACAGCCTGGAGCGCATCGCCCCTGACCGGGCCATCTCCCTGGAGGAGCTGGGGGAGGAACTGAAAAAATATGAATTTTCAAAAATTGTCGTTGGAGATGGAGCACAGCTGTGCTATAATACGTTACGAGAGTGCGTGCCCGGCCTGGAGCTGGCCCCCCGCCATCTGAGAATGCAGAGTGCCTGGGGGGTGGCCATGGCTGCGGAGAGGCTGATCCGAGAGGGCGGCCTGGTGGAGGGCGGCGCGCTGGCCCCCGTGTATCACCGTCTGTCCCAGGCGGAACGGGAGCGCCTGGAACGGGAACAGAATTTGAAATAAAAAGGGGTTATCACAATGTTTGACGAGAAAGTGCATGTACTGGATCATCCGCTGCTGCAGCATAAGCTTACCATCCTCCGTGACGAGACGACCGGCGTGAAGGAGTTTCGGGAGATCGTTTCCGAAATCGCCGCCCTGGAGTGCTATGAGGCTACCCGTGACCTGCCCCTGGAGGATGTGGTCGTCAAGACCCCCATTGCCACCGGGACCTTCAAGCACCTGGCGGGCAAGAAGCTGGCCATTGTCCCCATCCTCCGGGCGGGCCTTGGCATGGTGGACGGCATTTTGAATCTGATTCCCTCCGCCAAGGTGGGCCATATCGGCCTGTACCGGGACCCCGAGACTCATCAGCCTGTGGAGTACTACTGCAAGATGCCCAGCGATATCGCCGAGCGGGACGTGATCGTTCTGGACCCCATGCTGGCCACCGGCGGCTCCGCTTCTGCCGCGATTACCTTCCTGAAGGGATACGGCTGCAAGCATATCAAGCTGATGAACATTCTGGGCGCTCCCGAGGGCATTGAGGTCATCCGCCGGGATCATCCCGACGTGGACATCTATCTGGCCGCCGTGGACGAGAAACTCAACGACCACGCCTACATTGTGCCCGGCCTGGGCGACGCCGGCGACCGTATTTTCGGCACCAAGTAAAGCAATTTGAATACCGTTCCCCGCTGCCGCCGGGTAGCGGGAAAGGGACGTTCGCTTTTTCTCCGTTAGGCCTTAGAAGGAGAAACGACGAACGTCCCATTTTGTGTATTTGGGAGGATAGGGCGCATGGACCACAGACCAATCCGAAAGGATTTTTTGAAATACACATCTCAGAATATGATGGGGATGATCGGCCTTTCCTGCTATATCCTGGCCGATACCTACTTTGTTTCCCAGGGCCTGGGGCCTGATGGCCTGACCGCCCTGAATCTGGCCATCCCCTTTTATAATTTCATCCAGGGCGTGGGGCTTATGCTGGGGATGGGCGGGGCCACCAAGTTTTCCATTCTCCGGGGCGAGGGCAGAGAGGAGGAGGCCCTAGGGGTCTTTACCCAGTCTCTGCTGATGGCGCTTGTGGGGGCGCTGGTATTTGTCATTCCGGGGGTCTGTTTTCCCAATCAGCTGAGCACCTTGCTGGGAGGTACGGGGGTAGTCCACGGAATGACGGCCACCTACCTTCGGGTGCTGCTGTCCTTTTCTCCGGCTTTTCTGCTCAACAACGTGCTGCTGTGCTATGTACGCAACGACTGCGCCCCCAGGCTGGCCATGACCGCCATGCTGGGAGGGAGCTTTTCCAACATTTTGCTGGATTACCTGTTCATTTTCCCGCTGGATATGGGAATGTTCGGCGTGGTTCTGGCTACCGGCCTTGCTCCCGTTATCAGTCTGATAATCCTGGCTCCTCATTTCCGAAACAGTTCCCTGAGATTCAAAAAAGAGGGGCTGAGGCTCCGGGGGGTGGGAGAGATGGCCGCGCTGGGGTCCCCCTCGCTCATCTCGGAGCTTTCTTCCGGGCTTGTGCTCATTCTGTTTAACCTGATTATCCTGGACCTGGCGGGCAACCTGGGGGTGGCCGGCTATGGGGTGGTGGCCAACATTTACCTGGTGGTTCTGGCTCTGTTTACCGGCCTGGGACAGGGAATCCAGCCCCTGGTCAGCGCCGCCTGGGGCAGACGGGACAGGGAGCGCGTCCATGCTGTGTACAAATATGCCCTGTGGGCGGTGGTGGGGCTGGCGGCGTCGGTGTATCTCCTGTCTGTGCTCTTGGACGGCCCTATTGTAGCGGCCTTCAACCGGGAAAAAGACCCCCTCCTCCAGGAAATCGCGGTACGGGGGCTGCGCCTGTATTTTACCGCCTTCCTATTTGCCGGATTCAACATCGTGACAGCCGTATTTTTCTCCTCCATGGACCGGCCCCGGTCGGGATTTACGGTATCGATTCTCCGGGGCTTCATACTCATTGTCCCCCTGGCCGTTCTGATGTCCCGGCTGTGGGGAATGGACGGCGTGTGGCTCAGTGCCCCTGTGTCGGAGGCGATCACCGCCCTGGTGGCTGTGATCCTGCTTCGAAAGGCCAAAACAGCATAAAAAACCACGGGAAGGCACTAGCCCTCCCGTGGTTTTTCTATTCAGTTATTCCTCCTGCCAGCCCTTGCACACATCCACCCAGCCCAGAGAGTGGGAGTACTGGGCCAGCTCATCGCAGCTGAGCTCAATGGCGGAGTTGGAGCTGCCCGCGGCGGGGAATACGGTGTCGAAACGCTGGAGGGATATATCCAGATAAGTCTGTACCCCGTCCGGATTGGCGAAGGGGCAGACTCCGCCTACGGCGTGGCCGGTCATTTCCACCGCCTGGTCAGGGGTGAGCATCTTGGCCTTGGTGTGGAACAGGTGTTTAAATTTGCTGTTATCCACCTTAGCATCCCCGGCAGCCACGATGAGCACGCACTTGTCCTCCACCAGAAAGGAAAGGGTTTTGGCGATGCGGGCGGGGATGACGCCCACCGCCTGGGCAGCCAGCTCCACTGTGGCGCTGGAGACGGGAAACTCCAGAATATCACCCTCCCGGCCCAGGGAGCGGAAATACTCTTTGACGCGTTCAATGGACATTTCTCAGCCCTCCAGCTTCCTGGCAGCCTTGGCCAAAAAGCGCTCGTTGGTGATGATGAACCGCTCGTGGGTGCCCTGGCCGATGAGACCCTTCTCATCATAGGCGGCAACCTTCAGCACCAGGCGCTTGCCGTCCACCTGGGTGACCTCGCTCTCCGCCCATACCTTCATCCCCACGGGGGTGGCGGAGTCGTGGGTGATGTCCAGCTTGGTGCCCACAGTGCTCTGCCCCTCCTCCAGAAAGGGGGCGATGGACTTCCAGGCGGCCTCTTCCATGAGGGCGCACATAAAGGGGGTGCCGAAGACGGGCAGAGCCCCGGAGCAGGCGGCCTGGGCGGTATTCTGATCACTGACCAGTGTCTCGGCCCGGCCCTTTAAACCGACGGTAACAGACATAGAGATGTCCTCCTTTGTAAACAACATTGGGGTTATTGTACTACACCCCGCCGGGAAAATCCAGCCCCTTTCCCAGAATTACAGCAGGGAGGCGATGTTGGCCGCGGAGGTGAGCACCACCCAGTTCTGGGGGAACGGCCGGTCCAGGTTCCAGTAGCCCACTCCGTATAGGCCGTACTCCAGTGCCAGATTCACCTTGGCCTGGATGCTCCGGGCGTCCTCAAACCACACCTCCCGCTCTGTGCCCTTTTCGTCCACATACCGAAACCAGGGCGCCTGGGCTCGCTCGTCAAAACGGATGGCGGCGTGCCGGTTCCAGGCCAGACGCACGGCCTCCTGGTTGCCCACGGATACCGCCCGGTTCCCCTCTTTGAAGGGCAAAGGCCAGTTATAGCCGTAGTTGGGGATGCCCAGGTAGAGCTGTTCCGGTTTGAAGTGGGTGAGGGCGTACTCCACCACCTGACGCACCTGGGGCAGAGGAGCCACCGCCATGGGCGGGCCGCTGACATAGCCCCAGTCGTAGGTCATAAGCAGGGCGTGATCCACCGCCTGGGCAATCAGGCGGTAGTCGTGGCCCTCATAGAGCCGCCCGGGCTGATCGTCGGCTGTTTTGGCGGCCAGGGCGACTGAAAGGGGGAGTCCTTTGGGGGAGAGAGCCTCCCGGAGGCGGGCAAGGAAGCGGGCGTATGGTTCCGCATCTTCCCCATACACATATTCAAAGTCCACATCTACCCCCTGATACCCCTTCTTGGCCACGGTGGTCAGAATGGCGGCAATGAGCCGCTCCTGGGCGGCCTCGTCAATGAGCAGCTGGTGGGCCAGTTGGGAGGAAAAGCTGTCGTTTTCGTCCAGGTTGGCAAGGCACAGCAGCGGCGCGACTCCTGCCTGGAGAGCGGCGGAGATCAGTGCCTCGTCGTCCAGAGCGGTCAGCGTCCCATCGCCGGTAAAGTGGTGGGCGAAGGGGGTGAGCTGGGAGAGAAAGGGGAGGGTGGCGGTGAGCAGAGAGCGGTCAATCCAGGGATAGGCGTAGCTGTTGACGGCCAGGGTACCCCGGGGCCGGTCCTGGTACTGGATGACCAGCACCTGGCCGGGATAGATGAGGTCCTTCCCCTGGAGGTTGGGGTTATTTCGCAAAAGCTGGGTGACGGTGGTTCCATGCATCTGGGCGATGGACCACAGGGTGTCCCCGTCCTTTACGGCGTGAGTGAGTTCCGGGTAGCGGATGACAATCGTCTGCCCAACCACCAGCTGGGAGGGGTCGGGAAGCTGGTTATCATAAATCAGACGGTCCATAGGGACCTTGTACTGCCGGGCCAGACGGTAGAGGGTATCTCCGGGCTGCACCACATGAATGTCCATTTCCGCTTCCTCCTTACAGCAGGGTGATGTAGTCGGCGTTGGCGTAGCCGATGGTGCCGTTGAAGTTCACCAGGTGCCAGCCGTTTGACGTATTGATGATAGTGAGAGGGGCCCCGTCCGGGGCCTGGGCGATGATGGGGGCGTCAGTGGTAGGCCGGGCGCGGATGTTGAGATTTCCGTAGGATACATCCACGACACCGGGGCGACGGTTCTCCGTTTCAAAAAAGGGAATGTCAAAGTATTCGGTGAGAGCCAGTACAAGAATCCGGGCCACCTCATCCAGGTTGTTTTTGATCCAGGCCGCGTCCTCCGGGTTGTCGTGGAAGGCCAGCTCCAGCAAAATGGACGGGGCCCGGACCCGTGCCACCTCCCCCAAGGTGGTGGTGCCCTGGATGCGCACCAGATTGGGGTCTGGATAAATGGTTTTCAGGCCGTCCGCCACCAGTTCCGCCGCCCGTCTGCCGTCAGCGCTGGTGGGATAGTAGAAGACGATGGAGCCCTTGGCCTTCCCCGCCTGCTCTCCGGCGGCGGCGTTGGAATGGAGGGCGAAATGGAGGTCGTAGTTTCCCGCGTTGGAGGCGGCGATGGAGGATGCGGCGGTCATATCCGGGGTATTCCGGGAGTAGCGGATGCCCGAAGCATCCAGATAAGGGACCATTTTGTCCGCCAGCAGGTTCATGTAGTATTCCTCTGTCCCGCCGTTGACATAATAATTAAACTCCTGAGTGGAGGGGGAGAGATAAATAATGGGCATAGGGATAGCACCTCCTGTTTTTGCCCATTCTATGAAAAATTTTAAAAAATGGTGCAACCTCTTTCTGCTTTTTCCGTCTAAAGAGATAGAAGACCATAGGAAAGGGAGGATTACCATGAAAGGAAAAAAACGATTGGCCCTGTGCCTTGCTCTGATGATGCTGTGCTGCTCCGCCTGCGCGGGGGGAAGTTCCGGCAATACGGCCGCGGGAGACACCGCGTCCAGTGCGGGCGGAGCGGTGGAGTACGGCAACAGCGGCGGGACGGGGATGGACATGGAGCTCTATGAACCGGCCGCCCCTGGTGAGTCCCAGTCTGTATCTGCGGTGGGAGAGGATGAGTCCTACGGCTCCGTCTATCAGAACAGCTCTACCAAGCTCATCCGCCGGGCGGAGCTGTCTATCCAGACCACCCAGTTTGACCAGGCGGCCGAGGCCCTTCAGACTTTGGTAGAACAGTGTGGAGGCTATTTTGAGCAGTCGTCGGTGTATGGAGGCAGCTACCGGGACGCCAACGCCCGCCGAAACGGAGAGTATGTGGTCCGTATCCCGGCTGAGCAGTATGAGAAGTTTTTATCCGCATCCGGGAATCTGGGCTATGTGACCCAGCTGACCGAGAGCAGCGAGGATGTGGGAGAGCAGTACTACGACACCGAGTCCCGGTTGAAAACCCAGCGCACCAAGCAGGAGCGGCTGCTGGCGTTGCTGGAGAAGGCGGAGAATATGGAGGACATCATTTCGCTGGAGAACGCCCTCAGCGAGGTGGAGTATCAGATCGAGCAGTACACCTCCACCCTCAATCGCTATGACGCCCTCATCGGCTTTTCTACCTTCAACATCTATCTGAACGAGGTCAGCAAAGTCACCCAGGAGGTGGGGGAGGCCGACTCACTGGGGAAGCGGATGGCAGCGGGCTTCCGGTCCAGCCTGGAAGGTCTGGCGGAGGGAAGTCAGGAACTGCTGGTGTGGGTGTCCTATAACGTGATTGTTCTGGCTGTCCTGGTTGTGGCCGTGGCGGTGGGCGGTACGGTTGGATACCGGAAATGGAAAAAAGCGAGAACGCCTAAGCAGGAGCCGAAAAATCCGGAATGACCGGGGGAAAGAAGCATTCCTTCCGCGGAATCATAGATCAATCTGTGCACACCGGGACCGGGCCTTTGACAGCTGGTCCCGGTATTTTTATGTACGCTGACCCGGGGAAAGGTGAAATAACTTTGCCGCCGCTCACATAGGATGGACGGAAAGGGGAGAGGACCATGATCGGCAGACTGACGTTTGCCCACCGGGGGCGGGGGAGGACCGCTCCCGGCAGGCTCTATGGGATGAACATACTGTGGACGCAGGTGGACCCGGAGAGCTTCTGGGCCGGGCGGCGGCTGCGCAAGGCCGGGTGGGAGCTGCGCCGGGCCGGGGTATCCCGGCTGCTGGTGCCGGGGGGCTTTGACCGATGGAACATTCTGAGCGCCATGGGGCTTCGTCCGGTGGAGACGGAGGCCCTGGTCAGGGCGAAGAGCGCCCCTCTGGCTTTGGAGAGTCTGGAGCGGATGGGCCTGGCCCCGGACCGGGCCACCGTGGCCCTGCGGGGAAGCTGCGCCGACCGGGCGGTGAAGCGGGCGGCGGTGGAGCTGTGCCCCCGGGTGCGGAATCTGGTGGTAGATATTCCGAGAGGCGGCCGGGAGCTGGCCGAATGGCTGCGGTGGGAGTTCGGAATCCCCATCCTGCCCAGCCAGGCCCCGGGGCAGGTGGGGCTGCGCTTCCACCCGGACAGCGGGGGCGGGGATGAGGTGGATCTGGGCCTCTATGGGCAAACACCCAAGCTGGCGGGCCTGTCCCTGGCGGCGCCGGAGCTGGAGGAGGAGGATCGGGAGAATCTTCCCCTTCTGGCGGCCCTGTGGGAGGGGGGAAAACTGGGGGCGGAGGACATAAAAATACTTGACAGAACCGAGCCAAACACATATAATGACACAGAATCCATCCTTATACCCACTGAATGATGAAAAAGATGGGTGGAATCAACACAATCTGGAATTTCCGCGCCGACGCGTGATACCCGGAGCCGCTCCGGGTCATTTTTTGGAAAGGTGTGCGAGGTACTATGGCAAAGGAATACAAGCTGAGCCCCCAGCGGCTCAAAGAACTGCAGGACGAGATGAACTATCTGAAAACCGTCCGGGAAAAAGAGGTGGCCGAGCTCATCAAGGAGGCCCGCTCCTTTGGCGACCTGAGCGAGAACAGCGAGTATGACGAGGCCAAGAACGAACAGGGTAAGCTCTACTCCCGGATGGCCGAGCTG
>JAXWVI010000028.1:0-6795 GCA_037245165.1 bacterium
CGTCAACGCTGCCAACGAGTCGCTGCTGGGTGGCGGCGGTGTGGACGGCTGCATTTATCGTGCTGCTGGATCGGAGCTGCTGGCAGAATATGAAACGCTCCATGGCTGCTGCTTTGCGGAACAGGAATTATCTTGTACTTGAGAGCGCTGTGTGGTACTATATGCTGGTATTGTTCACGATGGGAGAAATTATATGTTCTTTACGATGGATGAGGTCGCGCTTATTGACGGCCTTATTGCGACCTACTTCGTTTCGGAATCTGTATCAGAAGATGTGCGGGTCAGATATTATGAAACGCATCAACACCTCCAAGACAACCGAACCGATTATGTGGATTTGAGGAACATAAAGGAGGCCCTTTTCTTTTTGGCTCCGTTATTTCATGGGAGCATCCAATTCGAAAAGGATATTTGGTCAGTCATTGCAAAGACGCAGAGATTATTAAAAGAGAGCAGCCCTGTTGCAGAGTAAACTGCAGCAGGGCTGTTTCTTTTTCTTCCTATCTTCCTGCATAGTCAATCGTTGGAAGATTTTTATCCCGTTAGGGTGGTCAAAAGGCCCTCTTTTTCTACATTTATTCTGAAGAGCTCTTTAGTTTATGTAGAAGGAGGTCTACATGCTGAATTCGAAGTCTGGGAATATTCAGACACGGCATATGCAATGGAAAACGCACATAGAGTTAAGCATCAAACGCTCTGGAAAGGAGGGCAACAATGGAAGTATTTCTAATCTATCCCAAGTCAGAGCAAGCACAAAAGGAACTTGCCCATGAACTTGCAAAATTTCATGCAGAGCAGGCACTGAAGAACATCTTGAAGTTGCCCTGTTCCACGGAGCAAAAGTTAGAGCTGGTAGATGCAGTAGTGAAGCATTTGAAAGAACAAGCATAATAAATCCACAGGGTTCTCATGAACGCTGACCTGATAGAAAACCGAGCAGACTGATTATCAAGACCAGTCTGCTCGGTTATTCTGTATACGACAGTCACGCAGTACATTCTCATCGCAGTTAAGAGCATTTACCCTCTATTTGAAGTACTTCTCCCAAGTGGATTTGAAAAGTTGTTTTCTGTTCTGCTCCCATTGTTTGAGGTTGCAAAGGCTGATGCCTAGCCTATCAGCATACTCTCTTTGAGTTAGGCCAAGCTTCATTCGAATTGCCTTGATCTGCTTACCCTGGCCGTTTCTCAGAAAGAGATTGTAGTCATCCAGAAGTCTTTCGACTGGAACCTCGAAAAGCTGCGCGATTTTCTCCATGTGCTTCGGAGAGTAAAAGTCCTTTCCATATTCTTCATAATGAATATAAGTACTTCGGTATATACCGGCGTAGTCAGCTACGTCTCTCTGCCGCAAGCCTTTCTGGTATCGAAGCCAGCGGAGCTTGTCCGCTGTTTCAGTGATTTCGGAGAAGTCCGAGAACTGCAGATTGAACTTTTCTGCATCCTGAAACTTGTGCGGCAGTATCACCGGAAATTGAAGAATTTGTAGCGGGGCTACTTTTACTGAACCTGATATATTGGAAATCAGAATGTAGCAGCGGACTTCCACTTGCGCCAGCAGGCGCCATTTTGCACCAAAAGGTGCCTGTTTTGCTACTTCATCCTCCGATAGTTCCGCTATGTGAGGATAGTATTTTCAATACAACGGGATGCATAGGTGGCAAGACGCACGTTCTTGTCCGCTTTAAAGGTAGAGATCCCTTTGATCAGTCCGATGGTGCCGATGGAGATCAGGTCATCCTGGTCCCCGGTCTGGGCGTAATACTTTTTTACAATGTGCGCGACCAGCCTGAGGTTGTGCTCCACCAACAGATTCCGCGCCTCCAGATCTCCCTGGGCGCACCGCTCCAGATACTCCTTTTCCTCCGCCGCCTTTAACGGCCTGGGGAAGGAACCGCCGCCCCCGGACAGGCGCAGGGTGAAGAAGATACCGTTCATCATTAAATAAATGACTGGGGACAACATATGAAACACCTCCGCCCCAGCTTATTCCCCACCGGCCCGTCCCTATGTGCCAAAGCCGGCCCGCCCCCATCCCATTCTCTCCCCCCTTCTCCATAGAAGACATCAATCATATCGGGCTAATTTTACAAAAACTAGTATTGGACTTTGGAAAACTGTCCCATTATAATAAGATCAGAACATATGAAAGGGAGGATTCTCCATGGGTAAGCAAAACAAAAAGCTGCGCCAGCTGCTGGCAGACAATGAGTATTTGATCGCTCCCTGCGCCTATGACGCCCTGAGCGCCCGGGCCATCCAGGCGGCCGGGTTCGCCGTGGCCGGCACCACCGGCTATGGAATGCACGGCGTCGTGCTGGGTCAGCCTGACACCGGACTTCTGGCGCTGAACGAGACGGTTTCCATCCTGAGCAAAATGGTAGACGCGGTGGACATCCCCATCCTGGCCGACGCCGAGGGCGGCTACGGAAGCGCCATGAACGTCATCCGGGCGGTACGGGAGTATGAGAAGACCGGCGTGGCCGGCCTGTTTATCGAAGACCAGAAGCAGCCCCCCAACTGCCCCTTTATCAAGGCTCCCGAAGTCATCAGCACCGAGGAGATGATCGGCAAGATCGAGGCGGCTGTGGCCACCCGCGAGGACCCGGACATGCTCATCATCGCCCGTACCGACGCCCCCTTTGAGGAGGCCATTGAGCGTGCCAACGCCTATATGGAGGCCGGCGCCGACATGGTGAAGATTCTGCCCAAGACCCGCAAGGAGCTGGAACTGCTCCCCTCCCGGGTCAACGGCCCCATCCATCTGGGTCTGTACCGCCACAAGGGCATCAACGACGGCATGACCGCCGCCGACTGCGGCAAGCTGGGCTATAAGATCGTCACCTTCCCCGTCAGCTGTCTGTTCGCCCAGACCGCCGCCATCATGTCCATGCTCAAGTATATGAAGGAGCACGAGACGGACGAGGGCTACCCCGGCGACATTATGGAATTTGCCGATTACCTGAAATTTGTCAATGTGGACCACTATAAGGAGCTGGGCGCCAAGTATCTGCGGGACTGATCCCCACTTTCGCCTTCCTTTCTGAGCACAACGCCCCGACCGATCGTCGGGGCGTTGTTGTTTTTTCAAAAGAGAACGCCGGGCCTTTTCAAAAGGCCCGGCGAAGCATATGCTGTTTATTTCCCTGTCTCCCGCTGGAATTTTGCCAGATAGGCGTCCTGAAGGAGCTTCAGCCGTTCGGGGTCCTTTCCGCCCACGGGGATGGAGTCGATGGACTCCACCTTCATGCACAGGGCGCTGGAGCTGGTGACGATAATCTCATCGGCGTTCATCAGCTCCACCATGGAAAAGGGCGTCTCGCTGGTGGGGATGCCGTTCTCCCTGGCCAGGGCCAGCAGGTGCTTTCTGGTGATGCCGGGCAGGATCAGCTCGTCAGTGGGAGCGGTGCGCAGCACCCCATTCTCCAAAATTGAGATGTTGCTGTGGGCGCACTCGGTGACCCGGCTTCCCCGGTGGAGCACCGCCTCGTCGCAGCCGCGCTCCGCCGCCCGCTGATTGGCCAGGACGCTGGGAATGAGGTTCAGCGTCTTAATGTTGCACAGTTTAAAGCGGATATCCTCCAGGGAGATCAGCTTATAGGGCTTGTCCATGGACTTCATGGTGTGAGGCTTCACATAGGCCATGAAGGTGGGCTCCACGTCCTTGGGGAAGGGGTGATTCCGGGGGCATATCCCCCGGGAGATCTGCCAGTACAGGAAGTGGATGGGCGAATCCTCCGCCGCGTCGATGACCTTCTGAAGCTCCGCCTTCACCCAGTCCCGATCCTTTTGGAAGGGAATCTCCAGCAGCCGCAGGCTGTTGTACATCCGGTCCAGGTGGTCGTCCATGGCGAAGGGCACACGGTTGGCCACACAGGTGGCCTCATAGATGCCGTCCCCGAAGTAGAGAGCCCGGTCCCCCATGGGCACCTTCATCTCCTCCAGTGGACCCAATTCGCCATTATAATAGCCGACATTCTTCCACATAACGATGTTCTCCTCTCTATCTGGTATTTCCTCTTTTCATGCGGCCCCTCG
This sequence comes from bacterium, assembly GCA_037245165.1. GTDB lineage: Bacteria > Bacillota > Clostridia > Oscillospirales > Oscillospiraceae > Lawsonibacter. Next base: position 4,038 of record JAXWVI010000028.1, read on the forward strand.
GCCGTCAAGTCTGCCGTTTCGTTCTGCCCAGCGGATGTAAAGCTTCCATACCACCAAGGCACACAGGGAACCCACAACGGCCCCCACCAACACGTCGGTGGGATAGTGGACCCCCACATAGAGCCGGGACAGCCCCATACAAACCGCCAGCACCGCCGCCAGCACCCTCCCCCACTTCCAGGGCAGGGTCCGCACCCAGATCATCCCCGCCGCGAAGGCGGCGCAGGTATGCCCCGAGGGGAAGGAGTGTGGGTCGTTCTCCACCACCAGCGGGTCAAGGGGCAGGTCCAGCCACGGCCGGGCGCGCTCCACCAGGGGCTTGATGGTCACGTTGGTGACCAGCAGTCCCAGCAGCATAGCCAGGATGGCAAGGATTCCCGCTTTACGGGTTGGCTTCCAGCATACCATGGCAAGGGACAGCACGATCCAGACAAGTCCCCCGTTGCCCAGCGTGGTATAGGCGGACACCACCGGGTCCAGCCAGCTGAGGTGCAAGCTCTGAATCCAGAGCAACAGGCTTCCGTCCAGCTGCTGTAAAGTCTCTAACATTTACAGATTCTCCTCTTTTTTTCTCCGGTTGGGGCCGTCTTTGCCCTCTTGTCTTGACTGCCTTGCCCGTCTCATATTATAATAAGAGAAAAGTCTACATAAGTCAACCTTTCCCGGAGGGAGGCTTTTTTTCTTGAATCAGATCATCTGCCTGTCCACTGAACCCTGGAGCAGGCTTCCCGGACGAACCCAACAGCTGGTATCCCGAATCCGGGACACGCAAATTCTATACTTTTCCCCCGGCCGGCGCTGGAGAGAGATCCCTTTGCAGCAAAAAGGGATTCAGGTCCGTCCCAATGTGACGGCCTATTTTCTCCCCGCTCCGCTGCTTCCCCTGGAGGAGCGCCACGGCGCCCTGTTCCGCGCCCAGCAGCGCCGGATGGGGGAGTTTATCGCCGCCAAAGCGGCCCGCCATCGGTTCCAGGCCCCTCTGCTCTGGACCACCAGCCCCGAACAGGTCCATATGCTGGACTACCTCAGCTACGATGCGCTGGTCTACGACTGCGACCGGGAGTGGGACGAGCTGCCGCTCCACTGGGAGGGCCGCCTGGCCCAGGCCGCGGATGTGGTCTTCGTCGCCTCCTCCCAGCTGGCCGACCGGCTGTCCCCGTGCAGCGGGAACATCGTCCTGCTGCCCAACGGCATCAATCTGCCCCTCTTTGTCCCCCAGCACAACCGGCCCGATCCCCTGCCCCAAGTCAGGGGACCGCTGATCGGCTGGGCCGGGACCATCTGGGCCGATCTGGACCTGTCTCCCATCCTGTACGCCGCCCTGGATCGGCCTGACTGGACCTTTCTGCTCCTGGGCCGCCGGGAAAAAGGGAATCCGCTGCTTCCCCGCTTCAAGAAGCTGCCCAATGTAATCATCCCCGGCGCCCGACCCATGAACGAGGTCCCAAATTGGCTGTACCGCTGCGATGTACTGGTGGATCTGCTGCGTATGGACCGCCCATATGACGATGTGGTATCCCCAAGGCTCTACGAATACCTGGCCACGGGCAAGCCGGTGGTGTCCATGCTGTGGCCCGACCAGGTGGAGCAGTTTCCCGATGTAGTCTACTCCGCCTACAACAAGGAGGAATTTATTACCCTGTGCTCCCACGCCCTGGACGAGGTCCCCGGCTTTGTCTCCCGCCGCCGCCAGGGCCACGCCGCCAGGGCCTCCTGGCCCCTGCGCAGCGCGGCGGTCACCCGGATTCTCACCACCGCCGGCCTCCTTTAGGGGCGGCCCACCAAGTTTTTCCTTCTTTTCTCCCGCTTATCTTGTTCAAGCCTACGAAAATCCTTGGCCCTCTTGCAAATTTCCTGTTTTTTCGATAAAATAAAAATCTAATTGATGGAGAGAGGTATGTGTCATGCTCTGTTTTCACCTGAATTGTCCCCAGAGCGTCTTTGGCTACGGCCTCAATCTGTCCAAAGGGAACCGGTAAAAATCTCCAGGCTGTCTGTCTATACAGATGGCCTGAATCTTTTTTGAAAGGAGCCACCCCTATGAAGAAAGTCGCAGTCATTATGGGTTCAGACAGTGATTGGCCCGTGGTCAAGGGCGCCTGTGAGCAGCTGAAAGCCTTTGGTATCCCCTATGAGGCCCATATCCTCAGCGCCCACCGCACCCCTGCCGCCGCCGCGGAATTTGCCTCCAGCGCCCGGAAAAACGGCTTTGGCGTACTCATCTGCGCCGCGGGCATGGCCGCCCACCTGGCCGGAGCCTTCGCCGGCAACTCCACCCTCCCCGTCATCGGCATTCCCATGAAGGGCGGGGCCATGGACGGACTGGACGCCCTTCTGGCCACCGTTCAGATGCCCAGCGGCATCCCTGTGGCCACCGTGGCCATCAACGGGGCCAAAAACGCCGCCGTGCTGGCCGCCCAGATTCTTGCCGTCAGCGATGATGAGCTGGCCGCCAAGCTGGACAAGGCCCGGGCCGACATGGCCGACCAGATTGCTCAGAAGGAGCGCAAGCTCCAGGCTGAATTGTCTTAAGTCCCCTACCCGGCAGAGATTGTTTGCGCATTTTATGATTGATTGAAACTGTTCAGGAATATAAGGAAGGACGGATTGATTATGAAAAAACTGGAACAGCTTTACGAGGGCAAGGCCAAGAAGGTCTACGCTACCGAGGACCCCAACGTTGTCATTGTCTCCTATAAAGACGACGCCACCGCCTTTGACGGTCTGAAGAAGGGCACCATCACCGGCAAGGGGGCCA
>JAXWVI010000029.1:0-11230 GCA_037245165.1 bacterium
AACTGGTATGCCCCTTGTTGCCGCTGCGGAATGGATTCAGCGCCATCAGATGCTTTGCTTCATTTGCTCCCATGTGATGTTCTCCTTGTTTGATAACTTGTTGTTTGATAGGTGTTTGCTGATGCTTGATTTGACAAAACGTTTCATGTTCATCACCTCATTGTAGAGTGCTCTCATAGTAGCCTCCTTGTCCTCCGACTTCCAGAAGGCAAACTGTACCATCATTCTGTGAGGTGTGGTCTTCATCTCCCCATGTGGAGTTTTGAGAAGGGTCGTGAACAGAGTCTTGCCAGTTTGGTTGTAAGGTACAAACTTGCCTCCGTCTCCCTCGTGATTCTTGCCTTTGAATACCATGCGACCAGGTATTGTCTTAGGCTCGTCCGTAACGTCATTCGAATCGTGCCAAGGAGCAATCTTGATGCAGATAGCACCATTTTCTTCGTAGAATACAGAAGCATCAACAGTGAGATTGTTGAGTATCTTCTCCACTTTAGCTTTCATAGCTTGCTTGCTGCTAGCGGCAGTTCTTTGAATCTTCTTCATATCTAAAACTTTTTAAAGTTGGATGTTATTGGTCGAATTCATTCATGCTTAAATGATATGTCACAAACTCATGCAGAAATTTTCTTCCGCTTTCGGTCCAGACTAGGTAGGAGTGGGTGTGTACATCACCAAACTCATCACGATAGCAGCGTGTGCGACTCTTGGCAAATCCTTTTCTGGCATAGTCGGCATAGAGCAGATATTGACCAGATTGTCCATACTGTACGTTGAGCTCACATAGAAGTTGGTTAAGCTCGATGGCAGTCATGTTGAGTTCCTTCGCCACTTGTGTTGTTGTGTAGCAGTTCACGGATTGCATCACTGTGTCATAGTAATGAGCTTTGAGGAGTAGTTGACCATTCTCATCCTCTAGTCTGTTGATGGAGGCTTCCATGATTTTCAGTGCACGAGCCAAGATTTTCTCGTTGGTGTCCTCTTGTTTCGCCACCATGTAGCCACCGTTCTTTCTGATCTCCGGAAGCACCTCTCCGCATACCCAGTCTTGGAAAGGTTCAGCCTGAGGCTTGTCGGAGCGCATGATGATCTTGTAGAGGTTTTGCTCAGAGATGAAAGTAAATTTCACCTCATGGGTAGCTTTGCTTGTAGAGTACTGATTTTTCTGTTGGATGGTGACGTTCAACAGATGAACGCCACCACTTTTGAGAGAAGTCTTTGCACGTCTTGGATTCTTGATGTCCAATACCTTGCATACGTCAACGAGACAGAAGAGCGGGTCTTCTGCGGTTCCTGCGGTTCGGATGTCACCGAAGCGAGGATGGGTGAAAACATGAATCGTACTTTTTTCTTTCATAATTTTCTCTTTAAATTATTGATATTCATTTATGTATGAACCCTTGCTGTTGTAGTACTACTGGGAGGATTACGATTGCAAAATTAGTGAGAAAATATGGTTGCGTTCGTTTACTATATGTATAGTATATGAAAGTTTTTTTCTTCAAAAATGTAGATTTTCTGATATTTGTTTTGTTTCGTCAACATTATGTGTTACCTTTGTGGTTGACTAATAAATTTAAGATGAGAGCAAAAGAATACTTATTTGTAAATGAAAGCAAACTGACTTATGCTAAAGAGATAGGAAATCTCCTAGAAAAGTTGTCTTTGTTACGATTGGATAAAGAAGCTACTGAGGTTTTTTATAATCAAGTGTTATCTTCCGATGTACATATCAAAAACTACAATTATCAGAAGAAAATGCATGATAGCAAGAATGCTATGCAGCAAGATACACCTGTAAAAGAAAACTTTGAGGGCGAATTGTCTATAGAAAATTCTTCCGGAATTAGGAAGGAGATGCTAAAGGTGATTCAGCAAGATGAATCCTATGGCTATCTATATTACTTGCTAGGAACAGAGTATAATTCTTCAAGTTATGACATGCCAATTGATTGCATCCCTGATGTGGAACGCATAAAGGCTGCTTTAGCGACCAACAGAGACGATTACCCAAAATCATCTTTGGATGATTATCTAGAAGATAGTTTCAACTATGACCAATATGACAAAATGATAGCTCGTTTTGATTTGGATAGTAAGCAGATTTTGGAAGCTTTTAATAAAATATACCAACTCTTTGATGAATTACGTTGCTACAAGATGAAAATATCTGGTATTCAGCAAGTTCTTAATGAATATACTTTTAAAGATGAAGTAGAAAAATTTGTGGTGTTTTCTGTAGTTTAAAATATGATTATTGCATTTTGTTCACAGGATAAAAGCATGCTTCGCTGTCATAGAGAAATAGAACGAGTAGTATTGCCTCTTCGCAAAAAATATAACAGTAGTTCTTCGAGTAAAGATACTATTGCGAGTAAGGTGTTTTTGAATGGTCAGAGAGGAAAAAAGCTAGATATAATAAGAGTGTTTAATGCCTTATACGAACTTGATTTCTTTAAAAACGAATCACAAAATAAAATTAGCAAAAAAGAAGTCTTTGAAACTTTAGGCAGATTTTTGAATATCGACCTGTCGAATTTCCATAATGATTTGTCTCGTTCTTTGACAGATAGTACGGCTTTGGAAAAACATCTGAAAATCTTTGAGGATATGGAGAACAAAATGGAAAATATCTTCAATAGTAAATGATGGCAGTTCAGATTAGTGTACGACTTTAAGCTTAAAAGTATTAAAACATTTCTTTACATAGCTGATGTTTCTACGAAAATCAGTATTTTTGTAAAAATTTAAAAGAATGGACAAACATAATTTCAGATATATTGATTTATTTGCAGGTTTAGGTGGCTTTCATCTAGCTTTGCAGGAAATCGGGGGGGGTAAATGTGTCTTTGCGTCAGAATTGAAAGCTGACTTGCGAGAATTATACAAAATCAACTTTCCCGATACACCTATTATTGAAGGTGATATTACCAAGATCGATCCACATAATGTTCCTTCTCATGACATACTTTGTGCGGGTTTTCCTTGCCAACCTTTTAGTCAGGCTGGAAAGCGACAAGGGTTTGATGATGAGAAGAAGCGTGGAAATCTATTTGATTATATATGTGATATTCTTGCTGTGCATAGACCAGAGTTCGTTTTTTTGGAAAATGTGGCGAACTTGAAGGGGCACGACCATGGGAATACCTGGGCGACAATTCTCAAAAAACTTACAGAGTTGAACTATGATGTGGCTGAACCTGCAATTCTATCGCCACATCAATTTGGCATACCTCAACATAGAAGACGTATTTATATAGTTTGTCGCAACAGGGATTATGGAAATCTTGATAATTTTTCTTTTCCAATAGGGGAAGAACGAGATTTGCATATCAATGATATTATAAATCCTAACGACAAAGAATATATTCCATTGAAACCAGTAACACGCCATCAAATGGAGGTGTGGGAGAAGTTTATACACCTTTGTGTAAAGCATATTGGCTATGTTCCTTCTTTTCCAATCTGGGCTATGGAATTTGGGGCAGACTATGAATATGAAAATTTGGCTCCTGCATATCAGCCTGTTTCTCGTTTGAAAGGCAAATGTGGAAAGTTGGGTGAAGAATTACAGGGAGATACACTTGACCAATTATTGGAAAATCTACCTGTTTATTCACAAACAGCCAAGTCAAAGGAATTTCCTCATTGGAAAAAACACTATATACAAGAAAATAGACGATTCTACGATGAAAATAAAAAATGGCTTGACAAATGGATACCAAAAATAAAAGACTTTTCGAACAGCCATTTGAAGTTGGAATGGAATTGTGGAACGGATGTAACACCTACCATGATGGATAAGATAGTTCAGTTTAGAGCTTCAGGTATTAGAGTGAAAATGCCAACTTTTTCGCCTGCACTCAATCTTGTGGGTACACAGATACCAATTTTTCCTTGGGTAAAATTGCCAGTGGAGCACAAAAAGAAAGGTGAGCCTTCTACTGGACGCTATATGACAATCAAGGAAGGAGCGCGATTGCAAGGTATGGAAAAGTTGAAATTTGGAAATTCTCAATTCCATCTCACCATCAATAGATGTTATGAAGCATTGGGCAATGCTGTAAATGTAACTATTGTAAGAATGATTGCTAATAAATTATTGAGCCTATGAAGACGATAGAACCTAATTCTGATAGATTGCAGACCGTTAGTATTGACATAAAAACCAATATGTACAAAAGGTTTGTTGATATTACGAATACTCCATCCCACGTACTTGCAGAGTTCGTGGATAATGCTTTGCAGTCTTTTCGTGACAATAAGTTGCTCTTGGAGTATTTGGAACCTGGCTACAAGATGCAAGTCTATATCAATTTTGATTTTGATGCAGATGGTAGAGTAGTGGGCGTAGATGTGATGGATAATGCCGGTGGCATTAACCGAGCTAAATTTATAACAGCATTCCAACCTGCCAAGGGACCGGAGAATAACGAAGGTCTTAATGAATTTGGTATGGGGCTCAAAACTGCGGCATGTTGGCTTGGCGAGGATTGGAAGGTTGAAACTTCTGCTCTCGGTGAGCAAGAAAAGCGTACTGTGGAGTTTTGTTTGAGTGACGTATGCAGAGATGAGTTGACAGAACTTCCTGTAAAAATTAGTGAAGAATCTAAAGATGCTCATTATACGAGAATCTACATATCCACTCCGACACGAAATATGCCAAGCAAGAAAAGTCTCTCTAAGATAGCAGCAGACTTGAGCAGTATATATCGAATGTCGTTGAGAAAAAATGAGTTTGACTTATTTCTTCAAGATGAAAAGATTACTTTTGAGGAATACCCAGTGCTAAACGTACCTTATGTACATGATCCTGAAGGGGGAAATGTTCTGTGGAAAAAAGAAGTCTGTGCAACAATGGGACGATATAAGGCAACTGGCTTCATTGGAATATTGAGAGATATCAAGCAAGGAAGAAATGGATTTGTCATTTTGCGTAGAGGACGTGTTGTGGTCGGAACGGAAAGTGACCATAGATTCTTCCCTAAATTTATGGGCTCGTTGGGTACATTCCGATATAAAAGATTGTTTGGTGAAATTGAGGTTGAAGGCTTCAATGTTTCTTTCAACAAGAATGATATTACAGAGCGAGAAAACCTAGAGGCATTACTTGATTTGCTGAAAGACCAAATCAAACTTCCTGGTTTCGACATGCTCAAACAGGCTGACGATTATCGTGTGACAGCTAAAAAAGAAGTTCTGAATATTATTCGCAAGCACAACACCACACCTAAGACCAAGAAGCAACCGGTATCTTTGTCCTCGTCAATAACAGCAGCATCTCAGGAAAGCGATATAAAGATGGTTCCCATTGTAACATCCACGGATAAAGAGCATATTTATGAAGATACATTCCATGTGGATGATGAAAAATATACGCTTAGAGTGGAGTTCTGTGAAGGTGGGGCTGATTTGTTTGTAAATGACATATCTGATATAGACCAGAACAAGATTTTGAAGTGTAAGATTAATATGAACCATCCATTCTTTGAGAATATTGATGAGAAAAAATCAGCAAGTTCTGTTGTCTTGATCAAATCAATGGCTATAGCTAAGTTTGTTGCCAGAAAGGGTGGCAATGATACTGTGATGGATTTTATGAATATTTTCAATGAATATATCAAAAAAGTACAGAGTTAAGGTATGGAAACAATTCAAATTAATCATATAGTGAAGAGTCATTTAGATGGAAAAACTTTGCAAAATGTGCATTGTGGCAGTTTTTTTGAAGACTTCTTACAAGCGCAAAAGCAAAGATTCCTATCTGATGGAACATATAAAAAGAATGGTTTGACAGCAGAAGGTGCAGCTACCTTTAGAGAAGAAACTGTGAATGTGTTGAATCATTGTAATCCTCATGATGCTTATGAGGCTCAAGAAACGACCCACCTTGTGGTTGGATATGTTCAGAGTGGTAAAACGATGTCTTTCACTGGACTCACGGCTCTTGCTAAAGATAATGGATATAGATTGGTCGTCTATTTGGCTGGAACCAAGAAAAATCTTGTAGAGCAGACTACTGCAAGATTGGAAAAAGATTTGGTTGGTCAAAAACAAGAAAATGGTGAGCATTACAAGTTACATGCAGACCCAAAGGAGGATGAAATGGATGAGATTATTAGGCAGATGTATCTAAGTTCTCACCCTATGATTTTGATTCCTATTTTGAAGAGAGCCAATCACATAGATGAATTGACAAAACTATTTGAAAATAATGAATTCAAAGAAGTGATGGGCGAAGAGACTGTCTTGATTATAGATGATGAGGCTGATCAAGCTTCTCTTAATGCCTATGGTCGTAAAAATAGCAAGAGTGATGATGAAGAAGTGTCAAGTACCTACAATGCTATATTGAAAATGCGAGCTGTGCTGCCTGGTAATACATATGTACAATATACAGCTACGCCTCAAGCTAATCTCTTGATTAGTATGCAAGACTTACTATCGCCAAAGAGTCATACTCTTTTAACTCCAGGTGAAGGTTATATAGGTGGCGAATTGTATTTTGGAAGGGGAGCAAACCATGACTTGTTTAATGGTGGACTGATTATGCAAATACCAGAATCCCAAGTGTTTCATAAAAAGCGAAATCCATTGAAAAAGATTCCTAAATCCTTGGAAGATGCTTTGCGTCTTCATATATTGGCAGTTGCGATAGTGGTAAAATGGAGAAAAACGGATGGGGTTAAGTTTTTGTCTATGATGGTGCATCCTGATGAAACCAAGAAGTGGAATAGCAAATTTAAGAAGTGGATAGATACAGAAATCAAAAACTGGAATCGGGCAGCTAGGAAGGATAAGTCATCAGATGACTATGTATTCTTAATGCAAGAGTTCAAACGGATGTTTGATGAAGCCGTCAAATTTTATGACGAGGATGAACGCCCTTTATGGGATGAAATCGAACCCCTCCTGCCTGATGTGATTGGAGATAGTCAGGTACATTTGGTTAACTCAGAGAAGGAGGCTGATGTAAATATTACGTGGCATAGTTGCGGTATGCATATATTGGTAGGTGCCGAGATGCTGAATCGTGGATTTACGATAGAAAATCTCGCCACAACATATATGCCACGTCATACATTGGGCGCAACAAATGCAGATACAATTCAACAACGCTGTCGATTTTTCGGATATAAGCGAGACTACATCAAGTCTTGCCGTGTTTTTCTCCCTAAGGTTTCTATAGACAATTATCTAGTCTATATTACCCATGAAGAAGAATTAAGGAATACTTTGGCTTCATGTGATACTTTGGCCGCTGCTGAAAGAAAAATCTTGCTGTCGCCAACGTTGAGACCCACTCGCTCCAATGTCTTGCCTGTTACAGTAGTCAATACTACATTGAAGGGAATGAGTACTTTTGAGGCATTTCAAAGTGCAGCTGTCATAGATAATAATCGACAAACGGTAGAACAATTCTTGCAAACGCATCTTCATGATTTTGAGGAAGATAAATATAAATATGACACAGACGTTCGTTCACACCGAAGTCTAGATCTTTCTATCGATGAAGCAATAGAGTTCTTGGGAAATTTCAGATTTGCTAATTTGGGCGAAGCTCGAAGAAAAGCGGATACGATTCGTTATTTGAGTTTTTTGGCTGATAAGCAAATCATCAAATCTGTGCATTTTGTTCAGATGGCTTGGAAGGCAGAGCCACTTCGTAAACGTGGATTTAATTATGACACGCATAAGATTACTTCTCAGCTTCTGATGGGTAGAAGTACTGAAGATGATGGAAAAGCATATCCTGGTGATGCAAAAATAGTGGATGGTGAGACTATAACAATTCAACTTCATCATATTGCTTTCATGTCAACGATTTTGGATTTTCCTTCTGATGCCTATACATTGGCTATTAATTATCCTGATAGTTTAGCAGCCACCTATATCGGCACTGAGGAAGTTAAAAAGGAAGAAATCGAAGCAATGGATGATTTGGATGAAACTGAAGATTAAAATCATTAAATGAAATGGATGTAAATAAAATAATATCTAAGTTTAGAACTTTGGAGCGTCCTGAAAGCAACGCTGAGGCAATGCCGGTACTTTCTATAGATGGAATGCTGCATAAGTTGAACCTCTCGCCAGATGGCTTTCCTCGATTTTTCGTTGCTACCTCGCCAGACTCAATGGGTGTGAATATTGTAAGAGAAGTGCTTTCTGTCGAATATAATACACCCTGTACGGTATGTGGTGAAGGAGGTGTCAAGGAGGAAGCGATATTTACGATGATAACGCTTCGCTCTCCAGAGCACTCATTGCAAGATTATTTCATTGAAATCGTCTTGATGCTTCTAGAGAAGTTCCCACCCATTCCAACATGTCATGACTTGGCGGTTGGAATGGAAAATCTAATTTCTATATTTTCCGCACTTACTATGCCTCCTCGCAAAAAGATACAGGGACTGTGGGCTGAATTGTTGGTTATTGAACAAAGTGCGTATCCTATGGCGCTTATCAATGCATGGCATGTTGATCCAAGTGCAAAATATGACTTCACTTTAGGAAGGGATAAAATAGAGGTAAAGAGTACTTCGAGTGAAAAAAGACTGCATCATTTTTCGTATGAACAACTCAATCCTTCTCCTCATTCTAGACTTCTTGTAGCCTCTACGATAGTCAGAGAGTCTGGGGATGGTGAAAATGGTTATTCTGTGTATGACCTTTATGAAAAAATATGTAGCAAATTGTTTGTGGCGGAATATCGAATAAAATTATATAAAGTGATAGCTGAAACAGTTGGTCAAGATGTTGTTAAACTCAAAAATTTACATTATGACTATGTGCAAGCTGTCGATTCGCTGAGATTTTATGATGCAAACAAAATCCCTCATATTTCCAAAGAGGGAGTTCCACATCATGTGAGCGAAGTGAAATTTGCAAGTGATTTGAGCGATATAGACGATATCCGTATTCAAGAACCTAAATACGATATATCTTCAAGTCCGTTGTTTAAAAGTTTGTTCAATGAATACTAATTGTTTTGAAATATGTCAAAGGAAAAAATAGATAGAGGAGAGTGGAAGAAACTTCTAGGCGAGGCTTTCTTAAAGTCGGCAACTGTAAAGTTTGTCGATGGCGTAAATCCATGTCTTATAGAATTGAATGGGGTTAGATTTTGGATATATCAAAAGAATATAACTTCCACCGCTTTCAATAGTGAGAGCGAGACTTCTGATGTTTGTCGTATTCAACTTCCAAGACGAGATATCTTCCAGCCCATCAAGGATTCTGACATTGCATTCATATTCTTGGGGTATGACAGGGATAATGACGTTTATGTGACTTGGAATCCATATACCACCAAGCAAAGATTGAATGTTACCCAAAATGTGTCTTTCTATTCACGAAGAAGTGCACAGAATCTTGCTGCAGAGACTGGCGATTTTCAGTCAAGTTATCAATCCAATGGCAGCAAACTTCTTGCCTTTCAAAGAATGAAATTGGCAGATTTTCTGCTAAATGTCGCAGAGTATTTCCCAGAAATGCAAGAATATGTTGCCGTTGGTTCTAAGCGTCGAAAAGAGGCTAATGAAACTTATCGCAATTTTGTAAATCGCAAAAATATAGAGCATTTTTTAGGTTATCTTCGTACGGATCCAAAAGTGTGCTCAATGAGTCAAGTGAATCCTGTATTGTATTTTCAGACAATTAGATCTTTGGTAGATGATGTCGTTACTCCAAATCTTGTTTGTAGAAAACTTTTTCTCAAATATGACAACATTGGTGATTATCCAAAAGCATTGGTTGCCTTGATGAATACAGAAGAGGTATATTTAATGGATACCAAACTGCTGGACTGCTTAGAGCCAGCCTTGGTTTTATATGTATTATTCTTGATTAAAATCTCTGGTTCTGAGAATAAAGAAAATTTCGCCGGACAGTTGTTGGATAATGATGAAAATTCAATCGAAGAAGAGGCAGAAGAGGGGAGTGATGTTGATGGCAATCCTATAGACATAGACCCAGACCAAAAGAACATAAAAAATGGAAAACTTTTGAGAATCGCCAATCCTACTGTGCTAGAGCAAATTCGTCCTTTGCTTGATACTGAGTACGCAAAGAGAGCAGAGGCTATTAATGTCGTTATAGATTATTATCAAGATAGATGCCCTAACATGGAGTTTAAGGATTGGAAGAATCTCATTGATGATATTGATTGGTCAAATCCGTTGCCTGCAGTGAGTAGTCACAATGAGTCCGAGTCGTATAAAAAGCAATATGTAATAGCTTTGATTTTGCCAGATGGTGGCTATATAATGCACAAGAACGTAGCAAGAACTTTCGTAGAGGCGAGGGAGAAAATTGGTATTGAAAAATTCAAACAATTGGAGGTGTCCATTTCAGATATTCCAGACACAACTCTTCACAAAGTAAACGTATTGTTTTACGTAATAGATAAGTTGAATCTAGCTTTTAAAGTTGCTGTTGTGCCTCTAAATATTGTAGATGAATCAAACATTGATTTTACTCCATATTTGATGAAAGAACCATTTGAAGAAAAAAATACTCTTGCAAAACGTGACAAGATTAAAATTACATTTGCAGATGGCAATTTCATCCAAGAAAAACAAGTGGTTTCTACATTCTTGTATGCCATCCAATTAGCTGGTGCAAACAATGTCATGAATTTGAACCTAATGCAAGGAAAACGTCCATTTGTGCTGACAGAACTTTCTGATGAGGAGAAGTTGATGACCAGATACAAAGAGATTGGCGAAGGACTTTGGATAAATACAAATTCAGATACCCAATTCAAGTATGACATACTAGAGAAAATCAATAGCAAGTTACATTTGCAATGGTTGATAGAGAAAGTTTGATTTGTACACAAGTAGAGAAGATTAAGCCTTTTCTCCTCTACTTGTGTTAAATCTCTTTTTATATTGTTAGCATACTTGCAAAGTATTGAAACAATCTAATTCAGTTGTGGTAAATTTTTCTTTTGTGTCAACACATTGGTAGCAAAGAAAAATGTACTCAAATTCTTTGTTTCTATATTTAGCAGTTCTCTTCTCTGCATAAACCTTTACTTTTCCTCCTGTAAATGGACTTTTCATATTTTTAGTATTATCTCGTTGTGTCTTTGTCGGTGCAAAGATAATGAATTAATTGTAATTTCATTATCTTTTGTCTAAAAAGTTTAGATTATTTTGATAGATGCAGCACCTGAAAATGACAGTTATGACAATTACAGTTATGACAGTTTTGTTTTGAAAATACGTGT
>JAXWVI010000030.1:0-53261 GCA_037245165.1 bacterium
CACCCACGCCGTAGGTGTATTCGGTGACATTGCCGTTGTTGATCGTGCCGCCGTTTGTGTGCAGGGTTACGGCATAGGTCGGGGCTGTCCACTGCACCGTCAGGGTCGTCACATCAGCCGGAACACTGCCGCCGGGTTCGTAGGAATTGCCATTGCCGTCAAGCCACATGAAGTAGCTGCCTGTATTTCCGTCCGGGCGGGTCAGGCCGTCGGACGCAGGGGCGGTAAATGCGCTGCCGTTTTTCACGATGATCTGAATAGCATCGGAGCTGCCGCCCAGCTTGCCGCCGTTCAGGTCAAGGGTAACGACCTTCAGTCCGCCAGAGCCCAGTGTGTCAGGGTTCAGGACTTCAAGGACGGGGCGGAAACCGACGAACGGGACGGAGTACGTAGCATAGCTGAAGCTCCAGAAGCGGGCCGAATCGTACCCGCGAAACGCACGGCGCGACGCGCCGCCAAAATAAGTATCCTGCCCCCACGAATACAGTATATTCCAGTTTTGGATATATCCGCTGTTCTTGTTCAGCATCGTGTCCCATTCGTTGCTTTGGGGCACGCCGCGTTGGGAATCGCCCGAACCTGTAGAGATACTTCCCACAGACGGTGCGCGCAGGGTATAGTCCACGCCGCCGCTGGCATAATTTTTGCCGAAAATCAGACCTTTCGTATTTAAGTCATCCCAGCTTACCGTATGCGTTACGGCATAGTCCGCCACAAACAGGCTGTGGGGATATTTGTTCTGCTGTGCATACTCCTCGGTGGTCGCCATCGCAGACGTGAGCTTGTAGGCGTCCACCGTCCCTGCGTAGGTAAAAGGCACATAGTGCAGGGTATTATCCGGCAGAGCATCGTTCACCGTGCCGGGAATACCCATTGCCGATAGGTCAAAGTAATAGGTGCCGCCGGGTTTGAGGGAAAACTGCTCTGATAAAGCAAACTGCGCCGTGAGCTTGGTAACGTCCGCCGGAACAATGGCACCGGGCGCGTAGAGCTTGCCGTTGCTTCCGAGCCACATGAAGTAGCTGCCTGTATCTCCGGCCGGGCGGTTCAGACCGTCGGACGCAGGCGCGGTAAACTCGCTGCCGTTTTTCACGATGATCTGAATAGCATCGGAGCTGCCGCCCAGCTTGCCGCCGCCAAGGTCAAGGGTAACGACCTTCAGTCCGTCAGAGCCCAGTGTGTCAGGGTTCAGGACTTCAAGGACGGGGCGGAAACCGAGGTAGACGTTCCGAAACGAGGACGAGGTGTAATACCAGAAGCGGGCCGAGTTGTACCCACGGTACGCCCGGAACGACTCGGCGGCAGAAGAAGTATCCTGTCCCCACGAATACATTTTATTCCAGTTTTGGATATATCCGCTGTTCTTGTTCAGCATCGTGTCCCATTCGTTGCTTTGGGGCACGCCGCGTTGGGAATCGCCCGAACCTGTAGAGATACTTCCCACAGACGGTGCGCGCAGGGTATAGTCCACGCCGCCGCTGGCATAATTTTTGCCGAAAATCAGACCTTTCGTATTTAAGTCATCCCAGCTTACCGTATGCGTTACGGCATAGTCCGCCACAAACAGGCTGTGGGGATATTTGTTCTGCTGTGCATACTCCTCGGTGGTTGCCGTCGCAGACGTGAGTTTGTAGGCTTCTATCGTTCCCACATAGGTAAAGGGAACATAGTGCAGCGACGTATCCGGCAAAGAAACCGCACCATCTGAGTTTCCGCTGTTTGCTGTGCCGGGAATGTCCTCGCCGGATAGGTCAAAGTAATATCTGCCGCCGGGAGCGAGGGAAAACTGCTCGGCAGGCGAATCATTAGCCAATAGCATTGGCGCAGCCAGCGCCCCCAATGCAGCGGCAGCTTCCGCATACCGGGTCATATCCAGCTCATCGAATTCCTCGTCGGAGAGCTTCTCCTTCGCCTCGTCGATGGCCTCAAGCTGCGCCTTGACTTCTTCGGCGTTATCTTCAGTGATTTCTTCTGCGTTCGGTAAACCGTCGATCATGGCCTGTACCTGATCTGCGGCACTCAGCTCTGTGGGACCATTCGGATCATCGGCTCTCTCGGTGCTGCCGTTTTCGCCGGTTCGGTCCTCAACAGGGATGTATTGACCGCAGTTCTGCGGTATGGCATTCTCCGCTCCACAGACAGGGCATTCCTTGTTCATGTTGTCCGTCGTGCAGGCTGTTTCACAGCTGCATGGGGAAACATCTTCTCCTCTTTTCTCGTCATCTGCGAATGCTGTTGTGGGGATCAGGGTCAAGCACAGAGCAAATGCGGCAAGTAAGCTAAAGAATCTTTTATTCATCGTGATCCCTCCATGATGAAAGTCATTTGGTTCCTCCTTTGGAGGAACCAAGGGGATATCCCCTTGCCTAAATTTATTTTTCCGTCAGGGCTTCAAAGCCCTTTTCCGCCTGTTGGACGGTCTTCTGGATGATGCCCAAAGCCATTGTGTGAAGGTCCATCTGCAAGACGGCTGCCGTGATCGCCGCACGCTTCTCCTTTGGTACGTCATAGAGTTTCAGCGAGCAGTCCAGAAAGCGGGAAATCTTGGCCTCCATCGTGAAATACACGTCACAGGGAACCGACATGAAGCCCCGCATGATACTGGCGGACGCGATCTCCATTTCGTAGAAGTCCTTGGGCTGTGCCTCCGGCAGATAAGGCCCGAAGATGACTTGCAGCCGCTTCGTTGTGCTTTTGTAAAGATATGCCGCGATGGAGGGCAGAGAGTATGCCATCACATACAACTCCCGCAGCGGCTCGGTCAGCTCGGCGATGTGGAGCTGGAGGGCCGTTTCCACGGCGTACAGGAGCACAGGGTCTTGTTCCCCGCTGTGCTGTCCCGCAAGAGCGAATTGCCCGCTGAACATCCGCTGTACCAACTCCAGCAGCAGCGCCTCCTTACTGGGAAAAACATGGAAGAACGAGCTCTGTCCGATGCCCGCCGCCTTTGCGATCTCGCCGGTGGTGGTTCTGGTGTAGCCCTTTTCCAGGAACAGCGCCACCGCTGCCCGCAATACCTTCTGCTGCGTCACCAGACCGTTTAACAGTTTTCCTCTTGGCAAAATAATCAGCTCCTAACACCATGCTTGCGATTGCACCTTTATAATAACATACCCAAGTTTATGGTGCAAGCAAAAGCTCATTGTGATTGCGTTTTCAGAATAATGTGCAAAGCTCGTTGGCATTATATGGTAAGAATAGCAATGAGGTTTGCGTTTGAGGAGGGTGGATGCAATACGTGTGAGCTGATTTTTGCCCAGAAAGCAGAATTAGGTATTCTGGCACGAGTAAAGCTCCAATGGTATTCTGACTCTGTACTTATTAGATTTCATCTCCGTTATGGAGCTTCATAAGCTGTGAGCCAACACATTCTGGCATTTCTGGGCGGACAATTTGTCTCGCCGCTCTCTTTGCGCTTTGATTTGATTTTCAGATCAGAGCGCTCTTTTTTTGCCCAAATTCCGCATTGCGGGTTTGAGAAATATTTATTTGAAAGGTGGAACAAGCAAATGATGGAAAGCAAAGTATTCACGGACAACTTCAGTCGTAGCTTTACGGAGTCTGGGGATTTTTTTCAATTCCTGAGCGACCGGAAAGCCCGCAGCAAATGGATGACCGCCCCATCCAGAGAACTTCAGTTCGAACCGGTGGAACGAGGCTCCACGCTCGGGAATCTGTACATGCAGATCTATGACCACAATGGCGCCGCAGAGATTCTTGAAGACACAATGGAGAATACCAGCCTCCTGCTGAAGGTAGATGGTAAGGACTACCCGGTCCGTTCCTGTGCTCTCAAGACCGTTCTGGAGCGTGCCCGCATCTCCGGTCATGCCCTCAACAAAGTCTCCAAAAGCGTATTCGCTGAGATTCTCAACTACTGCATGGGCGTTGCCTCCGGCGACAGCCTGATCAAAGTCGCAGATGAGAAGGTATCGGCCGTACACGGTGGAGATCCCAAGGACTACACGGTCATGGAGATGCTGCCCCTGTTCAAAGCGACCAATGACTTCCTTGATCGAGAATATCCCGGCAATCGGTTCATGACCGCCCACTTCGATCACTCTATCGCAACCGCTATCTGGTGCCTGGATGGCCAGGCAGACAAACTCCTTGATACATATCATAGGGAGATTGCTGCCAAAGGCTTGCAAACCGAGAAAATGGTTCCTGCGCTGCGCTTTTCCACCTCCGATGTGGGTATGAGCGGCGCAAATCTCTATCCGATTTTTCTGGTTGGTGCCGAGAGTCGTATTGTTCCATTGGGGTACTCCATTCGCACCGAACACAAGAATGGTGTGGATATGCAGTATTTTGAGGAACAGCTCAGATTGGTCTATGCGCAATTTGAAAAGGCGCTGGACAAGCAAGTGCAGCTCATGAACATCGAGATCCGCTATCCCGTCACTACACTCATGCGTGTCCTGAAAAGAATCAAGGCCCCGAAGAAAGCCTCCTATGAAGCTATGGACTATTTCGTAGCAATTCATGGAGACAGTCCTTGCACGGCCTATGAACTCTTCATGCAGATGAGCGATGTGATCTTCTCTGCGCAGTGTGACGGTGCCTCTGGGCTGAGGATTGCTCAGTTGGAGGAGATTGTATCTCGTGCCTTGAATGTGAATTGGCATGAGTATGATCATCCCGGTGACTTTAAGTGGTAAGAGGTGGTGATCTCACATGAAGAATATAACCTTCGAAGGCATCAGCACCTTACAACGTCTACACCTTTGCTGGCAGATCAGAAAGCAGATTGGAAAGATACATCAACCTATCAAAGTTGAATTCCATCAGCCGATTTGCCGCAAGCAGTATTCTTCCCTCTGGTACGGCGGCCTGGTGGTATCTATCAAGGTGCGCGGGTGTGTTTTTGCCATTCACGCCTGCGGAGATATCTACGCCACACTTTACGATAAGAGTGATGGTACAGAATTACTCTATGTCAAAGATAAGAGTAACTCTGGACGTTTTGGCGTTGATGTTTTGCCATATCTGAAGACGGACCATGCCTTATATGCTGCCATGGGTGATACGCATAAACGGTATCGACTCGATATGGAACACAACAACTGGTGGGAGTGCTTTGTCTATACGCCAGAGGGCGAATTCCATGACATGATGTGGGCATTAGATAGTGACCACATCTTCGAGGGAGTTGAGGTAGTACTCTCCGCTATGGATTCAGTCATGAAAGATATCACCGAAAACAAGGAGCGGATTGAATATGGAAAAGACTCGGCATTTCATTGTTGATACGCCAGTAGGACAACTCGCGATTTACGCTAAGCACGATAAGACTGACTGTGCAGCAGACTATCCAGGCGTTTTCATCGACTATGTACGCAAGGATGGCGCTACAGCGATCCTGGCTTGCGTAGAATACGATCCAAACAAGGAAGCACTTCAGACTGTTGTCTACGGCAACTGTGCATCTGACGAGCCGACTGAGATCGTCGAGCACTACAATACTGATTTTGAAGAGTAAGGAGGATAGATTATGCCTAATTGGGCGTTTGGGTATGTAAATGTCACCGGTACACGGGATGGCATTAAGTCGTTCATTGAACGGTTTGTCAGCGAAGACGATCCTTCAACCATTCCAGGCAAGCGTTTCTTTGCACGGAGCTTCATCCAGTCGAAAAGACAGGCATTCATTGATGAGGCTATGAAAGAATTCTCCGAGCCTGCCGTCGATGCCAAAGCAAGTTACTCGTTTGTCGCGTCGTTCGCATGGTCAGCATACAGTTGCTTGATCGGTGGATATCCTCAGAATTCTCCTAGTGAGTGCCTGACTCTCTCAGAGGCCTGCGCAGAAGATGGCGTTTCTGTCATGATCCAGACCTCAGAGCCGGGAATATGTTTTGAGGAACACATTACCTGCGATGACACAGGGACGGTAGAGCACACCGAAAAAGATCTATTTGCTTATAAGTGTCGGCATTGCGGGGAGATAACAAGCTTTGCCTCGTTCGAGGATCCTGATGATCAGGAATGCCCAGAATGCGGCAATTGTGGGTTTGATCGCTGCGAGGAGGTGTAGGCTATGGGGCTGAACCTGAACTACACGCCAAACAGATTGGTGGACATCACAACTCTAACAGAGGATCAATGGCTCAGTTGGAGGCGAAAAGGAATCGGCGGCAGCGATGTAGCTGTCGCCCTTAATTCCTCCCCATATCGCACGGCTCGGGATCTTTATTACGACAAAATTGGGGTCGTCATGTCAGATGATGGGCCGGACAAAAGCATCACATTCCAGATTGGGCATTTGCTCGAAGATGTGGTAGCTCAAATCTTCGCAAAGAAGACCGGACTATCTGTGTATGAAGACCACTGGATGTACCAACACCCGTTTTTTCCCTTCCTGATTGCCGATGTGGATCGTTTTGTAACCCTGCCGGATGGGCGCAAGGCCATCCTTGAGTGCAAAACGGCGCACTATGACATGCAATTCAAGTGGGCGAACGGAGCAGTCCCTCGCCACTATGAATTGCAGGTTCGGCACTACATGTCGGTGATGAACATCGATGTTGCATTCATTGCCTGCCTGTTCTCAAATAATGAGAATGACTTTGTATGGCAAAAGATTGAGCGTGACCTCGAGGAAGAAGAGAACACGATTTTGGAGTTGTCGGCATTCTGGAATAATCACGTCATGGCTCGTGTGGAGCCGCCTCTGGTCGAAAAGCCAGATGCGGTTCTGGAGTCTCTTCGTCGCTATTTCGGCCCTGCTGACAAGTCTGAACCGACTGTAGATCTTGACCGCAAGTTTGTGGTGAACCTCAAAGAGATTCTGACCCTCAAAGAGGAAAAGAGAGCTTTAGATGCTCAGGTAAAAGCACTTGAGACTCGCATCAAATCCCTCTATGCTCCCATCGTCGAAGAGATGGGTACTGCGTGCAAAGGAACCTGTGAACAGGGCGGCGAGTGCTTCAAAGTTTCCTACAACCCTCTGTATCGGGAAGGAATATCGAAAGATCGTTTATCTGCTCTACGAGCTCAGTATCCTGATATCTATGATGAGTTTGTGGATCAGACGGAATCAAGAATCTTTAAGGTGGTCAAATCGGCCATCGCATAAGGAGTGATCAAATGCTATGTCGGTATGAAAGAACCATCTTTAAGTCAGATAAGGGCTTCTGCATTTTTGCCTACAGTACTTCTGATGAGTCTGTTCCAAAGGAAGCCCGTAATCGATCTTACTACCATGACGACAAGATCCATTTCACGGCAATTGGCTATCATCTGATTGCTACAGATGCCGTGGAAGTGGAACTGGATGGCACATGGGAGAATTCCAAACACGGTCTACAGCTGTCGGTTTCAATGTGTAAGGAAGTCGTGCCGAGAGATCAAGCCGGCATCCTTGCTTACCTGAGCAGCGGTATCATCAAAGGAATTGGCCCTGAGACCGCAAAGGCCATTGTCGCTCGCTTTGGCGATAAGACGATGGAGGTTTTGGAGAAAGAGCCGGACAAGCTGCTTAGCGTCAAGGGGATTGCCCAGAAAAAACTCAAGGCTATCATCAAATCCTACGGGGAAACGAAAGCCTTGAGTGATCTCATGATATACTTGGCGCCTTTCGGTGTTTCGATGAAAAAGGTTGCGATGATCCGAGAAGAGTTCGGAGATAACAGCCTGAGAATCGTGAAGACGGATCCATTCCAACTCTGTAAGATCAAAGGCTTTGGCTTCATGACAGTCGATTCCGTTGCCCGTAAAACAAAAGTTAGCTTAAAGCACCCTTTGCGATACTCCGGTGCGATCAACTATGTGCTGGATGAGGCACGCGTATCTGGGCATCTTTTTCTATCCGTTGATGAGACGGTTGGCCAGTGCTATGAGCTTCTCAATATGGGCTGCGATGATGAAGTGGTTTCCGAAGAGGAAATCCGTCAAGCGATCTCAAATGAACGTGTGGAATCCCGTATCTATGTTGAGGGAAGCCGTGTATACCTGAGTTACGAGCGCATGTGCGAAGTTAAGTCAGCTAAGCGCATTGTGTCCATGATACTCCAAGAGGGCTTTACAAAGATCGACGATCTGGACAGCAAAATCGACAATGCGGAGAGGACCTTGCATCAAAGACTGGCTCCTTCGCAACGTAATGCTGTGAAGCTGTGCCTCTCGCATCCGATCTCCATCATGACCGGAGGCCCCGGCAGCGGAAAGACCACAACACTACGATTCATACTGGATATCTATAAAGCTGCGTTCCCCGCGAATGAAGTCCTACTGGCTGCACCTACTGGCCGTGCCAGTCGGCGCATGGCAGAACAGACAGGAATGCACGCATCTACACTTCACTCGGCGCTTGGCCTTGTGACGGATGAAGACAGCCCGCTGAACGACAAAGAGTTACTATCAGCAGACTTGGTAGTCGTTGATGAGTTTTCAATGGTGGACATGCGCCTTGCGTATATCCTCCTTGATCGTATCAAGTCGGGCGCTCAGCTGATTATTGTCGGTGATGCTGACCAGCTCCCATCTGTTGGCGCGGGTAATGTGCTGCGAGAGATGATTCGAAGTGAAAAGGTTCCTACGGCAGTCTTAGAGACTGTTTTCCGCCAGGCATCTAATAGCCGTATCATCACAAACGCCTATGCCATCAACCACAACGACACACATCTTCAGTTCGGGGATGACTTTCAGTTTTTGGAAGTTCAGAACTCGGAAGAGGCTGCGCAGTTGGTCATCAAGAACTATCTGCAGGAAGTCTCTTTGCATGGTATTGAGGACGTGCAGATTCTCTCACCTCTCCGTAAGCGAGGTGCGGTTGCGGCAAATGCGTTGAATGAGACCATTCGAGACCTTGTCAACCCGCCAAACAACCTGAAGAAAGAGGTTAAGTGTGGCAGTCGAGTATTTCGTGTTGGTGACCGCATTATGCAGACGGCAAATCGAATCAATGTGTCAAATGGCGATGTCGGCGTCATAACCGACATGAAGAAAGAGGATGATGAGACGATCACATGCGTGAGGCTTTTGGATGGAAGGACACTACAGTACACGCAGGAAATGCTGGAGGATTTGGAGTTCTCCTACTGTACGACCATTCATAAGAGCCAAGGACAGGAGTATCCTGTCATCATTGTTCCTCTTTTGAAAGAGCACTATATCATGCTGCGGCGGAATTTGCTCTATACTGCTGTGACCAGAGCCAAGGCGAAGGTCATCCTGATTGGGCAAAAGCAGGCAGTCTTTGTTGCGATCCATAAATGTGATGTGGGTCAAAGGAATACGGTACTCGCGGATCGAATCGTGGCTTATTATAACCGCGAGCTGAGTCGGCGAGTAGCGTGATTATTTGAGAAACGGGGTGGTCAAAAGCTGCCTCGTTTCTACATTTATTGTGAAAGGACAATTACCATGAGTGAATCGAACTCTAATGTGATCCCTGCCATCAACGCTGTCGATGGGTTTAACCCCGCTGATTTCGTGCGTACTACCGTGGGTGAGGAAGGCGAAAACGATCTCTACCTTGATGTCAAATATCGCCTTCTTTGGTTCCGCCTGCACCATCCGAATGGAAAGATCGACCCGGAGCTTATCCGAGTTGATGAGAAGAATGCAATCGTATGCTGCAGGATCTATGCCGATAAGGCTGACCCAGCTGACCAGTTCATTGGGAAGGCGTATTCTCAGCGTTTCTCAACGGAAGACCGCTTTGGCGATCGCTTCTTGGAGATCGCCGAAACAGTCGCAAAGGGCCGCGCTTTGGCTGATGCAGGTTATGGTACGCAGTTCTGTATGAATGGTGATGCGCTGGCCGGTATTATCGCGGATGCCCCAATCAAGATGCCTCCTGATGAAGATGCAGGACACCCTGGTAGTGTCGTGGCGAGTTTTACCGCTCAACCGACAACGGATCCTCCAGTCTTCTCTCAGACGGCGACAGCGCCTAAATCTACCCAGCCTGCTCAGCAGCAGGTTCAGCCTCCTGTGCAGCAGTCTCATGCTCCTGCTCCGGAGCCCCCCAAAACGCTGGATGAGTACTTGCGTGTCATGACCATTGAACAGGCGAAAGCCGTCAAGGTTGATTTTGGCCGCTTTAGTGGCTGGTCTCTTGGCGAAATCGCTATGAAGAGCCCAGGTGACCTCGCGTGGTATGTGAAGAACTATTCCGGCCATAATCTCGCACTGAAAGCAGGGGCTGCAAAGCTTTTGGAAACGGTAGGCCAGATGGCCAGCTGATTCTTCCCCTAGCTAAGGGAGGTGGTTTAGATGGGCAGAATACCTGATCTGCCATGTGATATTGAGCAAGTGGTTGATCTTCTTGGCATCGAAGTCATACGAGATACCGGGACTCAACTGCATTGCAGGTGTCCATTCTGTGCAGATCGGAAAGCTCATATGAATGTCAAGATCCGCGATAATGTGTTTCGGTGTAACCGCTGTGGTAAAGGTGGGGGTATCCTCCATCTTTATGCGGAGTACTGTGATGTCAATCTCCATACGGCTTACGAAGAACTCTGCAAAATATTCGGGCCAGATGGAGGTGAACCGGTGCGCAAATGCAAGCGGAAGCCTCGCCCCATAGAGACAGTAGAACTTCCGATTGCCTCAGCTGAGGTACGGGATAATACCTATTCCAATCTGCTTTCCTTACTGACTCTATGCCCGACACATCAATCTGCTTTGAAAGAGCGCGGGCTAAAGCCGGAGGAAATGGAGCGGCTATGCTATCGAACGACGCCTACAACACGTTTGAAACGGATTGTTACAGAGCTGTTGGAGCGTGGCTGCATTCTTGATGGGGTTCCCGGATTTTATTGCCAGAAGGACTCTGGCCAATGGGTGTTGGATGTCCGAGGTTCGGGAATCATGCTACCCGACCGAAACCTGCTCGGCCAAATTGAAGCCATTCAGGTTCGGCTTGATAAGGTCTACAACCAGAAATTCTATAACCTGACGAGTGTTGACCAGTACTACGGAACACAGTCGAAGTGCTGCCCGCATTATGTCGGTGTTCATGAAGGCGATGAAGTGGTTTGCCTTACGGAGGGAGTTATGAAGTCCGACCTTGCCTACAGCTTTGCGCAGGGTTCACCTTATGAGTGTGGTTTCGTGGGCCTTACAGGCATACCGAGCTATTCTCAGTACGAACGAGTCCTTGAAGAACTAGACTCCATTGGCGTGAAGAGGATCAACGTAATGGTTGATTCTGATTATCAGGTCAAAGAGGAAGTTCGGAAAGCGCGTGATCGTTATATTGAGATGGGTGCGGCCGCTGGTTTTGAAATGGCACCGATTACCTGGACGCAAAAGCAAAAGGGCGTGGATGACCTTTACAAGCACCTTTTCCGAGACAAATGATTTGAGAGCTGCAGCGAGTTGCTGCAGCTCTCTCCATTAATTTGCAAAGTCATATATGGAGGATGACACATGAGCGTTGAAATATATATTTGTGATCTTAAACCTGAGGTTCAGGAGCAGGTTCTATCTGAGCTCAATTTGAGTTCTGATAAGGATGGAAACTATGACCTATTCCCGCTTTTCGTTGTTGAAAAGCCGGAGCCGTAAAACACTCGGAGATTTGAGGATAACGAACGAGAGCCACAGCAATTTGCTACAGCTCACACATAATTTGCTGAAAGGAACAATAGATATGGAAGTCTTTTTGATTATGCCGACCACGCCGGAAGGAAAGGCGAAACTCAGCAAGGAACTGGCCAAGTTCCATGCGGAACAAGCACTAAAGATAGTGCAGAAGTTGCCCTGTTCCACGGAACAAAAGTTGGAGCTTATCGATGCAGTAGTTGAACATTTACGTTCCAAGCAATAGTGTCAACTTGTTTATCCGATTTGCTATAAACAAGTTTAAGCTGCCGCCCTGAGTGAAATCAGGGTGGCGGCTTTTTGCATTATAGCTTGACGTATGACAAGTAATGAAGTACGATGATGGGGAGTGAGAATGTACATATGCAGATTATGAAGGAAAAACAGGAGTTGACAATTTGTCATGGTCTGTCCACCGTAATTCTATCGAAATTGGTGGGTCTTTTCTGAAGGCGTATGGGAAATGATTTGGAAAAGGTGGAGCGCATATGAAGATTTTTGCAATTCGAGATGAATCGACGCAGGAGCAGAAGGATCTGGCGTACCTCCTGTATTACAAGCAGGAAAAGCAGTTCTATATTGAGCTGCCTGAAAATGCGGATGCATGGGAAACGCCGCTGTTGCTGGACTCCTTTGTGAAGCGTAGGGAAACCACAGTCAATTCCTATTGGAGCAAGATCTGGGTTCAGCAGCGGATCGTTCCGATCGACCGCCAGAACATCGGTGAGATTCTGCGCGACAATCATCTGAAGGAATATGATGAGTACGAGCTTCTGATGCTGGCAATGGGGCGATGCGCACAGGATGATTACTACCTTGTTCCCATTAACGAGAAGGAGCTTCCGGAAGAAATTACGCGGCGGTTCTCAAAGAGAATTGAAGATGTGCTGCCGCTGGAGAACCATTGCCTGCTGGTATTTTTCCGGGATGGCGCAGTGAAGAAATGCGATTTGCAGAAGCATTTTGAAAAGACAAGGGCATTTCAGATTCTTCTCAAGAAGCCGGACTATTTTCAGCATGTGCAGATGCAGACGGGCGGATATGGCGTTGCATGGGATGTGAACATGACCGTCTCGGATGCGATGCTCTACCGGATCGGCAAAAGCGTTCCGCTGACGATGGAAGACTTCCGGAACTTTGCCGCGCACAGAGTTATCAATGCAGCGGAGGCGGCGGAGATATTGGGCTGCTCCCGGCAGAATATCATTGACCTGACGAAACGCGGGAAGCTTCATCCAATCAAAACATCGGAAAAGAGCACGCTGTATCTCAAAAGTGAAGTCCTGAAACGAAACTGGCAGTGAGAATACGTTATACCCCTTTATACCCTTTTGAAAGGGGTATAAAGGGGTATAACGTTCTTTGGAGAACTTTTCAAAAAATCTTATTTGCACCTTTTCAAATGGGTTCCAATCCGTTACAATATATCTAACAACCTAACAATGTAATGCGAGGTGTTGCTATGAAAACAACAGACCAGCCGCAGGTGAAGCAATACGTCATCTATTCCCGCAAATCCAAATTTACCGGGAAAGGCGAAAGTATTGAGAACCAGATTGAGCTGTGCCGCCAATATATTGCAATGCACTTTGGCGAAGACGAGGCGGAGCATGCGCTTGTATATGAGGACGAGGGGTTTTCCGGCGGCAATCTGGAGCGTCCGCAGTTCAAGCAGATGATGAAGGATTCCCAGAAGATTGAGTTCGCTGCTATTGTCGTCTATCGCCTTGACCGTATCAGCCGCAATATTGGTGACTTTGCAAAGCTCATCGAGGATCTGGGTGACCGGCACATTGACTTCATTTCCATCCGGGAACAGTTCGACACGTCCTCTCCAATGGGGCGTGCAATGATGTATATCGCGTCAGTGTTCTCCCAGCTGGAGCGAGAAACCATAGCCGAGCGTATCCGCGACAACATGCATGAGCTGTCCAAGACCGGACGCTGGCTGGGCGGGACGACACCAACTGGCTACGCTTCGGAAAGCTTGTCCAGCGTAACAGTAGATGGCAAGGTTAAAAAAGCTTGTAAGCTCAAACCTATTCCGGAGGAGATTCAGCTGGTAAAGACAATTTTTTCTGTGTTCACGGAAAGTGGCTCCCTCAGTAAAACTGACCAGTACTTATTAGAGCACCGCTGTGTCACAAAGCGCGGCAAGCAGTTCACACGCTTTGCCATCCGGGGTATTCTGACAAATCCGGTTTATATGATTGCTGACGATACGGCGTATCAGTATCTCAAGGAGAACAACGTAGACCTTTTTGCTGAGCCATCGGAGTTTGACGGTGAGCACGGTATTATGGCCTACAACCGCACGCTCCAACGCCCTGGCAAGGCTACTCAGATTCGCCCGATGGAAGATTGGATTGTGGCAGTGGGGAAACATCCCGGCATTATCTCCGGTGCAAACTGGGTACGAGTACAGTCTATGCTGGATGTGAACAAATCCAAGAGCTATCGCAAACCGCGCAGCAATGTGGCGCTTTTGTCCGGCCTTCTGCGTTGTGGCGAGTGCGGTGACTATATGCGCCCGAAACTGACTGGTCGCACTAATGCTAATGGGGAGTTGATTTACACCTATATGTGCTCCACCAAAGAGCGCAGTCATGGTACTGTCTGTAGTATGAAAAACTGCAACGGCAACACTCTCGATGCTAAGATTGTTGAGGAAATACGTAAGGTTGCCACCGACAAAAAAGACTTTGGCCAGTTACTGTCAAAAACCAAGAAAGTAATCAATGACAACAAAGCAAGTTATGAAGCTGAGTTGACTTTATTAGTGAAGAACCATGCTGAAACAGAAGCCCGCATCAAACGACTGGTGGAATCTCTGTCCGTTGCCAGCGAGACCTCGGCCAAATACGTCATGGAGCAGATCGATGAGCTGCACCGGCAGAGCGAACAGGAGCAGACAAGAATTGCTGAATTGGAAAAGCTTGCTAGGCAGAGTAATGCTCTGAGCCAAAATCTATTTTTCTATAGAGATATGATTGAGTCATTCGCCGACACGGTGGATTCGACTACTATTGAAGAACGGCGTCGCCTGCTGCGTACTATCGTCAAAAAAGTGGTTTGGGACGGCAAAAACGTCTATGTATACCTCTTTGCGGAGGATGGAGAGCTAAATTTGCCGCCCATAGAGCAGCTTATGTGTCCGTCAGGAGAGGATAGCGAATGAGATCCTTATGCATTTCCGCTCCCAGCGGAAGCTGCAGGGGGAGGTGTCGCTGGCCGACACCCTGGAGGCGGCAGGGGAGGGCGGGTCTTTGTCCCTGATGGACGTGATCGCGGTAGATGACAATATGCTGGAGGAACTGGATACCCGGGATGCCTGCGTCAAGGTAAGAAGCTGCGTTCGTACCTGCCTAACCCCCCGGGAGCGGGCGATTATCACCATGCGCTACGGTCTGGATGGGCAGTCCCCCCGGACCCAGAGGGAGATCGCCGGCCAGTGCGGAATCAGCCGTTCCTATGTATCCCGCCGGAACTAATGTAAACGAAGCCCGGAAGTCCTTGTGAGACAAGGACTTCCGGGCTTTGTACGCAGCTGGGGAGGTGTCCGGGTTACGGGAAGCGGTAAGAAAAATGGGAGGAAAAACAGTGATTCGTCGATTTTGCACAAAACGAAGTGGGGCCAGCCAAGTATTCATGCGAAATAGTAAATAATTTTTCATTCTATTTTCTGCCCGGAGTCCTGTTTATCCGGCGCTTAGAGGGGGCACGGAGGGGTTTAAACAGGAGATAATAGTCCGTCGGGCAGAATTAGGGCCTTGTAATATATAAAACGGGAGCGATATAATAAAAAGGTAAAAAATTCAAATGAGGGATTGGAATGGATGTAAACGAAATAGAAGCTGGCCCATGCTATGGCCGGCGGCGCGCCCCGCCAGACCCCATCCGACATCACTGGGGAGAAGGCGGGGCGCTGTCTGCGCTCAGCGTGCCCAGCGGAGTCCCTCCGCCTGTGCCCGGACAGACGGAGTGGGAGGCGGCGCGTTTTCCGTTGGAGAGAAGCGGCAAACGCGCGGCAAGAGAGCATCATTGATTGGAACGATTTTGAGGAGGATTTCAGTTGGAGAGAGCGAAACGGTATATCGTATTTCTGGTAGGACTTTTTATTAACGCCATGGGCGTCAGTCTCATTACAAAAGCGGATCTGGGCACATCGCCCATCTCGTCCATCCCGTATGTGCTGAGTTTGAACCTCCCCCTTTCTTTGGGAGAATTTACTATTTTATTCAGCTTGTTTCTCATTGCCCTGCAGCTGCTGATTCTGAGAAAAAACTTTAAGCTGGAGTATTGGCTGCAGGTACCTGTCTCGGTGGCCTTTGGCTATTTCATTGATCTGGGCATGCTGCTGCTGGCCTTTGTTCAGCCCCAGGAATATCTCTGGAAGGTCATTTACCTGCTGCTGGGCTGCCTGATCCTGGGGGCGGGCGTATTTTTAGAGGTCATTGCGGATGTGGTCATGCTGCCGGGCGAGTCCTTTGTACGGGCAATTGTCTTTCAGTGGAAGACCGAATTCGGCCTGACAAAGGTCGCTTTTGATATGTCCATGACGATCATCGCGGCGGTACTGTCCTTCTGGTTCCAGGGCCGGCTCAGCGGAGTGCGAGAAGGCACCGTTGTGGCGGCAATTTTGGTGGGCTTCATTGCCCGGATGATGGGAAGAAAGCTTGGCTTTCTGTCCGGTTTCCTGTTTGGAAAAGCACCCACAGCTCCCGCCGTGGAGCAGGCCCGGACAAATGCTGTGTGTCTGGTGATTGCCCGGCAGTATGGCAGCGGCGGACGGGCGATTGGCCAGGCCTTGTCCGAGCAGCTGGGGATTCCCTTCTATGACAAGGAAATTATTCAGTTGGCCGCGGAATCCACCGGATATTCCAAAGATTATATCTCGAAAAGGGAGGAGCGCGCGGCGGGAACGCTCCTGCACGATTTAGCCACCGAAATGTACGGCTACTCGGACCAGACGCCCGCGCCCAGTGACGCTATTTTTGAGGCAGAGTCCAAGGTGATACGGGAAGTCGCCCAGAAGGGGGACTGCATCATTGTAGGACGCTGCGCGGATGCGGTGCTGCGGGACAAGGTACCGTGCCTTTGTGTCTTCCTTCACGCTCCCATGGACTTTCGAGTGAAGCGTTTAATGGCCACAGAAGGATTTGATGAGAAAGAAGCCCTTCGTCAGGCCAGACAGACCGACCGAATGCGGGCTTCCTATTATCAGTATTACACGAAGAAGACCTGGGGCGCAGCCTGGAACTATCAGCTGTGTATCGATACCTCCATGGGAGAAGAACAGGCAAAAGAGATGATTATCAAAACCTTTTACGGGATAAAAGAGAGTATTTCCCGCAATAAGGAATGTGTGGGATAAGGAACATATTGAGGAAATCAGAACAGAAAAACAGCGAAGCTTTTCATGGAGCGGCCGCAAGTTGAACGGTTCCGGCGCATACAATCCCAACAGGAGGTGCGTTTCATGAAAGAAAAATTTCTTTCTGTTTCCTGTGTATATGCCCAGTGTGGTCAGTCTGCGGCGGAACTAATCCGGGAGTCCTTTCATTTCTTCCTGAAAAAAGAACTGATTGCCCTGGATGTTCTTCCGAAGATGTAGTATGGCTGGGGCGATGAATGGACGCTTGTCTCAAGGGGGGATAGTATGCACCTGGAGATCAGCAATCCCATGGACTACCATGCGGCTTTATACATCAGACTATCAAAGGAGGATGAGCGCGAGGGGCCATCCCAAAGCGTTCAAAACCAGGAATCCCTGCTGCGCGAGTTTGTGCGGCAGCATCGGCTGAGCGTCTATGATACCTATGTAGACGATGGTTGGAGCGGCACAAACTTCGACCGCCCCGGTTTCCGGCGTTTGATTGACGATATTGAGGCCGGGCAAGTCAACATGGTCATCACCAAAGACCTCTCCCGACTGGGCCGTGACTACATCATGACCGGCCACTACATGGAGCGGTACTTCCCCGAGCACCGGGTGCGGTATATCTCCCTGCTGGACGGCATCGACACCGGCGTGGACTCCACCGCCAACGACATCACCCCGTTCCGTGCCATCATGAACGACATGTACGCGAAGGATATTTCCAAGAAGATCAAGAGCGTCAAGCGGGATAAGCAGCGGAAGGGGCAGTTCATCGGCGGCAAGCCGGTGTATGGCTACAAGATGCACCCCACGGAGAAAAACAAGATTGTTATTGACGAGCAAGCGGCGCCCATTGTGCGGCGGATCTTTGCCCTGGCTCTCTCCGGCGTGAGCTGCCGGAATATTGCCGTCCTTCTCAACCAGGAAGGGGTACCCACCCCGGCTACTTATGCCAATCTTCCGGTGGCAAGGCCCGGCCCTTACACCGGCCTGTGGAGCAGCGAGCGGATTTCCGATATGCTGAAAAACGAAACGTATATCGGCAACATGGTCCAGGGGCGCAGCGTGAAGATCAGCTACAAGTCCAAAAAGTGCCTGAAGCAGGACCCGGCCAACTGGGTGGTGGTGGAGGGTACCCACGAGCCCCTGGTGGACAAGGAGACGTTTCGCAAGGTGCGGATGTTGGTGGACAGCCGCAAGCACACCCGGAGCCGAACCTACGACTTTCTGCTGAAAGGACTGATCTTCTGCCACGAGTGCGGCTGCCCTCTGGCGGTGCTCAACCGGAAAAATGCCGGGGGAGAGGATGTGCTGTACTTTGTCTGCCGAACCTACCAGCGATTCACCAAAGCGGGCGTCTGCACCTGCCACTCCATCAAGGAGAAGACAGTGACCGACGGGGTAATTGCCAAGGTGCGGGAGGTCTGCCGGACGTATCTGGACCCAGACAAGCTGCTGCCGGTGGCCAGGGAGGCGGTGGAGAACGCCGGAAAGCAGAGCAGACTGGAGACGGAACTTCAGACGCTTCAATGCAGGATTGACAGCCTCACCGCAAACCTGGACCGGATGTATACCGACCGGCTCAGCGGGCTGCTGCCTGAGGCGGACTTCCGGCGCATCTTCGGCCGCCTCAAGCTGGAACGGGAGCAGCTGGAGGAAAAACGCCGGGAGTTGGAACTGCGCAAAAAAAGTCCCGCCCCCAGTGAGGACCGGGCCAGAGAACTGGTACAGCGATTTATCGAAACCGCTGGAGAGAGGCGGGAGCTTTTGGTCAGCCTCATTGAGCGGGTGGAACTCACCAAGGACAAAGAAGTCATCATCAAATTCCGTTTCTCCCAGATGGATGAGACGGGGATAAACCGAAACTTGCAGGAGATTGCGCCGTTTCATACGGCGTAAATTTTTGGAACGATTCCCTTACAGTAGCCGCGGCGGCAGGTATCAGAGTGCCGCTAATGTAAACGAAGCCAGGAAAGCCTTATTCGACAAGGCTTTCTGGGCTTTGTGCGTGGCTTTGGTAGCTTCGTGCTTATTGTAAACGGCAAAAAATTTAGAAAGATAAGCGGCTGTTCATCAATAAAAAAATTACATAATCAGCACCTAAGATTCAATCAACTGTTTTAAATCGTATATTTCTTGTATTGCTTTATCCCGGTCCTCATATGATGCAATGCGAGTATCCGAAAAATACTCAGCAACTTGTTCTTTACTATTACAATTTGATAAAAGCACGGCATAGCATAAATAGAAGAAAGCTACTGTCAATGTGGCTTTACCTGAACCATTTTTTTTCTGATAATTTTGTAATTTTTCAGATGCAATTTTTATCGCCAAATCGGAATATTTAAGAAGGGCATCGTTCAATTGCCGTACTGTTTTTATCCCTACCCAATTTAAACGATGTATAGTGGATTCAAAATCTTTATTATTTTTCACCGTATCTAAAGTGAAGCCAAAGAGCTTTGAGATATGTTGATTAAGGGCTTTTACCGTAGAATTTGAGTTAATTATAACTTCAAGAATCACTCCATCAAGCTCATGATCCAGAAAATTTTCTTCTGAGATTTGAGATTCAGCTTCTTCTTTATACCTTGCCAAATTTTGTCGAATCTGATTAAATTCTTTATCTGCAATTTCCAGTAGTCCTGCTATCCGAGAAAAACTACGCCGCATCTCCGAAGGAATCGTAATTTGGCTTTTATATCCAATATCATGCTCAATTTCAGCCCACGCATGTTGTAGGACAGAGCGTATTTGAATTTCGAATTTTATTCCTTCAAACGCTCGATTCTCAAGTAATGCTAACCTTTCGGGACTCATCTTAACTACATAGTGAACACTGCAATAACCAAATCTATCTGGTTGCAGTGCTGTCCGTTTATCTATAGAATTCTCTTTATCGACATCAAATTCCATTTCAATTATTTTTGCTATTTTATCAACATCATCAGAATAGTATGTAATAATTCTGACACCAACAACATCTGTAATATCAGATATTGCAGAATATTTGCCTTCTTTTCTGTGTGCTTTTTCAGCAATGCTGTCACGAGTTTTTACTCGAGATACAATTGCATTACAATTAATACCACTGGTCTTAATAATACTTCTTATTTGGTGTTCCACTTCAGCTGCACAAGATTGATATAATCGAACCTGATCATCATATTGCTGAAGCAAATTAGAGTCCTCTGATGCAGTTCCAGACATTTTAATTAATCTCCTTTTCTAATACCTCATAATCGAAATAGAGTGATTTTATTATATCATGCATTGCTCATTTCATCAATTAGAATAAAGCATCATTTGAGTGATGCTCCCTTTGGAAAAATAAAATAGGGCCGTGGATTTTTTCACGGTCATGTTAGACATAATGGATTTTGAGTCTGCTTCGTCTGCCACTGCGCCTGGTGGCCATAGTAACATAAGATCACCAACATTAAGAAAGGCGGTTTTATGTATGGTTGCTGGGCACTTGCGTGTGCAAAATGGATATTGGCAGATGATTTTATCTTACAAAGATAGCACAGGGAAACGGCGAACAGAATCGGTGACAACCCACTTGAAAGAAAAAGGAAACAAACGGCGCGCAGAGGAGATGCTGCTGGATCTGTGCAGAGCATTTACGAAAGAACAGCAACATGCCCTACAAAACTGACATATGTTTTCCGACTTTATGCGAGATTGGTTGGCTCAAATTCGTCCTACTGTAGCACCTACAACGTTTGCATCTTACTGTCGGGTTGTCGAACGATCCATTATCCCATACTTTGAAGAAAGACATATTACACTTCAGGCTCTGACAACCGGGGAAATCACAAACTATTATGACTGGCTGCTTCACAAAGGACTTTCTCCAACCAGCGTTTTGCGCCATCACGCCAACATTCACACTGCATTGGAAAAGGCAGTTGCTCTTAGCCTGATTGAAGCAAATCCGGCAAGGCAGGCATCCAAACCGCACAGGGCTGATTTTTTGCCGCAGACCTATTCCACCGAGGAAGCCTCCCGGCTTTTGAATCTACTCCATGGACAAACTCTGGAGCTTCCTGTGGCGTTGGCTCTTGTGTTCGGCCTGCGACGCAGTGAGGTCCTGGGACTTCGCTGGGAAGCCTTGGATTTAGATCGCAGATTGCTCTCTGTCCGCTGTGCCGTCACGCAAACGTCTTTGCATGGCAAAAGCACCGTGCATAACCGGGAAGTGTTGAAGCGAAAGGCGAGTTATCGGACCTTGTCCATTCCGGAAAATATACTGCCTCTATTACGCCGGTATCAGCGGGAAAGCGGCTGGCTTTGCTTGGACGAGAGCGGTGCCCCTTTTCGTCCCGACCAGTTGAGCCGCCGCTTTCAGTCTTTTTTGCAGAAAAACAATCTGCGGAAGATACGGTTTCATGACCTGCGCCATAGTTGTGCCGGGATTTTGATTTCCTCTGGAGTTCCGTTGCTGGAAGTACAGCAGTGGCTGGGACACAGCACCTATCAAACGACTGCGGATTTGTATGTCCACCTTGATTTTTCAACCAAACTCAAAAGTTCCGAAACCATCAACACAATTCTTGAAAAGGAGTAAAAACTATGAAATTATCTGACATTCACAATTTCAGTACTACCGCCCTATACCAACAAGCAACACAAATCCTGCACAGTTCACAGACGTTCTCTATCGAGGAGGAAGCCCCAAACGAATTTGCGGCATTGTTTCAAACCGAAAAAGAGCTTCTCCAAATCCGCTTGCAGCTGGATGATGACCTGACCATACAATCCATCATCAGCAGCGCCAGCGACGAGTGGATTCGTCCTTATGTATTCGCTGTTTTGATTGCAGCGGATGCCATGCGAGGATATGGTGTATCCGATAGGGACACAATCTGTACAAATGCCTCCTCTATTTCATAAGCACTCTCATCGCCACTCGAATGGGTGGCGATTTTTTTATGCCGTTTTCAATGGACAGGCAATGCTTAGTGGATTTACACATATTCTTTTCTATATCGTAAAGGAGGATGATACCATGCCGAAAAACGCCCCTGTTGTACGTTGTGTTTTTGAGTCAGCCGAGAGAACACTGCCGGAGCTTCTGGAAGAGTACTTTCGGCTGTATCTTCACCGCATCCTTGCCGGATATGGAAAAGTCACGATACAATAATGTCGATGAATGGCCGCTTATCTCAGGAGGTATGGTATGTACTTAGAGATCAGCAATCCCATGGACTACCATGCGGCCTTATACATCAGATTATCAAAGGAGGATGAGCGCGAGGGGCCATCCCAAAGCGTTCAAAACCAGGAATCCCTGCTGCGCGAGTTTGTGCGGCAGCATCGGCTGAGCGTCTATGATACCTATGTAGACGATGGTTGGAGCGGCACAAACTTCGACCGCCCCGGTTTCCGGCGTTTGATTGACGATATTGAGGCCGGGCAAGTCAACATGGTCATCACCAAAGACCTCTCCCGACTGGGCCGTGACTACATCATGACCGGCCACTACATGGAGCGGTACTTCCCCGAGCACCGGGTGCGGTATATCTCCCTGCTGGACGGCATCGACACCGGCGTGGACTCCACCGCCAACGACATCACCCCGTTCCGTGCCATCATGAACGACATGTACGCGAAGGATATTTCCAAGAAGATCAAGAGCGTCAAGCGGGATAAGCAGCGGAAGGGGCAGTTCATCGGCGGCAAGCCGGTGTATGGCTACAAGATGCACCCCACGGAGAAAAACAAGATTGTTATTGACGAGCAAGCGGCGCCCATTGTGCGGCGGATCTTTGCCCTGGCTCTCTCCGGCGTGAGCTGCCGGAATATTGCCGTCCTTCTCAACCAGGAAGGGGTACCCACCCCGGCTACTTATGCCAATCTTCCGGTGGCAAGGCCCGGCCCTTACACCGGCCTGTGGAGCAGCGAGCGGATTTCCGATATGCTGAAAAACGAAACGTATATCGGCAACATGGTCCAGGGGCGCAGCGTGAAGATCAGCTACAAGTCCAAAAAGTGCCTGAAGCAGGACCCGGCCAACTGGGTGGTGGTGGAGGGTACCCACGAGCCCCTGGTGGACAAGGAGACGTTTCGCAAGGTGCGGATGTTGGTGGACAGCCGCAAGCACACCCGGAGCCGAACCTACGACTTTCTGCTGAAAGGACTGATCTTCTGCCACGAGTGCGGCTGCCCTCTGGCGGTGCTCAACCGGAAAAATGCCGGGGGAGAGGATGTGCTGTACTTTGTCTGCCGAACCTACCAGCGATTCACCAAAGCGGGCGTCTGCACCTGCCACTCCATCAAGGAGAAGACAGTGACCGACGGGGTAATTGCCAAGGTGCGGGAGGTCTGCCGGACGTATCTGGACCCAGACAAGCTGCTGCCGGTGGCCAGGGAGGCGGTGGAGAACGCCGGAAAGCAGAGCAGACTGGAGACGGAACTTCAGACGCTTCAATGCAGGATTGACAGCCTCACCGCAAACCTGGACCGGATGTATACCGACCGGCTCAGCGGGCTGCTGCCTGAGGCGGACTTCCGGCGCATCTTCGGCCGCCTCAAGCTGGAACGGGAGCAGCTGGAGGAAAAACGCCGGGAGTTGGAACTGCGCAAAAAAAGTCCCGCCCCCAGTGAGGACCGGGCCAGAGAACTGGTACAGCGATTTATCGAAACCGCTGGAGAGAGGCGGGAGCTTTTGGTCAGCCTCATTGAGCGGGTGGAACTCACCAAGGACAAAGAAGTCATCATCAAATTCCGTTTCTCCCAGATGGATGAGACGGGGATAAACCGAAACTTGCAGGAGATTGCGCCGTTTCATACGGCGTAAATTTTTGGAACGATTCCCTTACAGTAGCCGCGGCGGCAGGTATCCCGAATTGAAAAAAAGGCATTGGAAAAGCTGCAAAACGGGATGGAGGGGTGGACTCCGTAAAAATGTCCAGATATTGTTAAAACAAAAACAACCTTTAAATTGTTAAGATACCGATAGGTTAAAATTAATAAAATTAAGGTAAAACACAAGTTTGCTTTTGAAGATTTTGGTCAGGAAAACGGAATGGGAAAATATCTATTGCTTTTTACCATGGGATGTAATATAATAACCATGCAAGTGCAGATTGCTTTGCAAATCCAAACTTGAAATTGGAGGAAAGAAACATGAAAAAGAAGCTTGCGATTGCTCTGTCCCTGGCGATGGTCATGAGCATGGCTCTGACCGCCTGCGGCGGAGACACTGCCTCTTCCGGCGGCGCCTCTTCCGGCAGCCAGACCTCTTCCGGCAGCCAGGCGGCCTCTTCCGGCGACGGCAGCGAGGCTGTCATCGAGACGGTCAAGGGCGGCAAGGAGGGCGGCACCAGCCTGACCTTCACCACCGGCGGCGACCAGGGCACCTACTACGGCTTCGGCGGCGTTGTGGCCCAGAAGGTGGGCGACGCCACCAGCACCAAGGTGACCGCTATCGTGTCCGGCGGCTCCCAGGCCAATATCGAGAATATGGAGGCCGGCGACGCTCAGCTGGGCTTTGTCCAGTCCGACGTTATGGCTTATGCCTATCAGGGCATCCGTAACTTTGAGGGCGAGCCCATCACCAACTTCTCCACCGTGGCCGCTTTGTACATGGAGCAGGTTCAGATCGTTACCCTGAACCCCGACATCAAGACCGTGGATGACCTGGCCGGCAAGAGCGTGTCCATCGGCGCCCCCGGTTCCGGCGTGTACTACAATGCCGTTGACGTGCTGGCCGCTTATGACATGACCGAGGCTGACATCAACGCCACCTACGAGGACTTCGGCACCAGCGCTGAGTCCCTCCAGGACGGCAAGATCGACGCCGCCTTCGTGGTCGCCGGCGCCCCCACTACCGCCATCACCTCCCTGGCTACCACCAAGGACGTGTACCTGGTCAACCTGGATGACGAGCACATTGCCAAGCTGCAGGAGGCTTCCCCCTACTACAGCAAGGCCGTGATCTCCGCCGACACCTACGGCATGGACGCCGACGCCACCACCGTGGCCGTGGTCGCCACTGTCATTGCCCGGGACGACGTGTCCGATGTGGATGTGTATAACTTCCTGTTCGGCACCTTCGAGAACGCTGAGGGCCTGGCCCAGGCGCACTCCAAGGGCGCTGAGCTCGATCTGGAGTTTGCCGCTTCCAACACCGCTGTCCCCTATCACCCCGGCGCCGCTGAGTACTTCGCTGAGAAGGGCATCGAGGTTCCCACCAAGTAATCCAGCCTGCATAATCGATATTTAGGGCGGCTGCGGCGGGCCCAGCCCGCCGCAGCCGCCCTATCTTTGTGTATCCCGCGGTGCAGATGCGTCCGCGCCTGGCGGGACGCTGAGGCATGTGTTCCGCGGACACTGTGCTGACGCGAGGAGAAAGGAGACAAAATATGGAGTCGAAAGACAACAAAAAACTGGTGGACACCCAGGCGGAGGAGATCGATACCTCGGTAGGTACCGCCGCTGACGTGGATGAGGTCATGAAAAAGTATGACCGCGAGTCCAACACCCGTGTGTGGGAGGGGATGCCCAAGAATATCGTCAAGGGTATCATGGTGCTCTTCTCCGTGTACTGTATTTATGTGACGCTGTTTGTAGGCGGTCTGCTGGAAATCCGGCTGACCCGGTTCCTGGCCTTTATTCTGGTCATCGGCTACCTGAACTTCCCCATCAAGAAGGGCATGACTAAGGTCAACTATATGCCCTGGTATGACTGGATCATCATGATTCTAGGCGCTGGTTCCTTCCTGTATTTCTCGTTCCGGGCCAGAGATATCCTGATGATGGCGACCAAGGTTTCCAATGACAAGCTGATGGTGGCCATCGCCATTATCGGTACGCTGGCGCTGGTGGAGCTGTGCCGGCGGTGTGTGGGGCTTCCGATCTTGTGTGTGGCCGGCGCCCTGCTCATCTATACCTTTGCCACCGTCCGCTTCGGCAAGGTGATTTACGACCTGTTTTTCACCACCAACGGCATTATGGGTACGCCCGTCCAGGTGTGCTCCAAGTACATTGTAGTATTTATCATCTTCGGTGCCTTCCTGGAGCGCACCGGCATTTCCAACTTCTTCATCAACCTGGCCAACTCCATTGCCGGCTCCTCTGCCGGCGGTCCCGCCAAGGTGGCCGTCATTTCCTCCGCCCTGTGCGGCATGGTGTCCGGCTCCTCCGTGGGCAACACCGTGACCACCGGCTCGGTGACCATCCCCATGATGAAGCGTACCGGCTACAAGCCGGAGTTTGCCGGCGCCGTTGAGGCCTCCGCCTCCACCGGCGGCCAGATCATGCCCCCCATCATGGGCGCTGCCGCCTTCCTGATGGCCGAGTATATGGGTATCCCCTACGGCCAGGTAGCCCTGAAGGCCATCCTGCCCGCCGTGCTGTACTTCACCGGCATCTACATCGCCGTCCATCTGGAGGCCAAGAAGCTGGGCCTGAAGGGTATCCCCCGCAGCGAGCTGCCCAAGATCGTCAGCCTGCTGCCCAAGATCTACCTGCTGCTGCCTCTGGTGGTGCTGGTGGTTATGGTCTCCCTGAATATGCGCACCATGCAGTTCTGCGCCGCCGTGGCCATTATCATCACCATCCTGGTGGGCCTGGTGAACAAAGATGACCGTATCACGCTGGGCAAGTTCCTTGATGCGCTGGAGGCCGGCGGCAAGGGCACCATCACCGTGGCTGTGGCTTGCGCCATGGCCGGTATCGTGGCCGGCTGCATCACCTCCACCGGCCTTGCCTCCAAGCTGATTACCGCCATCGTGGCGGTTTCCGGCGGCAAGCCCTTTATTGCCCTGTTTTTGACCATGCTGTGCTGTATCGTCCTGGGCATGGGCGTGCCCACCACCGCCAACTACTGCATCATGGCCTCCACCTGCGCCCCCATCCTCATGAGCCCGGAGATCGGCATCCCTGCCGTGGCCGCCCACTTCTTCGTGTTCTACTTCGGCATTGTGGCCGACATTACCCCGCCCGTGGCTCTGGCTGCCTATGCCGGCTCCGCCATTGCCAAGGCCCCGCCCATGAAGACCGCGTTCAACGCCACCCGCCTGGCCATCGCCGCGTTCATCGTGCCCTACATTTTCGCCATGAACCCGGCCATGCTCTTTGAGTTCGATGTGACCGGCGCCGCGGCGGTGCTCCAGGTGATCCAGATCTGCGTCACCTCGCTGCTTGGCATCTTCGGCGTGGCCGCCGCCCTGAACGGCTTCCTGTTCAAGCCCATGAACATCATTTTCCGCGTGCTGATGGCTGTGGGCGGACTGTGTATGCTGGTACCGGAACCCATCTCCGATGTGGTGGGGCTGGTCATCGTGGCCGGCATCTACCTGTTCCTGCGCATGACCACTAAGAAAGAAGCTGCCGCCGCCTGAGAAATAGACGCAGCGCTGTATAGACCTCTCCAAAGCCGCAGGCCCGAAATAGGGCTTGCGGCTTTGCTTATGATCGACTATAATAAAGAGAAACCGGAAAAGACCGGAAATTCGATCTGTTTATGGAGGGAGCGTCCATGGAGAAGCTGCTGGAATTGCTGGAACAGGACTGCACCATGTCTTCGGCACAGCTGGCCGCGGCCGCGGGAGTGCCCGAGGCAGAGGTGAAGGCCGCCATTAAAAAATATGAGGACGAGCGGGTGATTTTGGGCTACCAGGCTATCATCGACTGGGACCGGGTCCGTAAGGAGACGGTCACCGCCCTGATTGAGGTCAACGTCACGCCCCAGTCCATCGACGGCTTTGACCGGATCGCCGAGCGGATCTACCAGTATGACGAGGTGGAGAGCATGTACCTGATGAGCGGCTCCTTCGACCTGGCCATCATCATCTCGGGCCGTACCCTGCGGGAGGTGGCCATGTTTGTAGGCGACCGCCTGTCCACCATCCAAGGGGTTACCGGCACCGCCACCCACTTCATTTTGAGAAAATATAAAGAGAAGCACCTGGTGTTCCGTCCCCAGGAGCCTGAGGAAAGGGAGTACATCTTCGTATGAATTACGACAATATCCTGAACGAGAAGATTCAGGGGATCAAGCCCTCCGGAATCCGGAAGTTTTTTGATATTCTGGAGGAAATGACCGACGCCATTTCGCTGGGCATCGGCGAGCCCGACTTCGTCACCCCCTGGCACATCCGGGACGCGGGCATCTACTCCCTGGAGCGCGGCCACACCAAGTATACCTCCAACGCCGGTATGCTCCAGCTCCGGCGGGAAATCGCCGCTTACCTCAACCGCCGCTTTGACCTGCAATATGACTATAACAGCCAGATCCTGGTCACCGTGGGCGGCAGCGAGGCCATCGACCTGGCCCTGCGGGTGCTGGTCAATCCGGGGGAGGAGGTCATCGTTCCGGTTCCCTCCTTTGTGTGCTACGGTCCCCTGACCGAGATGGCCGGAGGGGTGCCCAAATATGTGGAGCTGAAGGCGGAGGACCAGTTCCGTCTGACTCCCGAGCAGCTGAAGGCCGCCATTACCCCCAAGACCAAGGCATTGGTGCTGCCCTTCCCCTCCAACCCCACGGGGGGCATTATGGAGCGCCGGGACCTGGAGGCCATCGCCGATGTGCTCCGGGGAACCGACATCATGGTGATCTCTGACGAAATCTATGCCGAGCTCACCTACGGCCAGCGCCATGTGTCCCTGGCCAACCTCACCGATATGTATGAGCGCACCGTGGTGGTCAACGGCTTCTCCAAGAGCCACGCCATGACCGGCTGGCGCATGGGATACGTCTGCGCCCCCAAGCCCATCATCGCCGCCATGACCAAGCTCCACCAGTTCGGCATTATGTCCGCTCCCACCACCAGCCAGTACGCCGCTGTGGAGGCTATGCGCAACGGGGACGGGGATATTGAGCATATGCGGGAGGAATACGACCGCCGCCGCCGGTATCTGGTGGAAAATCTGAACCGTATTGGCCTAAGCTGCTTTGAGCCCAAGGGCGCCTTCTATGTGTTCCCCGACATTCGCTCCACGGGCCTGACCAGCGAGGAGTTCTGCGAGCGCTTCCTCATGGAGGAGAAGGTGGCCGTCATCCCCGGCAACGCCTTTGGCCCCGGGGGAGAGGGCTTCGTCCGGGCCTGCTATGCCGCGTCTATGAAGGACATTGCCGAGTCCATCGCCCGGATGGACAACTTCCTGACCAACCTGCGCCGGAAGCAGGGGCGGGAAGGATAAGAGAGTTTCAGGAAGGAGCTTTGTAATATGAATGTTGTCTGTCTGGATATGGAGGGGGTTCTGGTCCCTGAAATCTGGATCGCCTTTGCCGAGGCCAGCGGGATTCCCGAGCTGAAGCGCACCACCCGGGACGAGCCCGATTATGAT
This sequence comes from bacterium, assembly GCA_037245165.1. Lineage (GTDB taxonomy): Bacteria > Bacillota > Clostridia > Oscillospirales > Oscillospiraceae > Lawsonibacter. The sequence continues at coordinate 29,234 of JAXWVI010000030.1, forward strand.
AAGCTTATGCGCTGGCGTCTGGGCATTTTGAAGGAGCACGGTCTGGGGCTTAAGGAGATTCAGGCCACCATCGCCACCATCGACCCCCTGCCCGGGGCCAAGGAATTTTTGGACAAGCTGAGAAGCGAGACACAGGTCATCATTCTCAGCGATACCTTTGAACAGTTTGCCAAGCCTTTGATGGAGAAGCTGAACTGGCCCACCATCTTCTGCAACACCCTGGAGGTGGGGGAGAATGGGGAGATCACCGGCTACAAAATGCGCTGTGAGAAGTCCAAGCTCACCACGGTGAAGGCCCTTCAGTCCTGCGGCTTTGACACCATCGCCGCCGGGGACAGCTTCAACGACCTGGGCATGATCCAGGCCAGCAAGGCGGGCTTCCTCTTCAAGAGCACTGAGGCCATCAAGGCCGACCACCCGGAGCTTCCCGCCTTTGAGGAGTTTGACGACCTGCTCCGCGCCATTGAGGAGGCCCTGTAAGAGAACGCGTATGGCCAGATAAAAGGTCAGGAGGAGCGTTATGTTTGCCGGATATTGTATTCTGTTTGCCGCCATTCTGGTTGTCGTATACTTGTTCTGTGCGCTGATCGGCGGGGAGATTATGGCGTATATTCTGGGATTTTTACTCCTGGTCGCGGTCCTGGCCGCTCTGGCTACCATTGTGACGAAGCTTAGAGAGCTGGAGGAAAAGCTTGACAAGCTGCTGGGGCGGGGAGAAGAGGGTGACGGCCATGAATAATGGGCTTAAATTTGCCGCCTGGGCGGCCCTGTTCGCCCTTGCGCTCTACCTGTTTTCTTCCCTGTTTACCGGGCCGGGCCGGGACGACCAGATGCTGCTGGACGCGGTGCTCACGGGCCTGGTGCTCTCCGGACTGCTGATGGTCTGGAACAAGCTGCAAGAGATTGAAAAAAAGCTGGATGACCTGCTGAAAGAAAAGAAGGATGAACATGAGAGATGATTTTCCCTTTCAAAGCGCCGATATTCTCCTGCCTCAGAACTGTGATCTGAGCTTGTGGAGCGTGGTGGCCTGCGATCAATATACCTCTCAGCCCGAGTATTGGCAGCGGGTGGAGGAGCGGGTGGGCCGTGCCCCGTCCGCCCTGCGCCTGATTCTGCCCGAGAGCTGTCTGGAGGGCCCCAATGTGGAGACCGACATCATGGAGATCAACACCACCATGACCCGCTACCTCCGGGAGGGGCGGTTCAAGGAGTATCCGGACAGCCTCTTCTATGTGGAGCGGACCCTGGACTGCGGCAAGACCCGCCGGGGCCTTGTGGGCATGGTGGACCTGGAGCAGTACGACTATGAGCCCGGCTCCGGCGCTCCCATCCGGGCCACCGAAGGCACCGTTCTCTCCCGCATCCCGCCCCGGGTGGCGGTGCGGAAGAACGCCCCCATTGAGCTGCCCCATGTGATGCTCCTGGCCGACGACCCGGGCAAGACCGTCATCGAGCCGCTGAGCGCCAAAACAGGGGAGATGGAGCCGCTCTATGACTTTGAACTGATGGAGCAGGGCGGCCATATCAAGGGCTGGAAGCTGGGGGAAAAAGAACAGGAGCAGGTCTTCGCCGCTTTGGAGGCCCTGGCTGACCCCGCCGCCTTTCGGGAGCGGTACGGCCTGAAGGAGGACCTGCCGGTGCTCCTATTTGCTGTGGGCGACGGCAACCACTCCCTGGCCACCGCCAAAGAGTGCTATGAGCGCGCCAAGAAGCTGACTCCCCCGGACCAGTGGGCCAGTCTGCCCGCCCGGTACGCCCTGTGCGAGCTGGTAAACCTTCACGACGAGTCCCTGGAGTTTGAGCCCATCCACCGGGTGGTGTTTGGGGTTAAGCCGGAGGACCTGCTGGACGGGCTTATGGCCCGCTACCCCCAGGCCATGCAGGGCAGAGGAAAGGGCCATGGGCTGTTCTTTGTGGCCAGCCGGTGGAGCAGGGGAGAGATCACCATCCCCAATCCCCAGCAGCAGCTGCCGGTGGGCACCCTTCAGGTTTTTCTGGACGAATATTGCGCCGCCCATCCAAAGGCGAGAATCGACTACATCCACGGCGCCGACGTGGCCCAGAAGCTGGCCGAGGAGCGGGAGGACGCCATTGCCTTCCTGCTGCCCCCCATGGGCAAGGAGGAGCTGTTCCCCACGGTGATCCACGACGGGGTGCTGCCCCGGAAGACTTTCTCCATGGGTGAGGCCCATGACAAGCGCTTTTATCTGGAGGCAAGAAAAATTCGGGATTAAAGGGAGGGGACTGTTATGTTCATCCAGGCAAATGCAAAGCTGAATCTCACCTTGGATGTGCTGTCCAAGCGCCCGGACGGCTACCACGATATGCGGATGATCATGCAGTCCATTGATCTGGCCGATGATCTCACAGTGGAGCCTCTGGACTGGGACGAGCTGAGGGTCAAGACCAACGTCCACTTTCTGCCCGGCAATGAGAAAAACCTGGCTGCCCAGGCCGCCCTGCGCTACTGGGAGGAGCGTGGGCGGGAGCCCCAGGGCCTGGAGATCGCCATCACCAAGCGTATCCCCGTCTGCGCGGGGATGGCGGGTGGGAGCAGCGACGCCGCCGCCGTCCTCCGGGCGCTCAACGCCATGGACCAGTCTCCGGTGGAGACTGCGGAACTTGCCAGAATCGGAGAGAAGGTGGGCTCCGATGTGCCCTACTGCGTGGTGGGGGGCACCGCCCTGGCCGAGGGGAGGGGAGAGGTGCTGACCCCCCTGCCTGCCCTGCCCAGGTGTTGGGTGGTGGTGTGCAAGCCCGACTTTCCCATTTCCACCCCCGCCCTCTTTGCTCAGATTGACCGGGTTCGGCTGCGCCGCCACCCGGACACCAAGGGGGCCATGGAGGCCCTGGAGGCCGGGGACCTGGCGGGAGTGGCCAGAAGGATGTACAACGTCTTTGAGGACGCCCTCACCAAGCGGCAGCTCTCCCGGGTGTGCGAGATCAAAAACGAGCTCATCCGCTGCGGCGCCCTGGGCGCCAGCATGAGCGGCACCGGCCCCACCGCCTTCGGCCTGTTTGAGCGGGAGGAGGAGGCCCGGGAGGCCTATGAGAGGCTCAAAGAGACAAACCGCGAAACTTTTTTCACCCGGACAGTTTAAAGAGTTCAGAATCTGCCCATACTGTAAAGCAACTTAGCTTTATAGTGTGGGCGGTTTTTTCTGCCCCGGGAGGAACTCATATGGATCGGAAACTGAAAAATTGGGAACTGGCTTTGATGTTTGGTATCCTGGCGGCCTTTGCGGTGGGGGGATGGCTGGGGCAGGAGCAGCGGGCGCTGGCGGACAGCGTCATCCGCTTTCATGTGATCGCCAATTCCGACAGCGAAGAGGATCAGGCGCTGAAGCTGGCGGTGCGGGACCAGGTGCTGGCCAAGGCGGAGGAGATCTATCCCCAGGACGCCACTCTGCCTGAGGCGCGGGCGGCTCTGGAGGCCCATCTTGAGGACCTGGCCCTGGCGGGCCAGGAGGTGGTGGACCGGGAGGGGTACGAATATAACGTCACGGCCCAGCTGACAGAGTGCTGGTTCCCCACCAAGGAATATGAGGGCTTTGCCCTGCCGGCGGGAAATTATAACGCCCTGCGGATTATCATCGGAGAAGGGGAGGGGCAGAACTGGTGGTGTGTGGCCTTTCCGCCTCTGTGTTTGGGGGCGGCCAGCGAGACGGTGGATGAGGCAACCCAGGCCGGCTACTTTACCCAGGGCCAGGCAGCTCTGGTGACGGAAGAGAACGAGGGCTATGTGCTGAAATTCAAAAGTATGGAGCTGCTGGGCCAGCTCCAGGGCATTTTTTCTTGAAAAACGGGCCGGTCCTTACGGGGACCGGCCCGAAACTGCCGCAAAAAGGGCGCAGACCCTTTGTCAAGGGGGGGCGGAAAGGTTTGCCTGGATTGCCGGGAGAGCTGTTCAGCCGTCCAGAGCGTCGGCAATGCGGGTGAGGGCCTGCTGAAGCTGGGAACGGGGGCAGGCGAAATTGAGGCGCTGGAAGCCATCCCCTTCCCCGCAAGGGCCGAACATGACCCCGTTGTCCGTGGCCACCCGGGCCTTGTGGAGCATGAAGTCCCACAGCGCCTGGGGAGACATGCCCAGCGCCCGGAAGTCCAGCCAGGCCAGATAGGTGGCCTCTGGGATGCGGTATTTGACCTGGGGCATCCGCCGGGCGATGAAATCAGCGATATATTGGGCATTGCCGCGCAGATAAGTGAGGAGGGCATCCAGCCACTCCTCGCTTTCGTTGTAGGCGGCAATCTGTGCCACAGTCCCGAAGGTCCCCGGCCACAGGTAGTAGGGGGCCATCTTGTTTTGAAAGGCCTCCCGGATGGCGGGGTTTGGGATGATAATGTCCGAAACCAGAAGCCCGGCCAGATTGAAGGTCTTGGAGGGGGAGGTGCAGATGATGGAATGGTCCGCCGCCTGGGGAGAGAGGGTGGCGTAGGGGACAAAGGAGCCGGGGGAGAGGATCAGATCGGAGTGGATCTCATCCACCGCTACCATCACGCCGTTCTCCCCGCAGATGCGGCATACCTGCTCCAGCTCCTCCCGGGTCCAGGCCCGTCCCACGGGGTTATGGGGGCTGCATAGGATCATCAGGCCCGTTTTAGGGTCCCGGGCTAGGGCCTCCAGCTGGGTAAAGTTCATCTCATACCGGCCGTCCCGATTGAGGAGGGGGTTGAGGGCCAGCTTTCTCCCGGTGTGCTTCACATAGTCGTAGTAGGGGTAGTAGACCGGGGACTGGATGATTACGTTGTCCCCGGGTTTGGTGTAAAGCTCAATGGCGCACACCAGGGCCATGTTGACCCCGGGGGTGTAGACAATCCAATCGGGCCGGATCTCCCAGTGGTTGCGCCGGCGCTGCCAGTCCACGCAGGCCTGGAGGTAGGCATCCGAGGGGTAACCATAGCCGTAGCTTTCGTGGGCGGCCCGGTCCTTGACGGCCCGGGCGATGGCCGGAGACACCTTGAAGTCCATGTCGGCGATGCCCATGGGGATAATGTCGTCCTCTCCGTACATCTGCCGGCGCAGCTGGGGGGACCACTTGATGGAAATGGTTTGGGTACGGTCGAGGGGCTGGTTAAATTCATAGTTCATGTTGCCGTTCCTCCCTGTTTAAAGTTTACATAATTGCTCGAGGGCCTCCGGACGGAGGACCCGTACCGTCCCATAGCCCACCTGGATGAGCCCCTCCCGGGCAAGCTGGCTGAGAATTCGGCTGACCGTGACCCGGCTGACCGACACGGCGGCGGCGATGTCCTCCTGGGTACACCTTGCCTCTCCACCGGAGGGGGACAGAGACAGGAGAAACCGCCCCACCCTCCACCGGGCGGGACGAAAGGCCATCTGATCCACCTGGTCGGACAACAGACGCACGGTCCGGGCCAGGTACTTCATCATGGCCAGGGCCAGCTCCGGATTTCGGGCGATCTCCTGGGTGACCAGCTCCCGGTCGATGGCCACGATCTGGCAGTCGGTGAGGGCCACGGCGGAGGACACACGGGGCAGCTCGTCAAAGAAAGAGGCCTCCCCAAAGAGGCTGCCCGGTCCGTATACGTGGAGCACCCGCTCGCCTCCGTCCTCGGACTGGATGAAGCTCTTTACCCGGCCGCTTTTCAGATAGTAGAAGCAGGTGGCGGCGGTATTCTGCAAATAGATCAGGTAGCCCGCTCCGCACAGGATCGGGGGGCGGCTTTTGGCGAAGGGCTCCCAGATATGGGCGGGAAAGTCGGGGGAGAAGTCCATGGAATTTAAGCCTCCGGGAAAGAATTTTTTTAATTGTAACATAGTTTACATTCTTTTGACAAGGGGGCTGGTAAGATAAGGGCAAATCATCCGATTAGGAGGAATGTTCCATGGGAATGACCATGACGCAGAAGATCCTGGCCAAGCACGCCGGGTTGGACAAGGTAGAGGTGGGCCAACTCATTGAGGCCAAGCTGGACCTGGTTCTGGGCAACGACATTACCACCCCGGTGGCCGTCACTGAGTTTGAGAAGGCGGGCTTCACCCAGGTGTTCGACAAGGAAAAGATCGCCATCGTTCTGGACCACTACACCCCCTGCAAGGACATCAAGTCCGCCCAGCTGTGCAAACAGGCCCGGGACTTTGCCCGCAAGCATCAGATCACCAACTTCTTTGATGTGGGTCAGGTGGGCATCGAGCACGCCCTGATTCCGGAGAAGGGACTGTGCGCCCCCGGGGAGGTCATTGTGGGCGCTGACTCCCACACCTGCACCTACGGGGCGCTGGGCGCGTTCTCCACTGGCATCGGCTCTACTGATATGGCCGCCGCCATGGCCACGGGCCTTTTGTGGTTCAAGGTGCCCGCCGCCATCAAGGTTACTCTGAAGGGCAGCCTTCAGCCCCAGGTGTCCGGCAAGGATGTGATCCTTCACCTGATTGGGGAGATCGGGGTGGACGGGGCCCTCTACCAGTCCCTGGAGTTTGCCGGGGAAGGGGTTTCCTCCCTGTCCATGGACGACCGTTTCACCATCTGCAACATGGCCATTGAGGCCGGCGGCAAGAACGGCATCTTCCCCGTGGATGAGAAAGCCATGGAGTACATCAACGGCCGGGTGAACCGCCCCTGTGAGGCCTTCCAGGCCGACCCCGATGCGCAGTACGTCCGGGAGGTGGTCATTGACCTTGATAAGCTGGAGCCCACTGTGGCCATGCCCCATCTGCCCGGGAACACCAAGGTGGTGTCTGAGGTTGCCGGTCTGCACATTGACCAGGTGGTCATCGGCTCCTGCACCAATGGCCGGATCAGCGACCTGCGGGCCGCCGCGGCCATTCTGAAGGGAAAGAAAGTCCATCCCGATGTGCGGTGCATCGTCATCCCCGCCACCCAGGAGATCGTTCTCCAGGCCATGAAGGAGGGGCTGATTGAGACCTTTATTGAGGCCGGCGCCGCTGTCTCCACCCCCACCTGCGGCCCCTGCATGGGCGGTCATATGGGCGTCATGGCCGAGGGAGAGCGCACCGTCTCCACCACCAACCGGAACTTCGTGGGCCGGATGGGCCATGTGACCAGTGAGATCATCCTGGCTTCTCCCGCTGTGGCGGCGGCATCTGCCATCGCCGGCTGTGTGGCCGACCCTCGCAAGCTTTCTTAAGAGAAGGCTTGGCAAAGAACGCTGTGTGAAACTGCGTTTCGCTTCTGGGGTTTTTGGAAGGGGAGAGGAGCGCTGTGACCTGCTTCGTTTTCTCTTCCTGGTTTCGATCCCCGGTTTTGCTCCAATTTCCAACTGAACAGAAAGGAATGACCTTGTATGAAGGTATATAAATACGGCGCCAACGTGGATACCGACGTGATCATCCCGGCCCGGTACCTGAACGACCCCTCTCCCGAGGCGCTGGCCTCCCACTGTATGGAGGACATCGACTCGGATTTCACCTCCACCGTCCAGCCTGGGGACATTATCGTAGCCGGTCCCAACTTCGGCTGCGGCTCCTCCCGGGAGCACGCCCCTCTGGCCATCAAGTGCTGCGGCGTAAAGTGCGTCATTGCCCCCTCCTTTGCGCGCATTTTCTACCGCAACGCCATCAACATCGGCTTCCCCATTGTGGAGTGTCCCCAGGCGGCGGAGGAGATCCAGGCCGGCGATCAGGTGGATGTGGACTTTGCCACCGGCGTCATCACCGACCAGACCACCGGCAAGACCTACAAGGCCACGCCCTTCCCTCCCTTCATTGAGGGCATCATCAAAAGCGGTGGCCTGCTCAACTCTCTGAAGGAGAGAGGTGTGGCGAAATGAACTTTAAAATCGCGCTGATCCGGGGCGATGGCATCGGCCCCGAAGTGGTGGGCGAGGCCGTGAAGGTCATGGATGCCGTCGGTGAGAAGTTCGGCCACACCTTTACCTACACCGACGTGCTCATGGGCGGCTGCGCCATCGACGCGGTGGGCAAGAGCTACCCGGAGGGCACCGCCGAGGCCTGCAAGGCCTGCGACGCCGTTTTGCTGGGGGCGGTGGGCGGCCCCAAGTGGGGCCACTCCTCCGACCCGGACAAGCGGCCTGAAACTGCCCTGCTGTCCATCCGGAAGGATTTGGGGCTGTACGCCAACCTGCGCCCCGCCGCCCTGCGTCCCGCCCTGGCCGAGGCCTGCCCCCTGAAGAAGGAGACGGCGGACAAGGGCATTGACCTGATGATCGTCCGGGAGCTCACCGGCGGCATCTACTTCGGCAAGCGGGAGCACTACCAAACCGAGGACCGGGGGGAGGAGTGCGCCGACCGCATGGCCTACTCCGAGATGGAGATCGAGCGCATCGGCCGCCGGGCCTTTGAGCTTGCCCGCCTGCGCCGTAAGAAGGTGGCCAGTGTGGACAAGGCCAACGTGCTGGAGACCAGCCGTCTGTGGCGGCAGGTCATGCACCGGCTGGCCCAGGAGTATTCCGATGTGGAGTATGAGGACGTGCTGGTGGATAACGCCGCCATGCAGCTGGTCCGGGACCCCGGGCAGTTTGACGTGGTGGTGACCGAGAACATGTTCGGGGACATCCTCTCTGACGAGGCCAGCATGATTACCGGCTCCATCGGCCTGCTGCCCTCCGCCTCCATCGGGGACCAGGCCCCCGGACTCTACGAGCCCATCCACGGCTCCGCCCCGGACATCGCCGGTCAGGACAAGGCCAATCCCATCGCCACCATCCTGTCCGTGGCCATGATGTTCCGCTACTCCTTCCATCTGCCCGACGAGGCCCAGGCCATCGAGACGGCGGTGGACGCGGTCCTCAATGAGGGCTGGCGTACCGCCGATATTGCAAAGGCGGGGGAGCAGACCGTCGGGACCGTCCGTATGGGCGAGCTTATCCGGCAGCATCTGTAAGGCCGAAGGGCCTGTCCGGTGGCTCAGAGCCAAAGCTATTCTGCATTTTATTGAGGGGAGCTGTGTCACAGCCCCCCTTTTTTTATGCTTTTTCCCGAAATCTGAGAATTTTTTGCAAATTATAAATTTACCTCTTGCATTTTGACAGATGCGCTCATATAATAATGCGTGCATGATTAAGCTTACGGGAGGAATTTTTGGTATGAAAGAACTTTCCAAACTGGCTCTGGGTGTGGAGCCCTCCACCACCATGGCCATTGACAGCATGTTCAAGCAGATGAAGGCCGATGGGCTGGATGTTATCGGGTTCGGCGCCGGTGAGCCTGACTTCGCGACTCCTGATCACATCAAACTGGCCGGCATTGCCGCCATTCACAATAACGATACCAAGTACACTCCCTCCGCCGGTACTTTGGAGCTGCGCAAGGCTGTCTGCCAGCGTCTGAAGGAGGACTGCGGCGTGGAGTATGAGCCCAGCCAGATCGTGGTGTCCAACGGCGCCAAGTCCTGCGTCTATGAGGCCCTCCGGGCCCTGGTAAACCCCGGGGACGAGGTGATCCTGCCCGCTCCCTACTGGGTGAGCTATATTGAGCTGATCAAGATGGTGGGCGGCGTGCCCGTGGTCATTGAGACCCGGGAGAAGGACCACTTCAAGCTCACCGCTCAGGAGCTCAGCGACGCCATCACCCCCAACACCAAGTGCATGATCCTCAACAACCCCTCCAACCCCACCGGCATGATGTACAGCCGCAAGGAGCTGGAGGAGATCGCCAAGGTCTGCGTGGAGAAGGACATCTATGTGCTCTCCGACGAAATCTACTATAACCTGGTCTATGATGGAGAGGAGTTTGTCAGCTTCGCCGCCCTGGGTGACGAGGTGAAGGAGCGCACCATTCTGGTCAACGGCGTGTCCAAGTCCTACGCCATGACCGGCTGGCGGATCGGTTATGTGGCCGCCAATCCCCAGGTGGCCAAGATCATCTCCAACTACGTCAGCCACAGCGCCGGGTCCCCCTGCGCCATCTCCCAGAAGGCCTCCGTCACCGCCCTCACCGCCTCTCAGGAGACGGTGGAAACCATGCGCCGCGCCTTTGAGCGCCGCCGCAACTATATGGTGGAGCGGATGAACCAGATCGAGGGGGTCAGCTGCATCCGGCCCCACGGCGCCTTCTATGTGATGATGAACATCGAGCAGCTCATCGGCAAGGAGGTCCACGGTACCGTGATCAAGGACGCCGACGACTTCGGCAACCTGTTCCTGAAGTACGGCAAAGTGGCCGTGGTTCCCGGCACCGGCTTCGGCGCCCCCAACTTTGTGCGCTGGTCCTACGCCACCTCCCGGGAGAACATCAAGGAGGGCCTGGATCGTCTGGAGCGCTTCCTTAAGGGCGAGGTCATCTAAGATATTTTCAGTGTGAAGAAACCCGTCTCCGGCCCATGGGCTGGGGGCGGGTTTCCTTTTGCGGGGCAAGGCGGGAATTGACAGGGGAGGAGGGCAATGTTATAGTAAAATTACCGAATTTAATCGGGAAAAGGGGAATGATATATGAGTATGAAAACCAGCGTTGTGTGGGCCGACGGCACCTTTGCCAGCAATACGGCCCCATTGATGGGTTCACTGGAGGAGTGCGCCCGTCAGGCGGCCGAGATGGGCTATGACGCCATGTCCCTGACGGTGAACCGGCCGGGGGAACTGGAGGCCGGGCGGGTCAGCCGGGTCATGAAGGAGTACGGCCTGAAGGTTTCGGGCCTGGCCACAGGGCGTGGCTATACGGTGGACGGACTGTGCCTGGGTGCGGCGGAGGAGCGGACGCGCCGTGCCGCTGTGGAGCGGATGATGGCCCATATGGACCTGTGTGCCCGGCTGGAGGGAGCCAAGCTGATTGTCGGGGCCATCCGGGGCTGGACCAGGGACGGGGGAGGCAGAGAGGCCTATGACCGGCTCTTCCGGGCCAGTATGGAGGAGCTTCTGGAGCGGGCGGAGCCCATGGGGGTGCAGCTTGTGCTGGAGGCCATCAGTAAAATTGATTCTGACGCTTACTGCCTGGTGGGGGAGACGGCGGAGCTGATCCGCTCCTTCCACAGCCCCGCCCTGCGCCTGCAGCTGGATTCCATCCACCTGCACACCAATGGGGAGAAGGATTTCGATGGGGAGATCCGGAAGGCGGGGGATCTGATCGGTCAGGTGGACATCTCCGATGTGGAGCGGATGGCCCCGGATGGGAAGCACTTTAATTTTCCCCGGCTGATGGAGGCCCTGAAGAGCATACCGTATGAGGACTACCTGGTGTTTGAGTACCGCTCCCAGCCCCCGGAAAACGCGGCCAAGGTCGGCCTGGACTACATCCGCACGCTGATGTAAGCGCATAAGCCCCCGTCTGCCTGGAGCGGACAGGGGGCGCCTGGGCGGCAGAGGCGTTCCATATGAAAAACTTCTGTTAATTTTCCCGCCAGCGGTGGCGTGAAGGGAAAAACTAAGCTATAATAGATTCATACTAGAGATAAAGAGGTCATGTCCATGTCTAATAATCGTTACGAAAGCCCCCTGTCCTCCCGCTATGCCAGCGACGAGATGCAGTACATTTTTTCCCCCGACAAGAAGTTCTCCACCTGGCGGCGGCTGTGGGTCGCCCTGGCCCGGGGGGAGATGGAGCTGGGGCTCCCCGTCACCCAGGAGCAGGTGGATGAACTGGAGGCCCACATCACCGACATCGACTATGAGAAGGCCGCCCAGTGGGAGAAGAAGCTGCGCCACGACGTGATGGCCCATGTCCACACCTACGGGGAGCTGTGCCCCAAGGCCATGCCCATCATCCATCTGGGGGCCACCAGCTGCTATGTGGGTGACAACACCGACGTGATCCTCATGAAGGAGGCTCTGGAGCTGGTGCGGGACAAGCTGGTCCGGGTGCTGGGCCACCTGGCCGAATTTGCCGATGCGTACAAGGCCCTGCCCACCCTGGGCTTTACCCACTTCCAGGCTGCCCAGCTGGTCACCGTGGGCAAGCGGGCCACCCTGTGGATGAACGAGCTTCTGATGGACCTGCAGGAGGTGGAATACCGCCTCAGCACCCTGAAGCTGCTGGGCTCCAAGGGCACCACCGGCACCCAGGCATCCTTTTTGGAGCTGTTTGAGGGGGATCACGAGAAGGTGAAGGCCCTGGAGGACAAGATCGCCAAGGAGATGGGCTTTGACGCGGTGGTCCCGGTGAGCGGCCAGACCTACTCCCGTAAAATGGACTATAACGTGCTGTCCACCCTGTGCGGCATTGCCCAGAGCGCCAGCAAATTCGCCACCGATCTGCGCCTTCTCTGCCACCTGAAGGAGGTGGAGGAGCCCTTTGAGAAGAATCAGATCGGCTCCTCGGCTATGCCCTACAAGCGTAACCCCATGCGCTGTGAGCGAATCTGCGCCCTGGCCCGGTATGTGATGGCCGACACCATGAATCCCGCCATTACCGCCTCCTGCCAGTGGTTCGAGCGCACCCTGGACGACTCGGCCAACAAGCGCCTGAGCGTGCCCGAGGCCTTCCTGGCTGTGGACGCCATTTTGAACATCTACGCCAACGTGGCCGCCGGGCTGGTGGTCCACCCCAAGGTCATCGAGAAGCACATTATGGAGGAGCTGCCCTTTATGGCCAGCGAGAACATTATGATGGACGCGGTGAAGCGGGGAGGCGACCGGCAGGAGCTGCACGAGCGCATCCGCGTATTGTCCCAGGAGGCCGGCCGTCAGGTGAAGGAGCTGGGCCAGCCCAATAACCTCATTGATTTGATGGCCGCCGACCCCGCGTTCGGCATGACGAAGGAGGAGCTCTCCGCCCATCTGGAGCCCAGCCGCTATATCGGCCGCTGCCCCCAGCAGGTGGAGGAATTCCTGGAGCATGAGGTGCGGCCTGTGCTGGACCGCTATACCCGGGCCCTGGAGGGCCGGGATACGGAGCTGAACGTGTAAAAGGGGGAGGGGCATTGCGCAACGACCGAAGAAATCCCTATGCGGCGGCGGGGCTGACCGCCTTTGCGGTGATTGCCGGGGCTCTGCTGCTGTTCTTCCTTCTGTTCCACGCCAGGGAGGCGCTGGGCTTTCTTGGCACCATCGGGCAGATTCTGCGGCCGATTTTTATGGGAGCGGTGATCGCGTTCCTGCTGCTGCCGGTTCACCGGCGGATTCTGGCCTTTTTTGTCTCCATGACCCCGGACAAGCGGCTGGCGGACAGACGGAGCTTTCGCTTCCTCAATTTTCTGGCCATCCTGTTCAGCTTGCTGCTGGCGCTGTTTGTCCTCTACATCCTGCTGGCTATGGTCATTCCCCAGGTATGGCAGAGCGTGGTGGATCTGGTCAATGCCATCCCCGGCTACATTGAGCAGGCCCAGGGCTGGCTGAAGACCTTTTTGGAGGACAACCCGGACATCCAGCAGGCGGTGCTGTCCGGCTACGACTCCGCAGCCCTGTCTCTGGAGCAGTGGCTCAATTCTGACATCCTGCCCAACCTGGAATCGGTGAGCGCCACCATGGACTGGTTCCATACGGAGGTGTTCCCCAACATCACCGGAGTGGTGTCCGGGGTGTCTGCCATCCTCATCGCCACGCTGGTGCTGGTGAAGGATCTGCTGATTGCCATCATCGTCTCGGTGTATCTGCTGGCCATGAAGGATACCTTCTCCGCCCAATCTAAAAAGATCGTGTACAGCATCTTCCGCACGGACATCGCCGATCTCATTGTGGAGGAGACTCGGAACGCCTACCGGATCATGAGCGGCTTTATCAACGGGAAAATCGTGGACTCGCTGATTATCGGGATCATCTGCCTGGTGTGCTGCAATCTCTTCCGGTTCCCATACCCGGCGCTGCTGGCCACCATCGTGGGGGTGACCAACGTAATTCCCTTCTTTGGGCCCTTTATCGGAGCCATCCCCTGTATTTTGCTGATCTTCATCATTGACCCCATCCAGAGCCTGTATTTTGCCCTGTTTGTGCTGGTGCTCCAGCAATTTGACGGCAATATTCTGGGCCCCAAGATTTTGGGGGACTCCACGGGGCTGGCCTCCTTCTGGGTGCTGTTCTCCATCCTGCTGTTCGGCGGCCTGTTCGGCTTCGGGGGCATGGTGCTGGGGGTGCCGGTGTTCGCCATGTTTTACAGCGCCGTCAGCCGTCTGGTACGCTACGGCCTGAGAAAGCGCAGCCTGCCACAGGATACCAAGGAATACCTGGGCAGGACGGGCCCTCTGAGCAAGGAAAAATCCTCCCGGGAATAGAAAAAGGACCTTTGCAGAGTTAAGCCCCATAGGTTCACATTGTGAACCTATGGGGCTTAACTCAGTTTATGGGAAAAATGAGGGCATGTGGTGCTTCACGCGCCACTGTCTATGACACAGTCTGAGCAGGAAACGGAACATTGCCACCGGCAACTCAGTGAGCACTTGGAAAGGCCAGAGAGAAACCTGGTATGGCGGATCACTGAATCATTTTAAAATGCACCGGCATTTCTCTCCGGCGGAAGAAGCGGAGAGGAATGCCTGATTTTTATGTAAACAGGAGTGCAATGTTTTTGGGCGTATCGCAATATTTTTGTCCCTGATATTCTCCATTTTAGGCAGCATCATTGTCTGGACTTGTGTATGATCCTTCGGTATTGTGTGTTTGCAACCAACAGACAGAGAGGAGAAGATAGCTGTGACGCAAATTCCCGCTGCAAGATGTCTGTGCTGCGCTTGGCAGGATATGGGGGAAGGCTGGCAGCACGGCGAAGCACGCATTACCCTCAAACACCGCTTGGGTGGTATTGCCGGTGGCAGACTTTGATGCCCGTTTTGATACCGACAATTTCGCTGGAAAGTATTGAAAACAAATCCCGGAAACCATCCTGGAACAATCAGAGACTGGATTTGGATTATGCCGGTATCGGCTGAGCCCCGGCCTGTTTCCGGTTCAAGAGCACTGCCGGGCTACCACCACAAATCGACCGTCCTCGGTGTGATAGCTGCAAGTAGAGAGGGTCAACAGCCGGTCTCCATATTCCGCTGTCACGCCCAGATCATACAGGGACGCTGACAGGGCCTCTTCGACATAATTTTGAAAATCTTCTGCATCAGACAAATCGGTGCCATAGTAGTAACGGAATACATTTGCTTCCTTTACCTTATAGACTCGACTGTAAAAGACTGCCATTACCTCAAAGGTCAGCCGCTCATAACTGCCATCCGGTTGGATCAGGTCATAGATAATCTCCGAGTGTGCCTTGGCATACTCCTCATCCACATAGGCATCCAGGCTGCCGAACATGGTACCGTCCTTCATTTTATGCCCATAGATAATAATGTTGCTCCCGTCCGGAAAGCAGTTGGCTCCAATGAACAGGCTGCCGCTCAGGGCGTAGCTTCCATCAAAAGCCTTACGCAGATAGTATTCCGGGTCGTCCGGGGTGTATAAGACAGGATAGTCTACTTCGGTGCCCTCAATCGTCAGCCAGGCCGCCAGATGGCTGTTTTCCTGGACAAGGGGCTGATAATTGCGTTCCGGCGCTGATGTCTGAGGACTCACAGGATGGCCGCTGTTTGTCTCAGCGGTTTCTGAGCCAGGGGCCGGTGACACCACTCGCTGAACCAGCGCCTCATTGGCCGCCTGTTCACCGGCAGAGCGAGCAAGATCACGGATTAGCATTCCACTGGATAGGATGAAGAGCAATGCAAAGACCACGGTCGATCCTTTCCAGCGTGTAGAAGCTCTCTTCCTTCGGCGCATTGATTTCCTCCTAAAAATTGTGCCGGCGAGTTTTCTCGCCGGCACAGATGCGCATTACCTCCGAATACGCTTTCCCTGATAGAACAGTTTCTTTTTGGCCGACAAAAATAGTCCGGCCAAAGATCCCGCACTCAGCAGCGCCCACAGGCTTGCCATACTGGGATCTCCAGTCTTTGGGGTATTGGGATCATTGGGAGAATCCGTGAGATCGGTAGGATTCGTCAGGTCGGTGGGATCGGTTGGATCAGTGGGGGCCGTTGGATCAGTGGGATCGGTTGGGTCAGTGGGGGTCGTTGGGTCAGTGGGGGTCGTTGGATCAGTGGGGGTCGTTGGATCAGTGGGGGTCGTTGGATCGGTGGGATTGGTTGGATCAGTGGGGGCGGTTGGGTCAGGATCAGATATGCCGCCCCATTCATTGACAAAAGCCGCAACCGAAGTTTTGCCGTTAGAGATAGCGCCTATATTACCGACCGATGTGATGGTATATCCATCCGCTTGTTCCTCTGTCACAATGTATTTACTTCCGGAAGGAATGGAGGAGATTATGATGTATTCTCCATCTTTCAGGGTGATTGTATCACCACTTTTTATGGTCCCGCTTTTCGATCCAGCGTAGGGGAAGTGGGTTCCCAACTCAGTGCCGCTGCTGGTTGTAATGGTAATACAGAAGATAAATTCTTTGCTGGGATCTCCACCTCCGGTCACAGTTTTCGTGATCTTCAGACTTCCAGTGGGATCTGGGTCAGAATCCTCACCACCGCTCTTGTGGTTCTCAAATGATGCGCAGGAAGTTGCGTCCTTGGTAATAATTCCCACTGCACCAGTTGATGTGGTAGTATAACCATCCTCATCGGCCTCAGCTTCGGTAACTGTATAGGCGGTACCCGCGGGAAGACCGGCGGCGGTCTTGCTCTCATTGTGTTTGAGAGTGAACGTCGCCTCGCCGCCATTAAAGGACATGCCGCCGTAGGTGCCATTAACAGTGGTGTCACTCAGCGTCACAGTGAAATTCCATGCCTTGGCTGTGTCGCCACCGGCGCCGGTCACCGTCTTGGTGACGGTCAGGCTGCCGGTATCCGGCTCAACCGGCGGGAGGGTATCCCTGTTGTTGGTGAAGGCCGCCGTAGCGGTCTGTCCCATCTGGATCGTTCCCGTGTCGCCGGTGGCGGCGGTGGTGTAGCCGTCGCCGTTTGCCCCGGTTTCAGTTACCCTGTATCTGATGTCGGCGGGCAGGCCGGTGGCTGTCTTGCTCTGGCCGCCGGTCAGGGTGAAGGTGGCCACGCCGTCGGTGAAGGTCATCTCACCGTAGGCGCCGTCCACATCTGCCGCATCGGTTCCGCTCAGGGTTACAGTGAAGGTCCATTCCCTGTCCTGTTCGCCTTCTGTGCCGGTCACCGTCTTGGAAACCGTCAGGTTACCTGCCTGTTCATTGGTCACCCGCACTGTCACGGTGCCGGAGAACAGGTTCGTGATATCCATATAGCCCAGTTCTGCCAAATTACTCTTCAAGGAGGTCAGTACAGAATTGTCGTGCTGATAGCACTGCTGGATCAGCAGCTTGGACCAGCCCTCCTCCGTGGCAAGGGGCAGGTTGTCAATAGTCCCTGAAATGGATGTGTCATGCAGGCCGTAGTCCAGCATACTGTTGGTGTTTGTGTATTGTAGATGGAGGACGTCTTTCCCGGTGGAATTCCAATCGATTTCGCTGCCGGATACGGTGAAGCTGCCATCCTTGTTATATCCGTTGTATGTCACACTGGTGGCCAGGGCTGCTTTGATGCCCTGGAGGGTGGTGTCCACTCCATCGTCCACAGCAAACTGCACCATGCTCCGCATTACAGATCCCACGCCCCGGAGGACGGTGACGCCGTCGTTTGCCGTGCCTGCGTCGGCATAGACGCCGGTATTGTCTACGATTACATGGACCGCCGTATCATTGAGTTTGTATCCGTTGGGGGCGGAGGTTTCAATTAGGTAATATTCTCCCAACTCCAGTACATTGTTCCCCGTGGGGAAGATACCGCCGCCATTCAGATTCAGAATTCCCGTCACATTTGCCGTTGTCAGGCTGTCATAGGCATTTGCATTGTCATTTACGGTAACGGCGCCGTCGTCAGCTACCGTCACATCGCTGGCCTTATAGAGGGAGAATTCCGCGCCGTTGACGGTATTGCTCTCATTGTCCACCTTCTGCACCAACAGCCGGTTTTTGATGTTGGTTACATACAGATCCATGGAGAAAACCCGATCCAGCGGATGGGTCGTACTCTCTGAGTCAATTCGCCGGGTGTTTTCCGCCGTGGCATCAACCAGCGTGCCAGCGGTGGTGTAATAGTAGGCGATAGTGTATTCGGCCTTGTCCTCGTCCTGGCAGAGATGGTAGTATGTCCTGACATCTCCCGGCAGGTTGCCGATCTCCACCTGGTAGGCGCCGCTGCTGGCCAGTTGGAAGATATAGGGGCTTTCTATTGCTGCCCTCAGGATACTATCCCAACTGCTATCCTCCCACACTGTCCAGCCGCTGATGGGATCGCCGGAGACCGGCAGCCAGGTGCCGTTGTCTTGCTTCTGGAACACCACCCCAAACATGACCGGATTTTCCACCGCGTCGGCGCCTACCAGATAAATCGCTGTCTCTCCCGCTCCTCCGGTCACATCGCCGGCATTGTTCAACAGGCTGATGGAATTGCCGGTGGTGGTGGTCACCTTGGGCATGGCATAGGCGCCCTTGTCCCAGATGCTGTTGGACAGGAGCAGCACTTCGTCTGTATTTGAATTTGGATTTTTATAGAAATATAGCCCGATTTCCCCTACGGAGCGGTATCCTTCTGGCGTTTGTGTTTCCACCAGAATCAGGTTGTTCCCGTCACTGTCTTCCGTTTGGCCATAGATAGCATAGAGCTTATCAATGGTGATGGGATAGCTGTTTCCGGCAGCGTCTGTTTCGAGAAAAATAAACTTTCCGCTGCCGTCGGTGGTGCCGGCGGCAATGGGTACGGCGCTTTGTTTGTTGGTTTCGTAGTCCTGCGCCCCATACAGGGTAAATGTTGTGCCCGCCACCGGGTTGCCCAGCTGGTCAATTTTGATCAGATCGCTCTCCGGAATGGTAACCAGGTTGTACCGCAGATACATGTTGGAGTCGGTATTGCCCCGCTCCAGGTAGAAGAAGTCCAGGGTGTGGTAGGTGTTGTCGGTCAGGGTGTAGGAATTTGTGCCGAGGATATCACCCAGGGTCTGGGACTGGGGGATATCATTGATGGTAATCTGTCCGGTAGAAAAGTCAATTTTGACCGATGCGGCGTCGTGGATGCCGCCCAGATCCGCCACCAGAACGCCGTCGATGAAGATCCACACATCGTCGTCGCCGGAGAACTCATATGTGACGGGAGTGGTCTTGTTGTGATCCGTATGGCCGCCATTTTCCTGGACAAACCGGGTGGACATATGCAGGCCGAAATAGTGGTTGATGGACGCGTCGGTGGACTTGCTCGTACTCATGAGGGTGTAAGTCTCATTGTTGTAGGAATAAGAGGCGGCGTCAGCGGTCGCCTCGTTGAAGGGAAAGAACTGGCCCACTGGGGAGGTGCCGCCGGGAACGACTCCGGGGTACTCATACAGGGTGAAGGAGTTGGTGTCCGCGTAGTAGACCGCATAGTTCTCCTGGCTGTTGTAGTAGTAGTATCCTTGGTCGTCTACCTGCAGAAGGCCCTGGACATCTTCAAAAATTTCCTTTCCTTCATGCTCATAATCTGGATGAAACAGATAAGCCAGGGATTCCGTGCCGTCGCGGTGCATATTTTCATCCGATGCCGTACTGGTATCCAGATTCAGTTTTGGATAACCGTCTACCAACTTATCCTGCACAATCCCCGCTCGGGGTTTCTTGTTTCCCGTCCATTTGTTCCAGATCCCCTGAGTATTTTTATCACCTTGTCGAAAAAGCAGCGCATGGCCGTTGTTGATACCTTTGTTGATGCGCCAGTCCGGGTCGCTGTTGTCCGAGTCGGTCCGTTCAGTCAGCCAATAATCAAACAAATTGATCACGGTGCCGTTGGGGGAGACGCCGTTGACAATATGCTCGTAAAAAGGCGGGTCGCCGGATGGGAGCGTCAGACCTGCGGTATATGCCTCCGCCCCGCCCAGCTGCACTGTCACTTCCAACGCAGCGGCATTCTCGGTGAGGGCGTAGTTTTCTTCGGTGGCAGTCAGCGCAGCGGTAAGGGCGTAGTCTCCGTCCGCCGCGCCGCTCTCCGGGATAGACGTCAGATCCCATATGAGGTCCAGCGCCACATTCTGACCGTTGTCGGTGGCCGCGAGGATCTGTGCGGGCAGCAGCTCTGCCAGCGCGTCACGGGTCAGGGGAGCGGCCTCACTGGCTCCGGGGGCGGCCAGGGTCCACCTATCGCCATCCCAGACCAGAGAGTCCCGATCATCCACCCATGCCCAAGAGACTACGCAGTAGGGGCAGCCCTCCACAGCATATTTGCAGGGGAGACCTTCTTCTGCTTCCACATAGCCGCAGCTCCCATCGTGGACATGGGTACAGGGACTGCCTTCCACAGTCTCCGCATAGCCGCAGAGCTCATCGTGGGTATGAATACAGTTTACTGTTACGCATCCGGACTCCTCCGTGCAAAGATGCGTACAGCTGCCCTCATCTCCCTCTATGTAGCCGCAGGCCTCGTCGTGAATGTGGATACAGTTCGTAACAATACAGCCCGATTCCTCCGTGCAGATATGTGTGCAGTCTTGCCCCTCCACGGCCTCCACATAGCCACAGGTCTCATCGTGGACATGGGAGCATGCCTGCCCCGCCACGGCCTCCACATAGCCGCACTCGTCTGTATGTTCGGGATGGTGGACGCAAAGACCGTCAGGGGTTTCTTCCGCATGGACAATCACGCTGGGTAAGCACATGGAAAGCGACATAGTTACAACCAAAGCCATAGCCTGTACCCTTTTTAGGTGTAACCATTCATTCCTCTTATTTCTCATATACCTCATCCTTCATATTTTGCTGGTTCTGCCGGGCGCTGCTTGCAATCAGCGCGATCTCTGACGAGCAGCGCAAAAGGCGGTATGGCGAATCTCTGTATCAGCTGCGCGTTTGCGTCTTTCGGCGTGTTTTCCGGCGGTGCGCCTGTCAGATAGTTCAGCAAATCATTGCGTTCCAGAATATCTTCCTGTCTTGGTGTCAATCGCTCCAGTGTCTGTGCCGGATATTGACGCTGCCCATGGGTTAAAAACCGCAGATCAGATAAGTATTCACACTTCATTTGAATGGTCAGCAAGTCCGGCAGCGATCGCTCTGCCGTCAGACCTGCATGACCTCCTTCGCTTCCGCCAGCATTCTCTCATAGCGAACTCTTCTTTTTCCATTGACAACCCCCGCACAAACCGGACAGCCCCTCTGCTGTTTCCCGGCTCTGGAATACACAACAGCTTTCCAGATATGACCTTCGGCACAGGTCCACCAGACCTTCTTATGGGACCCTGCCGTGACCATCTGGGGCGTCAGTTGACCATTGAGTCCAGGATGCCACTGAGCTGCTAACTTCGGATGGGTCGTGGCAAGATCGTTGAATCCTGCCAGAACTTTCTTTCCAGCGCAGTAAGGGCAACCGGAGTTTTGTATGGTCCGTATCCCCACCGCAGCCACATATTCATGTCCCAGGGGGCAGAGCCACCACACTGGGCGCTTGCTGGTGGGAGACACCTGGGAGGGAAGCAGCGTTCCATTCTTTGTGGGATGCCACTCTTGAGCTACTTCAGGGAACCGAGAAGCCATGTCGTTTTCTCCCGGCAGGATCACCTGTCCGGCACAGACCGGGCATCCAGTTCCATCCAGGGTGCGGGATTGGACAGAAGCACGCCACTCATGACCATTTTTACAGCGCCACCAGACTTTACGCTTGGTGCCGGAGGTCACATCCTGGGGGGTCAGCGTGCCGTTTTTCGCAGGGTGCCACTCCCGGGCCAGTTCAGGCAACTGGCTGGCCAGATCATTGATGCCCCGAGCCACAGCACGGTTTGCACACACCGGGCATCCGCAGCCGTCCGTGCGGGAACGAATTTCCGCCTGCCACTCATGGCCCAGGCTGCACCGCCACCAGACCTTTTTTGTGCTGCCGTAGGAAATGGCTTCAGGAGTAAGGGGGAGATTGGCCTGACGATCCCATTGGGCAAGTAATTCTGTACGGTTTCTGGTATGGCAGAAGGCAGTTAACGTCTCTCCCATATCACACGCTTTCCCATTTCATGGGCCGCAGAGTGAACGGATGTCTTGTCATCTCTTTCAGGAGATCCATCAGTCCAAGACCGCTAAGAAAGTATCCCGTTGGATTGCCTTCCGCACACAAAGCCCCCTGCACGGCAGCGTGCTGGCGGGGATAAACCCGGACGGATGCCGTGGCCGGCGGGCCTGATCTGAAAGACAACCGATCAAAGCATGGGAGCATGGTTGCCGCATACTCCGGCCAGCGCCCGCCGCTGCGTGGAAAATCATCTTTAAAAATACAAAACGGTTCAGTATCCTTTGTGACGGCTTCCAAGTGACTCACCCCCGGATTTCACAGAATCGACATTCTGAATCGTGTTTTGCGCCTCTCGCTGTTCATTCCGAAAGCCGGGTATAAAAAATTCGCCCGTCTTTCTTGAGGAAAGAGGGCGAAAAGGCGCAGAAAGCCAGGCCGCAAATGCATATTATGCCTGCGGCTTATGTTTTTGCGCTCAAAATCTGGAAGACACCTTGCCTTTTGCGTCTGTGCCTGCTATAATTGCGGTGTATTCTTCCGGTATGTAGTTAATTTTAGGACGGAATGTCGATTCTGTGATTATGATACAAGCCCCAGTCGGTCTATCTCCCGCCGGTGCTCTGTGCCGGAGGCAACCAGATAGATGCGTGTGGTTTCGATGCTGCTGTGGCCCAACAGGTCGGCCAGTTTGGCGATGTCCCGGCAAGCCCGGTAGAAGACCGTGGCAAACAGGTGCCGCAGGTTATGGGGAAATACCTTTCCGGGTTCCACCCCTGCGTGCTTGCACAGCCCTTTCAGCTTCGCCCAGATTTGCCGGCGGCCAAGTTCCTTCCCGCTTTTGGTGCGAAAGATCGCGCCGGAGGCGGTTTTTTGTTTTTTTGCATACTTCAGCAGCTTGCGGCAGAGTTTTCCGGGGAGGAGGATGGTGCGGATCTTGCCTTTGAGGGCAATCTCCGCTTTGCCCCGCTGAACGGCATCCACAGTGATATACTGTACTTCGCTGACTCGGATACCAGTGGCTCCGATGGTTTCCACCAGCAGGCCCAGCCGTTCCCGCCCCAATTTGTAGGCCGTGTTCAGAAGACGCTGATAGTCATCCTTTGTCAGCTCGCGGTCGGCATCCCGAAACAGGCGGCGCTGGATTTTGAGGAACTTTACCCGGCACTCCCGCAGGTCGAGAAACTCCAGCAGGCTGTTCAGGGCAGAGAGCATAGCGTTAACTGAGGCGGGAGCGTAATTCTGCTCCGTCAGGTGGGCTTTCCACTGTGCGCAGAGCTCCTTGGTGATCTGTCGCCCATTTAACCAGCAGGCAAACGCTCGGACATCCCGGAGATATTTCTCCACGGTCGCTCCACTTTTTTCCTCCAGTTGAAGATGATGGGCGTATGCTCGGATTTGCTGTCGCGTTAATTGATGATACATCATGGAAATCCTCCTATCGTAAATATACCGTTATTGTACGGGAAGCGCAGGAACAGCAAGGCTCACAGCGGCAGATACCGCTGTGAGCCTTACTTTTGCTGTGCCGTGTTGATAGGATTGCCACCGGCACAGGGAAGATATACAGGTAGCAAGTTCTTTATTCTATCCTCCTGCCTTGTAAGGTGATTTTGCTCGGGAGAAACGGCGAGATCCTGCCACACACTGATACAGCGCCGCTCCGCAGCGGCGGCAGATCAGGTACTTCAGCCGATTCCCCAGCAGTCCGCAATATTTAAAGGTAATCCGTGCTTCGCCGTGCTGCCAGCCTTTCCCCATATCCTGCCAAGCGCAGTACAGGCATCTTGCAGCGGGAACTTGCATCATAGCTATCTTCTCCTCTCTGTCTGTTGGTTGCAAACACACAATACCGAAGGATCATACAGAAGTCCAGACAATGATGCTGTCTAAAATGGAGAATATCAGGGACAAAAATATTGCGATACGCCCAAAAGCATTGTGTTCCTGTTTACATAAAAATCAGCATTCCTCTCCGCTTTTTCCGACAGAGAGGAATGTCGGCGGCAATGTTCCATTTTCTGCTCAGACTGTGTTACAGACAGTGGCGCGTGAAACACCACATCCCCTCATTTTTCCCATAAACTGAGTTAAGCCCCATAGGTTCACAATGTGAACCTATGGGGCTTAACTTTGCAAAGGTCCTTTTTTGGCAGAAAGTCTGCAAATAAAAAGTCAATAGAAAAATGAAGAAAAATTGAGGAAAGAA
>JAXWVI010000031.1:0-39118 GCA_037245165.1 bacterium
ATATTGGAAGTTACATCCGAACCGTGTATCACATGGTAAGCCATACTCCTAAGCGGAAGGCCAGCGGTTCGAATCCGCTCGGGCGTACCAAATCGAAAAAATCCGAACCTGTTTGCCGTTGGCAACGGGTTCGGGTTTTTCGTTTCCCTGCATGAAACAGCATAATCCCATGAACAGGCGGCGGCGGTATCTTCACGATACTGCCGCCGCTTTTCTGCTGGGCGGGCTGGCGGCAAACCGGGGTGTGTCGGAGCTGGAAGCGTTCCCATTTTTGCTGAAATTCCGCAATTTGCTGAAATTCAGCAAGCCTTAGAAGCTGTTACCATTTTTCAGCAGGCGTGTCAGCGGCCTGAAACTTTTGCTGAAAAATGCCGTCGCTTCGCTCCAAAACAAGCCCATATATGGACATAAAAATTCGGCGTCCGCATTTTGCTGAATTTCAGAAAAATTTTGAGCCGAATTTACCCCGTTTTCAGCAAGGGAAAACGGCCATATATGGGCGCGTTTCCGCCCCGCTGCGCCCACAGGCGCAAAAGCGGGGCGGAACATCACCAAGGGCATAAGGGGTTCTGACACGCCGCCCTGTTCCACAGGTCAGCGTGGTCGGCACAGCCGACAGAACTGCCCCAAATTTTCACGCGCCGGGGCGTGAAAATTTGGGGCACCCTCGTTGCCGCGGTGCGTCAACTTCGGGCCCTTACTGCGCGCCGGACGGGGCCGCCGCTTGCCCTACGGGTGCCCTCCAACGACGCCGCAAGGGGCGGGACGCTTGCGCGCCCCGCCCCTTGCGGCGTCTGCACAGCCTTGCGGCTGATTTTTTCCGTGACAGCTCCAAGGGCGTTCGCCCGCCTCATTTTCCCGCCGGGGGCAGTGAAGCCCCAACCCCCGGCAAGGCCCCAAAACAGGCCGGGAATCCCTTCCCCCTGTATTCTCCCCCGTGGGGGAACGCGATCTCCCCGGTTGGGATAGCCGCGGGCTCCGCCCGCGCAGTTGCAGGGTTGAAGCTGGCAGCCGAGGAGCGGCTGGATAATCTCCATAGTTCATGCCGCAAGCTACTTGATTTTCCCAGCGGCATGCGCTAAAATATGCTCGGAAACGCATATAAGCGGCAGGGCATAGCGGGCGGCAACCCGCTATACCCCTATGATGAGTGTCTGTCCCACTCAACACAACAGTCTCACGACTGCACCGTAGCCTTATTATACCCATGTGCCCGTCCTTTTGCAAGGGTGGAAGCAAGCGGGTCAATAGGGCCTATTGTGTTACGCTCTGATTTTTCAGGCGGTGTTGAGTTTTTACGCTCGGCACCGCTTTTTGCGTTTCCGACACAGCGGCCCGGGGAGGGGGCGAACCTCTCCCCGGAAGCCGTCTCCTGTCGGAAACCGGCTTCGGCGTCCGCGCCAACCTAAAATAAATAAAGGAGGAAAGAACCCGTGAGAAAATGGAAAAAAGCCTTGGCCTGTGTGCTCACCTTTGCCCTGTGTATCCCTGCTCTGGTGACTACCGCTTTCGGCGCCCTGTACCAGTCCAACAACGGTGGTGACTACTTCCACTACACCACCTTCAGCGAGGAGGAGATGACCAAGTACGTCCCTATGGTCTACGAGGTCGGCGACAACTCCACCGCTACCGCCACCGGCTACGCCCAGTTCTACGATACCCACAACGGCAAGACCGCTGACGATTTTCTCAAGAAAGGCATGATTTTCGACACCAACGCCACAATGGACGAAATTCATCCTACCGGCAACATGAAGTTTGTCATCCATGACGGCGTCATGGTCATCACCAACGAACTGACTGCCGACGAAACCTATGCCATGGCAAAGCAGGCAATGATTAACCGTGGTCTGCCCGAGTTCGACCTTACTGAAAGTAACATCCGAACCGAAAGTGAAAAACTGACATCTGCCAACTTCCTGAACACAGCCCCTGCTTCCGGTTACGGCACCACGCCCATTCGTGAGAACGCCAACATTGAGACTATCATCTTCGGCGACAATGTAACCAGCACGGAGTTCGGCGGCGCCTTCTGGAAACTGCCCAACCTGAAGAATGTCATCTTCGTTGACGGTGGTACAAATAGCGTCGTGTACAGCAACACGCCCATCGAAACAGTCATTATGAACGCCAGCGGCGACGAAGACATGGCTACAGCCACTTCCAGTCTTGCCGACAAAGTTGTCTATGATACGCCTGCCGGTGGCTGGGGCTCTGTCCAGTACCAGTACAAAGCCAACACCAAAGGCAGTATCGTTGTCAACCGCAACACCGGCAACGCCGCCGCACAGCAGGCTGGGGCCAAGTCCCTGATTGCTGGTATGAACCTGCCTGATTGGGCGCTGGCATTCCTGCCTACCGAAGTCGGCGGCACCGAGAAGGTTCGCACCGTTGACGAGGTCTTCAACTTCTCCACTGGTGAGATGCTCTCCAACTGGGGCGGCACCAGCCAGACCGTGGAGGAAACTCCCGCTGTCACTCAGCCCGCCTACACCACGGATAGCCCTAAGGTGGACGCATGGGCAAACGACTTCTACACGCAGGCCAAGGGCTTCGGTCTCCTGCCTACCGACGGCGTGCTGGGCTCTGACTACACCGTCAAGATTACCCGTGCTCAGTTCGCCGCTCTTGCGGTCACGACCTACGAGAGAGTCCTGAACACCACCGTGCCCGTCAACGACGGTGACACCACCTTCGCTGACTGCACAGGCAATGAGTATGTAGCCAAAGCCTACAATCTGGGCATTCTTTCCGGCTACAACAGTGCCGCCACCCGTGCGGGCGTGTCCGTAGGCCCCAACGACCCCATCACCCGTGAGCAGGCAGCAGTCATGCTGGCACGCCTGATGACCGTTTACAGCGAGACCACCGGTGGCGTACAGCCCGCTAAGGCGGAGAGCCTGCCCTTCAAGGACACGGCTTCCAGCTGGGCGCTGGACGGCATTGCCACCGTCTACGAACATGGAATTATGGCGGGCACCAGTGCCACCACCTTCGATGGCAAGGCCAACTACACCATTGAGCAGGCCGTCGTCACCATGTACCGCTACTTCAACTGGGTAGGCTACGGCGTGTCCGACTAACCTCTCGTTTCCCCTCACCATGGAAGAAGCCCCTGGGGATCGCGTACGCGATCCCCAGGGGCTTTTTGTTATGGGGCCTTGTCCGGGGTGTCCTGGCGCTGTTTCTCTTTCCACGCCTCAAATTCCCGCTGGCCCTCCTCACTCTCATAGAACGCCCGAATGTCCGGCAGGAGGCACCGGGCGAGGGATTCCAGCACATGGCGGG
Source organism: bacterium (assembly GCA_037245165.1). Lineage (GTDB taxonomy): Bacteria > Bacillota > Clostridia > Oscillospirales > Oscillospiraceae > Lawsonibacter. The sequence continues at coordinate 3,289 of JAXWVI010000031.1, forward strand.
GAATCCCGGAGTGCAGTTCCGGTTCTTTCAAGAAGACCGTCTCCTTTCCACACTGGATTCGGCGCGACGGTTCTCTTTTTTTATGGTCGCTTGTCCGTTGGATTTGTTGCTTGGGATTTTCTCTCTATCTGCTGAAATTGTAGCATTTTTGCCCCGTTTTTGCAAGATATGCCGGGTTAAGTGAGAAATATTTGTATAATCTGCTACCGGCCTGAAAAAACCGCTCCATATATGGGCGGCTTTTTTGCACGAATTTCTTCAGATTTATGAAATGTTCTGAAAATTGTCTGAAACGACTTGAAAAGGACGCATTTCGTTGAATAATATGTGCTAATATGGTAAGATTTTGGAAAACGGAGGGGCGTCCCCTCCCATGGAGTTTATCAGAAACTCCCTGACCGTCAAGGCTGAAATGAACCGGCTGGGCCGGGCCTTGACTGTCCGGGAATTTCCGATAGTAGGTTACCAAGGGGGCGCCCCATCTCTGCGGCGGCAAGACCGCCCGACTTCTGACAGAAAGGAGTTTTTGATGATGAATGAGAGATTGACCGCTGTAATTTACGCCCGCTATTCCAGCGACAGCCAGCGGGAGGAAAGTATCGAGGGCCAGCTCCGGGAGTGCAAGGAGTACGCCGAGTACAAGGGTATCACAGTGCTGTCCACTTATATTGACCGGGCCCTGTCCGCCCGCACAGACGACCGGCCCGAATTCCAGCGCATGATTCGGGACAGCGAAAAAGGGCTTTTCGATGTGGTGTTAGTTTGGAAGCTGGACAGGTTTTCTAGAGACCGCTACGACAGCGCCCGCTACAAGCACATTTTGAAAAAGAACGGCGTCAAGGTAGTGTCGGCACGGGAGACGATTGCCGAGGACAGCACCGGGATTCTGCTGGAGAGCATGCTGGAAGGATACGCCGAGTTTTTCAGCGCCGAGCTGTCTGAGAAAGTCCAGCGGGGGCTGACAGAAAATGCCTTGAAAGCCAAAAATAACGGCGGCGGGATTCCCCTGGGCTATGTGCTGAACCACCAGACGCAGAAGCTGGAAATCGACCCGGTGACCGCCCCGCTGGTGGTGGAGATTTTCAATCGCTACGCCGACGGCGAGACGGTACGCTCCATCGTGGATGACCTCAACCGACGGGGACTGCGTACCCGGAGAGGCAGGCCGTTCTGCCTGAACAGCCTCACCGGCCTGCTGACAAACCGGAAGTACATCGGGGTGTATCAATATCAGGAAGTCGTCATTGACGGCGGCGTTCCCGCCATTGTCCCCCAAGAGCTTTTTGACCGGGTACAGAGGCGCAAGGAGCGCAACCGGCGGGCCCCGGCGGCGGCCAAGGCCGAGGTGCGGTATCTGCTCACCACTAAGCTGTTCTGCAGCCGGTGCGGGCGCATGATGGTGGGTGAGAGCGGCACCAGCCGCAAGGGGGTACGGCACCACTACTACAAGTGCGGGAACGCCAAGCGGAAAGCCGGGTGCAGAAAGAAGGCTGTCCGGAAACAGTGGATAGAAGACCTTGTGGTGGAACACACCATGCGCATGGTCTTCAATGATACGGTGGTGAGCGATGTGGCGGTGCTGGTGGTACAGGCGCAGGACAGGGAGGACACCGACCTCCCCGTTTTACAAAGTCAGCTGGCCCAGACGGAGCGGAGCATTGAAAACCTTCTGAACGCCATTCAGCAGGGTATCTTCACCGCCTCCACCAAACAGCGCCTTGACGAGCTGGAAGCGGCAAAGGAGGAGCTGAATGTCCGAATCCTGCAAGAGCAAATCGCCAAGCCCCGCATGACCGAGGAACAGGTGCGCTTTTGGATTTGCCGCTTCCGGGAGCTGGACACCACCAAAGAGGAACACCGCCAGCGGCTCATTGACAGCTTTGTGAACGCGGTCTATGTGTACGATGACGAAATTCTGCTGGTCTTCAACTACAAGGACGGGCAGGAGACGGTCTCGCTGAAAGAGGCCAGCGATTCGCGTTTGGCTGGGCCGGGTGTACCAAACAAAAGCCGGCTTGTTTTCAACAAGCCGGTTCAGGTTGTCAAAAACCCGGCTCAGATTTGAGGTCTGAGCCGGGTTTTTGACAGCTTTGAAAGATTCCGCAGAGCGTCGCCTGGTTTTACATAACAGAAAAGAGATAACTCCCATCCCCCCAAGTATCCCCGGCCAGGTACCAGCTGCCGCGCACCTCGCACACAGCTGCGCCATCCAGCTCTGGGACCGAAACCTGATAGCCGGACCAGATGTCCACCTCCACCGGCTGCTGTAAAATGCCCTTCCGGACGGACCAGACCCACACCGACATCCGGTCGGGCGGGACGGCAAATTGCAGCTCCAGCAAATCTCCGGGCTGTACAGACATCGCGGGCAGATCGTCCATCTCCAGGGGATGCGGAGCGTCGGCGATTGTCCCCTCCATCTCCTCCCCGCCCAACCACACACTCCAGTAATAGGAGCCAAGCCGGGCCGTCACCCGGTTTTCTGCTCCGTCTGCTACGGTAAGCTCCGGGGGCTCAGCCAGCTTGGGGTCCCCGACGCTCTCCCCTTCGCCCACCACCAGAAAACCCCGCTGGGCACTTCCCGCGGCAGGGGGCACTGTCCGCCAGTTCTCGCTCACCTCGTAAATCCCCCTGAAATCCTCCGGCAGAGGGATTATCAGCTCTCTCCGCCCGGCTCCCTCATAGAGGGTCGTCCCCGGTTCCCCACTGTCTGGGATATAGCGCACTGTCACTTGGCTGGGAGCCACAGGGTAGGACAAAGTGAGGTTTTCCGTCCCATCCCTCACATACACCACCGGCTGGTTGGAACGGGCAGCCGGGTCGGTGGGGGCGTCGCCGCAGGCGTTGAAGTTGGTCGTAGGGCTTGCCCAGTCGGCGCTCCAGTACCCCACCTCGGCCTTTCCATCCCCTGCGGACACAGTAAGTCTGGGCGGGCCGTCCAGGGCGTACCGAGGGCCGATCCACCACCAAATTCCTCCCGCCAGCAGTACCGCCGCTGCGAGGACAAGACCTTTTCGTTTCATGCAAAGCCCTCCTTTCCGCTCTCATCCTTTTAGACGCAAAGCAAGGACTCCGGTTGCAGCATGGGGATTCATTATTTCACCTGGTTCACCAAGGGCTCTCCAGCCAGATACCGGCGCAGATTGTCCTGAGCCAGCTTGACGCAGGCTTTCCGGGTGATCTCCAGGCGCATCCCACCGGCTACATGGGGGGTGATGAGCAGATTGGGGATATCCCACAGGGGACTGTCCTGGGGCAGAGGCTCAGGGTCGGTCACATCCAGGGCCGCGCCCCACAGCTTTCCTTCCCCCATAATCTTGGCCAGCGCCTCCTGGTGCAGAACAGACCCCCGGCCGGCGTTGAGCAGAACAGCATCCTGTTTCATCAGGCGCAGCCGCCGTTCATTCATCAGCCCCACCGTCTCCGGGGCGTGGGGCAGGGCCATAGCCACCACATCGGCCCGGGGCAGCCACTGGTCCAGCTCGTCCATGGTGCCAACCCGGTCAAAGCCGGGCACTTCCCCCCGCACCGTCCGCTTCAGGCCAACCGTATGGGCGCCCAGCCCCTGACACATTTTAGCAAAGTCGCTGCCGATGTGGCCGGCGCCCAGCACCAGTACAGTGGCGCCCAGAATGGTCTTCATGGCCCCCTCATCCTCCCATTTGTGGGCCTTCTGGGAGTCCCGATAGGTGGGCAGACGGCGGCACACCGCCAGCAGGGACGCCAGCATATGCTCCGCTACGGAGCGGCTGTTGGTCCCCGCCGAGCAGGTAAACCTCACTCCATCGGGCAGCATGCCCTCATACTCCTCGGTCCCGGCCCACATGGTCTGAAACCACCGCAGGCTTCGGGCGTTCTTCATATCCCTGGGGCGGGGCCAGCCAAAAATCACAGTGGCCTTCTCCACCTGCTCCTCCGTCACGGTCCGCCGTCCGGCGTATACATGAACGGCGTTGGGGGCGATGGATGCAAACTCCGCCTTTTCCTCATCATTCACGGGGAGCAGGTTCAAAATATATTCAGGCATAGCCCTTCCTCCTTCACTGGTCTGTTGTGTCACATTATACCCCGCCGCAGCTCTGCTGACAAGGCCGCCCTTCCGCCTTTACTCCTACCCTCAGCTATGATAGAATAGGAAAAATATCTCAGAAAGGAGGCTCTCCCATGGCAGTCACTCCGGACACGCCCCTGTTAGAACTGACAGGTGTCGGGGAACAGCGGGCGAAAAAGCTGGAAAAGCTGGGACTCACCCGGGTTGGTGAGCTGCTGTCCCACTACCCCCGCGATTACGAAGACCGGCGGAAGCTCTATACCATTCGGGCCGCTCCTCTGGGGCAGCGGGTCTGTATCTCTGCCATGGCGGCGGAACATCCCCGCCGCGCCCGCATTCGGAAAGGGCTGGAGCTGGTCCAGGTCAAGGTGGTGGACGAGACAGGGGCTCTCCATCTGACCTTTTTTAACCAAGGCTATGTGGAACAGGCCATTCGCTCTGGGGAGGATTATATTTTCTTTGGCGCCGTGGAGGAGCAGGGCCGCCGCCGCACCATGGTCAATCCGGTGTTTGAGCGTCTGGGTAAGCAGAGCTTTACCGGCCGCATCATGCCCATCTACCCCCTCACCGCCGGTCTCAGCAACCATCTGATGGCCGCCCTGGTCCGTCAGGCGCTTCCCTGCGCCGCCGCTCTGCCCGAGACGCTGCCTCAGCACATCCGCCAGGAGCACAGTCTGGCCGCGCTGGAATTTTCTCTGCGGAACATCCATTTCCCCCAGGATGAGACGTCCCTGGAGTTGGCCCGGCGGCGGCTCACCTTTGAGGAGCTTTTTTATCTTTCTGCCGGCCTCAGCTTTCTTAAGCGCCGACGTGACGTGGCCCAGCACGCCTGTACCATCCCCCAGCGGTCCAAGGACGAATTTCTGGCCCTGCTCCCCTTCTCCCCCACTGCCGCGCAAAGCCGGGTAATGGATGAGGTGGCCGCCGACCTGGCCGCGGGCAGACCCATGAACCGCCTGATCCAAGGAGATGTAGGGTCCGGCAAGACCGTGGTGGCCGCCTACGCAGGATGGCTGTGCTCCAGGGCGGGGTATCAGGCCGCCCTGATGGCCCCTACCGAGGTGCTGGCCGAACAGCATTTCCACTCTCTGTCCGCCTTTCTTTCCCCTGCGGGAATCCGGGTCGGTCTGCTCACCGGCTCGCTAACCGCCAGTGAAAAACGGAAGGTCCGTTCCCAGCTGGAACAGGGTGAGATCGACTTTGTGGTGGGCACCCATGCCCTCATTTCCCAGGGTGTGGAGTTTTCCCGTCTGGCCTTGATCATTGCCGATGAGCAGCACCGTTTCGGCGTGGCTCAGCGCGCCGCTCTGGCCGGGAAGTCGGAACATGGCGGAATGCCGCCCCCTCATGTGCTGGTCATGTCCGCCACCCCCATTCCCCGCACCCTGGCCCTCATCATCTACGGAGACCTGGACATCTCCGTCATCGATCAGCTCCCCCCCGGCCGCACTCCGGTGGAAACCTATGTGATACGAGAGGACAAGCGGCAGCGAATGTACAACTTTGTGCGCAAACAGGTTTCTCAGGGGCGGCAGGTCTATGTCATTTGTCCCGCCGTGGAGGACTCCCCAGAAGCCGCATCCGGGCCGGATGGCTGGGGCGCCCTCCCGCCCGATGCCGGGCTGAAGGCGGTGAAATCCTATGCTGAACATTTGCAGAACCAGGTCTTTCCCGATTTGACATTGGGCCTTCTTTACGGGAAAATGAAGCCCAGGGAGAAGGACGCGGCCATGTCCGCCTTTGTCCACGGCGAAATCCAGGTTCTGGTTTCCACCACTGTGGTGGAGGTGGGCGTGGATGTGCCAAACGCCTCCCTCATCATCATTGAAAACGCCGACCGCTTTGGGCTAAGTCAGCTTCATCAGCTCCGGGGCCGTGTGGGCCGCGGCAGCCACCAGTCCTACTGTGTGCTCATGACCGCCACCCACAGCGCCGAGGCTATGGCCCGTCTGCGCACGCTGGCCTCCACCACCGACGGCTTCCGAATCGCGGAGGAAGATCTGAAGGCCCGTGGACCCGGCGACTTTTTCGGCAACCGTCAGCATGGCCTGCCCCAGTTGAAACTTGCCGACCTGACCGGAGATGTGCGTCTGCTCCATGAGGCCCAGGAGGCGGCCAACCGCCTGCTCTCCCAGGACCCGGATCTGTCCCGGCCGGAGCATTGGCCCGTCTTTCAGCGAGTGCGGCAGATATTTGCTGATACACCGGATATTTTTAACTAATAAGGAGAAATTCAAATGCTTACGTTTCGCGACATTACCCCGGAGGATCACGATCTGATTCTCCCCATGGTTCAGAATTTTTATCAGGGGGACGCAGTCCTCCACCCGGTAGCCCCCGAGATTCTGGAACGCACCTTCCGGGATGCAGTCAATCCGGAGGAGCCCCTGCTCCGAGGCATTTTGATCCTGGCGGACGGCCAGCCGGCAGGATACTTGTATATCACCCAATGCTATTCCGCTGAGGTGGGGGGCCGGTGCGTCTTTTTGGAGGAAATCTACCTTCTTCCCCACTTCCGCGGCCGTGGCCTTGGCGCGGATATTCTGGGCTGGATCGAGGAACAATATCCCTCCGCCCGGCGTTTCCGCCTGGAGGTAAATGAGATGAACCAGAACGCCGTACACCTGTACCAGAAGGCAGGGTATCAATATCTGCACTATGACCAGATGGTCATTGATAAAAGCAAATAAACAAGGAGGACAATATACGGTGGATTATATGGAAGTGGTCCGCCCGCTTCGGGCAGATCAGGAGACACATTACAACTGCTGCCAGTCTGTCCTGGTTACCTTTGCCAAGGAGATGGGTCTTTCCCGGGATCAGGCCTACGCTCTGGGCACCTACTTTAATGGCGGCATGCGCCACGGCTCTGTCTGCGGCGCCCTGTCCGGCGCCATGATGGTACTTGGCATGACAGGCTGCGGGGAGCAGGAGGCAGCCGCCCTGCTGCGCCAATTTCAGGAGAACCATGGCGCCACTGACTGCGCCGCCCTGCTGAAAAGCGCACAGGAGCGGGGCGAGGAGCGAAAACCTCACTGTGACAATCTGGTCTATGAGCTGGTAGAGGCCGTAGCCCGGATTCTGGCGCAATCGAAATAAAACCAACAAGGGACGCCCAATGGGCGTCCCTTGTTGGTTTGATCTGGAAGGATGGATGAAAAAGGAATGATAGAGATCCTGGTCAGAAATTTTCGATTTGCCAACAAGAGCGGCAGCCGGCATATCGTTAAATTTTTAACCCTTTCTCTGGTGAAGACTTTACCACGCTCCCTTTGGAAATGCCATCCCCAAATCCGTTATGTACATTATTAGTTTTCAGTTATATGATTCGCCGGTTGCAGTTTGTACCTGACTGGTGTATGATAAAGGAGATTTTGATGGAGAGGGGGGCGCTCTGTGGAGGAGCTTCAGCAACTGCCCATTCCCCTGCTGCTTTGGTACCGGGAGCACGCACGGGTTCTGCCCTGGCGCAGCGACCCTACCGCATATCATGTATGGATATCGGAAATCATGCTTCAGCAGACCCGGGTGGCAGCGGTTCTGGATTACTACCGGCGTTTTCTGGAGGCCGCCCCCACAGTGGCCGACCTGGCGGCCATGCCCCAGGAACAGCTGATGAAGCTGTGGCAGGGCCTGGGCTATTACAGCCGGGCCAGAAATCTGCATAAGGCCGCCGTTCAGATTATGGAGCGGCACGGCGGGGTATTTCCAAACACCTATGAGGACATTCGTTCTCTTGCCGGGGTGGGGGACTATACCGCGGGCGCCATCTCCTCCATCGCCTTTCATCTTCCCATCCCGGCGGTAGACGGCAATGTGCTGAGGGTGAGTGCCCGGATCTGCGGGGACGAAGGGGACATCTCCACCCCTGCCATGAAGAAAAAAGTGACCCGCGCCCTGGCGGAGGTCATCCCTCTGGACGCCCCCGGCGACTTTAACCAAGCCATGATGGAGCTGGGCGCCACCGTGTGCCTTCCCAACGGGGCTCCGCTGTGCGGTCAGTGCCCGGCCGCATCATTCTGTCGGGCCTATCTGGAGGACCGGACCGGACAGCTTCCCGTCAAGGCCGCCAAAAAGGCCCGCCGGGTGGAGCATCGCACCGTGTACCTGCTCTTTTACCAAGACTGTGTGGCCCTGCGCCGCCGGCCCGACCGGGGGCTGCTGGCCGGGCTGTGGGAGTACCCAAATGAATTGTCCGGGGATGAGGACTGGCCCTCCCGCTGGGGTCTGGCCCCTAACCATTTGGAGCCGGCGGGAACAGGAAAACATATTTTCACCCATATCGAGTGGCACATGACCGGCCTCTCCTGCCGCCTGGACAGTCCCACACTTCCGGAGGGCTGGGTATGGGCCGACCGGGCCGACCTGCGGGACCGCTACGCGCTTCCCAACGCCTTTCAGTGCTTTGCTCAGACGGTGGCCGACCAACTGGGCCATTTCTAAGGAGGTAGAGCCATGATCTGTCATCTCTGCCCCCGGGACTGCGGCGCAGTGCGCACCCGGGACCATGGCAGCGGACTTTGCCGGATGCCCGAAACTCCGGTGCTGGCCCGCGCCGCCCTCCATATGTGGGAGGAGCCCCCCGTCTCCGGCGCCCGAGGCTCGGGCACCATCTTTTTTTCCGGGTGCAGCCTGGGCTGTGTCTTCTGTCAAAATGAGAAAATCAGCCATGAGGATTTCGGAAAAGCCGTCAGTCTGGACCGTTTGGCTCAGATCTGCGAGGAGCTGATCTCCCAGGGAGCCCATAACATCAATTTTGTCAACCCGACCCACTACGCCCATGTAGTCAAGGCTCTTCTGGAACAGCACCCGCTTTCCGTGCCCGTAGTCTGGAACACCGGGGGCTATGATAAGGTGGAGACGCTCCGAAGCCTGGAGGGGCTGGTGGATATCTATCTGCCCGACCTGAAGTATCTGGACCGGGAAACCGCCCGGCGGTACTCCGCCGCCCCCGACTACCCGGAGCGGGCCGCCGCCGCCATTCGAGAAATGGTCCGGCAGACCGGCCCGTGTGAATTTGACGGGGATGGCCTGCTGACCCGGGGGGTCATCATCCGACACCTGATTCTCCCGGGCCAAGTTTCCCAGGCCAAGGCCGTGATGGACTGGGCAGCAGAGGAATTTGCCCCGGGGACGGTGCTTTTCTCTCTGATGAGCCAGTATACCCCCTGGGGAAACCTGGAACCCCGCTTTCCGGAACTCAACCGGCGGCTGCGCCCCGGGGAAATACGCGCCGCCCAGCAGTATATGGGAAACCTTGGCCTGGCCGGCTTTACCCAGGAACGGACCAGCGCCAAGGAGGAATATACCCCGCCCTTTGATCTCACAGGTCTGTGAACAGAAAGGAGTATTGTATGAAAAGAATCGCAACACTCTTGCTCACCGCCGCCCTTGTTCTGGGACTGGCCGCTCCGGCCATGGCGGCGGACTCCGCTCCGGTGGTCATCCTCCACACCAATGACGTCCACACCTCCACCGACGGCTATGCCGCCGTAGCCGCCTACCGGGCGGAGATGGAAAAACAGTACGGCTCAGACCGTGTCACCCTGGTGGACGCCGGCGATGCCATTCAGGGCGGTCCCATCGGAACTCTGACCAAGGGTGCCAGCCTGGTGGACATCATGAACGAAGCAGGCTACGACTTCGCCATTCCCGGCAACCATGAGTTTGACTACGGCATGGATGTGCTGCTGGATCTGGCCCGCAGCCGGGCCCAGTATACCTACCTGTCCTGCAATCTGCTGGACCGGGATGGGAACACCGTATTTGCCCCCTATGTGGTGGAAGATTACGGCGACGTACAGGTGGCCTATGTGGGCATCTCCACCCCGGAGACGCTGACCAAATCCAATCCCACCCACTTCCAGGACGGCAACGGGACCTACATCTACTCCTTCTGCGAGGGCGGCAACGGTCAGGACCTCTATACTGCCGTACAGGGCGCGGTGGACAGCGCCAGAGCCGAAGGGGCAGACTATGTGGTAGCCCTGGCCCATTTGGGCATGGAGGGCACCACCTCCGTCTGGTCCTCCGGGGCGGTCATCGCCCATACCACCGGCATTGACGTGCTGATCGACGGCCACTCCCACGAGGTCTACCAGCAGCAGGCCGCCAACCTGGACGGAGAGCTTGTGGACCTGGTTCAGACGGGCACCCAGCTGGCCAACCTGGGCTGCATCCTTCTGGACCCTGCCACCGGGGACATTACCACACAGATGATCTCCCTGGAGGGAGAGAACGTACCCACAGACCCGGACACCCAGTCCTATCTGGACCAGGTAAACGGCCAGTTTGAGGAGGAATTGAACCGGGTGGTGGGCAGCACCTCCGTGCAGCTGAAGGCCACCGCCGAAAATGGCTTTGACTGGGCGGTCCGCGTCTCCGAGACAAACTTGGGCGACCTGGTGGCCGACGCCTACCGCTGGTCTTTGGGGGCAGACATAGGCCTATGTAACGGCGGCGGCGTCCGCGCGGACATTGCCGCGGGCGATCTCACTTACCAGGACCTGCTCAGCGTCCAGCCTTACGGAAACGAGCTGTGTCTGGTGGAGGCCACCGGCCAGGAAATCTTGGACGCCCTGGAGATGGGCGCACGTCTCTATCCCGAAAGCAGCGGCGGCTTCCTCCAGGTTTCCGGCGTGACCTTTACCATTGACGCCTCCGTTCCCTCCTCTGTCAGGCTCTCCGACCAGGGCGCTTTTCTTGGGGTAGACGGCCCCTACCGGGTCACCGATGTGAAGGTGGGCGGCCAGCCCCTGGAGCTGGACAAGGTGTACACCGTCTCCTCCCACAACTATATGATCAAGTCCGGCGGCGACGGCTTCACTATGTTCCAGGACAACACCCTGCTTAAGGACAGCGTGATGTTGGACAATCAGGCGCTCATCGACTTTGTGATCGGGGGGCTGAACGGCCAGGTGGGAACAGATTATCAGAATCCCGCCGGCCAGGGCCGGATCACCATCCTGAACGCCTCTTCTCAGCCCGACGAAACCCCGGAGACGCAACCTGAGACAGAACCCGAAACGACGACGCCTGAGGCTCAGAACCGTATCTATACCGTCCAGAAAGGCGACTCTCTGTGGCGCATTGCCGCCAAGGAGCTGGGCGCCGGCCGTCGCTGGCAGGAGATCTACGAGCTGAACCGCTCTGCAATCTCCAACCCCGCCCTGATCTTTGTGGGCCAGGAACTGAAGCTGCCCCAGGCCTGATTGCACAAAAAATCCAGCCGCGCCAACGCGGCTGGATTTTCTATTTGTGGTAACTGGACCCCTCGTTAATTTTAAAGGCCCGGTAAATCTGCTCCAGCACCATCACTCTGGCCAGATGGTGGGGAAAGGTCATGGGGGACATGGAAAGTCGCACCCACGCTTCCGCTTTGAGGGACTGGGACAAACCATAGGAGCCTCCGATCACGAAGGCAAGGTGCTTGGCCGGATGGTTTTCCCAGGTGCGAATCAGGTTGGCCAGTTCCTCGCTGGACTGAAGCTTCCCCTCCACGCACAGACACACCAGGCTGGTATTTGGGGGCAGCTTTGCCCGGATGGCTTGCCCCTCCTTTTCCAAGGCCAGGTCAATCTGGGCCTGGGAGGGATTCTGGGGCAGCCGCTGCTCGGACAGCTCCACCACGTTGAGCTTGCAGTAGGACGAAAGACGTTTCACATATTCCCCGCAGGCATCCAGGTAAAACTTCTCTTTCAGCTTCCCCACACAGATCAGATAAACGCTCAGCACACCGCCGCCCCCTTGCCCGAAAAGGCGCTCCTATCTCGGCCCTTTTCCAGCCGGAAGGCAGTTCCCAGCTCGCCTCTGGGCGCTACCTCTAAGTAAATATCCCGCTCCGGGTCGCAGCCCATAGCCGCCAGCCGGCGGCAGACCACGCTCCGGGCGTGGGCGGGGGTGTTGTTCTCCTGGGAGAGATGGGCCAAAATTACAGTGCGGGTCCCGGACTCCACCGCCATAGCGGCCAGTTCGGCCCCCGCCTCATTGGACAGGTGTCCCCTGTCCCCCATCACCCGCTGTTTGAGGGAATAGGGATAGGGACCGGAGCGGAGCCAGTCCTCATCATAGTTTGTCTCACACACCAGCAGATCACAGCCCCGGACCGCTTCCCGGACCTGAGGCGTCACATACCCCAGATCGGTGCACAGCACCATGCGCCCCCCGTCTCCGGATATGGCATAGCCCACACTGTCCGCAGCATCGTGGGGGGTGGAAAAGGACTCCACCCACAGCTCACCCACCTGTACCCCGGTCCCCGCCTCCTGGACCCGGAGCAGGGATGCCAGATTAGGGGCTTTCTCCGCCAGACAGCGGCAGGTCGCTTGGGTGGCCACAATGGGGATATTCCTCTTTTTGGTAAAGACGGGCAGGCCGCTGATATGGTCGTGGTGCTCATGGGTCACCAGGATGGCCCGGAGCTGATCCGGTTCCACCCCCAGCGCGCGCAGCCCCATGACAATGCGCCGGGCGGAGATCCCCCCGTCCAACAAAATATGCGTCTCTCCGCTGGACACCAGGGCCGCGTTTCCGCTGGACCCGCTGGCCAGTGTGGTAATGGTCAGCAACGTGATCGCTCCGTTTCCTCAAAAAAATTTCGCCGCCCCCAGGCGGCGAAAGAAAAGGCCCTGTCAGCCCACCTGGCTCTGGCTGTCCTCATCGGGAACGACAACCGTGCGGATGTCCGCCCCCACCGAAGCCAGCTTTTCCACCAGCGTCTCATAGCCCCGCTCAATGTGGTGAATCCCGTCAATCTCCGTCACGCCCTGGGCGGCCAGACCGGCAATCACCATGGCGGCCCCGGCCCGCAGGTCGCAGGCGTGGACGGGCGCTCCGGTCAGTGCCTCCACCCCTTCAATGACCGCCACCTTCCCATCCACCTGGATGCGGGCGCCCATGCGGCGAAACTCATCCACATAGCGGTAGCGGTTGTCCCAGACGCCCTCGGTGAGTACGCTGGTTCCACGGGCCAGACACAGCACGGCCGCGATCTGGGGCTGCATATCGGTGGGAAAGCCGGGATAGGGCATGGTCTTCACATTTACCCGGTTCAGCGGGCCGTGGCGGCGGACCAGAACGGCGTCGTCCTGCTCCTCCACCTCCACCCCCATCTCCACCAGCTTGGCGGTGATGCAGTCCAGGTGCTTGGGGATCACGTTCTTAATAAGCAGCTCGCCACCCGCCGCCGAGACGGCGGCCATATAGGTGCCCGCCTCAATCTGGTCGGGAATAATGGAGTAGGTTCCACCCTGAAGCTTCTCTACCCCCCGAATTTTGATCACATCCGTCCCGGCGCCCATAATATTGGCGCCCATGGAGTTAAGGAAGTTGGCCAGATCCACAATGTGGGGCTCCTTGGCCGCGTTTTCAATGATGGTCATCCCGCTGGCCAGCACACCGGCCAGCATGATATTCATGGTAGCCCCCACCGACACCATATCCAGATAGATCTGTCCTCCGGCCAGCCGTCCGCCGTCCGGAACCCGGGCATAAATGAGGCCGTTGCGCACGTCCACCTCGGCCCCCATGGCGAGAAAACCCTTGATATGCTGATCAATGGGCCGTCCGCCCAGGTCGCAGCCCCCGGGCAGAGGCACTTCCGCCCAGCCGAACCGGCCCAGCAGCGCCCCCACCAGATAGTAGCTGGCCCGAATCTTCCGGGCCAGGTCGTAGGGCACCTGGCGATTGCGGACCCGGGAGCAGTCCACATCCACCGTGGTACGGTTTACGGTACGCACGTCCGCCCCCAGCTCCTGAAGGATCTGGAGGATCAAAGTCACATCGCTGATTTGCGGTATATTTTCAATTCGGCAGGTTCCGTCCACCAGCAGGGCGGCGGGAATAATGGCCACCGCAGCGTTTTTTGCGCCGCTGATCTGTACGGTCCCATGCAGGGGATTTCCCCCCCGGATCTGATACTTGGTCAAATAAGGCACCCTCTTTGATTCACAGTTTTGAATCTCTATCCGAAATATACGGCAGTATGCCATATGTAATATCAAACAAAACCATCTTCGCCTATGGCAAGGCATGGTAAACCGCATACATTATAGCACTATTATGTCCACCTGGCAATAAATTTTACGTCCCCCCGAACGAATTGTAAAAAAAGACAGTCAGACGCCTTACAGTTCCTTAATTCCTGTTTGGATGGCGCAAAGGGCCATCCAAATTTTACAAAATTAACCCTTTTTCTGGTCTTCTTTCAGCTTTTTCACTTTGGGCAGCAGTTCAGACAGGCTCATCTGCTCCTGGCGCTCCAGCAGGTCTCCAATGAGCTGATTGGACACCAGAAACCCCTTGGGCGTCAGGCGCCACCGCCCCTCTTCGGTCTGCTCCGCCCACCCCTGGGCGGCAAATTCCTTCAGTCGGGCTTCAATGGGGGTAAAGTCCATAAAATAGGTCCTCCGGTACTCCCACTCCTCAATGCCAAGGGCAGTACGCAGCCGGAGCATCAGATACTCCCCGCCCCGCTCCCGCTGGGGGATCAGGTCCTGGCTCTCCAGCAGCTCTCCTCCCTCCAGCACGCCCTTGATATAGCCGTCCAAATCCCGAATCCAGGCATACCGCCGTCCGCCGAAGTCGGAGTGGGCCCCAGGGCCGAACCCCACATAAGGCCGCATAAGCCAGTAGCGCAGGTTGTGGCGGGATTCATAGCCGGGTTTGGCAAAATTGGAGATTTCATACTGCTCATACCCCGCCTGCTTGAGCCGCTCCACCGTCCAAAGGTACATCTCCGCCTGGGTGTCGTCGTCGGGCAAGACTTCTCCCCTGCCCACTCTGGCAGCCAGTGGGGTGCCATCCTCCACCTTCAGGCCGTAACAGGACAGGTGCTCGGGATTCAGGGACAACGCGTGCTCTACGGTGGCGTGCCAGCTCTCTTCGCTCTGTCCAGGCAGCCCATAGATGAGGTCCAACGACAGGTTTTGCAGTTTGGCCGCACGGGCGGCAGCCACTGCGGCATCTCCCTGCTGCACACTGTGGGGACGATGGATGTCGGACAGCTCCTCCGGGCAGGCCGACTGCAAACCGATGGAGATGCGGTTGAACCCTGCCCGGCGCAATGCCTTCAGGGACTGAACCGTGACGCTGTCCGGGTTTGCCTCCAGGGTAATCTCCGCATCTTTTTCCACCCGAAACAGCTTTTTGATGGCCTTGAGCAGCTCCCGCAGCCGCTTCTCCCCATAATAGCTTGGGGTCCCCCCGCCAAAATAAACGGTATCCACCAAAATCTTCCCCGCCACCAACGACGTCTCTTTCATATGGGCCAGCAGGGCCTTCTGATAGGCGTCCATCCGCTCTTCCGCCCCTGCCAGGGAGTAAAAATCACAGTAGTCGCACTTACTTTTGCAAAAGGGGATGTGTATATAAATGCCCAATTTTTCCAAATTGTCAGATTTTTTCGCTCTCATGGTATCTCCTCCCGGCCCTGGGTCTGTTTTTTCACATTATAGCAAACTTCCCGTCCCCTGCACAGGGGCGGGGCACGCTTTCTAAAAATCCTCTGAAAAAGGAATTGACAAATTGAAAAGCTTAGGGTATGATGATGACTAATCATTCAAAAACGCAATGAGCGGGATAGTAGGCTTGTCTGGATGCGCAGAGAGGGAGCGGCTGGTGTAAGCTCTCGTGAAGGACCTCCCCCGAACCTCACCCGTGAGCAGTCCTCCTGAACCGGCGGTCAGCCCCAGTAGGTTGGAACGGTTTCCCACCGTTATCGGGCAATGAGCGCATGACGCGGCCTGCGGCCGGTCATGAACATAGGTGGTACCACGGAGCATTCGGCTTCGTCCTATCTTGGGAGATAGGGCGGGCCGTTTTTTGTTTGTCCGTCCCTCCAAGTTATTTACATCATATACATCGGAGGTGTCGTTCCATGAATGGAGCACAGGCGCTGATTGAATCTTTGAAGCGCGAGCAGGTGACCCAGATTTTTGGTTATGCCGGGGCAACCATCTGCCCTGTGGCGGATGCGTTGAAAGACGCCCCTGAGATTGCCTATACCCTGGTCCGTACCGAACAGAATGCCGGACACATGGCCTCCGGCTATGCCCGGGTCAGCGGAAAGGTAGGGGTATGCATGGTCACCTCCGGTCCTGGCGCCACCAACCTCATCACCGGCATCGCCACGGCCTATATGGACTCCATCCCCATGGTCGCCATCACCGGCCAGGTGCCCAGCCATCTGCTGGGCCGGGATATTTTCCAGGAGGTGGACATCACCGGCGCCGTGGCCCCCTTCTCCAAGCACAGCTATCTGGTCAAGAACGTCAACGACATCCCCCGCATCGTCCGGGAAGCCTTTCACATCGCCTCCACCGGCCGGCCGGGCCCGGTGCTCATTGACATTCCCATCGACGTGCAGCAGGCCCAGCTGAAGAAATATGAGTGGCCCGAGACGGTAAACATCCGGGGCTATAAGCCCAGCGTCAAAGGCAACGATCTTCAGATCAAGCGGGTGGCCGCCACCATTGCCCGGGCCAAGCAGCCCCTCATCTGCGCCGGCGGCGGCGTGTGGCTGGCCGATGCCAAACAGGAGCTGTTGGAGCTTGCCGAGCGGGCTCAGATTCCCGTGGTAAAGACCATGATGGGCATCTCCCTCATGCCCACCGACCATCCTCTGAACATGGGCATGATCGGCGCCCATGGCAACCACTGTGCCAACCAGGCTTTGGCCAAGTCTGATCTTTTAATTATGGTAGGCACCCGGGCGGCTGACCGGGCCATTACCTCTCCCGACGAAATCCAGCGCCGGATGGCCACCATCCACATCGATGTGGACCCGGCGGAGATCGGCAAGAATATGCAGGCCGCCGTTCCGCTGGTGGGCAACGTAAAGGTCATTCTGCGCCAGCTGCTGGACCTGGACATTCCCGTATCCGATTCGGCGAACTGGCTGGCCAGTCTCCGGGACTACCGCAAGGCGGAATTGAACCGGATCTTCCCCCATCGCCCGGGTTCGGTCTTCCCCGGCACCGCTGTGCGGCGGCTGGGCGCTAAACTGGATGATGACGCAGTAGTATGCGTGGACGTGGGCCAGAACCAGATTTTTACCTGCAAATATCTGCCTCAAAAGCACGGTCGTCTGCTCACAAGCGGCGGTCTGGGTACCATGGGCTACGCCCTGCCCGCCGCCATCGGCGTGAAGGCCGCCCTCCCCGACCGACAAACGGTGGTGGTGTGCGGAGACGGCTCCTTCCAGATGTCCATGAATGAGCTGGCCGCCATCAAGGCGGGCGGTTTGGACATCAAGATTCTTCTCTTCCGCAACCACACTCTGGGCCTGGTTTACCAGATTCAAAATACTGCCCCCTACCACGGCTCCTTCGGCGTGGCCCTGGACGGTTCCCCGGACTTTGAGACCATCGCCGCCGCCTATGGCATCCCCAGCATCACCGTCACCGAGGAGGATCAGCTGGACGAAGCCATTGATCGCTTTTTGGGCCAGAAGGGCTGCTGCCTGATGATCTGCGAGGTCCACCCCAGCGTAAGTACCAACGACTGAAAGGAGAAGGCAAGATGAAACAGACCATTTCCGTCCTGGTGGAGAACCAGGCCGGTGTACTGAATCGAATCACCGGGCTCTTCTCCCGCCGGGCTTTCAACATTGAGTCTCTGGCCGTGGGCGTCACCGATGACCCCACCATCTCCCGCATCACCATTATTGTGGACAGCGGGAACAACATGGTGGAGCAGGTGGAAAAGCAGCTCAATAAACTGATTGAAGTCATCAAGGTACGCACTCTGGAGGAAAACAACCTCATCGGCCGGGAGCTGATGATTTTAAAGGTAAACGCCAACAACAAGACCCGCCAGGACATCATGACCATTTGTGAGATCATGGGGGCCAAGGTGGACGACATTTCCCCCACCTCAATGACCCTGGAGCTGTCCGCCGAGCCCGACCGCCTGGACACCTTCCAGGCCATGATGCGCCCCTTCTCCATTCTGGAGGTCGCCCGCACCGGCGTCATCGCGGTGCAGAAAGGAGGGGGCAAGATTTGAAAATCAGAGCGACTCAGGCCATCATGGAGTGCCTGCTGGAGCAGGAGGTGGACACCGTCTTCGGTTACCCCGGCGGTACCATCCTGAACGTCTATGATGAACTATACAATTATAAGGATAAAATACACCATGTATTGACGGCCCACGAGCAGGGGGCGGCCCACGCCGCCGACGGCTACGCCCGTTCCACCGGAAAAGTGGGTGTGTGCTTTGCCACCAGCGGCCCCGGCGCCACCAACCTGACCACCGGCATCGCCACTGCCTATATGGACTCCTCCCCCGTTGTGTTCATCACCTGCAACGTGACCGAGCCCCTGCTTGGGAAAGATTCCTTCCAGGAAGTGGACATTACCGGCATTGCCATGCCCATCACCAAGGCCACCTATCTGGTCCGTGATCCTCAGACGATCCCCGACGTCATGCGTCAGGCCTTCGCTGTGGCGGCTACCGGCCGCCCCGGTCCGGTGCTCATCGATTTTCTGAAAAATGTCACCGCCCCCGACGTGGAGATCGACTACGAGTTTGTCCCCTGGAACAAAAACCGCTCCTGCTCCTCCATTCAGGCGCTGGCCACCAGCCACGAACTGAAGGCCCCCGAGCCCAATCTGGGCGACATTGACACTCTGGTGGAGATGATTGCCCAGTCGGAGCGGCCTATGCTCATCTGCGGCGGCGGTGTGGTCCGGGGACGGGCCCACAAGCAGTTTCGAGAATTTGCCGAAAAGCTGGACGCCCCGGTGGCCATCACCGTCATGGGCGGCGGCGGCTTCCCCGGCGGCCACCCCCTGACCACCGGCATGGTGGGTATGCACGGCTCCCAGGCCAGCAATGTGGCCTGCAACGAGTGCGACCTGCTTATCGCCGTGGGCTGCCGCTTCTCTGACCGGGTAGCTCTGGACCCGGGCACCTTTGCCAGCCAGGCCAAGATTGTCCAGATTGACATTGACCGCTCTGAGATTGACAAGAATGTTCTGACCGACCACCACATCATTGGCTCGGCCAAGCGGGTGCTGGAGCTGCTCAATGAGCGTCTGCCTCAGTACAGCCACCCGGAATGGAAGGAGCACATCCTCCCCATGCGCGAGCCCTCCATCCCCCGGGACAGCGAGGCGCTCACCCCCAAGCAGGTTCTGGAGGTCATCCGCCGTCTGGCTCCCCAGGATACCATTGTGGCCACCGATGTGGGCCAGCATCAGATGTGGTCCATTCAGCATTTCCACTTTGACTATCCCGGACAGCTGCTCACCTCCGGCGGCTTCGGCACCATGGGCTTCGGCCTTGGCGCCGCCATCGGCGCCAAGATGGGCAACCCGGACAAGGTGGTGGTCCACACCACCGGGGACGGCTGCTTTCGGATGAACTGCCATGAGCTGGCCACCGTCCAATATTATAACCTGCCCATCATTACTGTGGTCTTCAATAACGGCGTGCTGGGTATGGTCCGCCAGTGGCAGCACCTTATTTATCACGAGCGCTACTCCGAAACCACCCTGGACCGGGGCCCTGACTTTGTGAAGCTGGCTGAGGCTTATGGCCTGAAGGGCTTCCGGGTGACAAGCCGCCAGGAGATGGAGGAGGCCTTCTCAAAGGCCCTGAAGGCCGGCTGCGGCTGTGTGCTGGACTGCCGTCTGGATATGGATGAGATGGTCCGGCCCATGGTGGCCGGCGGCGCCCACATCACCGACTTTTTGCTGAAGTAAGGGGGTGGACAGGATGAAAAAAGAGTTTGATCCCGAAAAGAAGCTGTACACCCTGGCCATCCTGGTCCGGGACATCCCCGGCGTACTGAGCCAGGTGGCCCGGCTGTTCTCCCGGAAGGGGTATAACATCGAGTCCATCGTCTCCGGTGAGACGGACAAGCCCGGCATCACCCGTATCACCATCGTCCTGCTGGCCGATGAGCTGATGATTTCCCAGATCGCCGCCCAGTGCCGCAAGCTGATCCCGGTCCTGGCGGTGAAGATTCTGGACGAGGGCACCTCCATCCAGCGGGAGTTCTCCCTTATCAAGGTCCGGGCCGCCGACCGCAACGCCCGGGACGAGGTCATTCAAATGGCCAACATCTTCCGGGCCAAGATCATCGACGTCAGCCGGGAGACCCTCACCGTGGGCATTTTCGGCGACAAGGACAAGACCCAGGCGCTCACCGCCATGCTGGCCGATTACGGCATTTTAGAAATCGCAAAAACGGGTACTCTCGCCATCGAAAGAGGGCGTAGCACTATATATGATGACAATAAACTGAAGGAGGAATATAACTATGGCAAAAATGTATTATGAGAAGGACTGTGACATCAACTACCTGGACGGCAAGAAGATCGCCATCATCGGCTACGGCTCCCAGGGTCACGCCCATGCCCTGAACCTGAAGGACTCCGGCTGCGACGTGTGCGTGGGTCTGCGTGAGGGCTCCAAGAGCTGGAAGAAGGCTGAGGAGGCCGGCCTGAAGGTCATGACCATCCCCGAGGCCGCCAAGTGGGGCGACATCGTGATGATGCTCATCAACGACGAGGTCCAGGCCGACGTCTATAAGAAGGACATCGCCCCCTACCTGGAGGAGGGCAACGCCCTGGCCTTTGCCCACGGCTTCAACATCCGTTATCAGCAGATCGTGCCCCCCAAGGGTGTGGACGTGTTCATGGCTGCCCCCAAGGGCCCCGGCCACACCGTCCGTTCCACCTACGTCAACGGCAAGGGCGTGCCCTGCCTGGTTGCCGTGGAGCAGAACGCTACCGGCGATGCCTATAAGATCGCTCTGGCCTACATCGCCGGCATCGGCGGCGCCCGCGCCGGCGTGATGGAGACCACCTTCCACGACGAGACCGAGACTGACCTGTTTGGTGAGCAGTGTGTGCTGTGCGGCGGCGTGGTGGACCTCATGCGCTGCGGCTTTGAGACTCTGGTGGAGGCCGGCTACGAGCCCGAGAACGCCTACTTCGAGTGCATCCATGAGATGAAGCTGATCATCGACCTGATCAACAAGGGCGGCGTGGCTGCCATGAACTACTCCATCTCCGACACTGCGGAGTACGGCGAGTATGTCTCCGGTCCCCGCGTCCTGCCCTATGAGGAGACCAAGAAGAACATGAAGGCGGTCCTCAGCGACATCCAGGACGGCACCTTCGCCGGCAAGTGGATTGCCGAGAACAAGAACGGCCGCACCTTCTTCAACTCCAAGCGTGCCCAGCTCAAGAAGCACCAGATGGAGATTGTCGGCGAGGAGCTGCGCAAGAACATGATCTGGGGCGGCGATACCGACCTGGACACCGCTTCCAACTGATTTCCCCCACATTTAAAAAGAGCACCCGGAAAATCCGTGATTTTCCGGGTGCTCTTCTCTGTTTCCAGCCTGTGAGGTTCTGCCCTCCTGCCCGGCCTGTATTGTAAACGAACCGTGAATTTTCCGCCGCTCCATTGACAAGTTTCCGAATTCAGACTATACTTAAGAACCCAATGAATGGTTCCTGATACGGTTCCCGCACATTCCTCTGCTGGATGAAAGCATGCACGGGACCGCTTTCTCATAAGCTCCAGGGTATCGTATATCTG
Organism: bacterium; assembly: GCA_037245165.1. Lineage (GTDB taxonomy): Bacteria > Bacillota > Clostridia > Oscillospirales > Oscillospiraceae > Lawsonibacter. Next base: position 24,893 of record JAXWVI010000031.1, read on the forward strand.
TGAAAGGGTGTGGCACGGTGGCAAAGCAGGCAGGAGAAAAACGCTCCTTTTTTACTTCTCTGGCCACGTGGATCGTGGACAAACGCAATTTGATTTTCTTTTTCTATGCGGCGGCGCTGATCTTCTGTCTTTACTCCCGCTCTCTGGTTCAGGTCTGCGACGATCTTACCGCCTACCTCCCCGCCGATTCGGAAACCCGGCAGGGACTGACGCTGATGGATGAGGAGTTCACCACCTTCGGCACCGCGCGCGTCATGGTGTCCAATACCACCTATCCCATTGCCCAGTCACTGGCAGAGGAATTGAGGCTGATCCCAGGTGTATCCTCTGTGACCTTTGATGACACGGAGGACCACTTTCAGGGCACCGACGCGCTGTTCGACGTTACCTTTCAGGGGGAGGCGGAAGATGACGTCAGCCTCCAGGCCATGGATCAGATCAAGCAGGCCCTGTCCGAATACGACACCTACATTTCCAGCGAGGTAGGCTATGATATGTCCGCCACCCTCAGCCAGGAGATGGTGGTCATTCTCTGCATCGCCGCAGTGATCATCGTGCTGGTGCTCCTGCTTACCTCCCGCTCCTATGCGGAAATTCCCATTCTGCTGCTCACCTTTTCCGCCGCCGCTCTGCTGAACATGGGCACAAACTACTGGCTAGGAGAGATTTCCTTTGTCTCCAACTCCGTAACCGTTGTGCTTCAGCTGGCGCTGGCCATCGACTACGCCATTATTATGATCCACCGCTTTACCGAAGAGCGGGAGCACACCGACGTCCGGGGGGCCGCCATCCAGGCGCTGAGCAAGGCCATTCCGGAAATTTCCGCCAGCAGCCTGACCACCATCTCCGGCCTGGCCGCTATGATGTTCATGCAGTTCCGCATCGGCGCGGATATGGGCATCGTCCTCATCAAGGCCATCTTGTTCAGCATGCTGTCCGTCTTTACCCTGATGCCGGGGCTTCTCGTTTTGATGGCCAACGCTCTGGAGCGCACCCGTCACCGTTCCTTTATCCCCTCCATCAACTATTGGGGGAAATTTGTCATCAAAACCCGGTACATCCTCACGCCCCTGTTCGCCCTGTGCCTCATTGGCGGCTTTCTTCTGTCCAATCAATGCCCCTACGTCTATGGCACCGACACGCTGTCTACTCCCAAGAAGAACGACCGGCAAATTGCCATGGAAAAAATCAACGAAACCTTTCAGCCGCAAAACATCATGGCTTTGCTGGTTCCCGTGGGCAACACTGACAGCGAGGCCGCCATTATGCGTGCGCTGGAGCGATATGACGAGGTGGCATATACCCAGGGTCTGGCCAATACCGTGGTAGCCGACGGCTACACCCTCACCCAGTCCCTTTCCCCCCGGCAGTTTTCCGAGATGGTGGACATTGACTATGAGCTGGTGGAATTTTTATATACCGCCTACGCTGTGGAACATGAGGATTACGGCAGGGTGGTCCAGGGCATTGACAGTTACAGCGTTCCGCTGATGGATATGTTCCTCTTTCTGTGCGACCAGAAGGACGCAGGCTATGTGAACCTGGATGAGGAGTTGTCAGACGAACTGGACGACCTTCACCAGCAGCTGTTGGACGCCCGGGTCCAGCTTCTGGGGGAACATTATTCCCGCATCTTGATCAGTCTCAACCTGCCCGAGGAGAGTGAGGAGACCTTTGCCTTCCTCCAGACCATCCACCAGGAGGCCCAGCGGTATTATGACCCGGGTTCTGTTTATCTGGTAGGCAACTCCACCAATGATTACGATCTGTCCACCTCTTTCCAGCGGGACAATCTGGTCATCAGTGTGCTGACGGTTCTGTTCGTCATTTTGGTTCTGATCTTCACCTTCCAGTCCGTGGGGCTCTCCGTACTGCTGATTCTGGTGATCCAGGGCAGCGTTTGGATCAATTTCTCCTTCCCCACCCTGACTGAATCGCCGGTTTTCTTCCTCAGCTACTTAATCACCACCTCCATTCAGATGGGCGCCAATATTGACTACGCCATCGTTATTTCCACCCGGTACCAGGAGCTGAAGAAAACCATGCCTCTGCACGAGGCGGTCATCCAGGCCATCAACCAGGCCTTTCCCACCGTGCTGACCTCGGGGACCATTTTGGCCTCCGCCGGCATTCTGATCAGTCGCCTGTCCAGCACCTCCGCCATCGTGGGCATCGGAGAATGTCTGGGGCGGGGCACCATCATTTCCATGTTTTTGGTCATGGCGGTTCTCCCCCAGATTCTTATGCTGGGCGACATCATTGCGGAGAAAACACGTTTCAGCATCAAGGTGCCCGAAAAGACCCAGAGTGCCAGCGGCACGATTTATGTGGACGGCCGAGTCCGGGGGCAGGTTTCCGGTGTGGTAGACGCCACCATGCACGGCGTCATCTACGGAGAAGTCTCCGCCATTGTAGGCACCGGCACGTTACGGGACGCCCCTGTTCAGCTCCCGGAGGAGGATACAGACCATGAAACATCTACATAAGTTGGGCGCGCTGGTCCTCTGCGGCCTGGTGCTTTTCTCCCTGGTGCTTCCCGCCCTGGCGTCCAGTCCCACCTCCATTTCCATCCGGACGGCGGAGGATCTGGAACAGCTGGCCCAATCCTGCTCCCTGGACACCTGGTCCCAGGGGAAGACGGTGGTACTGGAGGAGGACCTGGACCTGAGCGGCCAAAGTTTTACTCCTATCCCAACCTTCGGCGGCACCTTTGACGGCCAGGGCCACACCATTTCCGGCCTGTCTGTTACCGCCGGGGGCAGCGTTCAGGGGCTGTTTCGCTATGTTCAGCAGGGCGCAGTCATCCGGAATCTGAATGTGACCGGCTCCGTCATGCCCTCCGGCACCCGGAGCACAGTGGGCGGCATCGCCGGAAGCAATCGGGGCCTCATTTCCAATTGCTCCTTCCAGGGTACAGTACGGGGGGCCAAACTGGTAGGCGGCCTTGTGGGCGTCAACGAAAGCTCCGGCCAGCTGATTGCCTGCACCTTCACGGGCGGTGCGTCGGGAGAGCACTATGTGGGCGGGATTGCCGGTCAGAATCTGGGCAGCCTGATCCAGTGCCGGAACCGCGGTTCTGTCAACACACTGGAGGTAAAATCCACCCTCTCTCTGGACACCCTGGACCTGGAAGATATCAACTCCGCCAACAACCTCCCTGCCAGCACCGATATCGGCGGCATTGCCGGCTTCTCTTCCGGCATTTTGCAAAGCTGCCGCAACGAGGGCGCTGTGGGCTATGAGCACACCGGCTACAATGTGGGCGGCATCGTGGGCCGCCAGTCCGGCTATCTGGCGGGCTGCACCAACACCGGCAGCGTATACGGCCGCAAGGATGTGGGCGGCATCGCCGGTCAGATGGAACCGGAGCTGCTGGTCAAATACGGGGAAGATTCCCTCCAGCGGCTGTGGAAGGAGCTGGACACCCTTCAATCCATGACGGGCCGGCTGCTGAACGACACCGACCAGGCATCCGACGCACTTACTTCCTCTCTGTCCTCCCTGACCGACCGGGCCAAGACCGCCAAGGACCGCACCTCAGACCTGGCCGACGGACTGAGTAATTGGGCCTCCGACAATATAGACTCGGTACAGGATGTTTCCGCCCGGGTCTCCTGGGCACTGGATCAGCTGGCGCCCGTGCTGGACACCGGCGGTGACGCCGCCAAAGACCTGGAGCGGGCTATGGACGAGTTGGAGCAGGCCATGGAATCCGGGGAGCTTCTCAGCCAACTGGGACAAGATGCGGCAACCCGCCTGTCCCAGGCTTTGGATCAGGTCTCTCCGCCCTTTCAGCAGGCCATTCAGTCTCTGGACGCCATCAAAGCCGCCCAGCAGGCCCTTTTGGATGCGCTGCTGGCCGGTGATCAGGAGGCCATGACTGCCGCTGTCGCCGCCCTTCAGGAAAACGCGGGCAATCTGAAAAACGCCGCGGCCGGGCTGGCCACGGCGGTGGGAAATTTTGCGGATGCACTCCACTCCCTTTCGCCCATGGGAAGCCAGGGGGAGGAGCTGTTCTCCCATCTGGCGGATACTGCAGACCGTCTGGAAGCCTCAGCCGGACACCTGTCTGATATGGCCGAAGACCTGGGCGATATTGTTCAGGACCTCTCCGACCGGCCGGCCATTTCCTTCCGGCCTGTGGACAGCGTTTTGACCCAGGCGTCCGATGATCTGGACACCGCCATGACCGATCTGCTGGACGGGATGGATCAGCTGACCAATACCCTCTCCACATCCCAAGACACGGTCCTCTCCGATCTGAAGGCCATTCATCAGCAGCTGCAAGTGGTGATCGACGTGCTGAGGGACGCCGTCCAGAGCCCCACTGAAGAAACCGACTCCCTCTCAGACCGCTTTGAAGACATCTCCGATTGGGATGACAGTCTGGACACCGGGCTCATTATGCAGTCACAAAATACGGGCTCTGTGTCCGGCGATATAAATGTGGCCGGGATCGCGGGGTCGCTTGCTGTGGAGTATGACTTTGACCCTGAGGATGACCTGACCTCCATCGGCAGCCGCTCTTTGGACTTTCGCTACCAGGCTCGGGCTGTGGTGCGCGAGTGCGTAAACCAAGGGAAAATCACATCGAAAAAAGATTGCGCCGGCGGTATCACCGGCCGTATGGACCTGGGCCGTGTCTCGGGCTGTGAGAACTACGGTGCCGTCTCCAGCACCGATGGCAACTATGTGGGCGGAATCGCGGGCGCCTCCTATTCCGTTATCCGGGATTGCTGGTCCAAGTGTGTGCTGTCGGGAGGGCATTATGTGGGCGGTGTGGCCGGCTATGCCGTCACCCTTATGAGCTGCCGCTCTCTGGTCTGTGTGTCCGGCGGCGAGGAATATCTCGGCGCTGTGGCAGGCAATCTTGATCCGGAGGGGGAGGTGTCGGGAAACCTCTTTGTCCCAAACGGTACCGCCGCAATAGACGGCATCAGCTATTCCGGCAAGGCAGAGCCCATCTCCTTCTCCGAGCTGGAGGGGATGGGGGGAATGCCCTCGGGATTTTCCTCCTTCCAGCTTGTCTTTCAGGCCGACGGCAAAACGGTAGCCACTATCCCCTTCTCCTATGGGGACAGCTTGGATTCTCTGCCCGAAGTCCCGGAAAAGGAGGGTTATACCGGCGCCTGGCCCCAGCTGGATCTGGATCACCTTACCTTCAGCCAGACCCTGGAGGCGATCTACACGCCCTACTCCTCCGCCCTGGCCCCTGAGGAAGCCCAGCCGCCTCAGATTTTGGTGGACGGAAGCTTCAGCCAGGACGCCCAGATATCCCATTCCAGTGCCCCCGTCTCCTGGACCGACTCCAACGGGCACAGCCATGAGGGTACCGCCTATACTGTCACCATTCAGGACCCGGTATTGGACCTCCCCGACTACACCATCCACTACCGCCTGACCCAGGCGAAAGGGCATCCCACCCTCTGGGTACAGGAGGATGGCATCTGGCAGCAGGAGGAGTTTCAGATCGATGGAAGCTACCTGCTCTTTCCTGCCAACGCCGCTCAGGTCACCTTCTGCGTGGAGGAGGAGGGCGCAGGCCCCTGGCTGTTTGTACTGTTGGGGTGCGGCGGGGTGCTGATCGTTGTGGCGGGCATTTTGCTCTATAAAAAAATCAAGTCAAAGCCCAAAATCACCCAATCATAACAACAGGCCGCCGGAGGAAACTCCGGCGGCCTGTTGTTATGTTGTCTCCAGCCCCATCTCATTCATGGCATGAAGCATATGGATGGCCATGGCGTGCTCTACCCCTGTGGGGTCCCTCTTTTCAAAAAATTCCATGATCAGGGCATGATCCCGAAGGGTATCCTCCGCCAGCTTGTCGCCGTGTTCCCCCGAGATAATGGCCGTCTCCACCGCCTGGCTGATAATGGGCAGCAGGCGCATCATAAATTCATTGTGGGTAGAGCGCACAATGGCCGCGTGAAAATCCCGGTCGGCCTGGGTGCGGTCCAACCCAGACCGGATGCACGTCTCCACCTTTTTGCCGAATGTCATAATATCCGCCAGCTCCTCCCGGCTGGCCCGCTCGCAGGCCAGAGCCGCTACCCGCGGCTCAAAAATCGCCCGCAGCTCAAACAGCTCCCGCAGCTGCCCCTTGACATTGTCCAGCGCGCCAAACCCAAAGTCCTCTATCTCTTTTACCCGGTGGGAGACAAAGGTGCCCCGGCCCCGGTGGACCTCCAACACCCCCTGCATAGTCAGGGCCTGAATTGCCTCTCTCAGGGTTGCCCGGCTCACACCCAGTTCTCTTGACAGCTCCATCTCGTTGGGCAGCTTATCCCCCGGCCCAAGCCGACCCTCCGCCACAATCGTCCGATACAGTTTTTCCGCCGTCTGTCGGGACAAATTTCCTCTCATCGGGTCCACTCCCTCTTGACATTTCTTTTTTTATGATATAGCATATAGTCAGACATTGCAAGAGTCATCAGACGACTCTTAATATTTTTTAGGAGGCTGTCCCCATGCGCTCTGACGTTGTGAAAAAAGGCGTCCCTGCCGCCCCCAACCGCTCTTTGCTCTATGCCCTGGGCTATACCAAGGAAGAACTGGAGCGTCCTCTGATCGGTGTGGTGTGCTCTTACAACGAGATTGTACCCGGCCACATGAACCTGGATAAGATTGCCGACGCCGTCAAGGCCGGCATCCGGGCGGCCGGCGGCACCCCTGTGGAGTTCCCCGCCATCGCCGTGTGTGACGGCATCGCCATGGGCCATGTGGGGATGAAGTACTCCCTGGTTACCCGGGACCTGATCGCCGACTCCACCGAGGCCATGGCAATGGCCCACCAGTTTGACGGTTTGGTGATGATCCCCAACTGCGATAAAAACGTCCCCGGCCTTCTCATGGCCGCCGCCCGGGTGAATATCCCCACCATCTTTGTATCCGGCGGCCCCATGCTCTCCGGAACCCTCAGCAACGGCCGCCGCACCTGCCTCAGCCATATGTTTGAGGCGGTGGGCGCCTACTACGCCGGCAAACTGGACGAGGAGGGCGTGGAGGAGTACGAACAGAACGCCTGCCCCACCTGCGGCTCCTGCTCCGGCATGTACACCGCCAACTCTATGAACTGCCTGACCGAGGCCATCGGCATGGGTTTACGGGGGAACGGCACCATCCCCGCCGTCTACTCCGCCCGGCTGCGTCTGGCCAAGCACGCCGGCATGAAGATTATGGAATTGGTGGAAAAGGACATCCGTCCCCGGGACATTATGACCCCGGCCGCTTTCCACAACGCCGAGACCATCGACATGGCCCTTGGCTGTTCCACCAATACCATGCTCCATCTGCCCGCCATCGCCCATGAGTGCGGCATCGAGCTCTCCTTTGATATGGCCAATGAGATTTCTGAAAAGACCCCCAATCTGTGCCACCTGGCCCCCGCCGGGGACACCTACATGGAGGACCTGGAGCAGGCGGGCGGCGTATACGCCGTCATGGCCGAGCTTGCCAAGGCCGGGCTTTTGGACACCAGCCTCATGACCTGCACCGGCAAGACCATCGCCGAGAATCTGGAGGGCGTGGTCAACCGTAATCCTGAGATCATCCGGCCCATTGACAACCCCTACTCCAAAACCGGCGGCATCGCCGTGTTGAAGGGCAACCTGGCCCCTGACGGCTGTGTGGTAAAACAGTCCGCCGTGGCCCCTGAAATGATGGTCCACGAGGGCCCCGCCCGGGTCTTTAACTCCGAGGAGGAGGCCATTGAGGCCATCTACGCCGGCAAAATTGTGGCCGGCGACGTGGTGGTCATCCGCTACGAGGGCCCCAAGGGCGGCCCGGGTATGCGGGAGATGCTCAACCCCACCTCCGCCATCGCCGGCATGGGACTTGACAAGGATGTGGCGCTCATTACCGACGGCCGCTTCTCCGGGGCCACCCGGGGAGCTTCCATCGGCCACGTCTCTCCCGAAGCCGCCAGCGGCGGCCCCATTGGTCTGGTGGAGGAGGGCGACCTCATCTCCATCGACATCCCTGCACACTCCATCACCTTAAAGGTGGACGAGGCCACTCTGGCCGCCCGCAAGGCCAAGTGGGTATGTCCCGAACCCAAGATTAAGACCGGCTACCTGGCCCGCTATGCCAAGCTGGTTTCCTCCGCCGACAAGGGCGCTATTTTGGAATAAGTGTCCCGGCGACTTAACTTTGCCCCCTCTCTTCTTTCCTCTTCCGCCACATCCCAGGCGCCATGAGGATATAAACTGCCCCTGCCTTTGATCCTCTCAAAGGCAGGGGCTTCTCTTTAAACCTCCATGATAACAGGCAGGATCATGGGGGAACGCTTGGTTTTTTTATAGAGGTAGCCGGACAGATCGCCCTTGATGGCGCTCTTGATGGCCGACCAGTCGGTGGAATAGCGGCTGTCCACGCTTTGGATTGCCTCCAGCGCCACCTGGCGCAGTTCTTCCAGCAATCCCTCGGACTCCTTCACATAGACAAAGCCCCGGGTGATGATGTCCGGCCCGGAGACAAGCGCCCCGTCCTCTCCGGACATGGAGAGCACCACTACGATGACGCCGTCCTGGGCCAGGTGCCGCCGGTCCCGGAGCACCACGCTGCCCACATCGCCCACGCCGTAGCCGTCCACAAAGACCTGGCCGGCGGTGACCGAGCCGGTGATCTTGGCTGACCTGGGAGAGAGCTCGATCACCTTGCCGATATCGCTGATGATGATATGGTTGGGCGCCATTCCCATCTCCTTGGCCAGCTTGCCATGGATTTGAAGCATCCGCTGCTCACCATGGACTGGGATGAAGAATTTGGGCTTGACCAGGGCGTGGACAATCTTCAACTCCTCCTGGCAGGCGTGGCCGGACACATGGAGGGCCCGCTCCCGCTCATTCATCACCTCGACTCCACGGCGGTAGAGCTCATTAACCACATTTCCAATGGCGTTCTCATTGCCCGGAATGGCGCTGGCGGAAATGATGACCCGGTCCCCAGGGAGCAGGTCCACCTGGCGGTGGGTATTGAAGGCCATCCGGGTCAGGGCGGACATGGTCTCTCCCTGGCTGCCGGTGGTGATGATGCACACCTTGTTCTTGGGCAGGGACTTGATGTGATTTAAGTCCATCAGAATCCCGTCCGGGATATTCATATAGCCCAGCTCCGTGGACACCTTCATAGCGTTTTCCATGCTCCGGCCGGTGACGGCTACCTTCCGTCCATACCGGGCGGCCACATCAATGATCTGCTGAATCCGGTCCACATTGGAGGCGAAGGTGGTCACTATGATGCGCTCCTCACAGCCCCGGAACAGCGCGTCGAAGGAAGCTCCCACGCTGCGCTCGCTGCGGGTGTAGCCGGGACGCTCCACATTGGTGGAGTCGGCCAGCAGAGCCAGCACGCCCTCCTTGCCCAGCTCGCCAAGCCTTGCCAGGTCCATCATCCCGCCCTGAATGGGGGTGGTGTCAATTTTGAAGTCGCCGGTGTGGACACAGGTGCCCACGGGGCACTTGATGGCAAAGGCCACCGCGTCGGCGATGGAGTGGTTCACATGGATGAACTCCACAGAAAACCGCCCCGCCTTGATAATGTCACCCGCCTCACAGGTAATGAGCTTGGTCTTGTCCAGCAGCCGATGCTCCTCCAGCTTCAGCTTGATGAGCCCGGCGCTCATCCGGGTGGCGTAAATGGGGGCGTTGACCGACCGCAGCACATAGGGCAGCGCCCCAATGTGGTCCTCATGGCCGTGGGTAATAAAAATGCCCCGGATCTTCTGCTGATTTTTAATCAGGTACGTCACATCGGGGATCACCACGTCAATGCCGTACATGTCGTCATCGGGGAACCCCATTCCGCAGTCCACAACCACAATGTCGTTGCCGTACTCATAGACGGTGAGGTTCTTGCCGATCTCATTCAAACCGCCCAGGGAAATGATTTTCAGTTTTTCTGCCATAATTACTCCTTATACTCAAATGTAATGCTCCGTTCTTCGGTCCGCCCACTTCGGCGGCCTGGAACGGCTGATGTAACCGGACAGAAAAACCCATGACAAAGGCGCCGTGCTCAACGCACAGCTACAAGACGAAGGACCGTGTCCATCCTGGCCCTGCCTCGCCGGATGGAACCGCCGTCCCCTTCGCCCTGGTTTCTCTGTCCTCTTGTGTCCGGGACCGTTCCCGCCTGTTCGATACGGTTCTGGTACCCGGAAAATATTTAAACGCGGGGGCGGACCTTTTGTCCTGCCCCTTCTGCGTATAAACCAATGATAGTTAATTTAGTATACCACACTTTTCCTCAAAAGTATACTATCGGTTTCAGGAGAACAAATTTGTCATTTTTTGTTCTCCTCTTGGGCACATTGCTCAGAAATTTTCCGATCCAGCTCCGCCGCCCGGCCCGCATACCAATCACACAGCTCAGCGGCCAGCTCCAGGTCCGGCCCCTCGGCAATGATCCGCAGCGCGGAGCGGCGGGCCATGGGGCTGAGGTACACCCAGCCCCCTCCCGAACGAACCCGGAGCCCCTCTCCGTCCGGACAGCGGTCCTGCTCCCTGGCCAGTGCCTGCATCACCCGGCCCCGGTCGGAGGTAAGGGGAACTTCCCGCCGCCAGGCGGAAAAGCGGGGCGTCTTGGTCACCAGGCTCTCCAGCTTCTGCCCCGCCACCCCCATTCTGGAGCAGATGCGTACCGCCGCCGCGGGCGCCTCCCGCAGCCAGGGCTGGGCGGCATAAAGCTCCCGGGCAGCCGGGCCGTCCCGGTCCAGACGGAGCACCGTACCCCCATAGCCGGCCGCCACCAGCTCCACTGCCGCACTGGCTCCCGCCGGTACCGCCGCCTTCCCGCTGCCATTTTCCATCTCAATGAGCACTGCCAGAGCCAGAAGCTGCCCCGCGTCCACCAAAGCCCCTTTTTCATCCTGGGCCGTCAGACGAAACCCGCCCTTTTCCCCGCGAAAAGCGGGGATTCCCGGGCGCCACTTCTCCTCGATGATGCAGCCCAAGGCCAGCAAGGCCTCCCGTAAGGCCCGGTCCTCCGCCGTTTCTGTCCCCACCGCCACGGTAATCCGCCGCAGAGCGGGTCGGTGGAGCTTGGCACACCGGGCGACCCACAGCCCCCACCCCTGGGCCGTGACATCCCCCGGCACCAAGCGTCCCACCCGGCTGCCCCGGACCAGACGCAGTTCCTCCTGGAGCAGGGCGTGCTCCACCTTCCGCTCCCCATCCCGGGTGAGCGGAAGGCCATTCTCATCGAACACATGGAGGTACACATCCCCCTCCTGTTCTTCCACGAACAGAGAAGCGGGCAGTCCCAGCATGGCGGCAACCCCCGCCCCCTGCACGGGGCTGTCCAGACCGTGGGCCACCACGTCGCCCCCCACCGCAGCAACCCCTGCCGCCGCGGCTCTGGCCAGCATCCGGGCCCCGGGAGTATGGGAGCATCCCACGCCCACTTTGCCCTTCTCTCCCAAAATCCCCCCCAATGTCAGCAGAGCTTCCGGCCCCAGGCTCTCTCCCAGCACCCCCTGGAGCACTCCGCTGTCTCCAAAGCGGAGCACGCCTTTTTGGCAGCCGCCGGTCACCGAATGGGCCAGCCGACACCCGGCCGGGGCACACTGGCCCGGCCACAGGCACACCCGCTCCAGCAGCATTCCGTCCTCTTCCACCAGGGCCTTTTCCCCAAGCACCGCCCCCTCGTTCAAAACGCCCCGCTTTTGTACCGCCGCATCTTTGCACAGCACAGCCCCCAGCAGCAAGGACCGCGGGCCGGCACAGGCTCCTTCCAGCAGCACGCTGCGGCGGACGACGGCGTGTTCTCCCACCTGCGCTCCCCGGTCCAGCACCGTGTAGGGGCCAACCACCGCCTCCTTTTCTATGGTTACGCCCGCTCCGATCCAGCATGGGCCCTCCAGCGTGACCCCCTGAGGAATGGGCTGCGCCGCCCAGATTCCCTTTTCCCGCTGGGGAAGGTCCAGCTCCAGCCGCACCTTGCCGTCCAGAGCATCCCGGGTACAGTCCAGGTAGGCTTGGCAGTCCCCCATGTCGCACCAGTAACCCTCCAGCGGACAGCCCAGAAGGGGGACCCCCTCTTTCAGCATAGCGGGAAACAGGTCTTTGCCGAAATCTGTCTTTTCTCCTGCCGATACCCGCTCCATTGCTGCGGGAGACAGGATATAGATCCCCGTGTTGATCTGATCGGTCACCACCTGTCCCCAGCTGGGTTTTTCCACAAACCGCTCTACCCGGCCCCCCTCGTCTGTGACAACCAGGCCGTACTCCAGCGGGGTCTTATGGTGGTAGAGGATCAGGGTCGCCTGGGACTGGGATTGCCGATGGGCCTGCGCCGCCTTTGTCAGCTCCAAATCGCAGACACAGTCCCCTCCGATAACCAAAAAATCCTCATTTCCCAGGTATTCCGCGCAGTTTTTTACGCTGCCTGCCGTCCCCAACGGCTTCTCCTCCACAAAGTAGGTCAGGCGAACCCCCAGCCGCTCCCCATTTCCAAAGTAGTCCATCACAGTCTGAGGCTGGTAGCACAGGGTCACGCAGATATCGGTCATCCCCTCTCGTTTCAGCAGCTGGATGATATGCTCCATGACCGGCTTTCCCAGCAGAGGGGTCATGGGCTTGGGTCTGCCCAGAGACAGGGGGCGCAGCCGGGTCCCCTCTCCCCCGGCCATAATGACTGCTTTCACGCCGCTCGCCTTCCTTTCCTGATATTTTTGATAGTATGGCATCCGGCAAAGCCTTTCATTCTTCCCTTTGCTTGTCCCAAAGGGGAAACTATGGTATACTTTTGCTCGATATGACATTTAGAGACGGTCAAACCGCCGCCTGACAGGGAAAGGATTGCCATGAACATTCAGATTTTCGGAAAGAGCAAGTGCTTTGACACCAAAAAGGCCGAACGCTGGTTCAAAGAGCGGCGGATCAAATTCCAGGCCGTGGATGTGAAAAAATACGGTATGAGCCTGGGGGAGCTGACCAGCGTGAAAAACGCGGTGGGCCTGGACAGTATGATTGACCCGGGACATCCGGACGCGGTTTTGCTGTCCTATCTGGCCGGGGACCAGGCCAAGCTGGAAAAGCTCTATGAGGACCCTACCTTGCTGCGCACGCCCATTGTCCGCAACGGAAAGCAGGCCACCGTGGGCTACCGCCCCGAGGTATGGGCGGACTGGACATAAAAGTACGGTTTATAGGACTATTCCTTTGGTATGCTGAGGGAAAAGGGAAAAGGAGGATGGTTTTATGGCAAAAAGTTCCAACCAAAAGACAAAGCTGCTCCACCTGGCCCGTATGCTTCTCCGGCAAACCGACGAGGATCACCCTCTTACGGTGGCCCAGATCATCGAGTCCCTGGCCCGGGAGGAAATCAAGGCCGAGCGTAAGAGCATCTACGACGATTTGGAGGCCCTTCGCCTGTTTGGGCTGGACGTACAGTGCCGTAAGGGCAAGGCTCCTGGCTGGTTCATCGGCGCCCGGGAATTTGAACTGCCCGAGGTGAAGCTCCTCATGGACGCGGTACAGTCCTCCCGCTTTATCACCCAGAAAAAGAGTGACAGCCTCATCCGCAAGCTGGAGTCCCTGGCCAGCGTCCATCAGGCGGGCCAGCTCCAGCGGCAGGTCTATGTCTCCGGCCGCATTAAGGTGATGAATGAGAGCATTTATTACAATGTGGACAAGCTTCACACCGCCATCGCCGCCCAGAAAGCCATCACCTTCAAATATTTTGACTACGACATTGCCCGTCAGAAGGTCTTTCGCCGGGATGGAAAGCGGTACACTGCATCCCCCTATGGACTCATTTGGAACAGTGAAAACTATTACCTGGTTGCTTTTGATCACATCAATCAGGATATGCGCCACTATCGGGTAGACAAAATGACCGAGATCGCCGTCACCTGTCTGAACCGGGAGGGCAAGGACCGATACCCGGACTTTCAGTTGGCCCAGTACGGCCAAAAGCATTTTGGAATGTACAGCGGCCCGGAGTGGAAGGTCACCCTCCGGGGCCGCCGGGACAAAGCAGGCCTTGTGTGGGACCGCTTCGGCCAGGATGTGATCCTGGTCCCCGACGGGGAGGACCACTTTACCGTCACCCTCCCCGTGGTCGTCAGCCCCCAGTTTTTTGGCTGGCTCATGGGTCTGGACGGAAGTCTCACCATCACCGCCCCAAAAGAAGCCGTCAGCGCCTACCGTCAAAAGCTTACCGCCGCTCTCGACCTCCTATTACAATATATTTACGGTTGAAGGCACGGCAGCCAGCCGTGTCTTT
>JAXWVI010000032.1:0-1008 GCA_037245165.1 bacterium
ATTCCAAACTCGTCCTCATATATTGCCACCTGGAAACGATCACACTGGATATAGCTGTACTTTGTATACTCGTCAACAAACTTATAATCAACAAAGACCCAACCTGGAGGAACTATAGGCATCTTCGTGGTCTTATGCTCCACAACTTTAGCGGCATCCATTGTAGTGTATTTACCACGAGGACCACGCTTACCGTCTAAATTCTCGGAAGACACTTTAGTCTTATCGAGAGACTCTTCGCCGGTTGGGCTTGAAGCGCCAGAGCCTGAATTAATATTTGTTCCGTCATCCTCTTCCTTCTCCTGTTCTCGACTTTTCTTTGCTGGTTTATTATTGTCATGACGATTGCTCTTGCTTTTCTTATTGTACTTCTCGTCCAACATGACATTCAGACGCTCCGTAGTGGAGGTTAGCGCTATTGTAAGTTTGCCTATCTTTTCGTTCAGCTCTGCTATACGTTTATCCTTGGCAGCGTCAACCTCATCACGGCGAGCCATCTGCTGATTGAGAGACTTTATCGTATCCTGGAGACTTGATATCATCTCGCGCAGTTGTTCACGCTCCTCTCTTAGAGTCTTTATTATGTCTATATAATCCTGACGTTCCATATCCGACAAAGAACCCTCTCTCTGGCTATCTTCGATATCCAAAGCGTGCAGATAATGAGATTCCATCACCATCCTGTCTATGTCGATATGCTCATAATTCATATCATAAAGATACGAAGATTATCGCATATATACAAGACTTTTCTGCACTTATTTTGTTGATTTACAATTATTTATCTAACATTTATGTTATCCCGAGAAGGGCAGTTCAACAAGGCAACAAGATACCTGAAATCAAGCTGATACCACAACTCGTTACCCCTGAAAACTGGCTTCATAAACTTGTACCCCTTCATATAACTGATGTCGTAAAGAACTACTTTGTCGCAATCGTATCTCAGTATCTTGAGCGTTTTTCTATTCCTTGACAAGAACACATACGCATCACCATTGAACGGGT
>JAXWVI010000033.1:0-78796 GCA_037245165.1 bacterium
GGGCGGAAAATTCCAACACCCAGCGCCACGCCGCCGAGTTCTGGATGATCGAGCCTGAGATGGCCTTTGCCGACCTGGGCGACTATATGGACAACGCTGAGGCCATGATCAAATACGTTATCCGCTATGTCATGAACAAGTGTCCCGACGAAATGAACTTCTTCAACTCCTTTGTGGACAAGGGGCTGAAGGAGCGGTTGGAGCATGTGGCCTCCTCTGACTTCGCTCGGGTGAGCTACACCGAAGCGGTGAAGATTCTGGAGCAGAACAACGACAAGTTTGACTTCAAGGTCTACTGGGGCTGCGACCTTCAGACCGAGCACGAGCGTTTCCTGACCGAGCAGGTATATAAGCGCCCCGTCTTCGTCACCGACTACCCCAAGGAAATCAAAGCCTTCTATATGCGCCAGAACGACGACGGCAAGACCGTGGCCGCGGCCGACTGTCTGGTCCCCGGCATCGGCGAGCTCATCGGCGGAAGCCAGCGTGAGGAGCGGCTGGAGCTGCTGGAAAACCGGATCAAGGAGCTGGGCATGAATCCCCAGGACTACTGGTGGTACTGTGACCTGCGGCGCT
This sequence comes from bacterium, assembly GCA_037245165.1. Classification (GTDB taxonomy): domain Bacteria; phylum Bacillota; class Clostridia; order Oscillospirales; family Oscillospiraceae; genus Lawsonibacter. The sequence continues at coordinate 577 of JAXWVI010000033.1, forward strand.
ACGGCACCTGCCGCCACGCGGGCTACGGCCTGGGCTTTGAGCGGATGGTCATGTACCTCACCGGCGTGAACAACATCCGCGACGTGGAGCTCCACCCCCGTACCGTGGGCAATGCGGAATTTTAAACTTCAACAAACAGCAGCCGGCTTGTTTCCACAAGCCGGCTGCTGTTTTCAAAATAATCTGATCATTCTCCCCGTCTTACAGTTGATTTCCGGTATTGATACTGCGCAGTAAGCGCTCCGCGCCATAGCGCAGACAGCGCTGCAGCCGTCTTTCGCCCCGTCTGATGGTACGGGAAACCGTGGACTTATCCACCCCCAGCCGCTCGCCGATTTCCCGCATGTTTTTCCCCTCACCGTAGTACATCAGCAATACCTGCCGCTGCTTTGGCGTCACATCCTCTTGCAGGGCCTGGATCAGATTTCGTTTCAGCTGGTTGACTTCACGGCTGTTATCCCCTTCCATCTGACGGCTGTATACGGCCATATCCGCCGCGTACATCCGCCCTTTCTTATATCGTGTATTTGGCATTTCGGCGGTACCCCCTATCGTAATAGCGCTCGGTGAGCACTGCCAGTTCCCGGGCTTCTCGCAGCATAGTAGACAGCATTCGAATCCGATCCTGGAGCTGGCACTGCCGGTCCGGGTCCTTTGACCGCTCCAACAAATATTCCAGCTGATGGATCCTCACGTCTAAAGCTTGGGCGTGTGCCCGATACTCCAATGAAAGTTCGGCTAACGTCATATCCATTCCTCCTCCGTATTGAGCCGGGTCCGGCATCGGTCACACACACATCTGCCCCTCCAGAGCTTTGCCCGGTCCCAGCTATACTGTTCTTCGCCGCACCTTGCACACAGCCATTCCGGAGTGCTTCTCTGACTGTCCCGCAAAATCGGCAAAAATTTTTTCTTCAAAACCCTTGACACCCCTCCTTTTCTTTGCTATAATATCGCTTGCTGTTGGACAGCCGCTACGTGCTGGTGTAGCTCAGCTGGTAGAGCAGCTGATTTGTAATCAGCAGGTCGGGGGTTCGAATCCGTCCACCAGCTCCACGCGTAATTTCATATGGAGGAGTTCCCGAGTGGCCAAAGGGGGCAGACTGTAAATCTGTTGCGTTAGCTTCGGTGGTTCGAATCCACCCTCCTCCACCAAAAAACGGTGATCCCGATTGGGATTGCCGTTTTTTCTGCGTATGGATGAGATATCAGCTTGATTGGCTGACGGCTCATTTCCCTTTCCCAGCAAAAAAGAGAAAAGCCAGGAATAGAACAACAGTTCTATTCCTGGCTTTAGCATACTCTTTTTCCGGTATTCTGTCAACTCGTTTCTGAAAAAAGCTTTTTTCAAAAGACCTGATTAACGGACTTTTTCCTGCGAGGATACGGCCCCGCATAAAGTACAACACCGCTGCCACTGGCAGCGGTGTTGTACTTTATATCACTTAAAAATACTTTTTGACACCTTCGGGGGCCAAGGACTCATCGTCGCTGATGGTAATGGTGAATTTAATATTGTGCTGGTCGGCAAACTTGCTCAGCCAATCCAGGAAGTTCTCCGTGTCGTTATCACACTCACCGCCCACAATCTTGGTCAGGCTGTCAATGAAAATGTGGGTAATGTCATAGTTCCCAGCGTACAGACCGCTGATAAAGCCTTTCAGCGCGGTGTAGTTGGCGATATCATACTGGCTGGACTCCACCAAGCGGATCTGATAGTGGATGTCAAAGGTCAGCTTATTGCCCTTCTCGATACAAACCACATTGCCGTGCTCAGTCTGAACGGCCTCGTTGATCATGCTGATCATCTGCTTGGTCTTGCCGGAGCCCTTCTTGCCCATGATGACTCGAATCATGTGTATCACTCCTTAACGATTTCACATAAGGGGGGTCCCTCTGCTTATATACACTTTACCATATCAAGGGGGGTTTTTCAACTAAAGAATTATGAAATTTTTGTTGCCCGCCCTGGAAAACATGGCCATCCCGATCTGGGCGCGGCTCAAAGAAAAATTTTACAGCTTGGCCTCCAGTTCGGCCTTCATATCCTCATAGCCGGGTTTACCCAGAAGGGCAAACATATTTTTCTTATAAGCCTCTACGCCAGGCTGGTCGAAGGGATTGACCCCCAGCAGGTAGCCGGACAATCCACAGACATACTCGAAGAAATAGATCAGATATCCCACCGTGTCAGGAGAAATCGCAGGCAGCTCAACCAGCACATTGGGTACGCCGCCATCCACATGGGCCAGAATGGTTCCCCGCATGGCCTGCTCCGCTACAAAGGCCAGGGGCTTACCGGACAGGAAATTCAGCCCATCCACATTGTCCGGATCATTCGGGATCAGGAATTCTCCCTTGGGGGTAAATTTCACCACCGTCTCAAACATCAGCCGCTCTCCCTGCTGAATATACTGCCCCATGGAGTGCAGATCGGCAGTAAACTCCACGCTGGCGGGGAACAGGCCTTTTCCATCTTTTCCCTCACTCTCGCCGTAGAGCTGCTTCCACCACTCAGCGAAGAACCGGAAGGACGGCTCATAACAGGCAAGCAGCTCAACCTTCTTGCCCCCCTGATACAGGGCGTGACGAGCGGCAGCATATTGCCAGGCGGGGTTGTCCAGCCCGGGCACAGCCATCTCATCCATGGCCTTCCGGGCGCCGCCCATCAACTCCTTGATGTCCACACCGGCCACGGCAATCGGCAGCAGCCCCACGGCAGTAAGCACAGAATACCGGCCGCCTACCTCGTCAGGCACCACGAATTCCTCATATCCCTCTGCATCAGCCAGTCCCTTTAAAGCCCCCCGGGCCTTGTCAGTAGTGGCGTAAATACGCTCGCGCGCGCCCTCTTTGCCGTACTTTTTCTCCAGCATATCCTTAAAGATACGGAACGCCACCGCAGGTTCCGTAGTAGTGCCGGACTTGGAGATAATATTAATGGAAAAGTCCCGATCCCCTACCAGGGACATCAGCTCCAGCAGCGCATCGGTGGACAGGCCGTTCCCGGCAAAGAAAATGTCAGGCGTATCCTTTTTCTTCAGATTGTAGTTGGGAGAGCAGAGCATCTCAATCACTGCCCTGGCCCCCAGATAGGAGCCTCCGATGCCAATCACCAGCAATACCTGGGACTGCTGCTGAATCTTCCTGGCGGCCGCCTGGATTCGGACAAACTCCTCCTTGTCATAGTCCCTCGGAAGTGTCACCCAACCGGTAAAATCCCCGCCGGGCCCATTGTGGTTTGCCAGCATATCTGCGGCTTTGACCAGCCCATCCTGCCTGGCAGACAGGTAATCTTCGGGAATAAAGCCCTTTAGCTTAGACAGATCAAGTTTTAACATAGGACATTCCTCCTATATGAAATAAGTTTGTGCGCTCATTATTATAACACACCACGCAAATTTTTTGACTATTTTTTTCATCGAATCCCGCAATCTTAGAATTTCTATGATGGCCCACGCTTTTTATAAGATTTTTTAAGTTTCCTATTGACAAGTTCCTGTTCCTATCATATAATAGTCTTCGCTGTTCGGACGATTAGCTCAGCTGGTAGAGCATCCGCTTGACGTGCGGGAGGTCACAGGTTCAAGTCCTGTATCGTCCACCAGATAAACCGCTGTTTTCGAGAGAAAACAGCGGTTTTTTCTAACTTTTTTGCTTTCTTTTCTTGGAACTGTGTTTTGTCCCATCCTGTTTGACCACAGTTGAGCCACAGACAGGTAAAAACCGTCCTCCGGAAAATTATTTCCGGAGGGCGGCTGTTCTATTTTCAGCATGCTTTTTTTCTGGCCCGAAGGGGTTCCAGCTCCTTCTTCATCTCTTCGATCAGCTTTGCCAATTTCCGCTCACACTCCTCCTCGGTTGAAGCATAAACATTCCGGGCAATGCGCTTTCCATGGACCTTCGGGGAGTACCGCCCTTCCCAGAGGTGGTCATTGATTTGCGTAATACATCCCGTCCCCGGCTTGCGGTACTTGCCTTTGACAGCCTGAAAGGGGCTGGCTGCAGCTTTTTTCCTGCATGCTGCTTTTGCAGGTGGCTCTACCCCGGCGATTCCCCAGTCGATCCGGTCGGCGGCCTTCTGCCGCATCTCATCGGTTACATGGGCGTAGACATTCAGGGTCGTGGCGCTGGACACATGGCCGATGATGGCAGATAAGGTTTTGATGTCCATGCCGTGCTCCAGGGCATTGGTAGCGAAGGTGTGACGCAGATCATGAAAGCGAACATGCCTGCATCCCGCCCGTTTCAGCACAGCGGTCAGCTTTTTCCGCACCGCTGCCGGGTCCAGGGGAGAATCCGCCTTCTTTGGTGAGGGAAACATCCATCGGGAGGTGCCACTTTTACGGCAGCGTTCCAGAACTCTCAGGATCGGGCTTGGCAGAATCACGCTCCGGCTGGAGGTTTTCGTTTTAGGCTGAGAGATTACCAGCTCTCCTTTGATCCGCTGCACCTGCCGCTTCACCCGCAGCGCTCCGGTCCGGTAGTCCAGGTCATCCCACTGCAGGGCCAGAATTTCACCCCGGCGCAGGCCGGTGGACAGCTCCAGCAGAAGAAGCTCATAACACCCATCCTCTTTGGCCTGAATGAGCAGACGCTGGATCTCCTCCCCCGTCAGCACGGCCATCTCTCTGGGATGGGTGACCGGCGCTTTGCAGTTTGCGGCTGGGTTCTTGAGAAGCAACCCATCCGCCACCGCCTTGTCCAGGGCCATGCGGCAGGTCACATGGCAGCTTTTCACCATGCGGTCGGACAGTCCCGGGCCGTACTGTTCCACCCGCCGGAGCCGTCCGCCCTGTTTCAGGCGGTGATAGAACTGCTGGAGATCGCTTTGAGTCAGTTGGGAAAGGGGTATGTGTCCCAGCTCCGGGATGATGTGCTGATAGATGCGGTTTTCGTAGTCCGCCTGGGTCTTGGGCTTGATGGTCGGTTTGCAGTGGGTCCGGTACCAGTGATCCAGCCAGGCCCCGAAGGTCATGTCCCCCTTGGGCCGCTTCGGCTCCGTACCCTTGAGGCTCTCCTTCAGGGCCTTCAGCTTGGCCGCGCACTCCCCCTTGGTCCTGGCCAGTACATTCTTCGTCTTTGGATGGCCCTTTTCATCATAGCCCACCACATACCGCCCCTCCCAGCGGCCGTCCTTTCTCAGGTGGAGACTGCCGTCTCCCCGTTTTCGCTGCTTTGCCACGGTTTCATCTCCTCCCCCAACAGCTCTGTCATAAAGTCCCCTACGATTTCAGCGGCATTACGATGCATATCCCCAGTCACATGGGTATAGGTGTCCAGGGTGAAGCTGGCCTTCGTGTGGCCCAGGATACCGGACAGTGTCTTGGCATCCACCCCGCTGGCCAGGGCATGGGTGGCGAAGGTATGGCGCAGATCGTGGAACCGAAGGTCAGGCAGTCCGGCCTCTTCCAGCAAGCCTTTCAGCCGCCGGTAGGCGCTGCCCGGACTGACCGGCTGCTCCGGGCAGAGCGGATCAGGGAAGATCCACTCCGTCAGGGCGGACTTTTTTCGCTCCCGCAGAAGCTGGGCTGTGCTGGAGGGAAGCAAAATCGTTCGGGTTCCCGCATAGGTCTTGGTCGTCCCTTCCTCCACCCCGCCGCCCTTCCGGGCGTGGATGGTGCGGCATACATTCAGTGTCCCGGCAGTTTCATCGAAATCAGACCATTTGAGGCCGCACAGCTCCCCTCTCCGCAGTCCGGTGGTCAGTTCCGTGAGGAAGAAGTCCCGCCAGATCCAATCTTGTTGGACCGCCGCTTTGAAAGTATCCAGCTGATCATGGTTGAGAATTTTCTTTGCCTGACTCACAGCCTTGGGCGGCGTAACCGCATCAGCCGGATTAGCGGGAAGCAGTCCATTTTCAGCTGCAGTTCTCAGCGCATGGTGGATGATGTTGTGGATGCTGCGGACGGTGGTCGGGCTCAGCCCGGCTGCATGGTTTCCTCCTTTGATTCGTCCTCGCTCCAGAAGTTTTTGATAGAGGGAACGCAAATCTGCCGCGGTGACTTTCCTCAGCGGCTTTTCTCCCAAGTACGGGATGACATGGTTCGTGATATCTCTTCGGTATCCCTCCAGCGTACTATCCCGAATGGTTCCTTTGACATATTCCTCCAACCACTTGTCCAGCCACTGGGACAGGGTCATGCTGCTCTCCTCGGTCAGGTCCACGCCCTGATAGGCGTTTATGTCCTGCCGGAGCTTGGTGGTCAGCTCCTTCTGGGTGTCGGCGTAGATGTAGCGAAATATGGAGTCGCCGTTTGCCTTGTGACCGATGACGATGCGGCCTTCCCAACGGCCATCCTCCCGCTTGCGGACCATGCCGTCTCCGGATGGCCTGCGCTTTCCCATAGTTTCATTCCTCCTCTCTCATCTGGCGGCAGACGCGCTCTGTCTCCTCCTCGTCGAAGGAGTACAGGCCGTCCGCCTCCAGTTCCTTGCTCAGTCCCCGGGCCAGTTTGAACCCAGCGATGAAACTGGCCAGGGAGGTTTCTTCTTTCAGTAGATTCTGCGTGTCCACCAGGTGCATGAGTTTGCGCCGCTGCAGCTTGCCCAGGCAGTCCCGCACCTCCTGGCGGGTGTTCTCGATGTCTTCTTCCAATTCACTGAAGTCCGGCTCCCGGTAGAACCGCTGGTGCAGGGCTCTCATGTAGTCGTTCATGTGCACCGCCTCCTTTGCAGCAACACACAATACCGAACTACCGAGAGAATAGCCAGGGCTTTTGACCACAATTATCAGATTGTTATCATTTCGGAGAAATTTTCTTTCTTTGTTATACACTGTACTAAAATTGCCCACTGTATTCGGTTTGCAACAGCCGGACTCTTATGTTACAATGCATACATCAACCAACTTCTGTAATGGAGGTTTTCCAAATGTCCAACTCCATTGACCGATCTATTCGATCCGCCGAGCTGTCTTTGCAAATGGAAGGATTTTCGGTATCAAATACCTGTAAAGACCTTTGCCGCAAGTTGCTTTCCGGCGAGATTACGCTGGAGCAATATCTGGCCCGCGTTATACCCGACAGGAAGAAGGGTTAGTATGGCTTACAGTATCGACGCGATAACCGACGGCTGCTATCCCGGAACAACCTGTCTCATCAACAAACTGGGGATACAGGATGAGTCTGTATTGGCCGAAACAGAAGCTGCTGTCGTTTTGGGCAAGGCAAGCCTGTTGGATCAACAGCCGATCCAGGGTGAGTTTGACTTTGATCATTACAAGCGTATTCACCATTTTCTATTTTGCGATCTTTATGATTGGGCTGGTCAAGTGCGCTCTATCAGTATTTCAAAAAAGGGTACGGCATTTGTTTCCCCAGATGAGATTGAATCCTGTGCGGGCGCCTGTTTTAAGCGATTGAGCACCTTTCATCCAGACGGATTGTCCCATCGGCAGTTAGCGGAAGAAGTAGCGGACTTTTACCACACCATCAACATGCTGCACCCTTTCCGTGAGGGGAATGGCCGTACTCAGCGGCTTTTCTTTGCGCAGTGGATTCAGCATCTTGGCTATGAGTTTGCCTTAGCAGATGTGGACCCGGACACATTTATGATTGCTACGATTTATGCGGCACAAGGGGTCATGGATCAGTTAATTGATTTCTTTGAAGATGCAATTCAGATCCCGCGTATGAGTATGGAAATTGACCTTTCATAATTTGCACATTTACCGGGCAGTTTCGGACTGCCCGGTATTTTTATCCCATGGTCATGCCGCCCATAGTCTGCTCCTCCTCATGGTCATCCGGCTTGTGGCCCATGGCGATCTTCTTCTCCTGGATCTTCCTCCTGAGTTTTCGATCTACCTGCTGGCCTACTGGGATGGCGGGCGGAACGGAGTTGTCCTCAAAGATCCGGCTCATGTGGTAGAGCAGCTGAGTAACCGCCAGCATCACAGAGGGCGGGCGGAGATCGTTTCTCTGCTCCAGGAAGAACTGAGCATACGGATTTCCCTGGGCGGCGGAACGGCTGAACCACATCATTGCCTGGACCTGATCCCGTGGCAGCCCCTGTCCCGTCAGGCACAGCTTCCCCAGCATATACTGGGCGTACTGGTTGCCCGCCTCTGCCGATTTGGTGAACCAATCCGCCGCTCTGGCGGTGTCCTTGCTGACGGTGCTTCCCTCCAGATACTCTTTGCCCAGACGGTAAGCGGCGAAGTGGCTTCCGTTTTCCGCCGCCTGTTTCAGCCAACGGATGCCCTCGTCCGGGTCCCGCACCTCCCAATCGTCGGAGAGAAGCAGCTTGCCAAGGGCGTACTGTGCTTCCGATAACCCTTGTTTCGCCGCCTGGGTGAGCCAGTGCTTTGCCTTACGGTTGTCCGGAATCAGCAGAGGGCCGTCCCGGTAGAGCTGCCCCATCCGGTATTGCGCATGGGCGTCGCCGCACTCCGCCACCTGCTCCAGCTTTTCCGCCGCCCGGTCACGGTAGTCCAGAGAAATGTCCTTGTTCTGAATGATGCGCCACAGCTCCCGGCAGGCTTGGGACTCACCACGCGTCGGTTCAGGCTCGTCGTGCTCAGCCAAGTCATCCTCCTCGAAGGAGATCTCGCCCAGCCGGATGCGCTCCGCCTCCTGGATGACAGCGTTTTTGATCTGCCGGAACTCTTTCTCCTGAGACAGCTTTTTCCGTTCTCTTGGTTTGTCGTGGTAGTAGCTCTCCACCTCGCCCTGAAGCCTGCACCACTGGTCGTAGCACACACGAACCACCGGCAGCTCCTCCAGCTTGTCCACTACCTCATCCACTGTTTTCTTTACGGACTTGGGAAGGTATCCGTAAGACTTTTTACCCTTGACCGTTTCCAGTTGTTCGGCCAGTTGCTCCATCTTCTGCTCAATCTCAGGAGCCGTACAGATGCTTCGTGTCATCTCCTGGGTGAGCTGCCGGATCGCCCGGCGGGCCTCCCGCACCAGTTCATCCCTCGACTGTGACTTCTGTTCGTAGGTGTGGAGCATCTCCTGTTTGAAGATCTGATTGGTGAGCGTGGATTTGATATTGCGAATGCCGTCTCGCGTCAGGTACGCTTCTCCCGGCTGTGTTGACCACGCCATCATGTGGACATGGGGATGCTTGCCCTCATCGTGGAAGGCGGCATACCAGCGGAAGTGATTTGGTTGGATGTTCATAGTGGCAGCGACTTCATTGCGATTTGCTCGGAGCAGATTGCGCCACGCTTTGGCATTGTCGTAGCCAAGGCGTGCAGCGTCCTCCCGCTTCAGGGAGAGAATATGCGTCCACACATTTCCGTTGTACTGATCCAGCTCTCGCATGGCCTGTTCCAAATTCACAGTCTCCTCATCACCAAAGAGCCCGTGGTCACCAAGCCGCTCCGCGCGAGGCCGAGTGGCAATGTACTTCATGTAGCCATCTGACTGCTGCACTTGAGACCAGTTCTCCTCCAGCGCTCGGGTGATAAAGACCGAGGCATTAGCCTTGGTGGGCTTGTCTTTGTAATCGGAATACTCACCCAGTTCCTTGGCCTCCGGGAAATCCTTGGTCAGTTTTGTGATAAGCTGCTCCTGTTTCCGGGTGGGCGGGCGGTCATCCGGGAGGATCTCCACCCGTTCCCGCGTGCCGATGTACCTCAGATAGCCGCTGACCGAACTGCTGCCTCCGCACTTGAGATAAGGGCTTTTCACGATCAATCCTGCCACTCATCGTCCTCCTCCCACGCACCACGCACCCGCTGCTCCAGCGAGATGCGGCCATTGGTTTTCCGTACATTTTGGACGCTCTCTGCACGCCGCCGGCGCAGATCCTCGCCGCTGAACTGATACGCATCGGCGAGGATACCGGCCACCATGTCCTGCTCCACCGCCTGCCGGAAGGCGATGGAGGACAGATGCTCCTCCAGATGTCCCATCCTTCCGTCCAGATAGGACTTGATGGAGGTTGGGAGAAACAGTCCGGCATTGTTGGCGCTGAGATAGTCCAGGTAAAAGTCCACCGCCCGCTCAATGAAGGCAGTGATGCTCCGGCTCCCGTCCTCCTGATACCGGCGCTCCAGGATGGCCTTTTTCTCCGGCGACAGGTAGAGTGGGAATTTCTCTTTTTTGCTCATGTTGGCTCCTTTCCGGGGGTTGACCCCTATTTTTTCCTTGTGACAGTAGGCTTTCGGGGATAGTGACCGCAGAGATGGTATCACTGCCCGGATTTTGACCCCATTTCCAATCCCCGCAAAAGCCCCCGCAACTGCCCGCACTGCGGGCAGAGGTGCTTTTGACGGGGGCGCTTGCGACCCCGTCGTTTATCCTGCTTTTTCTTTCGTCCTTGAGATTTCCTCCGAAAGCGGGCCAAATCGGGCTTCCAACCCCGGGTCGGCACTGGGACTCGCTTCCTCTCCGAAAGGCGCACACAGGGCGTTCTGGGGGCTTTCACGGGCCAATTCTTCGAGGCGTGCCATCGCCCTCTGACGGGCGGCATCCTCCTCCAGCTGCCGAAACTGCCGCTCGTAGAACAGTTCGACTGCCGCCTGGATCGGACGGATGGTGTACAGGTTGTTGCCGTTCCACTTCATACTGCGGCTGTCCAGGTAACTGGTATTCTCCACGGCGATGAGTTGCCGATCCTCCAGCTTTGTGATGTGCTTCATCACGGTAGCCACCGTAAGATGAACTGCTTTCGAGATGGTACGGTAACTGGGATGGCACTGATGAGTTCTGCGATTTTCGCAGTAGAGCAGGTAGGCGTAGACCGTGATGGCTCCGTGACCGATATTCAGGAAAAACAACTCATTGGGCAGAGAGAAAAATTTTTTGCTGCTGCTTTCGAGCATCGGAACCATGTGCTGATCCAGCAGTCCGAGACGGTTGAGTTCGGCAATCTGCTTCACAGCCATGTCCTTGCTCATGTGCAGTTGGGATGCGATTTCATCCGCACTGGGCAAGGCATTTTTGTTGCAGTGGACATGCAGATAGCAGAGATAGGCGAGGATGGCAAATCCCTGGGGTTTCAGTTCCCATTTCCAGACATCATTTGGAATTGGGAAGCGGCGTCGCTTTGGATCAGGCTGATTGAAAAAGAAACTCATTTGTGCACACTTCCCTCTGTGTTCTCCATCACCCATTGAATGAACTGTTCCTTGGGCACTACCATGCGGCTGCCTACACGCAGCACCGGGAAGCCCGGTTCGTGCATGAGCTCGTAAGCGCTGGATGGAGACACGCCCAGCACTTTTGACACTGTTGCTGAGTTCAGGAACAGCGGCAGCTCGTCGTAGCTTTTGTAGACAGATTCTTTCATTTCAGATTCTCCTTCATTTCAAAAATTTGAATACAAAAAGCTCCCACCTCAAAAGAAGTGGGAGTAGTATTCATTTTGATTTTGAAATGGTTTGTGGTAGAATAAGCGCAAGCGCCGCATAGATGCGGCGGCGCGCATTACGCGCCTGCCTTTTTTTGCAAAAGGCAGGTTGCGCTTGTTACACCATGACCAGGCCGGCAAAGCCGGCCGCCGGAAGTCCGGCGGGCAAGCGGCCGTGCCGCTTGCTGTCATGGTATAATGTGAGCAAATGGAGGTGAGCCAATGGCGACCTATCAGATTTACGAACTCTCTGCCCGGGCGGTGATGAGCTATGCCACGGAGCAAGACGGCGTTTACACCTTTGCTCTGAACCGCAGTGCCACCGAGCACTGCAAGGTACCGGGTGCCAAGCACGAGCAGAACAGTTGCGCCATGTTCCACCAGCTGATGTATCAACTTCACGGGAATAGTTGGCGGGAGCGTGGAGAGGAGAAGATCACTGCCCTTTCCGATGTGCTGTTTTATATGGACTTCGCCGGGATCTTTGACCGGCGTGGAACCGGAAGGACGCAGCAGGCCCGCCGGGAGAAGGCCAGGGACATGTTCCGTCCTGAGGGGATCACGCTGGACTTCGTCAGCGGCCCATACCGCTATGTGGTTTTTGAGCGCTCCGCCAGCATGAGCCGTCAGTCCCGTCTCTCCTTCATCCGGGCAGATCTGTATGAGCCCATGCGCCAGAGGATCATGCTGAACATGGAACTGGACCGATGCCAGCTCAGCAAACTCTACGCCTACAACGGCCTCATGTTCTCCAGCGGAACCCGGGTGGACGGTATCCGCATTGACAAAAAACACCGGGTCATTGTCATAGACAATCAAATCAAGAGGGTGGAGCATGTTCCTATCCTCACTCTGCGTGAGCTTGACCAGCCAGGAACGCTTCGCCTGTCGGAAGATTATGAGGATTTGGACATCACCTGCTTTGACGGTGTGGGCCTCATCTCTAAAGAGTACGCCGATGTGGTGGACAAGGCCTGCTGCGGCAGCCACATCCACACCTCCTTCCAAATCCGTATGCCCTATATCAAGGGGATGCTACACCAGGTGGACTTTAAAGATTTTTTGAAGCGCAGCGGTACCCAGACCATTGTGGACATCTGGGGCAAGGTGCACCCTGTCCGCAGTGTGGACATCATCCTCACCCGCAGTCAGTTCAAGGCCTACGGCTGGCTGCGGGAAAACGGTATGACCTGGGAGGACTACTGGAACGCCTTTCGGGACTACAACCACGCCCTGTACATCACCAACCTGAGCAAGACGGAGCCAGAGAAACTGGTAGAACTCAACTACCAATTTCTCTCCACCCTCTCCATCCAGCCGGCGGAGTTCCGGCCCGCCGACCTGCCGGAGGGCTGGGACCACAGTCCAGCGGATGATCCACGGCAATGGCTGACCAAGGCCACCGAGACGGCCTACTACAACTTTCGTGCCAATGAAGCATATCAGCAGGAATACTTTCGCCGGGGCCTGAGCCAGCCAAAAGGAAGTCGGTCGAACATCATGGCCCGGGTACTGGAGAGGAACCCGAAGTTTATCCGCGAACCTATCTATACGGAACAGCTGGATGGACAGGCCCGGAAAATCCTCCGCGGCTACGCCGTTGGGCGGTTGCTGGTGCCAGGGGACAACCGTTTTCTCTCCGGTGATCTCCTGGAGTTGCTGCGGCAGTTAATTGCGCCCCGTATGTTCCAGATGCCCGGTGAGCGGGACTTCTGTAATCAGGTGATGGGAGATTTCTTTGCGGAGGACAGCTTCTTTGCACCCGGCGCGGCCTATGACCACGAGGACAGCTGCACCCTGCTGCGCAATCCCCACATCGCCCGGAATGAGGAATTGCAGCTGTCGGTGTATCCGGGGGGAGACGCACTGCGCCAACACTACCTGGGCCACCTCACCGATGTGGTCATGGTGTCCGCTGACAGTTTGGCAGCGGAGCGGCTGGGCGGTGCGGACTACGACGGCGACCTCATCAAGACCATTGCCGATCCCATCCTGAACCACTGTGTGAAGCGGAACTATGACTACGATGTCCACCAGCAGCTCTCCAACAACGCCAACCTGCCCCTGCTGAAAATTCCATCCTTGTCCGCACCCAAGTCCGATGCCAACGACTGGCAGGCCCGGTTTCAGACGGTGGAGAACACCTTTGCTGCCCGTATTGGACAGATCTGCAACGCCGCCCTGGATCGCAGCGTCATCGCCTACAACGACCACGCCGACCCGGAGGAGCGCAAGCGGTGCCGCCGGGACTTGGAGGCTCTGGCCATCTACAGCGGACTGGAGATCGACGCGGCCAAGACCGGTGTACGGCCCAATCTGGATGAATTTCTGGGCGGACGGAAGGTAAAGCGCACTCCTTTTCTCCAGTACAAATATCTGTTGGAGCGTGCGGAGGAGCGTAACCGCACCTGGTACGAGCCCACCCACCGGGAGCGGTTGGAGACCTTCTTTGCCGGGATCGACTGGTACATGGTGGACTCCCCGGTGGAGCGATTACCCTGGCTGGCCCGCCAGCTGGAGCGCAATACGCCCAAGATACAAAAGAAACCGGCAAAGGACAGCGAGTTGTTTGCCTTTGCCCAGAAACGAAACTGGAAGAGGCAGCTGGATGAGAAAATACTTTCTTCTGTTTCTGCCTTGCTGTGGGACTACGAGCACTGTCTCTCCCGCATCCGGGCCTGCCGTACCCCCGCCAAGGGGCAGCAGCGAAAAGCGGACATTGACCGTATGCTCTATGCCAGAGGACAAGAGGAACTCTACGACAGCGACCAGCTGTACGCCTTCTTCCAGCAGCTTTCATCGGAGCGTATTTCTACTTTGAGAAAGGCGATTGTGGATCAGCAGTGGCACCTGATGACAGAAGCACAGAGAGAAACATTCCTGCGGGAGTGGCTGCCGGAGGGAGCCGACTACTACGATCTCCTGACCGACTTCCGCCACGGCGGGTTCCGTATGCTGGGTGATCTGGTCTGCGATATCGACGATCTGGCGACAGCCTGGGAGCGGAAGCAGCTCCGCCGCCCGGCGGACTCCCCGGACTTCCAGAAGATGATGGAGGCCTATCTGTCTGCCCCCTTCAGCGGCAACGAGCGGGCCGTGGTGTCCAAGGTCTGCCGCAAGCTGCTGGACAAGATCGTCTGGCCCAGCCTGGCGGTGCCCTATGTGGTGGCCCTGGGCAAGCGAAACCTGCTGTGGGATCTGCTGCCGGATCACATTGAGGAACATGTTCTGGAGGTGGATCATGCTGAATGAGTGGAACGAGTTTCAGGACTACACCGGTGTGGTAAACTACACCGCTCGGAACAAGCAGGACACCACCTATCTGGGCCGCTTTACCTTCGACACCATCCTGGATTTCGAGGGACTCAACCGGGTGCTGACCATCTTGGCAAGAGGATTTCTGTTTCATAATGAGGATGGCAGCCCAGCCGAAGCGCCCCGGGAGCGCCTCGACTATGCCAAGCGGGGCCTGTGCGCCTGGTGCAGTGTGCCGGACAGTAAAAAAGCCACGCCTCGAGAGGCGTGGCAGTTTGGCAATGATTTCGGAAAACTCCATGGGGAGTTTCCCGGCCTTGTGGACGAAAATGGCAGCGGATGGTTTCACCGCCATGTACATCAAGTGGTGGATTTTGTGCGGGAAAATCCAGAACGGGTATCCAGCAGCGCCCAGAAGAAGTGTGCTGCCATTGAGAAGGGCTTTGACCGGGCCTGGCGGGACAAGGTAATCCAAATGCAGATTCCTCTGTTTGCTCCCACCACTAAGGGACAGTGGGGCCTGCGGTTTGACAGCTTTCTGGCTCAGGCTTTGGAGCTGGGCCCACTCCGGGATAAGGAGCAATCACTGCCGCCTGAGTTAGTAAAACAACTCCGCACGCTCACGCCCAAGGGGGTTCCTCTGGATATGGTCACAACTCTGGTGTCCTACTACCTTGCCAACAATCCAGAGGACTCCGACTGGGTAGTGCTGCCGGTGGCCAACTTTGACGCATACTTCGGCACCACCAGCTTTGGGCGAAAGTATCTCAAGCAGATCCCGGAGAGCGTCTTGGAGCGATCCGAAACAGGCTTTGGACTGTGCCGATATCGGTTGGGCGACACCCTTGCCATTCAGTAGGGATAGAATCAGGCATCCGTCTCCGCTCTTTCTTCCGGAGATGGATGCCTGTCCATTTCAAAGTGATTCAGTTCGTTTACCATTTCCAAAGCCAATTGGAACCCGCAGAGGAAACTGCCCATAGAGCGTTCCTCTGCGATCAGGCTCTATGCGTCCATGATACTGGGCACCAGTTTTTCCTCGGTTTTTCAGATGTTCGATGAGTTGCTGGTGGTAAGTTTCGATTTCCCGCTCGGCCTGCTCCATAAGAATGTAAAATCTGTCGTGCAGTAGTTTTAATACCGCAATCAAGATTGCTATTTTCATCAAAAAACGCAATAATATTTCTCCGTGGGAGAAGATGAACAAGAATTGACATCAGAATAAAATTTGGATATAGTTATTTTAACCAGTATACGAAAATGATTTTCTGAAATAGGAAAGTGATGTTTTTTAAGATGAGAGAAGCCAATAGCTATCTACAAACAGTAGGCCGATCATTAGAAATTTTAGAACTAATAGGTTCATTTCCTGGGCTAACCCTCAGCGAAGTAGCACGACGATGTAATATGAGTACCACCGTGGTCTACCGCCTTTTATATACCCTTACCGCATCTGGTTTTTTACAGCAAGAACCGGGGGGAAAGCGGTATTTTCTGGGTGACAAGGCGCTTCTCCTTGGGGCGCAAAGCCTGGATAACCGGGAAGTTAAGCGGATTGCCCAGTACTACATGTGGGACTACTATGAGCGTACTGGTGAACACTGCATTCTGACGATTCCTTGTGTTGGACGCAGCATTTGCATCGAAAAAATCGGTTCTATTCGGGATACTTCCAACTCTGTGCGTTCCGGCGGTATTTATCCCTTGCACAAAGGTGCCTCAAACCGTGTGTTGCTGGCCTTTTTGCCGCCTCATGAACAGCAGCGTTATATGGACGGGTTATCCATGCACGGCTCCGCACGGCACGCACTGGAAGCTAAACTGGAGGAGATCGTAGCGTGTGGCTATGACTTCAGCGAAGGGATCCTTACCCCGGGTCGCTTCGGCTTGGCATTTCCTCTGTTTGACCGTAGCCGAAGCCTTGTGGGTGCTCTCAGTACAGGGGGCTATATTTCAGAACTCACTCCTCAAAGTAAACAGACTTTAGTGCGTAAATTTGGGGAAGTGGCAGAACAAGTCAATTTGGCTATGGGTTCGTTTCCCACTATGGATTAAAGCAAAACGGGCATGCGCCCGCTTTGTTTTCCCTCTGCTTTTCCGCATATAGAAAATATTTTTTTATTATTGGAATTTTGGCGTACCTATGCCTTATTTTGTACCTCTTATTTTCCGTATATCGGAAAACATTTCCCGTGATCGTTCGTTCCTTCTTTAATTAGGAGGAATGGAGGATAGAACCATATTACCAAGGAGGGACCAAAATGCAAACAAAGGAAGAACGCAAGAAGCAGTACAAAGAACAGACCTACATCTCGGCTTTTGAGCCCGGAACATTGATCCCCGGAATTCTCATCGCCTTTTTGGTAGGTGCCGTATGTATGAACATCATCGGCAAATTGGGAACGACACCAAACACATCCCTGCTGGGAGCCATCGTAGCCATGCTGGTGGCCCGCATCCCCCTGAATGCCTGTCTGAAATATTGCAATCTGGAGCGCCAGAATTTGCTTCAGACCATTGCTTCGGCAGCCGGATTTTCCGCCGCCAACTGCGGTTTTATTGCGGTGGCGATGCTCTTTTTGATGGGGGAAGCCTCCTCCATCCTGATGATGGGCATTGGATGCATGATCGGCACCTCCGTCTCCATCTACATTATCGGCCGCATATATGACTCCGCCATCTTCCCGGCTCAGGGTGCCTGGCCTCCCGGGGTGGCCACCGCCACCGCTATTCAGGCTGGCGATGAGGGCGGGAAAAAAGGACGTCGTCTGCTGGAAGGCCTTGTCGTGGGCGTTGTAGGCAGCTACTTCAAGTTGCCAGTGGCCGGTATCGGCATCGTGTTTATTGCCGATATCATTGCCATGACCGGCCTGGGTATCGGCCTGATCCTCCGTGGCTATTCTGAACAAATCTTTGGCTTTAACATGGGCGCCTCTAACATCCCATCCGGCGTTATGATCGGAGCGGGCATGGTGGCCCTGGTTCAGTCTATTATTACTGTGCTCCGCGGCCACAAGAGCGCTTCTGCCCAGAAGATAGAGGTCACGGTCTCTCAGGATTCTGCCAAGAAGAGCCTTGCCTTGGCCATGGGACTGTTTGTGGGTGGTGCCATTATCGTAGGCGCGCTGACCGGCATTTTCACCCAGATGTCTCTGGGCCTGTCCATCCTATGGGTGCTGTGGGCTGGTTTCTCTGCCGCCGTGGCCATGGTACTGGTCGGCATGGCCGCTATGCACTCGGGCTGGTTCCCCGCCTTTGCCATCACTACTATTTTCATGACGCTCGGCATCCTGATGGGCTTCCCCGCTCTGCCTGTGGCCATCCTCACCGGTTATGTCAGCTCTGTTGGCCCCTGCTTTGCCGACATGGGCTATGACCTGAAGACTGGTTGGATCCTCCGGGGCAAGGGAGCTGACCCTGCCCGGGAGATCCAGGGCCGCCGGGAACAGGTAAAGGTGGAGATGCTGGGTGGCATTATCGGTATTCTGGTGGTACTGATGTTTGCCAATATGTACCTCTCTCAGGACATCATGCCCCCCATCAGCTACACCTTTGCCGCCGCCGCTCAGGCCGGTGCAAACCCCAGCCTGCTGCGGGAGCTGCTGCTGTGGGCCATTCCCGGCGCGATCATCCAGATCATTTTCGGTACCAAGATGGTGGGTGTCCTTTTTGCCACCGGCCTGCTGCTGAATAATCCTATCTA
Organism: bacterium; assembly: GCA_037245165.1. Taxonomy (GTDB): domain Bacteria; phylum Bacillota; class Clostridia; order Oscillospirales; family Oscillospiraceae; genus Lawsonibacter. Next base: position 18,839 of record JAXWVI010000033.1, read on the forward strand.
CGGTATCGGCGTGCTGCTGGCTGTGATAGTCCGCCTGATCTTCGGCACTGAATTTATGGAAGTGCGTGACTCCGGTCTGATTGCCGGCGACGGTCTGTATGGCTTCTTTAGCAATCTCATCCGTTCTATGCTCATGTAACAGATTTTATAATTCTGGAAAGGAAGCGGTAACCATGCAAAAAAATTTCACCCGTCTCACTGCCCAGTCGGTTAATTGGGCCGCTCTGGGAGGTTCTATTCTGGGCGGCGGTGGCGGCGGCTCGGCGGACACTGGCGCGAAGACCGGCAACCTGGCCGTTGAGTTCAGCGACCTGCACTTGACTCCCATTGACGCGGTAGACCCCGACGCCATCATTGTAACTGCTTCTATGGTAGGTGCCCCAGCTGCCAAGGAGAAGTACGTCAGTCCCGCAGACCTCCTGCGCTGCGTGCAACTGTTCACGCAAAAAACCGGGCTGAAGCTGGGCGGCATTGTTACAAACGAAAACGGCGGCGGTTCCACTTTCAACGGCTGGCTCCAGGCCTCCGTGTTGGGCATCCCTTTACTGGATGCTCCCTGCAACGGACGAGCTCACCCCACCGGAGTTATGGGTAGCCTGAACCTTCATCGGGACCCCAGCTATGTCACCACCATGACCTGTGTAGGCGGCCGGGAGGAGCTGGGCCGCCATGTAGAGTGCACCGTTACTGGCTCCATCACCCACTGCTCCAAACTGGTGCGGGCTTCCGCCGTGGAGGCGGGCGGGCTGGTTTCTGTGGTGCGCAACCCGGTATCTGCCCAGTTTCTGCGGGAAAACAGCGCTCTGGGCGGACTCTCCCACGCCATTGAAACAGGCCGGTGCTATGCTCAGGGGCTGGAGCGTTCCGTGGACTATGCCGTACATGCTGTGGCCGACTTTTTAGGCGGTCAGGTACTGACCCGTGGCATTGTAGAGGACTATCAGCTGCGTAGCGAGGGCGGCTTTGACGTAGGCACCGTAAAAGTGTGTGGCTATGAGATGTCTTTCTGGAACGAGTATATGACGGTAGATGGCCCGAACGGGGAGCGAATGGGTACTTTCCCCGATCTCATCATGACCTTTGATGCGCAGACCGGACGTCCTACCCCCACTTCTGATCTGGTGCCGGAGCAAGAAATCTATCTCATCCGCACCAGCTACCACAATTTGAAGCTGTCTGCTCCTATGTTTGACAAGGCACTGCTGGGCGAGGTGGAGGGCATTATCCACCGTCCCATGCTGGCTCACGTTGACTTCTAATTTATTGACAGGAGGTTTTTCCCATGCTTATCAAGCAAGTAATTGAACTTATCGACATTCTCGATTCTCCCTCCGCCTCCGGCGCGGCCGTGGAGCAGTATCTGCGTGCCATCGATCCCCAGGCCAATATTGAGGTCTACGCCCTGCAGGGGCCCAAGGGAAAAACCGATATGGTAAAGGTGCGCATCCCCGGCAGCCGGGGCAAGTCCGCCGGCGGCAGCGCCCCTACCATCGGTCTGCTGGGCCGTCTGGGCGGTCTGGGCGCTCGGCCTGAGCGTATCGGCTTTGTCTCCGATGGCGATGGTGCTCTATGTGCTCTGTCGGTGGCTGCCAAGCTGCTGGACATGAAAGCAAAGGGCGACCATCTGGAGGGAGATGTGTTCATCTCCACCCACGTTTGCCCCAACGCCCCCACACGTCCTCATACCCCCGTTCCCTTCATGGATTCTCCGGTGGAAATGGCTCAGGTCAACCGGGAAGAGGTTACCGACGAGCTGGACGCCATCCTCTCTGTGGATACCACCAAGGGTAATAAGATTATTAACACCCGGGACTTTTCCATCTCTCCCACTGTCATGCAGGGTTATATTTTGAAAGTCAGCAGCGACCTGGTGGATCTTATGGAGATCACCCTGGGCAAGCCCGCCCACGTTTTTCCCCTCTCCCAGCAGGATATCACTCCCTATGGCAACGACCTGTACCACCTCAACAGCATTCTTCAGCCCGCCACCGCCACCAAAGCCCCGGTGGTTGGCGTAGCTATTGCCACCCAGACTCCGGTACCCGGCTGCGCCACTGGCGCCAGTCATTTCGCCGACATCGAGGAAGCCGCCCGCTTTATGCTGGAGGCTGCCAAGGCCTTTGGACGGGGTAAGCTGTCCTTCTATGATGCGGAGGAGTTTAAACGGCTCCAGGCGCTTTACGGGGATATGAGCCATTTTCAGGGCTTCGGAAAGAAATAAAAATCCATGCGGCCTCAGATGCTCTGGGGCGACATGCAGAAAAGGGAGGTTTTCTCATGCGCAAAGTCGGTGCGATTACCATCGGTCAGGCTCCAAGAACAGATGTAACGAAAGATATTCTTCCTCTGCTGGGGGAGGAGGTGGAGCTGATCCAAGCCGGAGGGTTAGACGGCCTTACCCGGGAAGAAATCCAGGCCTTTGCCCCCGGTCCGGATGACTATGTGCTGATCTCACGCCTGCAGGACGGCAGCTCTGTGATCTTCGCAGAGCGCTTCATCCTGCCCAGATTGCAAAACTGCATTGATAAACTGGAGGAACAGGGCGTGGAGATGATCTTGTTTCTCTGTACCGGAGATTTTCCGGCTGTATTTCACTCCAAAGTTCCCCTAATCTTCCCTTGCAAGGTACTCAACGGCCTGGTGCCCGCCTTGGCGAGCCGGGGCAAAATCGCAGTCATCACCCCCACGCCTCAGCAAGTGGCCCAGTCAGAAGCCAAGTGGAAGGAGTACGTCTCAGAAATCATCGCCATCCCTGCCTCTCCCTACGGAAGTGCAGAGGAGCTGGACCGGGCGGCCCAAAAGGTGGCGGAATTGGACGTGGACTTGGCAGTGATGGACTGCATCGGATATAGCGCGGAGATGAAGGCACGCTTCCGTGAGCATTCCGGGAAGTCGGTCATCCTCTCCCGGACGCTGGCGGCTCGGGCGCTGATGGAACTTTTAGCTTGAAAGAGAGGAACACAATGAATCTGGTAGAAATCGGAAGTCGTGTTTTGACTTCCTGCATGGCTGTGAAAGCGAGCGAGACGGTTTTGGTGGTGACGGACGACGAAAAGCTTCAAATCGGCCAAGCACTGTATCAAGCGGCAAAGGAATTGGGCGCTGACGCCATGCTGGTAACCATGTCTCCCCGTGAGGTATCCGGCCAGGAGCCCCCGGCCTGCATTGCCGCCGCTATGAAGGCCGCCGATGTGGTTTTGTGCCCCATGAGCACCTCCATCACCCACACCCGTGCCAAGATTGAAGCGGCAAAGGCGGGGGCGCGGATCGCCACCATGCCCAATATCACCGAGGACATGTTCCGTCAGGGCGCTATGACTGCGGACTACGATACCGTGATGGAGCTGACCAACCGGGTCACTGAGATGCTCACCCAGGCCTCCACCGCCCGCATTGAAAAAGACGGCCATATCTTGACTCTGGATCTGGCTGGCCGGCCCGGCATTCCCAGCCCCGGCGTGTACCGGGAAAAGGGGCAGGCCGGAAACCTTCCTTCCGGCGAGGCCTACATCGCCCCCCTGGAAAGCGGCTCCAACGGTTCTATGGTCATTGATGGCTCCATGGTGGGCATTGGTCTGCTGGAATCCCCCCTTCAGGTACAGGTAAAGGACGGAAAGCTGCAGAGCATCCAGGGCGCGGATGCAGAAAAGGTGGGCTTTCTGCTAAACAATGAGCGCAATGCCACCCTGTGCGAGCTGGGCATCGGCACAAACTACGCCGCCAGACTGACTGGCGTGATCCTGGAGGATGAGAAGGCCTATCAGACCGTGCATATTGCCTTTGGAACCAACATCGGATTTGGCGGGACGAATAAAGCGGACTGCCACATCGACGGAATCATCAAAAACCCCACTCTCTATCTGGATGATATGCTGGTTCTAAAGGACGGGTCGTTCCAAATATGAGAGGAGGTTCTCTATGGCGATCGCACAGTTCACGCTTTGGGGTGTGCAATGTCAATGGCTGATTGCCCGCTGTGTTCTGGACAGCAGTCTATTCGCCCCCTACCTCTCCCATGGAAAAGTTCTTTTTAAAGGGTCTTCCACTGTCTCCTGTCTGACTACACTGCTGGCTGACACGCCTATGCGTATTTGCGGTCGGATTACCAAAAACGGGATGAAGCGGGGCAAAGCGGAGGGCCAGGGCGCCCATTTTCTGCTTTATGAGCACGGAGAAATCCGAAATGTTGATTCCTGTCTGGAGCAAACCCTCCAAGTAATGGGGCCCGGCGATCTGTTTGTCACCGGAGCAAACGCACTGGATGCGTTTGGCCATGCCGCACTGCTGATTGGCAGCTCTGGTGGGGGCGGCTATGGGACCTGCATGCCCTTCCTCTATACGGAAGGGATCCGCACCTTGATCCTGACCAGTGTGATGAAGCTCATCCCAGGGGATCTGACCCGGTTGAACCCACAGATTTCCAGAAAAAAGTGTGATTTTTCCTATGGCATGGCCTGCAGCCTTGCCCCCATACCAGGAGAAGTTCTGACCGAGGCCCAGGCCATTGAGTCCTATGCCCGTGTAAACGCTCTGGTTTTTGCCAAAGGTGGATTTTCCGGTGCAGAAGCCTCCGTAGCGATTCAGATTGAAGGGGAGCAGGAAGAAGTGGAAAAAGTCCTCCACCTGGTAGAACAGATCAAAGCCCTTCCGTCCCAGCCGCCTGTGGATGCAGACAGCTTAGCGGAATGTACCTATCCCTGTTCCGGCTGCAGCCAGCACCGCTCCTGCGCATACGCCAACAAGCAGACTATTTTTCATTCCATTAAAATGTCATAAAGGCAGGGGAGTATGATATGAAGAAATATAGAGTTGGCCTGATCCGCGTATTGACCACAGACGACACCCAGCTGATGCAGATGCACGGGGCGCTGATCGAACAGTATTTCCCCATGCTGCAGGTCGAATCCCGTTGTATCCCAGACCAGCCGGAGGGAATCCACGACGACCAGACTATGGCCTTAGGCGTTCCCAAGGTGGTGGCTATGGCAAAAGAAATGTGGCAAGAGGGCTTTGACGCGATCATTGTCAGCTGTGCCGGAGACCCCGGAGTTGCACAAGCGCGCCAGGCAGTTCCCATCCCGGTCATCGGGGCTGGGGAGAGTACTGCTGCCCTATGCATGTTCTATGGCAGCCACCCCGCTGTGCTGGGAATCACCGAGGATGTTCCGGCCGGTTATCAGCGAGTCTTTGGCGATCATATTGTAGATAACGCCCGCGGCAAGGGCGTCGAGAGCGTCCTCGACCTGATGACGCCCCAGGGGTATTCCGCCACCGTGGAGCAGGCACAGCGGCAAAAGCAGCTGGGCGCAGACGTCATCGCTCTAAGCTGTACCGGAATGTCCAGCATTCAAATTGCTCCGGCCCTGGAACGGGAAACCGGTCTTCCTGTACTGGACCCCGTAATGTGCGAAGGTCTGATGACCCTTTTTGAACTGATTCGGAAAAACGCCTGAACCTAATGAACCATATCGGCCCAGCACTTTAAAAATCAGAATATTCCTTCGATGTTATACTACTGTTATAAGCAGTGTCTGAGAATATGAGGTGTTGATATGCATACAGTCTGTTCCAGCGATATCCTGACCCAATGCAGCTTGGCCCAGGCAGAGTATCGTGATTGGTTGAACCAAGGTCTCAAGCTAAATATGGCACGCGGCAAACCCGGCCAACAGCAGCTGGAGCTGGTTTCTGGTCTTCTCACCGCATTGACCGACCCCGCAGAGTGCTTTGATGACGGCATCGATGCCCGGAACTATGGCGAGATCGCTGGCTTATCCAGCGCAAGAAGTCTCTTCGCAGAGCTGCTTGGCTGTCTTCCTGAACAGGTATTCGTGGGCGGTAATTCCAGTTTGACCCTGATGTATGATACCATTGCAAAAGCAATGACGCACGGCCTGCTGCACAGCAAACGGCCCTGGAGTCAACAAAAGGGACTCAAATGGCTCTGTCCTGCTCCTGGCTATGACCGGCATTTCAAGATCACAGAGTCTTTCGGATTTGAACTGATTACCGTGCCTATGACGCCGGAAGGCCCCGACATGGATGTGGTGGAGCAACTGATCCAGGATCCGTGCGTGAAAGGAATGTGGAACGTTCCGAAATACTCCAATCCGGATGGAATCGTCTATTCTGCCCAAACCGTCCAGCGTCTGGCCGCCATGAGACCTGCCGCTCCGGATTTTCTGCTGATGTGGGACAATGCTTATTGTGTACATGAGTTTGAGGGGGAATTTCTCCCCTTTGCCGATATCATAAGCCTCTGCGCACAAAACGGAAATCCGGACATGGTATTTGAATATGCCTCCACCTCCAAAATCACCATCCCGGGCGCTGGGGTGGCATGCTTTGCCTGTAGCCAGGCAAACATGGAGTATATGCTCCGGTTGCTGGATGTCCAGCTCATCAGCTATGATAAGGTCAATCAGCTGCGGCATGTTCGGTATCTGAAAGATAAGGCACATGTGTTAGGTCTCATGAAGCGGCATGCCGAAATTTTAAAGCAACGGTTTGATGTGGTAACAAACACCCTGGAGAAGGAAATTGCGCCCTTGGGATTGGCCACTTGGAATCGTCCCAAAGGCGGCTACTTTGTTTCAGTAAACACCCTTCCCGGGCTGGCTAAACGCACCATTCAGCTCTGTAGGCAGGCCGGTGTGATCATGACGAATGCAGGCGCCACCTTCCCTTATGGCATCGACCCAAAGGATCAAAATATTCGCATTGCCCCCTCGTATCCTTCTGTTTCTGAACTTCAGCAGGCCATGGACGTATTTTGTTGTTGTTTAAAGTGTGCGGCTTTTGAGGAGATTCAGTGAAGTAATAGGAGAAGTATCTGCTCCTGTATAAAAAGAATAGAATCGTCTGCAACAAAAGATTCCGGACAATATCTTTGTTTACACTGTGCTAAAATATGTCAGGTGGGAAAACGAGTAAATTAAGATTAAGAGAGGCGTGTTTGACCACACAACCAGCCACAGACGCACTCAAAGTACACGGAGACCTTGCATTAACAAAGCGTTGGAAACCAGATAAAATAAAGCAAAAGCACCTATAAATAAGCGGAAATTGTTAGAAAAAGTTTCTGGTCTGGGTTGACGTGCGGGAGGTCACAGGTTCAAGTCCTGTATCGTCCACCATGAAAGCCGCTGTTTTCGAGAGAAAACAGCGGCTTTTTTATTTTTCAGGTTTTCTTGTTTGGACTATACCGCTAAGCCTTGACTGCGGTGTCTCTGCGCTCAGCAGAAAACCGCCCTCCGAAAGAAGCACTTTCGGAAGGCGGCCTATGCTCATATCACTTATACTCAGGCTCTATCTCTGCCCAGATATTTCGGGCCAAAAAACCGCAGCACGAGCATTTCTTTAGTTGGAAGCTGCCCGGGCCATGCTCACAATCTCTCCCACGCCGCTGAGGACCAAAGTAGGCCGGTAGGCGTAGGTCTTCAGCGTCTCCGGTGTGGACACTCCGGAAAGCACCAGGACAGTGGACATACCGCTCTCCATACCGGAAATCACATCCGTATCCATCCGGTCACCTACCATAACAGCGTCGGCGGAGTGGCAATTCAGCAGCCGAAGCCCGCTGCGCATCATGAGCGGATTTGGTTTTCCGCAGAAATAGGCCTGGGTCCCAGTGGCCATTTCGATGGGAGCCACCAACGCACGGCAGGCGGGGGCGATCCCGTTTTCAATGGGGCCGGAGACATCGGAGTTGGCGCCAATCAGTTTCGCTCCCCCCAGCACCAAATTGGTGGCCTTGGTCAGAGTATCCAGGGAGTACGCCCGGCCTTCGCCCACCACTACATAATCCGGATCTACATCGTTCATCGTGATCCCCGCATCGTAAAGAGCATTCAGCAGTCCCGCCTCACCGATCACAAAGGCAGAACAGCCGGGAGACTGCTCCTTCAGGAAAGCTGCCGTAGCCAGAGCGCTGGTATAGAAATGCTCTTCCGAAACGTCCAACCCCATACGAGCCAGCTTCTGCTGCAGCTCTTTGGGGGTATACCCGCTGTTATTGGTCAGAAAGAGATATTCTTTTTTCTCATCATGGAGCCACTGGATAAACTCCGACACACCGGGCAAAATCCGGTTCCCGTGGTAGATCACGCCGTCCATATCACAGATAAATCCATGTTTTTGATTAAAATCAAGTGTATGTTCCATATATGCTCCTATATTTTGATATGTACTGACCGTTGCCGCACCATACCGGCCGCTTTGCTCCAGTTCCCTGTCAACGCTCGCCGGATCATCCGCAAACCTGGGTCAGACGCCACACAGAGATGTGACAAAACAACGTCCCGCTATGGCCGGCAAAGTTTTTTCTTACAAACGCAGTATACCAAAAGAACATGCAGATGTCACGCATATGGATGTAAAATCAATGATAACTTTTTCTGTCCCCTTATATTTTGATGAGGGCTTGCATCAGGTAGCCTGTGTTTCTGCTGCCGTCTCTGTTCCGAAATAATGTACGAGCGGTATTTTAAATTATGTACTCCACACGCTGCCGGCCTTTAAATTTCTCTGCTTTTCATAAGAAAAGGCAGTTATCGGCTGGACTTTTTTGGATTTTTTGCAAGTTGATTTTCCCGTTCCTGCATTTTATAATATGCACCATAGCAAGGGCGCTAGAGAAATCTAGTGCCCTCTTCTTTTTCTTCACATTGTGGAGCAGGCCTGAAAAGAATTGCTGAATAAACCTTGAAAGGGAGAGATGGACATGTCAGAAGAATTGCTTAGCTCTGTCAACAGTTTAGTATTCGGTGTTTGGTTTCTCATCGGCGCAGCTCTTGTATTCTGGATGCAGGCAGGCTTTGCCATGGTGGAGGCCGGTTTTACCCGTGCGAAGAACACAGGCAACATTTTGATGAAAAACCTGATGGATTTCTGTATTGGTACCCCAATGTTTATTCTCATCGGCTTCAGCCTTTTGCTGGGCGAGGATGTAATGGGGCTGATCGGAAAACCTGGTTTTGATATTTTTACCAGCTATGCCTCATTTGATTGGTCCAACTTTGTATTTAACCTGGTGTTCTGCGCCACTACGGCGACGATTGTGTCCGGCGCCATGGCGGAGCGGACAAAGTTTTTGTCCTACTGCATTTATTCCGCGGTGATCTCGGCGGTTATTTACCCGGTGGAGGCCCACTGGGTATGGGGCGGCGGCTGGCTGTCCCAGCTTGGCTTCCACGATTTTGCCGGGTCGGCGGCCATTCACATGGTGGGCGGCCTGTGCGCCCTGGTGGGCGCGGCCATGCTGGGTCCCCGGATTGGCAAGTATACCACCAACGAGGCTGGAAAGGTGACCAAAGTCAACGCTTTTCCAGGACACAACCTCCCCTTGGGCTGTCTGGGCTGCTTCATCCTGTGGCTGGGCTGGTACGGCTTTAACGGAGCCGCAGCCACCTCGATTGACCAGCTCGGTTCCATCTTTTTGACTACCACCGTCGCCCCCTCTGTGGCCACTGTGGTCTGTATGGTATTTACCTGGCTGAAATATGGGAAGCCCGATGTCTCCATGAGTCTTAACGCATCCCTGGCGGGCCTGGTGGCCATTACAGCGGGATGTGATGTGACGGACTGCCTGGGCGCAATCATCATCGGCGCCGTCGCCGGCTTGCTGGTGTGCTTCGGGGTATGGTTTTTGGACTATAAGCTGCGGGTGGATGACCCTGTGGGTGCGGTCGCAGTTCACTTCTGCAACGGCATCTGGGGCACCATTGCCGTAGGTCTGTTCGCCACTCCGTCCGCGCCCGGCAACGACTCTGTGGTAGGCCTGTTTTACGGTGGTGGCGTGAACCAGCTGACCCTGCAGCTGCTGGGCATTGTCTCCATCTGTGTCTGGGCCGCCATCACGATCTTCATCGCCTTTTCTCTGATTAAAGCTACTGTGGGGCTTCGGGTCACCGAAGAAGAGGAAACTTTGGGCCTGGATGCCTGCGAGCACGGTCTGCCCAGCGCCTACGCCGGCTTCAGCATTATGGACGTATCCAACACAATGACCATGGACGTGAACGCCAATACCGATCTGGGTGTTGGAGAATATGTCCCCGGAGCGCCCGCGCCCAAGCCCGTCACCTCGGAGGAGGTCACCACCCCCTCGCTGCCTACCGGCATTTACAAGGTGAGCATCATCTCCCGCCTGTCTCACTACGACAAGCTCAAGAAGGCCATGAACGACATCGGCGTAACCGGCATGACTGTGACGCAGGTCATGGGCTGCGGCATCCAGAAGGGAGCCGGCGAACGCTACCGCGGCGTAGAAGTGGACGCCACCTTACTGCCCAAGGTCAAGGTAGAGGTGATCGTGGGCAACATCCCGGTGGATAAGGTGATCCAGGCTGCGAAAGAGGCCCTCTATACCGGCAAGATCGGCGACGGTAAGATTTTCGTATACAGCGTAGATAAAGTCGTTAAGGTCCGTACCGGCGAGGAGAATCTGGCGGCGCTCAATGACGTGGAATAATATACTCTCGCCAAATCCTGAACCTTTGACGGACCCGCAGCTTCCTTTGCCGGTGCTCACTGTTTTCCGCCCCGTCTACGCTGCATCGTTTTTTCCAGAGAACCGTCAGAGAGCCGTTCCGGCCCGTTGTGTGTGTTGATCTCTTTTCATGCCTGTGTCAGGCAGATGTTTTATTCCAGACGATAATCGCCCGGGACGGCGTGGAGTTTCCATTTGCTCCACGCCGTCCCGGGCGACGACATGCCTGATATAAATTTCGCTCATGTCACTTCCCATAGCAGTAAATAGATTGAGCAGCTCGATTGTTTCCAGCCTCAGGCCTCGTCAACAGCGCAACCGATACACTTGTTAATAAATGTGAACACGATTGAAAGTAGGAATCACCGACTGATTGTATAACCTCGACCACCCACATATCGGATTGAATCCACCACAATAAATGCTGTGGGGTCCGCCCGATATACGCACTGTTTGACCGATTCAATCATAGGCACGGGGACAATCGTCAAAATCGCCTTTCCATTTTGATGCCGGTAGCCGCTCTCAATCAAAAAGAAACTCAGGCCAAGGTCCAACTCATGAAGAAGTTTTTGCGATATCGGCTCCCATTTTTCGGAAAAAATCCAAATCTGGCCAGCCCTTTGCCCCCTTGTCAGCACCTGGTTGAGGGTGATGCTGGATATCAGGGACACCAGGACGCCATAGACTGTCTGCAACAGCGTACCAGAAGCGGCTTGCAGCAGAATGACGGTAAAATTGCACAGATACATGACCAAGGAGATTGGAACATGCATCGTCTGGTTCAGAATTACACCAAGTGTGTCAAATCCCCCGCTCGAGCCATCTCCCAGCAAAATCAACGCACTCCCGACGCCCAAGAACACCCCGCCTATGACCACACTCAACAACGGGTCAACTGCCAGTGCGGACAGATAGTCCTGTCTTTGAAAGAATTCCAGCATTATTGGGAACAACCATGTCAGCAGTAGTGTCTTTGCGATAAACGCCTTCCCCACAATGAGCCAGCCTAAAATCAGTAGAATTAAATTTCCAATCAAAACAATAAGAGAAATGGGAATGGGAACTATTTTGCTGATCGGTATTGCAAGCCCCGTGATTCCTCCTGCGGCAAAGCCCTGTGGGATGACAATCCAACCAAAGACAGCTGCCGTCATCGCGCACCCGCCGACCAATTTTGCCAGTCTAACCAAAACTTTTAGGTACTTATTTTTCATACTTATAGCTGGTCGAAGTAATCCAATACAAACTGTACATATGTTTTGCTTCCCAGGATCATGGCATCCTCATCAATGCAAAAATCACTGTTGTGGGCCCGCGCAACACATCCCTTTGCCGCGTTTTTGGTGCCCAGGCGGAAATATACCCCCGGAACCTTATCCAAGAAATAGGAATAATCCTCCGAGCCAAGTCCCAAATCCACCGGAACAATATGATCATCGCCCACAATCTTGGCCGCAGCGCACAATAGCTTCCGCGTCACATCCGGGTTGTTGATCAGCGGCAGACAATTTGTCTCACATTTCCAACGCGCGGTTCCGCCAAGCTCCTGGGCCGCATGCTCCGCAATCATTTGGATTCTCTGGTGGATAAACTCACTTAACTGTAAGTCAAAAGTCCTCAGCGCAATTTCCATCTGCGCATAATCGGGAACAACATTTGGGGCCGTGCCGGCTTTCAGTACAGTAATGGAGCAGGCATAGCGGACCAAAGGATCAATCTCGCGCAGCAGCATTGTTTGTATCCCATTATACGTCTTTACCGCCATCGCCAGCGCATCATGACCTTTCTCCGGTACAGCAGCATGTGCGGTTTTCCCAAAAAACTCCAACGAAATCGGGGTGCTGGCCGCCAGCGCGGCGCCTTCCCGCGCACCGATTGTTCCGCACTCCAGCTTGTTGTCGGTGTGCAATGCCACTATAACATCCACATCATTTAAAACGCCATCCTCAATCATAGGAATGGCCCCGCCGCCGCCTTCTTCATTGGGCTGAAAAATCAGCTTTACGCTCCCCTTTAACTGAGTTTCCGCTCGTTTCAGCGCACGGGCAGTTCCAAGCAAAATAGCGGTATGTGCGTCATGTCCGCAGGCATGCATCTTTCCCGGCTCCAGCGACGGAAACGAGACGGCACTGTTTTCTGTAATGGGAAGCGCATCCATATCCGCACGAATGGCAACACAGGGCCGGCTGTTTGTCTTGCCAAGCATTGCGACAATACCACTTTTTCCATATTGCTCGGTATAGGGGACACCCATAGCCGTTAATTGGGTCTTGACCAGATCCGTGGTAAAGGGCAAGTCAAACCCAAGCTCTGGATGCTGATGCAATTCCCTCCGAATCCGAACAATATAGTCCTCATCAGATGGATCAAAAAAGTCCGTGGCACGCATATTCTCCCTCCTTATATGGTCGGTCTAAATCATCTTTCTCTAACGCGCAACTGCTCATTTCCACATATTGTGTTTTTAATATGGACCGCCTGCTGTAACAGGCATCATGATATGCGAGCGTACAAATTTGGATATGCGGACCCATAAGAATCTGCATCTCATTTGCTGGGCTGTCAAATCGTCCTCCTTGTTTCACTGATGGAACACATGACACGCCACAAAATGCCCGGGGCTAACCTCCTGCAAACCGGGACAGCCTGCTGTACATGCCTGCTGAGAATATAAGCAGCGTTTTGCAAACCGGCATTCGTCCGGCGGATTGATTGCCGAGGTAATTTCTCCCTTCAACAAAATCCGATTTCGAGGCACCCCTACCTGGGGAACGGGAATTGCAGACAGGAGCGCTTTGGTATAGGGATGGATTGGGTGTGCGAACAGCTCCTCTGACGGCGCCTTTTCCACAACCTGCCCCAAATACATCACCATGATTTCATCAGAAATATAATTGACTACTGACAAATCATGCGTAATGAAAATATAGGTCAGATTCAGCTTTTTCTGGAGTTCCCGGAGCAGATTCAAAATCTGAGCCTGAATGGAAACATCCAGGGCGGACACCGGCTCATCACAGACAATCAGCTTAGGCTCTACCGCAAGCGCCCGTGCGATTCCTATTCTCTGTCGGCGGCCGCCGTCCAGCTCATGGGGATAACTGTTTTTCAGCCGCTCTGCCAACCCTACAATTTCCATCAGCTCCAAGACCCGGTTATCAATTTCCTTCCGGGATTTAAATTTATTTGTAGATTTTACCCCTTCAGCAATGATCTGTGTCACTGTATTACGGGGGTCCAGCGAGGAGAACGGGTCCTGAAAAATGATCTGCATATCTCTGCGGTACTTGCGCATAGCAAGCCTTCCCAGCTTCGAAATATCTTTTCCTTCAAATATAATATTGCCGGAAGTGGGCTCAATCAAACGAATGATACATCTCCCCGCAGTTGACTTTCCACAGCCGCTCTCCCCTACAATGCCAAGCGTATGCCCTTCTTCCAAGGAAAAAGAAACTCCGTCCACGGCATGGAGCTCTCCCCGCCCGGTTTTAAAATATTTTTTTAGGTTTTGGACCTCCAAAATCGTCTTCGACATCTCTCATCCCTCCCCACGATGGATCTTAAAAGCAGGATCCTGATATTCAGAGCACAATACAGAATGTGACTGACTAAAAAAGCGAGCCGTTTGAGGCGTGTCAATACACGTCTCTTTCGCATAAGGACATCTGGGCGCAAATGCACAGCCCTTGGGAAGTCTGGTCGGATCGGGCATCAGTCCAGGAATCGGTTTCAGCGGCGCAGTCCGATTTTTCAAATCAGGCAGAGAATTGAACAGCCCTTCTGTGTACGGATGTTTTGTTTGATTGAATACTTCTTCCACCGTACCGCGTTCAATAATCTTCCCGGCATACATGACAGCCACTTCATCACAGATGCTGGCGATAATGCCTAAATCATGGGTAATCAGTATCATGGATGTCTTAAATTTATCCTTCAGATCACACATCAAATCCAGCACCTGCGCCTGGATTGTCACGTCCAGAGCCGTGGTTGGCTCATCCGCAATCAAAACCTTCGGATTACAGGACAGCGCGATGGCAATGACCACTCGCTGCTTCATTCCGCCGGAAAATTGATGGGGATATTCTGTGGCGCGCTCCTTGGGAATACCCACAAGCTCCAGCATCTCCTGCGCTTTCTCAAACGCCTCTTTTTTACTGCATTGATTGTGGAGCAAAATGCCCTCCGCAATCTGTTCTCCTACCGTAAATACAGGATTCAGACTTGTCATGGGGTCCTGAAAAATCATGGAAATCTGGCTGCCCCGGACATGTTCCAGCTCCTGCTGGGATAGGTTCAATATATCATATCCGCAAACATTGATGCTCCCGCTGCGAATTATGCCGGAAGGCGGCGGAATCAGGTTGAGCGCGGCCAAGGCGGTCGTGGTTTTTCCCGCTCCGGTTTCTCCCACCAAGCCAAGAATTTTCCCTTCCTCCAGTTGAATTGATACATCGTTGACGGCCTGAACGGTTTCATCATCTGTCACATACTCGACAACTAAGTTTTTAATATCCAATACAACTGAGGAACCGCTGGAAGCGGTACTTTGTAAACTCTGATTGTCCATTGTGACCTCCTAATGCTTAAACTTTGGATCCATGGCATCACGAAGTCCGTCGCCGACCATATTGAAAGCCAGAACGGTAATCACAATCGCAAGCCCCGGAAACAGCGTTAAGTAACTGTATCCACGAATGAAATCCTTTCCATAGGAGAGCAAAGCGCCCCATTCCGGAGAAGGCGGCTGGATACCCAGGCCCAGAAAACTCAGGCTGGATGCCGCGACAATGGCGCTGGCAACCCGAAGCGTTGACTGAACAATGATCGGGGACAGGCAGTTGGGCAGAATATGAAAGAATATGATGTACAATTCATTTTTCCCCAATGCCCGTGCAGCCTCCACATAGTCGTTGCCTTTTACTGTCAATACTGCGGCGCGGGTAGTTCGGACAAAGGTGGGGATGGAGGCAATTCCTACTGCGATCATCAGATTGATGGTGCCGTATCCCAGAACGGATACCACCACCACTGCCATCAGAATAGAGGGAAGCGCAGAAAAGATATCGGCAAGTCTCATAATCAAACCTTCCACGATACCGCCTCGATATCCAGCAATGGCACCCAGCGGCACGCCCACGACAATTGAGACCATGACCGCGACAAACCCGACAGCTAAGGAATACCGGGAGCCGTACATGACACGCCAGAACATATCACGACCATAATCATCGGTTCCAAACCAGTGTTCCATGGAGGGAGCTTGAAGGCGCGCGGCAGAATTTTGGGCAATATACATCTCTTCCGGAAGCCAAAAATCGATGGTCAAAGCCATTAAAAAGAGGATCAGCAGCACAGCAAGCCCCAGCATGGCTCCTTTGTTTTTCCGGAACGCATGCCAAATATCCCCCATTCTGCCATGTGACTTATTCAGGGGACTCGTGCCAGTGCTTAACTTACGAGTGGTTCCTTTCACGAATATACACCTCCCCTTTATGCTTTTGCGCCGCGCTTTGTGGCATATTGTGCACGCAGCCGGGGATCGACAAAGGCATAAATAATATCTATAACAAGCTGCGTCAGGGTGATCAATATCGTCGTCATAATTACACACCCAGTCACCGTTATGGTGTCCCGCTGCTTGACACTGTCAATAATCAGACGTCCCACCCCTTGCAGGGAAAACACATTTTCCGTTACTACGGTTCCGCCCAAGACAAAACCAACCTTTACTCCGATCACGGTCAGAATGGGAATCATAGCATTTTTCAATGCGTGTCGATAGATGACAGTCCGTTCGGAGACTCCTTTCGCCCGAGCCGTACGCAGATAGTCGGAATTAATGACGTCCAGCATACTGGAACGGGTCGTCCGGGTCAGAGAAGCCATTAACCCTGTCCCAACCGAAATTGCAGGCAAAATATAGCTGCGGATTCCATACATATTTCCGCTTGATGGCAGCCACCCCAGTTCCTGTGAAAATACGACCATCAGCATAAGGCCAAGCCAGAAAACCGGCATAGACTGTCCCAGCAGGGCCAGCACCATGCTGACATTGTCCACCACACTGCCATGGTGGGTCGCGGCAATAATTCCAAGCGGAATGGAAAGTGCCACCGCAATCACCATGGAGAGCAGAGCCAGAATCAGTGTAGTCGGCAGGCGTTCAAAATATAAAGCTGCCACGCTCTCCTTATAAATTACGGATTGTCCGAAATCTCCGTGCAGAAGATCCAGGATATAGTCAAGGTATCGGTAAATAAGCGGTTTATCATACCCCAGTTCATGAGCCAACTCGGCCAACTGCTCCTCCGAGTATCCTTCCCCCACTACGTTCAGAGCGGTGCCCGGAGTTAAATTCAAAAGTACAAAGACCAAAAGAGACACGCAGATTACGATGGGAATCAACATAATGCATCTTTTTAAAATATACCTGAGCATAGAATACCTCCCGTTTCCCAATGAAGCTTGTGATATGAGTGGCTGAACCATCATGAATCATTGACGATTCAGCCACTCATCATAGCCCTGTCAGATCAACTGAAATAAGATGCTCAGCCTTCCAGCATGCAGGCGTAGGAAAAATCGTGGGATGTGTTTGGCCTTACAACAATGCCGTCAACCCCATTCCGGTACGCGATAGAGTGTGTGCCATAGGCAATGGGAATATAGTAGCAACTGTCATGCACCAGTTCCTGCAGCTGCTGATAGTACTGGCTGCGCTGTTCCGGATCATCTGTGGAGACACCCAGCTGAAGCAGCTCGTCCACCTGAGGATCCGACAAATTGGCGTAATTATACTGCGACTGGGAGGAGAGAATCCGGCCAATATCGCTGGGCCAATCGAACAAAGCAAGGCTGAGGATGACCAGCTCATGTGTTCCCTCGGAACGTCTGGCCTCTACACTGACGTGGTCCAGTTCTTCCACATTGACAGTGATTCCCACCAGACGGCACTGCTCCTGAATGGCGCTGGCAATTGTCTTCATTTTGGCATCCTGGCCGTTTACAATCAGGTTCACTGTGGTATTGGCGCACTGAGAAACCAGTTCCTTTGCCTTTTCTGGATTATAAGACAGGTCATTGGTAAAATCATCAAAATAGTAGTTGGCCTGCCATCCGAAGACTGTGGTTGCGGGCTCCACGTCCGGGTCACCGATCATCTGGATGATATCATCCCGATTGATGGCATAGGCAATGGCGGTACGCAGCTTCTGATCATTTGCGGCGGCGCCATTCTTGGTATTAATAGTCAGCGCATAGAAGGTGGTCGTCTTAAAGGGTTTCACTGTGATGCTGGGGTTCTCCTTGGCAATCTCCATCTCGGAGGTGGCAATACCGGTGACGACCTGGACCTCGTCATTTTCCAGCGCGATCAGCCGGGCAGAGGCGTTGCCGATATATCGAATGGTGATGGATTTTGTCTCCGGAAGCACATCCCAATAGTTGTCGTTCCGCAGCAGCTCAATGGTGTCGCCAGCGGAGTAGTTCTCCAGATCAATCTTCCAGGGACCAGTTCCGATCGCGCCGCCGAACTCCTCGTCAGCCTCCACATTTTCTTTGCTGACGATTGCGGTGGAGTTATGGGACAAAATATCCACAAAGTCCACATTGGGCGATTTCAGGCAAATCTCGATGGTATAGGGATCGATCACATTGCAGTGGTCGTAGCTCTCCACTAAGCTGGCGTAGGTGGCTCGATCCAGGGTAAAGGCCACGTCGTCAGCGGTGAAGGCCACTCCATTTTGGAATGTGACGTCATCCCGCAGCGTGAGCTTCAGTGTGGTATAGCTGTCGTCCGTCCATTCCCAGCTGGTAGCCAGCTCGGGGAGCACTTCTTTGGTATCCGTGTCATAATTGACCAGGGTATTGTACACCATATTAAACAGCTGATTGCTCTGGACATTGTTAATCTTCTGTGGGTCCAACATCGTGATCTGGGCGTTAACCGCAATGGTAAGATGTTCCCGATACTGTCCGCTTCCGCTTTGCGCATTGCTCCCGCTCTGCGTGCTGCCCGTGCTTCCGGAGCTGGCCGAATTACCGCCACAGGCGGTCAAGCTGAACAACAAGGCGCCAGCCAGCAATGCGGAAAAAATTCAAGTTCTTTTCATAATTTTCCTCCTAACTGATGTCAAATTTGTACATTTTCGTGTTTACAAGCTGATCCTTTTGGGCTCTCGATTCTTATTTCGACCTGCATTCCAGGCCCTCTCCACAGATCAATGAAAATATTTTTCTTTGATCTTCTCTACCGGCATATCCTGACCGGTCCAGAGTCGGAAAGAAGCGGCACCTTGATAAAGCAACATATATTTCCCGTTGAAGGTAAACAGACCGGCCTCCCGGGCCATTTTCAGTAGAGGTGTCTCGTCCGGATGATAAATAATATCTGCCACGACCAGCCCGTCATGAAAATAACTGGAATCCGGGATCAGGGACCCGCCAATTCCCTCCATTCCAACCGGGGTTGTGTTTAATAACAGGTCCGCCTGTTGAATTGACAGCCGCAGCTGCTCCTCGTTGGAAAGCTCATGCAGAGACACGGTACAGTCAGTAGTCTGGTTTAACCGCTCTACAATAGCTTCCGTTCTCGGCCAAAAGGAGTCTTTTTGGTTAAACACGTCAATCGATGCCGCACCGTCTATTGCCATCTGAATCATGATCGCAATACCAGCGCCGCCAGCTCCTAATTGTACCACATTTTTTTCGCCAATGTGGAAACCAACTGCTTCCGCACTTTTTACGAATCCGATGCCATCGGTGGTATGACCAATCAGTTTGCCCTGGTCGTTCACCACGGTATTGACGCTTCCGCCAATTTTTGCGGCAGCAGACAGCCCGTCCAAATATTCAGGAATTTGATTTTTCAGAGGCATCGTAACATTGAATCCTATCACGCCCAACGCCCTCAGGCCGTTGACCGCCGCTTCCAGGCGCTCCGGAGCAACATCAAACGCAAGGTACTCATAGTCCAAGCCCAAAAGTCGAAACGCTTCATTGTGCATCTCCGGAGAGATGCTGTGGGCAACCGGGCTTCCCAGCAGACAAAGCAAACCGGTATGTCCTGTAACACACTCGCTCATACTACTCACCTCCTCTCTGAACCATTCGCCGCCACATCAGTCAGTCTTCACCCTCCAGCAGTTCAAAGCCGGCGTCCAACTGATTCATCAGCGTGTAAAAACCCGGAAAAGAAACCTCTGCACATTCGGGATCATCCACCTGCATCATGCCATCGGCAAGCAGCCCAAGAATCGTCATTGCCATTACGATGCGGTGGTCATGGTGTCCGTTGACGATGGTCCCATGAAGCGGACGGCCTCCATATACGGTCATTGTCGATTCTGTAATGTCCACTTTTCCGCCGCATGCCGTCAGATTTTCCTGAATGACTGCCACACGATCCGTCTCCTTCACCCGCACATGGGCAAGATTCGTAAAATGAGTTGTACCTTGCGCATAGGCTGCGGCCACCGACAGGGCCGGAAGGCTGTCCGGAATTGCATTCATATCAATGGTTATGCCGTGAAGCGGCTTACCTCCATGGATTATCAGCTTTCCCTGGTCCGTATCCTTTTCGATATCGGCTCCCATTTCAAGCAAAAGATCCACAACAATTTTGTCTCCCTGTACATCGTCAAACTTTACGCCGGAAATGACGACCTCCGAGGGAGTACAAACAGCCGCCACCAAGGGAAACGCTACGCTTGACCAGTCGGATGGAATGGTACAATTACAGGCGTGATAACTCTGGCCTCCCTTAATGTAGTAATGCTTATAATCAGCACTCACATCCACTTCGGCTCCAAATTTTTTCATCCAATCGATGGTCATTTGGACGTAGGGGGTTTCCAGAGGGTCCGCCACCTCAATATGAATGGACTCTCCTTCAGGCAGCAGCGCAGCCGGTACCAGTACACCGGAAACATGCTGGCTGTTGAATCCGGGCAAATGACATTTTCCGCCATGGATGGGGCCGCTGATTACCAGCGGAGGAGAATCATTTTTTCCCCGTGTATGGATGCATGTGGCGCCCAGCTCTTTCAGCGCATCCGTCTCATGTCTCCACGGACGATTCCGAATCTGTTCGTCCCCCGTAATAACGGCATACCCATTGGTTAATAATGTACAGATGCCGGTCGTAAAGCTGGTGGTGGTTCCAGAGTTCAACGTGTCGATCACGTCATCGGGAACCTTCGGTACGCCGCTGAGTCCTTGAATCGTCCAAATGTGATTCTCCTGATCTGCCGACACGGTCGCGCCTAAAAGTTTCGCTGCCCGCAGCGCAGAAATGCCATCTCGGGAGGCAAGCGGGTTATGAATGGTTGTAATTCCATCTGCAAGCATTCCCAGCATAACCGCCCTGATCGTACAGCTTTTCGAGCCGGGTACCGTAATATTTCCCTTCAGGTGTCCGCGTGTAGAACGGACATATGAAAAATGAGGTTCTATCTGCACCATAAATGTTCCTCCAGACCATTGTAGTTTCAACGGTATTGTCACTTTTGTTCAAAAAGCATTGATTAATTACGGGATCATTATATCAATTTGCCACTTAAAACTCCAATTAGTATATTGAATCGCAGCTATAAGCAGGTTTGATTTATTTTGACAAAAATGATATAATTTCAGCAACAAAAGTAGTGCAACATTTAGGTGAGCAGATTATCCCTTTTACAGTGAAATTCAAAACAATTTGAAGTCACGGAAGGGTATTCCGTTTTTTCCCATCAGCTTTTTGTGGAGGCGTGGTTCAACATGTTATTGGTGCAGCTAAAATATGCCATCGCAGTTGCAAAGTACAAAAATTACTCCCATGCGGCGGAAGAACTATTCATCACTCAACCGGCTTTGTCACAGCAAATCATGCGTTTGGAGGAGGAGCTGAACTGCCGCTTATTTATTCGCTCCCCAAGAAAAATTGAATTGACCAAGGCGGGAGAGATGTTTGTCCAAGGTGCACAGAAGGTGTTGGACGACTTGGCAGAACTAGAAAACAGCATGCAGGTTTTCTGCGACGGAAAACAGGGGGTAATCGGTGTGGGGGTTCCCTCCCACGCCGAGGAATTGGGTATTTTTTGCGCGTTGGAAAAGTTTTTGCCGCTGCACCCACAGGTCAGCCTCAGTTACTCCATTAATTACGGGGCTGGAATCATTAAGTTGCTGGAAGATCGAAAAATTGATATTGGCTTTATTCTTGCTCCCGCAAATTTTCAATTTGACAAGAAGTTTGAAGTATTTCAGATGGAAAAAGCCAATCTCTCCGTCGTAATCCGGAGAGACAGCAATTTAAGCACCCAGTCGAAAATTTCTGTCAAGGATTTGAAAGACCGCACATGCATTCTGCCAAACGCCAACTCATTTCTGAACAGAGAATTAAAAAAGCTTTTTGCCACCACCAACGTCAATTTTCATTTAATCGGAGAGGTAGCGACGGAAACGGCAATACAACTGGCCTCCCATCAAGATTGTGTCATGTTTACAGCACAGCCCATTTACAACGAACGGCTGGTTTCTATTCCATTTACACCGACCATTTCCAGAAGTGTATACATGGTCGCATTAAAGGACGCTCTGACAAACAAGCCGGTAAAGGATCTTTTTGCACATGTAAAAAGCCAGTATTGTGAACCTTCTCCATCATAAATGCAAGGCTGTCACGCAATTAAAGCGAGCCTTTTATTTGCCAAAGGGGGAATCGCGTTTTTTATTGCATGATAGAACTCGTTATGGCAGCTTGTTCATCACCCATTTATTTGTCCTGCAATGATCTCCCCCATATGACACAAGTTAATCCGGCAGCAGAAATTCCCCCATGCCACACTCTTTTTGAAAGGTACTCTGCTTTTCCATCAGCTTAACCGGGCCAATTCTCTCTGTCAAAAATCTGATGTTTACAAAATGCGGGTGGACTGTCCGCTCTTGGACAGTCCACCCGCATTTGCTATTGATTATGAAACGGTCAGGCATCATTGTTCTGACGTCCCGCCATCGCCGTCAGATTACGCTGTGCTGCTCCGTCTTTCGTGACGCAGCGTCGGCTGGATTCAGATAGTTCCCTCTCAGCTAATCATTTGCGGCTCAGCTGAGGCCGCACAAAAGGGCATTGATACGCACCGCTTTATATGTGGGTCCAAACTGCCCGCCAAATGAGTTGTCACCCTCACTAGCTGACAAGGTAATCACAGCTGTGCGCTTTGCTTCATAGAGGATCAATATGATTTAAATATCCAGCGCCGCGTGATACCCCTGATACACCGCATTGGTAATGTTGGAGGGGCGGACACAGTCGCCGATCTCGCGTACAAAGGGGGCGCTGCCGCGAAGTTCGTCCACATCTGTCCGATTGGCGCGCTGGCCCACAGCGCAGATGACAGTCTCGCCGGGAATGAGCACTTCCTTTCCTTCCCTGTCCCGGCAGAGAAGACCGTCCTCTCTTACCTCCAGTCCGGCATAACCCGTATAGGCGGTGGTATACTGCTCCACCTGCTTCATCAGGATGGGACGATGGCGGATATTGCAGTCGGCGGCCAGGGTATCCCGCATCTCCACCAGGGCCACCTTCTTACCCTCCATCCCTAGATGGACGGCGCACTCGCAGCCCGCCAGGCCCCCGCCCAGAACCACCACGGTGTCCCCCACCTTGTCCTTTTCCAGGTAGTAGTTGTTGACGATTACCACGTTATTCCCGTCAATCCCGGGCAGAGGGGGCACGATGGGCGTGCTGCCCACGGCAATGATGAGGGCATCTGCCTTCTCCTCCTCCACCAGCTTGGCGGTGACAGGGGTATTGAGCCGAACCTCTACCCCCTCCAGCTCCATCTGGCGCTCCAGGGTCAGCCCCAGCTGGTACATCTCGTACTTAAAGGGCAGGGCCTGCTCGCTCTTCAGAATCCCGCCCAGCTCTCCGGTCTTCTCGCAAAGGATAACCTGATGCCCCCGCTGGGCAGCGGTGATGGCCGCTTTCATGCCGCCCACGCCGCCTCCGGCCACCATCACTTTCTTCTTCTTTGCCGCGGGCTGAACGTCCATCCCTTCAATTTCCCGGCCGATGAGGGGATTGACGGTGCACCGCCTGGTTCCGGTGGTGGGCCGCTCGGCCATACAGGTAAAGCAGCGCAGGCACCGGACGATCTCGTCCTCCCGGCCGGCCATCACCTTGTTGGGCAGCTCCGGGTCGGCCAGCAGGGCCCGGGCCATATAGACCACATCCGCCTTTCCGCTGGCAATGATCTCCTCCATCTGGGCCGGGTCGTTGAGGGCGCCGATGGTGGCCACAGGCTTGGTAACGTGCTTTTTGATCTCAGCAGCCAGATGGACATTGACCCCGTGGGGGCTGAACATGGAGGGGTGGGTGTTAAAGAAGCCGAACTGGTAGGAGCCGGCCGACACATGAATGAGGTCCACCAGATCCTCCAGCCCCTGGGCAATTTTCACCCCGTCCTCCAGGGTGTAGCCCCCCTCAAAGAGCTCCGACCCGCTCATGCGCATCTCAATGGGGAAGCCGGGACCCACCGCATCCCGGACGCTCTGGAGCACCCGCCGGGCAAAGCGCAGGCGGTTTTCAAAGCTGCCGCCGTACTCGTCGGTGCGCTTGTTGAAATAGGGGGACAGGAACTGGTTCACCAGCCAGCCGTGGCCGCAGTGGACCATAACCATCTGGAACCCGGCCCGCTTGGCCAGGGCGGCCGTCTCCCCATAGGCAGCCACAATATCATCAATTTGCTCCACTGTTAAAGCCTTTACCGGGATTCCGTCGGGGCGCACTCCGTCGCTGGGCCCAAACTGGCTCAGCTCCTTCTTCTTATCCTTATCCACCAGATAGGTCCCGGCATACTGGCCCGAGTGGCTCAGCTCCACGCTGGGCACCGCCCCGTGGCGCATAACCGCATCGGCCAGGAAGGTCCAGCTGGCCAGGTTGCCGGGCGTTTTCAGGTCCAGGTGGAACATATGGCTGGCGTCGGTGGCCGGGTGGACCACCAGCTCGCTGGCAGTCACCGCCGCCGCGCCCCCCTTGGCCCGCAGCTCATAAAAGCCGGGGGTACGAGGGCCGACGCTGCAATCGGCAGTAATGTCGGTACCGCCCATGGGGGCGGAAAACATCCGGTTGCGGAAGGTGACGCGGCCCAGGGTAATGGGCTGGCAGAGATGGGGGTAGTGTGTGAGCATTCATGCTCCCTCCTTACATGCTGAATGTTGCAAATACTTTTTCATTATATAACAGTTGTACGGCATTCTCAAGTTTTCCCCATCACCCAGCTGCCATACAGTTTATTCCTCCGCAGCTTTTCAGCTTTATTTCAGAAAAATATCGTATTATAATAGTGTAGCGCAGGAGGGGATTGCCTTGAAGATTCTATTGATTGAAGATGAAAAGCTTCTGGCCGATTCCATCAAGACCATTCTGGAGGGAAAGGGCTTTGAGGTGGAGGCTGTCTATGACGGTGAGTCCGGGGCTCAGTACGCGGAATTGGGAGTCTACGACCTGCTCATTCTGGATGTGATGATCCCCAAAATGGACGGTTATACCGTAGCCAGGCAGGTGCGTTCCAAACGACTGGGCACCCCGATCCTGATGCTCACCGCCCGCTCCAGCCTGGAGGATCGGATCACAGGCCTCAACGCCGGAGCTGACTACTACCTCACCAAACCATTTGACATCCGCGAGCTTTTGGCCTGCATCAACGCCCTGCTGCGCCGTCAGGGGGCCCAGGTGGATGAGCTTTCCTTCGGCAACACCTCTTTGGACCTCTCGTCCGCCACACTGCTCTGCGGTGCCAACAGCATCCGTCTCTCCTCCAAGGAATTTGACATTATGCGCTCTCTGCTTCAGGCCGGCACCCGCAACCTTACCAAAGAAGTGATTCTCGCCCGGGTATGGGGCTATGATTCCGACGCGGTGGAGAATAACGTAGAGGTCTACATTGGTTTTCTGCGAAAAAAATTGACCAGCATTGGCTCAGATATCCGAATTGTGGCCAGACGCAGGCTGGGGTACCATCTGGAGGTGGGAAACAATGATTCAGAAGCTGCGCTTTAAGTTTGTCCTCATCAATATGAGTATTGTGACCATCATGCTGTGCATCATTCTGGGACTGGTATTCTATTTTACCAGCGCGGACCTGGAGCAGGAGAGCATCCGGATGATGGAAAACATCGCCACACAGCCCTTTCAGCAGGGTACGCCCAAAGAACTGGGCGAGGACGTGCGCCTGCCGTTTTTTACGCTCCAGCTTACTCCTTACGGTGAGCTCTTATCTGCCGGCGGGGGATATTATGACCTGTCCGACGGCGATTTTTTAAACCACCTGATCGACCGGGCCTTTTCCTCCCCCAAGCGCCTGGGTGTGCTCTCAGAATATAACCTTCGCTACTACCGCATGGACACCCCCGCCAGTCAATACCTGGTGTTTGCCGATATCTCCAGTGAAGTGGCCACGCTGGACGGGCTGAGAAATACCTGTCTTTTGATCGGAGCGCTGAGCTTTTTTGTCTTTTTGTGGGCCAGCATCGTGCTCTCCAAATGGGCGGTGAAGCCGGTGGACCAGGCCTGGAAACAGCAGCGGCAATTTGTGGCCGCCGCCTCCCATGAGCTGAAGACCCCTCTTACCGTCATCATGGCCAACGCGGAGCTCATGCAGGACCCGGATTACGGGGAGGAAAACCGGGTCAAATTTCTGGACAACATTCTGGTCATGTCCAGACAGATGCGGCGTCTGGTGGAGCAGATGCTCTCCCTGGCACAGACGGACAGCGCCGACTCCAGACAGCCCTTTGTCCGGGTGGATTTAAACCGTCTGGTTTCCCAGACTCTTCTGACCTTTGAGCCTGTTTTTTATGAAAAGGGGCTGTCCCTGACCTCCCAGACAGAGGAAGGTATCACGGTGATGGGAAACGAGTCCCAGCTGCGCCAGGTGCTGGAGATTCTTCTGGATAACGCCCAAAAATATTCCCAGGAGGGCGGCTCAACCCAGGTCAGTCTGAAGCGGGAAAAGCGCGGCCGCTGTCTGCTTACGGTGGCCAACCAGGGTCCTCCCATCCCGCCGGACGATCTCCAGAATATCTTTAAGCGCTTCTACCGCATGGATCAGGCCCGCAGCAGCACAGGCAGCTTCGGACTGGGGCTCTCCATTGCCCAGGGCATCGTCACCCAGCACAAGGGCAAAATTTGGGCAGAGAGCAGCGGCGGAGTCAACCGCTTTTTGGTGGAGCTGTCCTGTCATGAAGGGGTGTCTTAAGCATCAGCCGGGGTATCCAATGCCCCGGCTATTCTTTTTTGCGCATACCGGGATTTTCAGCGTCATTTCAGTATTGGTGATTATAATGGCCCCAGATGCAAATGCTGCCCGGCAGCAAAACCACATCAAGGAGGTCCAAGCATGATTACGGTGGAGCACTTAACCAAATGCTACGGTGATTTCACGGCGGTCAACGACCTCTCCTTTGAAATTGAGGAGGGCCATGTATACGGCTTTCTGGGGCCAAACGGCGCCGGTAAGTCCACCACTATGAACATTATGACCGGCTGTCTCTCCCCAACGGAGGGCCATGTGAAAATTGACGGCTACGATATCTTGGAACAGGCCAACCAGGCCAAACGGCTCATCGGCTATCTGCCTGAGCAGCCGCCCCTTTATATGAACGAGACGCCGGAAGAGTATCTGCGCTTTGTGGGCCAGGCCAAGGGCCTGAGGGGCAGCGAGCTGGAGCAGCAGATTCATGAGGTGATGGAGCAGACGAAAATCCAGGATGTCCGCCGCCGCTGCATCTCCGCGTTGTCCAAGGGCTACCGGCAGCGGGTGGGCATTGCCCAGGCCCTGCTGGGAAGGCCCAAGGTCATTATCCTGGACGAACCCACGGTGGGCCTGGACCCCATTCAGATCATTGAAATTCGGGACCTCATTCGCCAGCTGGGCCAGTCCCACACCGTCATTTTCAGCTCCCACATCCTCTCCGAGGTACAGACCATCTGCGATCAGATCCTGATTATCGCCCGGGGGCGGCTCATCGCCTTTGACCGGCCGGAAAATCTGGAAAAGCGCCTGCTCTCCCCCAACGAGATTACCCTGGTCACCGACGCCTCCGCTGATGAGGCCAGGGAAATTTTGTCCGGCGTGGACCAGCTGACCCAGACGGAGCTCTCCGATGATCCATCCGGCGCCACCCTGGTTCGGCTGAAAACCGATGCCCAGGACATCCATACCGTCTCCCGGGACATTTTCTTCGCCTTTGCCCGAAAAAATGTGGCGCTGCTGGAGATGTCTCTGAAGAAGGCCAATCTGGAGGATATCTTTATCGAACTGACGGAACAGGCCCCGGAGGGGCCTCAGCCCGAAACAAAGGAGGCGGATGAGCCGTGATCGCCATATTCAAGCATGAATTAAGAAGCTATTTCCATTCTCTCACCGCCTATGTGTTCGGCGCCTTCCTGCTGGCCTTTATGGGCCTGGGCGCCATGCTCTACAACATTCAGGCCGCTTACAGCAACTTTGAGTTTGTGCTGAGCTTTGGAAGCCTGGTCCTTGTGGTCATTGTCCCCATCCTCACCATGCGGGTGCTGGCCGAGGAGCGCAGGCAGAAAACAGACCAGCTCCTCTACTCCCTGCCCATTACCACAGTGGAGATCATTCTGGGCAAATATCTGGCCATGCTGGTGCTGTTTCTCATCCCCATGGCGGTCATCTCCCTCTACCCCCTGATTTTCTCCCAGTTCGGCGACGTCTACCTGCCCACCTCCTACGGCTCCATTCTGGCCTTTTTCATCATGGGCTCGGCGCTCATCGCCCTGGGCATGTTCATCTCCTCCCTGACCGACAACCAGGGGCTGGCCGCCGGCATCGGCATTGCGGTCATCCTGTTCAACTATTACAGCGTCAGCCTTTCCGAACAGGTGTCCTCTACCGCCATCGGTTCCGTGATCGCCACCCTGGTGCTCATTCTGATTCTGGGGGCCGTCATCCGCTTTCTGACCAAGAACGAAAACCTGGCCTTCTGGTGCTGCATCGCCCTGATCGTCGTGGTAATTGCGCTTTTCTATCTGGACTCCTCTGCTTTTGAGGGCCTGCTGCCCAGCCTCATGGCCAAGCTCTCCCTCTTTGACCGCTTTACCGTCATTGTGAACGGCGTGTTTGATATGACGGCCATTATTTACTACCTGTCCGTCATTGTGTTCTTTCTGTTTTTGTCCGTCCAGTCTCTGGAAAAAAGGAGGTATAACTGATGAAAAAGCCAACGCTCTTTTCCTCCTCCCAATCCGGAGCGAAGAATCGGATCGCGTTTCAAGGCGGTTCCTACTCCCTGCTCATCACAGCTGTGGTGCTGGCTCTGCTCATTGTGCTCAATATTCTGGCCTCGGTGCTGCCCACCTCGCTGACCAAATATGACATCAGCGCCGCCAAGCTCTACTCCATCACCAGCAACACCAAGGCGGTAGTCAACGCCCTGACGGAGGATGTGACCATCTACTGGATCGTCCAGGCCGACCAGGAGGACGACGTCATCGAAAATCTGTTGGGGAAATATGAAAGTCTCTCCGACCACATCAAGGTGGTCAAGAAAAATCCCGACGTGTACCCCACCTTTGCCCAGCAGTATACCGATGAAACGGTACCCAATAACAGCCTTGTGGTGGAGTGCGGGGACCGCAGCCGCTATATCGGCTATGACGACATCTACCTCACCGAGGCCAATATGTACTCCTACTCCTACAACACCTCCTTTGACGGAGAGGGAGCCATCACCTCCGCCATCGACTATGTGGTCAACGGGGAGCTGCCCCAAATCTATGTGCTGGAGGGTCACGGAGAGGCCGAGCTCCCCTCCACCTTCAGCCAGCAGCTGGAGCGGGAGAACATGGAAGTGACCTCCTTCTCCCTGCTGAATGTGGACGCCATCCCCGAGGAGGCCGACTGTCTGCTGATCTACTCCCCCGCCAGCGACATCTCCCAGGAGGAGGCGGATATGCTCCGGGACTATGTGGCCCAGGGCGGCAAGCTGATGGTCATGGCCGGTCCCACAGAGAACGGCACCCTGGAAAATCTATATAGCGTCCTCTCCGACTACGGGGTCAGTCCGGTGGACGGAATCGTGGTGGAGGGCGACCGGGAGCACTACGCCTTCCAGGCCCCCTTCGCCCTCATGCCCGACATGGGGGAAAGCGATTTGACCAGCTCCCTCATTGAGGAGCGCTACTACCCCATTCTCCCCCTGGCCCAGGGCATGACCGTGGAGGAAACCTCCTCCGGCGCCACGGTGACCGAGCTGCTCACCACCTCGGAGAACTCCTTCAGCAAGCTCTCCGGCTATGATATGTCCACCTATGAGAAGGAGGACGGGGACATCGACGGCCCCTTTGCCGTGGCAGTGTCCGTGGAGTGTACCGGGGGCGGGGAGATCATCTGGTTCTCCTCCTCCGCCTTCCTGGATGACATGTACAACGCCTACTCCTCCGGCGCCAATGTGAATCTGGCCACCAACGCCCTGTCCTCCCTGGTGGGGGAGAGCGAGGCCATGGCCATTCGGAGCAAGTCCCTCAACTACAATTACCTGACCATCAGCGAGTCCACCTCCTCCCTTTTGAAGGTGATGATGGTGGGCGTGTTCCCCCTACTGTATCTGGGAATCGGTATTTATGTGGTGATGAGGAGAAGGAGGATGCAAAATGAAGCGGTTTAAACGGCTCTATCTGCTGTTGGGGGTCCTGGCGGTGGCCTGCGTCATCACCTTTGCCGTCAGCCGGTATCAGGCCCAAAAGGAGCAGATTCGGGACAGCGGCGAGGTCATTCTGGAGCTTCCTGAGGACAGCGTCCAGACCCTCTCCTGGGACTACGACGGCCAGACCCTCTCCTTCCACCGGGAGGACGGGACCTGGACCTATGACGAGGATGCGGCGTTCCCTGTGGACCAGGAGCGGATCGCTTCGCTTCTGTCCCTGTTTGACCAGTTCGGCGTCACCTTCGTCATCGAAGATGTGGAGGATTATGGCATGTACGGGCTGGACGATCCCATCTGCACCATCCGCCTCACCCTGGACGACGACCAGTCCTACACCATCACCCTGGGTGATTTCAGCACCATGGACTCCCAGCGGTACGTCTCCATCGGAGACGGGAACGCCTATCTGGTTCCCACCGACCCCCTGGACTCCTTCTCCGTCCAGCTGCGGGATCTCATTGACCAGGACGACGTCCCCTATCTGGCCAAGACCGAGGAAATCCGCTTCTCCGGGGCGGAAAACTACACCGTCACCTATGAGGAGGACAGCGCCGACGCCTACTGCGACGAGGACCTTTTCTTTACCCAGCTTGACGGGGAGAACCTCCCTCTGGACACCTACCGAGTGGAGGACTACCTCAGCGCCATCACCAATCTGGCTCTGACCAACTATGTGACCTACAACGCCGACGAGGACGATTTGAAGGACCTGGGGCTGGACGATCCCGAGCTTGTCATCCAGGTGGATTATCTGGACGAGGGCGAGGACGGCAGCGAGACCCCCGCCTCCTTCCAGCTCAGCATTAGCCGCGACCCGGAGGAAAAGCAAGCCGCCGCCCAGACCGCCGACCAGCAGGAAACCAGCGAAGAAGATGAGGAGGAGGAGATCACCGCCTATGCCCGGGTGGGGGACTCCAAGATTCTCTACCAGATCACCGGCGAGGAGTACACCACCCTTATGGCCGCCTCTTATGACGATCTGCGGCATTTGGAGGTGCTTCCCATCGACTTTGAGAAGATGACCAGCATAGACATCTCTCTGGACGGGGCCGACTACACCATCACCGCCCAGGGCGACGGGGATGACCGGACCTACCTTCTGGGGGAGGACGAGGTGGAGTTTGACGACGTGCTCTATGCTCTGGAGTCTCTCAGCGCCGACAGCTTTACCGACGAGGCGCCCACCCAGAAGGAGGAAATTCGCCTGACCGTCCATCTGGACCAGGAGAACCTGCCCTCCATGGAGGTGGTGCTGTACCGCTATGACGGCAGCTTGTGTCTTGCTCAGGTGGACGGCGAGAGTGTCTCCCTTGTCCCCCGCAGCGACGTGGTAGATCTGATCGAAGCGGTCAACGCCATCGTACTGAACTAACTGAAATCCCAAAGATCCAAAAGGCTCAGGCTCACCCCAAAATACCGGGGGAGCCTGAGCCTTTTGTCCAGAGGGTGATTTCATCACAGAAAGTGCTTGACAAGTCGGTTATACTAAGAATAACTCACAGGCACAACACACACAGGGAAGGAGTCACCCATGCAGTATCTCATCGCCTTTCTGGAGGGAATTATCACCTTTATTTCCCCCTGTCTGCTGCCCATGCTGCCCATCTACGTCTCTTACTTCGCCGGGGGCGGGGAGCGGTCCGCCGGCAAGACTTTGAAAACCGCTCTGGGCTTTGTGCTGGGCTTTACCCTGGTCTTTGTAGCTATGGGGGCGCTGGCGGGCACAGTAGGGTACTTTTTCAAGTCCCACCAGACCGCCGTCAACCTGATCTCCGGCCTTGTGGTCATCTTCTTCGGTCTGAATTTTTTGGGGATTGTGAAGCTGAACCTCTTCCGGGGGAGCGGCCGCGCGGTGGACACCCGCAGCCTGGGCTTTTTTTCCGCTCTGGCCTTCGGCGTGATCTTTTCTCTGGGCTGGACCCCCTGTGTGGGGGCCTTCCTGGGGTCCGCCCTCATGCTGGCCTCTCAACAGGGCCATGTGGTGGGCGGGGTCATCATGCTCCTGGTCTATTCCCTGGGGCTTGGGATTCCGTTTATCCTCAGCGCGGTACTCATTGACAAGCTGAAATCCACCTTCGGCTGGATTAAGGCCCATTATCAGATCATCAACCGGATCAGCGGCGGCCTGCTGGTGCTCATCGGCATTCTCATGGCCACCGGCACCCTTGGGCGGCTGATCGCCCTGCTCAGTTAAGGAGGAAGTATGAAAGGAAACAAGACCTTTTTTGTTCTGGCCCTGGTGTTCGTCCTGCTTTTGGGCGGAGCCTATGTGCTCTATCAGCGCCTCTCGTCCGACTTTGCCGGAGACAGTCTGGCCATTGCCGGCTCCACCTCCCAGAGCGGCGGGGACACTTCCTCCGATTCTTCCGCCCAGAGCGGCTCAAAGCAGGACGGCGGCAGTTCCGGTGAGACATCCGGAAGTTCCGGCGAGGGCTCCGGCAGTTCCGACGGAAGCCAGGACCCGGAGTCCGAACTGACCCCAGCCCCTGACTTTACCGTCTATGACAAAGAGGGCAATGAAGTTCACCTCTCCGACTATGTGGGTAAGCCCATTGTCCTCAATTTCTGGGCCAGCTGGTGCTCCCCCTGCAAAAGCGAGATGCCCGACTTCAATGAGGCCTATCTCAGCTATGGAGAACAGGTCAGCTTTCTCATGGTCAACATGACCGACGGAAGTCGGGAGACTGTGGACTCTGCCTCCGCTTTTATTGAGGAGCAGGGCTATGAATTCCCGGTCTTTTACGACACGGACTATAACGCCGCCCTCACCTACGGAGCTTACGCCCTGCCCACCACCTACTTCATTGACCAGGAGGGCTACGTTGTGGCCTGGGCCCAAAGCGCCCTCAGCGCGGAAAACCTCCAGAAGGGCCTGGATATGATCCTGCCTCAGTAAACAAAAAAGCGTCCGGAAACCTGCGTATTCCGGACGCTTTTGCTCTATTTTTTTGCCTCGCCTTCAGGGAAGATGATCTTGTTCACAAAGAAGAAGATCACCATGGAGATGCCGCCGTTGAGGACAACGGTACCGATGTTGTAAATAAACGGGGGTACAAACAGCCCGGCCACCGCCATCCAGATACAGTTGATGGAGTTGACAATGCAGGTGATGACGCAGAAGGCGATCACATACCACAAAATCTGATAGGCCAGGTTGCCCTTGCTGCGGAAGACCAGGTTGCGCTGGAGGGGGAAATTGATGCACTCCCCTATAATCATCGCCACCATGTAGGCGCAGAAGTAGGGCAGTCCCCCGTGGTCCACATCATAGCCCAGAATATTCCACTGGAATGTCTCGCCAAAGAGGGTAATGGGGATGCCCGGCCAGCCGAAATCCACCATAGGAAGCCCGGCAAAGGCGGCTGGCAGGAAGGTCAGCAGAATGTATTTAAACACGGTGATCACATTGCTGACGATGACAAATAATCCGCCCTCCCGAATCCACTTGGCCGCGGCGGGATGTTTGGCGGCAAAATGATTCCAAACGTTCACAGCTCCTTGCTCCTCTCCTTCGTGGCTCTCCGGTTGGCAAAAAATCCTCCGATGGTCTTTCCCATGCCCCGGAAGAAATGGCCGTTGCATGCCTCCAGAATAGAGGCGGCCATGTCCATAGTCACCATGCCTCCCGTCATCTTGGCCAATCCCCGGAACGGCATGTTATGAATAAACAGAATATTTAGGTCAGGACTGCCTTTCTCCTCACTTTTCTGCTTCTTCTTGGCCAGAATTTTTCCGGCGGTTCGGGCCACAGGATTCTTGGCGTAGAAGAGCTGAGACAGGGAGTCGTTCATGGTCAATTCGGCCTTGGTGTCCCAGGTGTGCTGGGGAATGGGCCGGCCCAGCAGGGTCTGAAACTGGCTGTCGGGGACATTTTCCACCTCTGCCAGATAATAGCTGGCCAGCTTCTCTTTCTGATAGGGCGCCTCAGCCCCGGTGCCCGCCACCTCAACCTGGGCGCTCAGGGGCAGCCGGGCGGCGTTGGGCCCCACGGAAATGGTGTAGGTGCCGCCCTCCACTTCCCATTGGCCGGTCTTCACATTGAAATAGCGGAACGCCTTGTCGTCCAGCGGAATGGTTACCGTCTTGATCTCCCCGGGATTCAGCGTGACCTTGGCAAAGCCCTTCAGCTCCACCGCCGGACGAAACAGGGCGCTGTCCTTCATGCCCACATAGACCTGGGCCACCTCGGCCCCGGCCCGCTCGCCGGTATTGGTCAGCGTGAAGGTGACCTCCTTCTCCCCTACCTTCAGATCTGAGTATGCGAAGGTGGTATAGCTCAGACCGTAGCCGAAGGGGAAGCGCACCTTCTTGCCCACAGTCTGGTAGTAGCGGTAGCCTACAAAGGGGCCTTCCCGGTACTCAGCGGTACGCTGGCGTCCGGGGAAGTAATTGTGGTTTGGGGTGTCCGTATAGACCATGGGGTAGCTTTCGGCCAGCTTGCCAGAGGGGTTCACCTTGCCGGTCAAGACGTCCGCCATGGCTCCCGCTCCGGCCTGTCCGGAGAGGTAGCCGTGAACCAGCGCCTTACACTGGTCCAGCCAGGGGATTTCCACCGGGCTTCCCCCGGCCAGCACCACCACCACATTGGGGTTTGCCTGCGCCACGGCCTTCAGCAGCTCCTCCTGGTTTTCCGGCAGACGCATGTGCTCCCGGTCCATGCCCTCGCTCTCAGAAATCTCGGGCAGGCCCATATAGAGGAGCACCACCTGGGCGTTCTTGGCAAGGCCTACCGCGGCTTTCAGCAGCTCCGGGTCTTTCTTTCCATCCCTGCGGTAGCCCTGTACCTGGCCCATCAGCTCCAGGCCGCTCTGTGCCAGCGCATCCACCGGCTTATCCAACTGGGTGCAGTTGACCATGGAGGAACCGGCCCCCTGATAGCGGGGCTCCAGCGCCATGTCGCCGATCACGGCCACCTTGGTTCCCTGTGCCAGGGGCAGGATGCCGTCTTCATTTTTCAGCAGCACCGCCGTCTGGGCGGCCACAGCGCGGGCCAGGTCGTGGTGGGCCTTCTGGTCAAAGGTGGCGTTCTCCTTTGAGGTGGCGGGATGGGTCCAGAGCACCACGTCCAGCAGCTCGTCCACCCGCTGATCGATGATTTCCTCCGTGATTCGTCCATCCTTCAGGGCGGCAAAAATCTCCTTGTCGCTGTCACCGATGGTGCCGGGCATCTCCAGATTGCTGCCTGCCTTCACACCCTCCACATGATCGTTGGAGCCGCCCCAGTCGGTGACTACAAAACCGTCAAAGCCCCACTCCTCCCGCAGAATTTGGGTGAGGAGATAGGCGCTGTCGTTGGCATAGGTCCCGTTGACCTTATTGTAGGCAGACATAATGGATTTGGGGCGTCCCTCCTTTACGGCAATCTCAAAGCCGGTGAGGTAGATTTCCCGCAGCGTCCGCTCGTCCACCACGCTGTCGCTGGACATCCGCAGCAGCTCCTGGGAGTTGGCGGCAAAGTGCTTGGGGCAGGCGGAGATACCGTTTTGCTGGATTCCCCGGATCAGCCCCGCAGCCATCTTCCCGGCCAGATAGGGGTCCTCGGAGAAATACTCAAAATTGCGCCCGCCCAAAGGGCTGCGCTTGATATTCAGCCCCGGGCCCAAAAGGGTTCCCACTCCCTGGCAGGCGGCCTCCTCTCCGATAGCCGCCCCCATCTGCTCCGCCAGAGCCGGGTCCCAGCTGTTGGCAAGGCCGGCGGCAGTGGGAAAACAGGTGGCTGGCAGACTGGGATTGAGGCCCAGATGGTCCCCCGCTCCCGCCTGACGGCGCACGCCGTGTGGGCCATCGGAAAGCACCATGGAGGGGACGCCGGCCTGGGGAAACTCATAGGTGCTCCAGATGTCCCGGCCGGACAGGAGAGCGACCTTCTGCTTCAGGGTCAGCTTTTTTAAAATGTCTTCGTGCTTCATAGGTCCAGCTCCTTATTTTATCAGGGGCGGGCCGTTCCCAAGGAACGGCCCGCCCGCGGTTTCATTCCGGCATGGGGACAGATTAGTCCTCGATCTTCTTGGCCTTTTTCCCGATGGCCACAGCGCCGGCCACAACGGCCAGGCCGATGACTACGTCAGCGCCGATGAGCAGCTTCTGCCAGGTCTGCATACCGGGGTTCAGGTTCTCCTCGGCGTAAGCACGGGAGTTGACCACGGTGTACAGGATATTTTTAGAAGCCTGACGCATGGCCAGAACAGAGGTAGCGCTCTCGGTGTCGGTAACATGGTTGGTGTCGGTGTCATAGTTCACCAGACAGAAGTCGGTGCCGCCCCGGATGGCCTGGTCGGCGTCCATATAGCCGTACACGCCGAAGTAGTCGGTGAGCACCATGCCTACGAAGCCCCACTCGTCCCGGAGAACCACGTTGCACAGCTCGTTGTTGGCGCCGGTCCACTGGGTACCGATGTAGTTGAAGGAGGACATGACGGCGTCGGCGCCGCCCTCCTTGACGGAGATTTCAAAGGGCTTGAGGTAGATTTCCCGGATGGCCTGCTCGTTGGACCAGGTACACAGCATGCTGTTCCGGTTGCCCTCCTGGTCGTTGAGGGCGTAGTGCTTGATGTAGGCATACACGCCGAATTCCTCCGCGCCCTGGATGGCCTGAGCGGCAATCTTGCCGGACAGAAGGCTGTCCTCGGAGTAGTACTCGAAGTTCCGGCCGGCAAAGGCGGAGCGGTGGATGTTCATAGCGGGGGCGTACCAGCCGGAGGTGTCCATCTCGTCGGCCATCTTGCCGATGCTGCGGCCGAATTCCTTGGCCAGATCCGGGCTCCAGGTGGCGGCAATCATCACTCCGGCGGGGAAGCCCACGGAGCCCTGGCCGGTAAAGTTGTTGTTGATGGAGGCAGGGCCGTCGCAGTCATAGGTCTGTACCTTCTGAATGCTGGAAATGGGGGCAGTCTGATAGCCGCCGTAGGCGATGAGGCTGTCCATCTCGGAGATGGTCAGCTGATCCAGCAGCTGGTCCCACTTGGGGTCGTCGTAGGCCACACCCCGCAGATCCACCAGCTTCAAGCCGTTCTTGGCCCCGGTGGTGGGCATGACGTCGTCGGGGTTATTGTACTGAGTGGGGTCGTAGTTGTTATTGTTGATAAAGGCGGCCTTGCTCTCCTCATCCAGAGAGAGGTTGGTGGGGGCAGCGGTGGCCTCGTCATAGTTGGCAAAGCCATCAGCCCGGCTGAGATAGGTGGCGTTGCCCTCGGCAAAGGCAAACTGGTTGGTGGCAGGGGTCTTGTCGCTGCTGCGGCCGTCCTTGTAGGAGATGGTCTCAGGCACGATGTACTCCTGAGAGTCCAGAACGGTGTGGGAGTCGGCGTTGATGGAGATAGTGTATACGCCGCCTTCCAGCACATAGGCGCCCTCGCCATAGGTGTCATAGGAGGCCATATCCTCCAGCTTGATGGTAAAGCTGAGCGTCTCGGAGGCGCCGGGTTCCAGGGTCCCGGTCTTGTCAAAGGCAATGAGGTTGGCGCTGGCCTTTTCAATGCCGCCATTGGTGTAGGGGGGATTGTAGTAGACCTCCACCACATCCTTGCCGGCCACAGCGCCGGTATTGGTGACAGTTACGTCAAAGGAGAGGGTGCCGTTGGCCAGATCCTCGGTGAGGATGCTCATCTCCTGGGTAAAGGTGGTGTAGCTCAGGCCGTAGCCGAAGGGGTACTGAACGGTGGCATCGTAGTCGATGAGGCCCTCCACAGCGGCGGTCTCATAGAACTTATAGCCTACATAGATGCCTTCCACATAGTTGACAAAGGCGGGGGTGGCGTTCTGGTTGAAGCTGCCTCCGGCCAGATACTCGTCCATATTGTCATAGTAGAATGCGCCGAAGTTGTTCCAGGTGGGGGTCTGGGTCAGGTCGTAGACAAAGGTGTCAATGAGGCAGCCGGAGGGGCTGACAGTGCCGTTAAGGATATTGCCCAGACCGTTGAAGCCACCCTGGCCGGTGCCGGCGCACCAGATGACGCTCTGAATCTGGTCATAGTCCTCCACAAAGCCCAGCTCAAAGGGGTTGGCGCCGTTGTAGAGAAGGATCACCTTGTCAAAGTTGGCGCACACCAGGTCCAGCAGCTCCTCCTCCCGGTTGGAAAGCTCCAGGAAGTGATCGCCCTGGTCCCAGTCGTTGCCCTCGTTGAGGCTGTCGTCATAGGTGCCCCGGTAGTAGGCGGAGTCGCCGCCCACGGACTGCTCGCTGTTCCAGGTGCCGTCCACCACGGCGGCCATATCGGTGGGCAGGTCGGCGCCCTCGCCGCCCACACGGCCGATCACCACCATGGCGGTGTCGGAGAAGTCCTTGGCGTTCTGGATCATCTCATCGGTGTACAGGTTCACATTGGGTTCAGGCAGGGTCCAGTCCTGGGCGCTCATGCCCACGGAGGGGCGGTCGGCCTTGTAGTCGATGTAGAACTGGCTGAGCTCCTCATTGGTGGTAAAGCCGGCGTTGGCCAGGCCCTCCAGCAGGGTGGTGGTGTGGTAGGCGTCGTTCAAAGAGCCGGAACCGGTGCCGCCGTACACGGGGTTGGTGGAGGCCCAGCCGAAGACGTTCAGGTTGGTATTGGCCTGGAGAGGCAGGGCGCTGTTGTCATTCTCCAGCAGCACAATGCCCTCCTCAGCAATGTCCTCCACCAGGGCAGAAGCCTCGGCGGAGGTCTCCTCGCTGATGGTGCCGCCTCCGGTGGCAAGCGAGATCATGGTAAACATGGGGCCGGTGCAGATCAAATTGACGATCACGGCCACGGCCAGGATCATGGCCATCGCTGTCTCGCCCCGGGCCAGGAACTTCTTGCTTTTGGGCAGTTTGCGCACAGCGACCATAATGGCAATGCCCAGCACGATTACGACGGCAAGGGCAATCAGGTGATACTTGACGGAACTGAGTACCTTATAGACGTCGTCCATGTTGATACTTAACATTTCATCTTCCTCCTAATCATATTGAGAGCGCAACACACACGCCGCGGCTCGTTGGTGTACCAATCATAACAGACCTTTTCATATATTTTTCATCCACCGCACAAATTGACTGTTTTTTTGCGTAAACTGTTTTTTATCTTGTGCTTATCCAACAAAAATTATAAAATGTATTTGTCGATTTAGCCCATAACCCCCTCTTAAAGCTGTGCCGCGGGGCCTCGGACCCCGCAGCACGCGACGTTATGTTTTTTCTTTTCTCAGGGGAATCAGAACCGTCATGATGAACCAGCTGTTCTTGACTTCCATAGTCACCGAGCCATCGTACTTCTGCGCTGTATATCGGATGCTTTTTACTCCATAGCCGTGATACTCAGGGTCCTGCTTGGTTGTGACAGGCAGGCCGTCACGGAAGGACACTTCCTCGGGACAATAGTTCTCGCAATGAATGATCAGGAAATCTTTTTTGGAATACACCGCCACATGGATCAGCCGCTTTTCCTTCTCTGAAATCCGCAGCTCGCACTCAATGGCGTTATCCAGCATATTGCCGAAGATGGTACAAATGTCCATCACATCCATAAACTCCAGCAGCGCCCCGTCCGCCACGCACGTCAGCTCAATTTTGTGCTTGGCACAGTAGAGGCTCTTGCCCGTCAGGACGGTGTCCAGCACTGAATTTCCCGTCTTGTTCTGGGCCTCGTAGTTTCGGATCTCATTTTCCATCTCGTCCAGGTAATCCGCCCGCTTCTGCGCGTCCGGCTCCGCCCGAAGCACGGCGATCTGGTGTTTGAGATCGTGGTATTTCCGGTTGATGAGGTCAATGCTCTCTCGGCTCTGGCGGTACTGGACATACTGGTTTTGCAGAATATTCTTGACCGCGTCCAGTTCGTACTTCACCCGCAGTTCACTGCGCTGGATATGATACGCATAGAGCATCACCAGGCCGGCCAAATCCACCAGCGTGCGAATATTGTTCACATCACTGATGTAACTGCCGCTGAAAGGGGTGTTGGCGTAGACAAAGCTCAGATTGCTCATGGCAAAGCAGGTCACTCCCATGACCAAGGCCGGCCAAAGCTCTCTGGGCCGTACCACGAGCACCGGGTACTGGACAACCCGACGACTCTCCAGACGATACATCAGCAGAAAAACCGCCACATATACCGCCAGAGCAAACAGGAGGGAAAACAGGACGCTGTCCTTTCCAACCCGAAGGGCTCCATAGGCATAGAGCTGCCACTCCAGCGAGGCGGCAAACTCCGCCAGCAAAAAAGCCCGCACCGTACAGTAGCCCGCGCTCACCAGAGACATGTTGCAGCACAGGGAAATGGCCGAAAACATCAGCCCCACCGCAACCGCCATACAGGGAATCCACAAAGCCACCGGCCATGATCCGGTGAAATGAAGAAACAGGCACTGTACTATCAAAAACAGCGCCAGGACCCCCCACAGGCGCCAGCCCCTGAGGCGTTTGTCATATTTGCAGATATAGACCAGACAGGCACCCCACTCGGCCAGAGCTGTGAGGATGCGGGGAATGCTGGGCACTACATTCATCGTCCCACCCCGCTGACATAGTTGGTCAGGGCCTCTAAAAAAGCGCCCTTCCTGGTCCGGCTGATAATGAGCCGCTCCCCATGGATCAGGGCACAGCCATCCCGCACTCCGTCCACATGCTCCAGGTTGACCAGATACCCCTTATTGCTGCGAAAAAAGCTGTGTTCCTTCAGATTCTCCTCCGCCTGCTGAATGGTTCCCCCTGCCGCTACATGGTCGCCGGTACGGGTGTGGTAGATCAGCTGGTGTCCTCGGCTTTCCACATAGTAGATATCCCGGATGGCCAGCTTCATGGCCCCACCCTTTACAGGAATGGTAAGATAGGCCGTTTCCCGCCGGTCAAGGCGCTGGATCGCCCGGCTCAGCCGCTGGCTGAAGGCAAAATAATTCACCGGCTTGAGCACATAGTCCAGGGCATCCACAGCGTATCCCCGGATGGCGTACTGGGCCATATTGGTGATAAAAATGATGATAACTTCTGGGTCCTGACGACGGATCATCTCCGCCGCCGTCATCCCGTTGAGAAAGGGCATCTCCACATCCAGCAGGATGATGTCGAACTGGGCCTTGTAGCGCTCCACCAGCTCGTCTCCATCACTGTATACGGTCACATCACAGCTCTGGCCGCTCTCCCGGGCAAAATCATCAATGTATTGACAAAGCTGCCTGGTGCAGTCTCTGTCATCATCCGCCACCGCGATCCGGATCATGTTTTGCCCTCCTTTTTTCTTTCAGTATAACCAGTATACCGGAGGAAATGTGGGATTGCAAGACGAAAAAAGTCTGTTTTAAACCAATAAATACCAAAAATTCCCCGGCAAAGCCAGAAGGCTTTGCCGGGGAATTTCATTTCGCCTTATTCTGTTACCTTCAGCCCGTGATCCCGGGCCAGGTTGGCGATGCTGCGGTCGTAGGTCGCCTCTCCCTCTTTGGAAAAGAAGCAGCCGGGCACCCCCTCGTTATGATCCCGGTGATGGGCCACACAGGCGCAGCATTTTCCATGCCGGGGGCAGTCTGCCGTACAGGGGCAGGGCAGTTTATTGTCACAGTTTGCCATCAATCATATCTCCTTTTTCTTTAATCCCAAGCGCCGCCGGGTCAGATTCCCAGCACGCAGGTTGCTATGGTGAAATAGATGAGCAGAGACAGGGCGTCCACCACGGTGGTAATAAAGGGAGCGGCCATCACAGCAGGGTCAATGCCCAGTTTCTCCGCCGCCATAGGTAAGGTACAGCCCACCACTTTAGCGCATACCACAGTGAGCACAAGCGTCAGGCATACCACCAGAGCCACCGGCACGGTGACCTCAGGGTTATTCATCAGCCAGCGGTCCACGACCATCATCTTGATAAAGTTGGCCGCCCCCAGACAGGTACCGCACAGTACGGCCACCCGGACCTCCTTCCACACTACGGCAATCACATCGGAGAACTCCACCTCCCCCAGAGACAGGGCGCGGATCACGGCCACCGAGGATTGAGACCCGGAGTTTCCGCCCGTACCGGAGAGCATGGGGATAAAGGAGGTGAGCACCACGCAGGCCGCCAGTGCAGACTCAAAGCTGGTGATAATAATCCCGGTAAAGGTGGCTGACAGCATGAGCATCATCAGCCATGGGATACGGGAGCGCCATGTCTCAAACACCCCGGTTTTCAAGTAGGGCTTGTCCGAGGGCAGAATGGCGGCCATCTTCTCAAAGTCCTCGGTGGTTTCCTCTTCGATGACGTCCATAGCGTCGTCGAAGGTGATAATCCCCACCAGACGGTTCTCTCCATCCACCACAGGCAGAGCCGACAGGTCGTACCTTGAGAACATCTGCGCCACATCTTCCTTGTCCTCGTGGGTATTAACGGACAGGACGTTGGTTTCCATAATGTCGCCGATCCGGGTATCATAAGCGGACAACAGCATTCTCCGCACCGTCACCACACCCAACAGCACCCGGTTTTTGGTAACATAGCAGGTGTATACCGTCTCCTTGTCCAGACCCACCCGGCGAATCCGGGCAAAGGACTGCTCCACGGTGGCGTCTGGATGGAGGTAAACAAACTCCGTGGTCATGATGGAGCCGGCGGAGTCCTTGGGATAGTTGAGCAGCTGGTTGATCTGGCTGCGGGTGGAGGCGTCGGTATTGCGCAGAATACGAGACACCACATTGGCAGGCATGTCCTCGATGATATCCACCGTATCGTCCAGGTAAAGCTCGTCCAGAACCTCCCGCAGCTCCTTATCACTCAGGGCCCCGATCAGCTTTTCCTGGTCCTCGCTGTCCTCCAGATAGGTAAACACCTCTGCCGCCAGCTCTTTGGGCAGCAGCCGGAAAACCAGAATCTCCTGCTCCACCTCCAGCTCATCCAGGAAGTCTGCAATGTCCACCACGTTCATCTGGGACAGCTCCTCCCGAAGGCGGCGGAACTGGCGTTTTTCCACCAACTCCATCAGCTGGTCCAGATCATAATTCTCATGCATAACAAATCCCCTCCCCAAAATCCACGTCCTTGACACAAGACAAAAGGCCACGGGGCATAGGAGGGCATTTGGAAAACGGCCAGACATTCGCCATCTTCCAAACGCGCTCCGGCCCTGTGGCCGCACACAGACAGGGAGGTCCAAAGGCCGGAGGGCCCTAGGACAATCCGTTTCGGCGATAAGGCAGGGGGAAACGATACTTTGTCCCCCGTCTCACCGCCTGTCGTCTGTGACAGCGGCTATCGGTATCATAACCGCAACTTCGGCCTTCCATATCCTTCCCACTTCCTTTCATTCTTTTCGGTTTTGTCCTCTCACTTTTTTCACGGAGCGCAAGCTTCCTTTGCCTGCGCTCCGCCACCGCCAGGCAACGCTATTGTACCATCATCACTTCCCTGTTTGCAAGAGCTCCAGGGAGCGCATTGATGTTAAATTCATGAAAAATCTGCCTAAGACCACTCCACCTGGGCAGAGCTGTCCACCACATTGATGTAACTGCTTCCCGGCTTCAGGGAAATCTCCTGTCCCTCCTCCGTCAGGAAGACATAGCAGCTGCTCTTGCTGTCCCTCTGCCAGACGATGGAATATACCTGGCCGTCCCGCAGGAGCAGCCCTTTTCCCGTGCCGGTGGTCCGAACAGACTTTCGCCCGGCGGAGTCCCCCGGAACATTGGAGATATTAGTATAAAGTACCAGTACATTGGACACCAGTACATCCTCCCCCGTGACGCCGTCCACATAGGCCCGGCCATTTCCGTTGATGTACTGGGAAATCTGATACTGCCCTGTCTCCTGATCATAGTCAAAATAGCCGGTCTTATACGAGGAGAAGGGCACAGTCAGTTCCACCGCCGCCTCCCCCCCGGCAGGAAGCTCCCCGTCGAAGGTCCACCCCACCTGATACCC
The DNA here is from genome assembly GCA_037245165.1 of bacterium. Classification (GTDB taxonomy): domain Bacteria; phylum Bacillota; class Clostridia; order Oscillospirales; family Oscillospiraceae; genus Lawsonibacter. The sequence goes on from JAXWVI010000033.1 coordinate 62,876, forward strand.
GTCCTTGTGCTCCAGGCGGAAGCGCTGGGGCATCTGGTTCAGGATATTTTCACTGGAGGTGAGCAGGGAGTGCTCATACCCCGCATTGGCCCGCCGTTCCGGGTCCCGCCAGCACATATCTCCATAAGGGCCGTTGACAAAGTCAATGGCGGTAACGCCCCAGCCCTTGATCGCCTCATAGGCCTGGGGACTTCCTCCGGCATGGATATAGATGGCGTCGTGTCCATAGGCAAGGTTCACATAGTAATCCCGGGCAGAGCGAATAGAGCCCAGAGTACCAACACCCTCCATATCCTGATACAGGGCCATCATTCGGGTGATCCCACCCTCGGCCACAATCTCATAAATGACATCTGCCTGTCCCACTCCAAGCTGGGGCAGCGCCTTTTCCAGGTTATTGAGCATGACGGCAATGGGGCGGTTCCCGCTGATATCTTCCATCAGCCCTTCCCCTGTCAGGGGATTGGTATAGGGATAGACCGGCTCCGGCTCCTGAACAGGCTCCGGGACAGGGGCAATCACAGGGATCTCCGATTGATCTGATTGGGAGGCCGCCTCTTGGGATGACGCTCCTCCCCCTCCGCCGCAGGCCGTCATCGTCACCAACAAAAGCCCCGTCAGCAGCATGTGTCCTAAGTTCACCTTTTTCATCTCCGTCCCTCCTCAACAGCCTGATCTTTCTTTCATCATACCGTCTTGCGTACGGGCATGTCAACCAAAAAAAGGATATTTGCCGTCATGGCAAATATCCTTTTTCCCATATCATTTGGTGGCCCAGTTACCTGTTGCCTCTGCGGTGAGGTAAGCGTTGATGAAACCGTCCAAATCGCCATCCATCACGGCGTTAATATTACTTGTCTCATAGGCGGTCCGGTTATCCTTCACCAGCTGATACGGCATAAAGACATAGGACCTGATCTGACTGCCCCATTCAATCTTCAGCTGCACGCCTTTCAGATCGGAAATCTTCTCGGCCTTCTCCTGCATTTGCAGCTCCACCAGCTTGGCACGGAGCATTTTCATACAGTTATCTTTATTCTGGAACTGGGAGCGCTCCTGTTGGGAGGCCACCACCACCCCCGTGGGCTTGTGAATCAGCCGCACAGCGGAGGAGGTCTTGTTGACATGCTGGCCGCCGGCGCCGCTGGCCCGATAGACCTGCATCTCAATATCCTCGGGACGAATCTCTATCTCCACATCCTCAGGCAGGTCCGGCATGACCTCCACCGAGGCGAAGGAGGTCTGCCGGCGGGCATTGGCGTCAAAGGGCGACACCCGGACCAGCCGGTGGACGCCGTGTTCTCCCCTGAGGTATCCGTAGGCGTTAACGCCCTCGATCATAATAGTGGCCGACTTGATCCCCGCCTCGTCTCCCTCCTGATAATCCATGATCTGATAGGTAAAACCGTGGCGCTCTGTCCACCGAGTATACATACGGTAGAGCATCTGAGCCCAGTCCTGCGCCTCGGTGCCGCCGGCGCCCGGGTGGATGGTCAAAATTACATTGGATCGGTCGTACTCCCCGGTCAGCAGGGTTTCCAGCCGGGCAGACTCCATACTGGACTCCAGCTGAGCGAATCCCTCCTCCAGCTCAGGCAGCAGCGACTCATCCTCAAACTCGTTGCCCATTTCGCACAGCGCCATCAGGTCGTCCCACTGGCGCTGCCGCTTATTCTGACTGTCCACCTTGTCCTGTAAATTTTTGATCCGCTGCTGTACCTTCTGGGCCTTGGCCAGATTATCCCAGAACCCATCGGCCGCAGATTCGGCCTGAAGCATATCCAACTCCCGCTCCGCGCTCTCCAGATCCAGCGCCTGGGCCAGCTCCTTCAGGGCGGGGGTCAGGTTGTTCAGCTTCACCTTATATTCGTCAAACTGGAGCATAAATGTCCCACTCTTTCCTGTAGATTACAATTTAGGCCCAATTATTATACATGAACGGGCAGAAAATGTAAAGGACAAACTGCATTTTGGCACAAAGAGGCCGCCTCCCGGCCAGGAGACGGCCTCTTTTATCGATCGCTGATCAGCCATCCTTCGCCCCGGAAAATCAAATCATCCAGATCGTCTTTTTTCTCCCCAGTAGGAAGGACGCTCTCAGGCAGCAAACCTTTTTCCTCGCTCATATGTTCAATTCCTCCAATCGTAAAGTTGGGATATACATATCAGTATATGCAGCGCAAGGGAAAGTATGTGTATGTTGATGTGCAACTAGTCTCCAAATTTTCTTAAAATATTTGCTTGACATCGGTTCGCTTTTGTGATAATGTATTTAAGCACTCTAAATGAGCAGACCGGAAGCCACCCTATGCCGGAGTGGCGGAATTGGCAGACGCCCGGGACTTAAAATCCCGTGGGAGCGATCCCGTGCCGGTTCGATCCCGGTCTCCGGCACCATATCGCGGGGTAGAGCAGTTGGTAGCTCGTCGGGCTCATAACCCGAGTAGCTACCAGCACTTCCGGGGCAGTACCGGAAGCCGCGGAAAAGTGAACATCGCGGGGTAGAGCAGTTGGTAGCTCGTCGGGCTCATAACCCGGAGGCCGGTGGTTCAAGTCCATCCCCCGCAACCAGAAAGTCCTGAAACTCAAGGGTTTCAGGACTTTTCCTTTACCCCGTTGCAATTTGCAGTTGATTTTCCCGAAGAGTCTCCTCGGGATTTTTCTTTTTTTATTCCCTCATAAAAAGTTCCTCCAATTTGTAGAACGACGATCCAGCTCGAAATGCTCTTCAAACTCCGTTTGCAATAAAGTAGGCAACCGCACAAAGTTTGCAAAATCATCTCTTGACCGGCGATCCTGCGGATGCATAGTCACTCTGAAAAGTTCGGCAGCGTAATGCCCGCAAATTTCGCCCGCTTCTTGGCTCCGTTGAGACGAGGTGCATTTGACAGCTTCTCCATGTCCAGATAATCCGTCATGGCGGTGATCGCGTCCCGCTCCACATCGTCATTCTTATGCAGATACTTTCTGGTCGTTTCAATAGATGAATGTCCCAGGATGCCCTGTACAATATTCAGCGGCGTCTTCTCTTCTACCAGACGGGTCGCCAATGTGTGCCTCAATGCGTGGGGATTTACCTTTTTGATCTCGCACCGTTTGGATATGGCGGCCAAGCGGATCTCAAAGGACTTGGGATCAATGTAAGTTCCAGCTTTCGAGGGGAACAGCAGGTTATCCGGATTAGGCCAACTGGAGTGTGCCAGCGTGAAGATATGCCGCACCAGCAGTTCGCACAGCCCATCAGAAATCGCGATCTCCCGGTTTGAGCTTTTCGTCTTAGGCGTACTCTGTACAATAAGATGGGTCTTTTTCTCCGGGTCGTAGTTGAGAATCTTAATGTTTGGATTCTCCAGGGACAGCGCCTCGGTTTTCACCCGAATGAGATTTTTATTGATCGTAAGGGTCTGGCGCTCCAGGTTCAAATCCGAAATTTCCAGCGCCAACAGCTCTCCCACTCTGAAGCCAACGAACAAATCTGTAAGGATTGCGATACGCTGGGTTTCCTTCATGACTTCTTCAATGAAAATCCGCATTTCATCAGGACTCAGAACACGCATCTCTTTCTGAACGACTTCCGGCCGTGTGGTACTGAGCGTCGGGTTGCCCGGCAGTTTGTACTTCCCGATGGCGTATTCAAAGAAGTCCTTTAGTATCATGTGGTGGTTCCGGATCGTCTTGGGCGAGAGGCCGCCCTTCTTCCCATCCATTCGGCCGCCGTTTAGCTGCTTGATCTGGTAGTATTCCTGTATCACATCCTGCGTGATCTGATACAACGGCATGGTGCCGAATGCTGGGCCAAAATGAGTGTTATAGGTGTCGATGTAGCTGGCATAGGTAGAGGGCTTGCGCGTAGGAGGGGATTTATAAAGCCGAAGCCACTCCAGAAAAGCCTCCTCAAACAGTGTCTCCGATTCTATGGAATGTCCCAGCCGCTTTTGTTCTTCTTCAAGCCGTTCTGTCTCTCGCTGCTCGTTCTCGGCCTGTGCTTTCAACGCGGCCTGCTGTGCTTCCCATTCCTCTTTGCGCTGTTTGCAGATCGCTTTCGTGCGGCCTTTGAAGGATTTCCTCTCAGGAGCGCCATTTTCCTTGCGGCCAACCGTGATCTGATAGACCCATGTGCGGTCTGAAAGCTGCCAAAAGCTGCCTTCACCATTTGAGCGTTTCTTAGCCATAAATACCTCCAATTAAATACGTCATAATTGAAGATTTGGCTTAGTGTTTCGCAGCACCGGGATTCTCCAGCCATGCGTAAAAAGGCCCTTTCGGAATCCGGTAACTCTGACCTATTTTGATGACAGGAAAGGCTTTGCTGTGGATCAAATTATACGCGGAGTTGGTTCCGATGTTCAGAATCTCCCGCACCTCTTTCACCGTCAATGTTTCCTGAGTCTGTTTACACATGATGATCCTCCTCATTGTGCTGCGGATCGAAGTTTGTTTAATTTTCAAGGTACACTTGCTGACTCATAGAACTATTTTACGATAGCTCTTCGGGCATTTCAAGTCATACCTCTTGTCTGAAGCACTTTTATTTTTAAACGTCTTCGCCGCAAAAATTTTGTCAAAATGAAGGTGCTTTCTTATTCGCTTGAATCCGGCCCATTGCAGGCATGATGGTATTGTGCCGTCATCTCTATTGTTCTGGCGTCAGCATTGACTGTTCGTAAGCAAACAGCCGGCCTAGTATGCACTCCCAGCCTCGACGTGCGAAAATTTTTCCGTTTGGAGCTATTGCAGTGTACGGTTCCCAGCACTCCACTCGGCGGCCTGCTCGTTCTCTGTCCGGTGGAATACCGGAAACCTCGTATTCATGCAATCGCCGAACCGCAGAATCATAACCGTACCGTGCGGTCACAGATCCATCTTCCCACAATACCAAACTGCTCTCAAAGGAATCGTGATCTTCACTGGTATTGCCCATCATGAATGCCGTCCCTCCTAATGAAAGAAAAGAAATGCTCTCCGGTTTAGTAAAACCGGAGAGCACTCCTTTTTGACAGTCTAATGATACCATAATTGGAGGCGAAGTTACAAGCCATCTAAACCCACAAATATGGTACAACTTTCATGCAGAAAAGGCGAAGCGAACGCACAGCCACTCAATTCAGCCCGGCAGTAAAGGCATACATCTCCGCAAGAGCGTCAATGGCCTTGGCTTTAATGTCCTGCACGCTCCTCACAGACACCCCGAGTTCTCGGGCCACCTGTTCCTGCGGGACTTTCTCCAGGCAGGCTTTCCGTAACACCTGCTCCTGTCGGGGCTCCAGCAGAGAAAGGTAATAGTTCAGTCTATCCTGCTCCTGTTCCAGCTTCATCAGCTGGGCGGAGATCTCCTGGAAGGTCTCGGCGTTGAGCTGCCTGGCCCGGTCCTGGTAATTCAGGGCGATGTAGAGCGTCTTGTTGGAAATATGTCCCTCCGGACGGCCCGCGCCCTCCTGGCGCGCAAAATTCATCGCCCCGATCAGGTCTTTCTCCGTGACCCAGGCCGGGTGAGCCAGTTCATAGCGTAGCAGGGCGATCAGCCGGGCCCGCTTGTGGTAATTGTCCAGCAGTTCCAGTACGCGATTTTTCATTTCCGTATTCATAAGTCAAAATCCTTTCCAGTCAAGTTTTCATCCGGGCTTCGCTGAACACCCTTGACTGGGGGACCCCTGCACCTGAGAGGCCAACCAAAGCGAAAGAGGAGCCAATCCGAATGACGCGGCTCACCACGCTTCAGATCCGCATGAAACGATACCGGGTCATCGCCTGATCGGGCAGGCGGAGGCTTTTCGGACCGGTCTGCCCGTTCCCTGCAATGGCCGCGGCAAAAGCAGAGCGCCGCCACTTTTCTTCCAGGCACGGAACACCGTGGCGCACCCAAAAGGAGGGCTCTCTCAATACGATGGATATTCTGCCCCATCGCGTACCCCTCTTCCGCTTACGCGGCCGGTACATGGCGGAAAATCGTATCCTCGCGTCCCAATGGAACAGCGGCTTGCCGGCAGAAAGCCGCCGCCCCATCGAGCATCTTCTGTCCAGCATTGAGGAATCCTGTCGAAAAAATCAGGCGCACATACTCCCTTTTCGGGATATGTGCGCCTGTGCGGATGACCTCATGGACTTGTCGATATTCCGTTATTCCCTCATGCCCGGCGCATCTCCTGATCCTGCTTTTTGGCAATAAAGCATTTTAAAATTTTCTGACATAAACAGGATTATATAAGCGAAAAGGGGCGAGAGAAGGGAATAAGAGAGATGGGACAGGGGGAGATTTCGCTTTTTTTCGACATTGCTCGACCCTGCGATATAAAAACGCCTATCCCGCGAATCGGTATCCAACGCCGCGAACATTTTGTATATACTCTTTGGGCGCCTGGGCCAATTTTTTCCTGAGCGCTTTGATGCTGGACTTGACTGCTTCATCCACATTGTAGTCCGCCTCATTATGCCAGACGTTGTGATAGATCTGCTCTCGTGTGAAAACCTGGCCCGGATAACTGGCCAGAAAGTACAGCACGTCAAACTCCTTTCGGGTCAGTTCCAGCCAATTCCCATTTAAGACCACCTGGCGATGGAGTGGGTCGATGGTCAATTCCATACCAAAGGACAAGGTATAGCAGCGCTTTTCTGAATACTCTGACCCCAGATAGAATTGGACAAGAGCGCGGGACTGAGCAATGAAGTGCCGTAATTCAACGGACTTCGGGACACAAACGGTTGCCCCCAGCGAGAAAAATTTGATTTCGTCCTCAACAGACTTCCCATCTGTGAGCACCAGGATCGGGACCGGTTTGGCCCTATGCATCATTTGGAGCAGTTTGTGACTGTCCACATTCTCCAGGCAGCTATCCATAATAACCAGGCAGTATCGCTGCCTGGTATAGCTGTCCAGAGCATCCGCCACGGTTAGAAAGTATTGAATGGTTGTGGTGTCGTCCTGCATGGTCTCCTGGAATCTTCTGCAAAAAGAGAAGTCGTCGCACATTAAGAGAATCTGTTTCCGCATCGCATAGAATTACCTCAAAAACGGAATTTTGTTATTTATTGTTAGTCAAAGCGAACTAAGTATAACGCTTTTGTGGTTATGGGTCAAGACGAATAGCAAAATTACCTACTGGTTAAGAGGGAAAAGAGCCGCTGTGCCGTAGTTTTTGAACGCACAAACGGAATCCCAGAATAAGATGACTCCTTAGAGACAAATCGGAGATTTGAGCCCTATCTAGGGGGGCGAATAGGGAAACGGGCCATTTTAGCCCGCTTCTTATAACTTTAAATAGATTGCAGGGATTTTGTTAAGACCTTGAGAAATCAACCCGGAGAGGGTTTCGCCGGGCGCTAACACCTAAGCGTTCTTCCTACAATGCGTACTTTTTGATCAGATAATCAAAAAAATCCTTGGCCTCATATACCGCTTTGTCCGGGAGCTTTTGTTCTGTCAGGGCTTTTGGAATCTCCAGCCCGGAAACACCTGCCGCCACTCGGCGGAATACCACCCGGCGGTCTGCCAGCCGCAGCCGCATAATGCGGTAGCCCTGGCTGATCCACGCATTGGAGATGCAGTATTCTCTTTCCGGAGGGGTGATCGCGTGGAAGGGAAACTCCAGCTCCCAGAGCGCGGAATTCATTCCAGCGGCTTCATCAAACCACCACGCCTCGCAAAAATAGGCTTCCCAGTCCAGACGGTCCCCGATGATCTCCTCAATGTCTGAAAAAGTCAACGTGACCGGTGAGCGGCTACACAGCCGGAAAAACTCCCGCAGCGGATAATAGGGGTCCTCTATCTGAGGGAATTCCGTTGCTCCCTCCAAAAGCGTGAGCACATCTATGCCGTTCTCCTCCCCCTGAACCTTCACAACGTCATAGCCGCATCGTTTATGGATGTACGCCATGTTCTGTAGTCTGCGCCCCTTTCCCGGGGCGATTTCCACTAATTCAACCTCTTGGTCCGGGAGCATGGGCCGTCCGCAGTAATAGCACCGCCCGGCCTGCCGCATCCAAACAGAGCGCCGCTGAGGCCCGCTGACCTTTTGATCGTCCCGCTGGCACCGCAGCCACAGACCATACTCCTGGTCCAGATAGGGGTGGAAACCGGTGCGGATGGCCTTGTGTTCTGTAAAGTTCAAAGCGGTCAGTCGGAGAACTTGGATGCTCTTTTTATTCTGAACGGCAAAGATATGCTCGCCCTGGTTTGTACGAAACCAGTACCGCTTGCGGATATGCTCCCACTGCCGCTTTGGATGGAGCTGCCGCATCTTTTTGACCAGCAGGCTCTGCACTACTGTGTCGATCCGCCGGAAGGCGTCGTAGGCGTCTGTGATTCGGTGATAGTTGCCCCAGCCGGACAGCCTGCGGTTGAGACGTTGGATCAGAGTCTTCTGTGAGCCATGGAAATTCAAGATAAATTCAGACAGCCTTTGCTCAAAATCGTTGACCGCCTTCTGTGAGGGGCGGACCATCAAGACCCCATCTTTCCGCTCGTAATGACGGGAGAGGAAGTCAAACCCGACCGCAAGATGAAATACCCCGGTTTTATCCATATTCAGTTTCAGCCCGCGTTCCGCCAGAAAATCGGTCAGCAGATCCAGCGCGGCGATCCCATCCGCCAGACTCCGCACGGATACGATCAGGTCATCGGCGTAGCGGATCAAATTCCCATTTTTGTAATCAATCTTTCCGTCTGGGTAAAGGTGCTCATAGAGGTATCGTTGAAGCCCATCCAACGTCATGTTGCCCAAGATTGGGGAGAGCGTGGCCCCCATGGAAATGCCTTGTTCGGAGGGAAACAATTCCCCGGCAAACACAGCTCCCGCCCGCAGAAACTCCCGCAACACCTTGGTGTCCATAGGAATATGCTCTAAAAGCCATTTGTGGCTGATGGTATCATAGCAGGCTTTTACATCGGCGCGGACCACCCAATCAGGCGCATTGTCTCCTTCAAATGCGGCGCAGATATAGGCGTGCGCGTCAAACATGGAGCGCCCCTTGCGAAAAGCGAATGATTTCCTATCTGCGGTGGATTCGGCCACCGGGTCCAGGGAGTAGGAATACAACGCCTGCATCGCTTTGTCATAGGCGGCCGGGACGTGGATGCGGCGCTCCTTCCCGCGCTCCGATACGATAATCCGGCGGTAGGGCTTGGCATGGTACCCACGGGAGGTCAGCGACAGGGCCGCGCGCATTTTCTCCGCGTCAGTCTGCCAGCGCACGCCGTCCACCCCTGCCTCGGAGTTGATCTGCACTACATGGCGCACCGCCAAGACCTTGGCCGGAAGTGAGCGGACGAGCTGCTTTTGGAGCGCGGTCACGGCCTCACCGTCCCCGCTATATGCGGCGCGGGCCAGCCGCTGCTGAACGCGCAGGAGCTGATTCTCCATCTTGCCCCAGTCAATAGCGCGCCACATGACCGCCATATCCTCATCAGACAATTCCTTTCGCGGAGGCGCGGCTTGCAGGGTCAGGGAAATTGGGCAGTGATCGGACCCCAGAATGTCGGTGTGATGCTCCATGCTTCGGACAGAGGGAAGCAGGGCGTCGGACACCAGGAAATAATCCAGCCGCCAGCCCCGGTTTTCCAGGCGTTTGTTCAATCGGTTGGACCACCAGGTATAGGCGCCGGTTTTTTCCGGATGGAGCGCCCGGAACACATCTACATAGCCGCGAGTCAACAGCCGTTCCATTCCCTCCCGTTCATCGGAAAGAAAGCCGGGCGGATTTTCTTCGTTGCGGAGGTTTTCGGGGTACACATCGAGATAGCTCCGCGCCACATTAAAGTCCCCGCAGAGGATGGCCGGCTTGTTCAGTCTGTCCAGAAAATCCAGCAGCGCCTGATCCCATGCAATCCGGTAATCCAGCCGCTCGTCCGAGCTCTGGGAGTTAGGAACATACACGTTGACGATGCAAAAGGAGTCATATTCCAGTGCGATCAGCCTTCCTTCACAGTCGAGCTGGTCAATCCCAAACCCATACTGAACGGAGCGCGGTTCCTTTTTAGCCAGGATCAATGTCCCGGAATAGCCGCTTTGCTCCGCCAGATTCCAGTATTGAAGGTACTCCGGGGTATTCAGCGGGCAGTTCGTTCGTACCTCTTGGCAGCATACGATGTCCGCCCGGAGACGGGCGATGGATTTCAAAAATCCTTTGCGCTTACAGGCGGCCAGTCCGTTTACATTCCAGGAAACCAGCTTCATGGGGCATCCCTCATTTCCTGTATATTCCATCTTCTTTTATCATAACGCATGATGCGACTAAGGCCAAATAGAAATGCAAAAAATGACAATCCCATATTCCAGACAGCTCATGCCAGGGTGCATATATGGTTTGTCCAACGTTACATAGAATGGTACTTCTCCTTCTCAAGCATATTCCACAGCAGTCAAAGCGCCAAGAGCGGTCGGAACGTCCTGTACCGCTACGGGTATTAAGAAGTGCTGCGGTTGGTAGCCTGGATGGGGAGGCGGCCTATAGTGTCCGCTGACGATCTGGCGGCCAAATGCGCCGCCCATACTGTAGCGCCGATGCCGTGACAAGCCGGAAAACCTATGATATGATAACAACCAGAGCGGTCTGATCCGCACCAAATTTTGTACGAGCGAGGCAAGGACCATGAATCAGAAAGAACTCAGCGAACTGCGCCGCCGGTTTCGCCCGGAAAAGAGCGCCATCAGCCATATTTATGGCTGCTACGTCAATGGAAGCCGGGAGATCATCTCCTATCTGGATGAGCCTATGGGCATGATGCCGCAGGAGGAGGCCGAGAAATACCTGGGCCTCTTGAGAAAAGCCCTTTCCGGGACGCTTGGCCGGAATCTTGTAGACATTGTATTCTCGACTCAGCAGGTCATGGACAGCGACGAACACCGCTTTCTGATGGGACTGCGGGATTCCCAACTGAAGGATGGGGCCCTCCGTCAGTCGTTCTATGATAAAGTTATCGCCTCTCTGGATATGGACGGCAGCAATTACCTGATCCTTCTGGCCCATGACGCATACGATGTCCCCTATAAGGGCCGGGACGGCGAACTACAGGATGACGCATCGGACACCGTCTTTTCCTATATCATCTGCTGTGTCTGCCCAGTCAAGGATGGTAAGTTGGAACTGGGCTTTTTCTCCGGCGAAAATGAATTCCATAGCTGCGCGGCAAATCAGATCGTAGCTCCGCCAGAGTTGGGATTTCTCTTTCCGGCCTTCGACGACCGGGCGGCGAACATCTATAATGCTCTGCTCTATTCTAAAAAAGCGGACCAGCTCCATCAGGAATTCATCAATGCGGTATTCCGTACAGAGCCACCGCTGTCCGCGGCGGAACAGCGGGAGGCGTTTGAGGGGGCGCTGACTGGTGCGTTGGAGGATGCCTGCAGCATAGAAGTAGTACAGGCAGTTTATGAGCGTCTGCGGGATCAGATTGTTCAGCACAAGGAAACCAAGGACCCGGAGCCGCTGGCCCTCACCGCCGGCGATATTGGGAATATCCTGCGGGACTGCTCCGTACCGGAGGAACGGGTGTCCGCGTTCCTGGAACGGTGTGGAGAACGGCTGGGCGCCAACGTCGTACTCAACCCAGTGAATCTCATCGAGAGCGGAAAATTTGAGGTGGAAACAGCAGACGCCAAGCTGTCTCTTGACCCGGAGCATAGTTATTTGCTGGAGATGCGGGTCATTGATGGGCGTCAATACCTGCTGTTTCCGGCAGACAGTGTGACAGTCAATGGGCTGCCGGTCCACACATAGAAGAAGCTGGAAGCGAAAGAGTAACAGTGAAACAGAAGGAGAACACGGAAGCCATATCACTTTAGCAGGAGATAGGGATACGAAAGAGAGTAGACGGGTAATATGACAGACATCGAACGGTTAAATTTTATATATGCGGCGCTTCAAGAGCGTGGCTATGCGCCAATCAGTCAAATTGTTGGTTTTTTGCTGTCTGGGGACCCAACCTACATCACAAACCACAATGGAGCCCGAGCCATAGCTGGTCAAATTAACCGTTCCGAAATTCTGACAGAAATCGTTGGCGATTATATAAGTCATCATTGCCATAGTCAAACACAATGAATTGAAAAATACAGGAAATCTCCTGTATCAAAGTAATATGGCGCAGATGTCGATATGTTCTTTCCGTTGCTTCAAATAAGAGTTGCTGAACGAAAAAAAGCGGGGAGGGCGATTGCCCTCCCCGCACGAAACCGGGACCATTATGCGGCGAGATCTATCGTCTGCTGCATAGGGTCCTTTTTTCCTTTCTGCGTCTTTTTTTGTGCCCGGAGACTATTGGCACGGAGCTGAAGCTCCTGTGCCAAGAACTTCAGCGTGGAGAACTCGTCGTCCAGCCCGTTCAGCTCCTGGCGCAGCACCGCTTCATAGTGCCGCTTGCGCTCCTCCAGAGCCTGCACCTTCAGTACCCACCGGTCCATCACCGCGGGGCTGTTGCTTCCGCTCTTAATGAAGTAATCGCACTTGTCCTGATACTCCAGGATCTCCTTCTTTACAGCGATATAAAATTCCTGTGCCATCTTATCCCGCTGCTTGGCGTCGTCAATGACATAGAGGCTGTTGACGGTCAGCGGCGTACCATTTCGGTTCAGCCCGCTGAGAAGCGCCAGAAAGTCCTCAAAAATATCTACCTTTTCCATATGAGTGCGGGGCACAAAGTACATATGGCCCGCGATGCTGACTTTGGTGGACTCCAAAGAGCGCAGATAATTTGCACAGATGGTTTCCACCTGCCTGCGGTTGGCGCACCGCTGGTAGAGTTCAAACAACTCCTCCGCCCGGCGGCAGCACCCGCGCACATCCACCGCATCGTCCGGCACCAGGTTATCGCAGCGGAACACGCCGTCAGATTTGTCATAACTGATATTCGCCAGTTTTTCATAGTGGTTGGTCTGCTGATTCAGTGTCTCCTTCACCAGTTCACGGGAGAGAACATTGGCCGTGCGCTTGTTGTCCCGGCAGTAGGCCAGATAGATATTGGTCTGCCCATCGGCCGTGACCGGGATGCGCTCCCGGATGTCCCCGGTGGCGCTGCGGAATGCGTCGGCCACGGACAGGCGCACCCCGCCTGAGTACGGGATGCCCATATCTTCACACAGCTTGGTGAGGGCGTCTTTTTCCACCAGAAGGTTAGCCAGGGAGAAATAAAGGAACTTCCCCAGCACGTGCCCTTCGTCAGCCTGCGTGGCCACAATGAAATCCTGCATATCAAATACCTGTTCCATAAGCTCCTCCTATACTTTTATAGCTCCTGAATACTCCGGTTTGTGGGAATCGGCCTCCGGGTCCGTTTTGCTCCGGGCGATCTCCTGATAGAAGTCGAACTGCTCAAGCCCGGGGAAGTTATGCTCACAGCCCCGGCACCAGCCTGTGCCTCTGTTTGCACAGCTGTCACATTTTTTCATACTCCCGTTCCCGCCTTATGTGTGAATGGAGTAATGGGCTGTTTTCAGGTCCTCCTGGCCGTGGAGGATCAGACCTCCACAGATTCCGGGCTGCCCACTCAGGATCTCCCGGAAGAAAAAGCTGTACGGCACATAGTCGCTGTAAAAATGGATCGTTCCGCCGCTTTTCCATTGAAAATGGTCCCGCAGAAATCGGGCCAGCTTACGGCGCACCAGTTTGTTTGCCGCCACCTCCCGAATGGTCTGCCCCCCGCAGAAAATCAGCCTGGGGGACAGGTTTTCTTCTGAGGATAGCACGCTCCACTGTTCACCTTCCGCGGCGTTGTGCAGGAAGCGGACGAACGCCTCATAGGGAATCGTCACCGCCTCCGTCCAGCCAGTCAGGTGGTCGTTGGTACAGTTCATCCAGCTGAAGCGGACCTGGAGCTCTCCACGGGCTACATTCCGCCGAAATTCAGCAAAATCAGGAAAATTACTGACCACTACCACCGGGTCGTACAAGCCATCCAGTTTTTCCAGGCTGTTGCGCGGGATGTAAAATGCGGTTGGCGACTTTTTTGCCTGGGAGATCGTGCGGAATAACAGGTATTGATCTTCCGCTTTGATTTTTACAAGCGTTCTTGACTTCATTTTATATTCACCTCGTATAATCATTTTAGGCCGTTCGGTTCTGTGATACGGGTAGGTCACCCGCCTATGTATTACCGCATCATGATTGTTGAGCCTCAAATCCCCCGGCCGTAATTCCGTACTGGCCCACAGTTGAAGCGGAACAGGCTTCACTCGGATGCCGTCGCTTCCGCCTGCGGCGGCCTGCCGGTTGCCAGCCATGCTTTCCAGCACGACTGGCAATCTTGTTCACAGCAGGAAAAGTCGCCAAGTTCGAGCGGGAACGGTGGACAGGCGCCGCAGATCAACTGTGCTATATGCTCCGCATCCATGTTCGGTGCCCGGAGCATAACAAGCCCGGGGCAGTCTGATTTTGCCGGACATTCTCCCGGCCCCAGCACTAACTCAATGACGCGCTCCATCGCCTCGGCAAATGCCTTTCGAGGGATAGAACTGCGATACCGCTCCAGCACGGAACTGGTGATCTGGATGATCTCGTTGGACTTATTCATTCCTGTTTACCCCTTCTGTATCCACAGGAACTGTTATGGCCGGCTTGAGCGGCCGCATCTCTTCATAGAGTTCCTGCCGGCGCTTTTCTGAAATGAGGTCCAACTGCCGGGCGAGGTCAATAGAGCCGATGTGTGACCAGTACCACGCCAAGCGTGATGCCTCTGAAGCGCCCGGATTTTTGATGCTCCGGCTTGCCTCCTGCTGCATGGCAGCTAAGAGGGTTTCAATATTCGTTCCGTTCTCCGCCCACGCGCTGCCGCATGTGGGGCAGTATTGGAACGGCGGCAATGAGGCGTTACATACCGGACAGGGCTCACCCTCCTCCAATTGGTAAAGCACTACAGCATCTCCGGGATCTTCGTCCATCATATCCAGGCAACCGTTGCCGCCCATCGTCACCTCCGTACAGTCGAGGAGGATGACATAGCGGCCGACCCAGCACTGCCGGTCTCCATAATGCAGAGTATCGGTGATCTCAGGGAGCGCCAATTTCCCGCGTTTCTTTTTGATGACAACGCACGGGATGCCTTGGTAGTCATAGTCACGGTTAATGCTAATTCCGCGTTTCATACGATATTCTCCTCTCGTATAATAAGATTTGCAGACAATTTTAAGTGCATTTGCTTAGTTCACTCAGAGAAGTCAGCAGGCTTTGAGATGCCCGTGACACAATAGCTGTAGGACAGCAGGGCCAAGCTCTATCATTCCTCGTTATTACATGGTGGCTGCCCGGCTGAGGAAGTAATCGTCCACTCCCTTATAGGCTGGGTTCCATGTATATTTGGAATAGCGTATGCCGGGGAGCTTCTGTACCTCCCGGCGCATGGTCTGAATGGCGCTGCGCACCTGCTGGTTGGTGTTCTGGTCCATGTCCATGGCCTCCACCACCTCCCGCACGTCAAGGGACCGCAGGGCTGCCGTCAGGCCGCCCAGGGCGTTGACGCCGCCGATACAGACGAAGAGGGCGTCGCCCGCCAGAAAACTGGCCACATCCCCTTTCAGCGGCCCTTCCGTCAGAAAGGCCCGCTTGCTGCTGGTGTCCCCGGTGATATGCACCCAGGAATAGCTTCGGGTGCCGCCTGGCATATTGCGGCTGGAAAGCCAGCGGTATTTCCGCTCGGGTTGCTCCTCTTGATCCAGGCGGATTTTCAAGCCCTGAATCAGCCCATTCTTGTCCCGGACTGGGATGAGAAATCCGTTGGGGCCGCTCAGGGTCCACTCACCGTAATAGGTGCGGAAACCCGGCAGACCCAGCAGGTCATGGCCGCCGGCGCGGAGCAGGGAGGCAAGTAACCGCCGTCCCCGGTCCGTCTCCGGCATACTGCGGTATTGATTCTGCTCAATACGCGCTTCAGACAGCCCCCGCTCCAACAGGTTTTCCCTGTGCTTGGGGAGCAGCGTCAGATAATCCAGCATTTCA
>JAXWVI010000034.1:0-2908 GCA_037245165.1 bacterium
TTTCATTAAAATACCCCCAATACTGGGTGTCCAGTATTGGGGGTACATATCAGAAGTAATGCTGATTTTTATAATTCTGCTTTACCGAACACCAACAAAGTTGATATCAATGGTGGCTTGTTAGCTATTGGCAAAAATAGTATTACAGGTGAAGGCTCGACAATTAATGTTAATTTGATGCGTTCTGATTCTGTTATTAAGGGTGCATTGTATCAAGATGAGTTGGGCAAAATTAACCTTAGCCTTGCCAATGAAGCTAAATTTATTTTGCAGCAAGGCACATGCTATTATGCAGGGAATAGCTTTAAGAGCAATGATACGATTAATAATCTGACACTTAATAATTCTGGTGAATTTGATTTAAGTAAGGATAGATATTTCACTAAATTAACTATAAATAATCTAAATGGTTATAATGGTATATTTTCTTTGAATACTGATTTAAAAAATAACATTGGTGATATGATTATAGTTCGGAATGCAGAAGGTGATGTTTTACAAAATTTAAAGATTTATGATAAAAAATTATTTAATGTAAGCAATGTAGATAATCCTTTATTAGTTGTTCAAGCACCATCTAATGTCATATTTTCTGGAATACTTATGGATGAGGGAATAAGTAAGTGGACACCTATTATTACAAAGTCTAATTATGAGAACGGTCAATCTAAATGGTTCTTTTCAGGGTATACTAATGACGTTAATTATGACAATCCATATATGACAGCTATGGTAAAAAGTTACTATACTACAGACGATACAATCAATAAAGGGATTGAGGCCACAACCAATAGATATAATACCATTCATGTTGTCGATGTTGAACAATCTAAAGGTGAAGCTTTTCAGATAAAATCATTGAATGCATATAAGTCAGCAATATCTGGAAATGTTCAGTTCATTAATAGTGGTAAAGTTAAATTGACGGCTGAACATAATTCTAAGGGATTGTTTCTTGATGAGTTTGCAGGTATAAGTACAGAAAAGGGTAATTTTTCCGCACAGCAAGATCTTAGTATAGATATGCTTGATTCTTACAGCAGGAAAACAGTAGCTATACATAATATTAAGCAAGCAGACTTGAATGGAAATCTAGATATTTCGTTAAGTGCTTCACGGATTGGCGTAGGTATACTTAACTCTGGCAATTTAAAAACTCATAATGACGTTAGTATAATATCTGGTAGCGATGCAATTATGGGTGTTGATAATAGTGGAGATATGATAATATATGGCAATTTAACATTAAAAGATAATTATAATGAAGATAATAAATATCGTTATTATAGCGGAATATTAAATAGAAATGAGCAAGGTACTGCAAAAATTTATGTTAGTGGTGATGTGAATATAGAGCTAAGCAACAATGATGCTGAGCGATATTATTATAGTTATAATGATATTTACAATTATAGAAATACTCCAGAAAAATTTGTACAAGGAATATTTAATAATGGTGGCACGATTATAGTTGATGGTGCTATTAGAATGACTAACAGCGATAAACGTCTTGATGGAATTGTAAATTATTCTGGAAATATGATAATTGGCTCTATTGATTCGGCACTCGAAGTGGAAAACCGCGGATTTATGGAAATAAAAAATCGAGTTAAAGATGTGCATCTTGTAAATAGAGGGAAATTAGTT
Organism: bacterium; assembly: GCA_037245165.1. Classification (GTDB taxonomy): domain Bacteria; phylum Bacillota; class Clostridia; order Oscillospirales; family Oscillospiraceae; genus Lawsonibacter. The sequence continues at coordinate 1,648 of JAXWVI010000034.1, forward strand.
TTACCCGATATAGCTTACTTATCATATTTGAGTAATTCTGGTGAATTGCATGGAAATGAGTTGGATATAAGTGGTGATTTTTATCAAGGAGATGGTAATGTTGATTACAATAACATATATGTAGATGGAATAATGACTTTAAGTGGTGGTGAAAGTACAATTGGCAATTTGATTGTTAATAACGTAAATGAAGAAAAAGCGGCTATAAAAATTCCGTATTCTGGAAATGCAAAAACGGTAATCAAAAATTTAGACATAAAAAATAATGGGATTGATTTCATATCTGCTAATCAAGATGCATCACTCAATATTACTGACGATTGTTATATAAAAAATAACAATATCCAAAAGAATGCGATAGATAAAAATTATGGTGATGGACATTGTTATGGGGAACTAAATATAAATTCTTCTGGAAAAGGTATAGTGAAGATTGTAGGAGAAATTTGTGATAATGGTTCTTGGGATGATGAAAATTTCAAAACAACAAAAATAAATCTAAGCAATAGTGATTCATTTATCACCACACATATTGGTGGTGGTGATGGCATAGATTTAAAAATGTCTAATGGAGCTATTTTAGAATTAAGTGATAATGTAGATGGTAAAAATGAGTATAATAGGAAATATTACAGAATAGGGAATATAGATTTATCTTCAAAAGCTATTATCGCTTTATCTACATTGAATAGTAAAAGTGGTTTAGAAATATATAGAACAAAATTGGGGAAAGAATTCAATGTTGTGCAGTTGTCTGGAACAGATGGCATTATTAGAATTGGTATAATGCAAGATGAGAACATGAAAGGTTCGATTACGTCAGATATTTTTAGCATTAGAAAAAATATTACTGAAGGTGCTAAACATATTGTAGAGTTGCTGCCTATGCAAGCAGATTTCATGTTAACTAATGATACTAAAATCAATCCTTTCATCATCATCAAAGACTCTTCTGAAAACAATGGTGGTTACAAGCTCAACTTCACAATCAATCCTTTTGATGCAGGCGCTTATAATTACACACCGACATTAACAAATGAAAAAAGCAAAGATAATGTTGATTTGTGGAAGGTAACAGATATCAAACTTATTGGTAGTACGCCCAATCCGACACCGGATCCAGACCCGAATCCAAATCCGACGCCTGATCCCAATCCAGACCCGAATCCGAATCCGACGCCTGATCCCGAACCAGACCCGAATCCAAATCCGACGCCTGATCCCAATCCAGACCCGAATCCGAATCCGACGCCTGATCCCG
>JAXWVI010000035.1:0-51470 GCA_037245165.1 bacterium
ATCCCAACGACACGCAGACGCTTACGTTCTACAACACCCCCAGCACTACCCTCGTGATCGAGAAGTACATCGAAGGCACCACGACTCCCCTGGAGGGCGTTACCTTCCTGGTGACAGACAGCTCGGGCGCCGTGGTAGGCCAGAGCAACGGAGAGTATATCACCGACGAAAACGGCCGCATCGTGATTGAGGGCCTGGAGCCCGGCACCACCATCACCGCGCGGGAAACCAAGACGCTGGAGGGCTATGTGCTGGACGGCGCCCCCAAGTCCATTCTCATCAAGGAGGGCCAGGTCCAGACGCTCCGCTTCTACAACAGCAAGCAGGGAACGCTGGTCATCCGCAAGCTGGACTCCGTGACAAAGGAACCCCTGGCCGGGGTGGAGTTTGAACTGACCTACGCTGAGGGCGGCTATGTGGACGACGCCAACGGGCACCTCTCCAGCAAGGGCCTCTACACCACGGACTCCAACGGCGAGATCCGCATTTCCGGCGTCACGGGGACCATCGTGGTCAAGGAAACCAAGACCATAGATGGCTATACCATCGACCCGGCAACGCAGACTCAGACCGTAACGGTCAACCCAGAGGACACGCAGACGATCACCGTCTATAATGACCCCATCGGCGGCGTGGAGATCATCAAGGTGGACAAAAACCGGACCTCTACGCGAATCCCCAACACGACCTTTGAGATCCGGCGGGTGGACGATGAATTGGTGGACACTATCACCACTGACCGCAACGGGCGGGCCTACCTTGCACTGGAGGACGGGGCCTACTACGCAGTGGAGATCGAGGCGAACCCGGACTACCGGCTGGACGACACCCCGCACTACTTCGAGGTCGAGGACGGGGTGGTAACGACACTCAAGATCACCAACCAGAAAAACTCCGGTATTCTCCTTCATAAGGTAGACAGCGTGACCGGCGACGGCATCTACGGCGTGACGTTCCTCCTCTATGATGAGGACAAAAACCCCGTGGGCGAGTTCGTCACCGATGACGACGGCTATATCTACATCACCGCCGACGACCTCCCGGATGGGGCCAACACCAGCGGCCGATTCTACCTGCGGGAGCTGGAGGCTGCGGAGGGGTACGAACTGGACAAGGAGTACAAGACCATCTATGTCCGGCCCGGAAAAACGGCTGAGATTGAGTGGGAGAACACCCCCATCACCGGCCAGATTCAGATTTACAAGTATGCCGCCGAGTATAACGAGGTGACCGGCACTCCGGCCGGCTCCCCGCTCCAGGGGGCAGTCTATGAGATCAGCAACGCCCGCACCGGGAAAGTGGTGGACTATATCACGACCGACGCCCGGGGCGTCGCGGCCTCCAAGCCGCTCCCCTTAACGCGCTACAAGGTCAAGGAGGTCACAGCGCCAGCCTATTGGCAGGTGGATTCCACTGTCCACGATGTAACGCTGGAATACTCCAGCCAGATCATCAAGCTCAGCGCTTACGATAAACCCTCCAACCTGGGCGTGACCATTACCAAACGGGGAAACGCCTCCGTCCTGGCCGGGAACTCCATGCGCTATGATTTTACCGTCGCCAATACCAGCAATGTTGCTTTGGAAAGTTTCTTCTGGCATGACCGCATCCCCACTGACGCCGCAACGGCCACCGTACTGACCACAGGCACCTACAGCGCCCGGCTCAACTACCGCATCCTCTACAAGACGAATTACCAGACCAGCTATCAGGTGCTGGCGTCCAACCTGCTCACCAGCAACAACTATTCCTTTGCGCTCAGCGCGATCCCCAAGCAGGCCGGAGAGGTTGTCACGGACATCTATTTTGACTTCGGTAAGGTGCCGGTTGGCTTCCAGTCGGTCGCAGGCCCCACGCTGACCGTCAATGTCAGCGGAACGGCGGCAAACGGGTATCAGCTGGTCAATCGGGCGGATGCCGGCGGCAAGTACCAGGGGACTTGGCAAACCGCGCAAGCCAGCTGGGTGACGATCATCCAAAGACTATGGAATACCCCTGAACTCCCCAAGACCGGCTATTAAATCCGACAAGGGGCGGCCCCGATGGGACCGCCCCCTCTCAATATTATCTTAAAGCGGAAATCTTTGGGCTTCCACCAGATTTCTTTCAAATTCCGCAATTTCGGCCTTGTCCGCTGGGCGCACATCACATTTCCCACAGTCCGGACATTGCTCTGGCTGCACGTTCCCGCTGAACAAGTAATGGCAGCGATCACAGACGAACACCAATTCTCTCACCTACAAGTGTAATTTTTTTCATTATAACACGCGATTTGATGCTAAGCAAGCCGCGTTCTATACTAAGGAGCATTTTATGATGATTTATCAGAGTCAGTATGTGCCCTTTCTTCGCCTTTTGGCTGGAGTTCCCATTGTTGACGCAGACCACACACCGCACTTCCAATCCCTTGCCCATTATCTGTTGAAGTGTTTTGGGGAGCAGGGGCTGCTCAATGATATGAGTAAAGACGAGATCAATCTGGCGGCGACGCTATCCGTCTACCACGACATTGGGAAATCCATGCTTCGCCCCACACTTCTCTATAAAACGGGGCCATTGTCGAAAGCGGAACAGGAGCAAGTCAAAAGCCATACCGAGTGGGGAGAATTTCTCATAGACCTGACGATCCCCGAGCTACGCGGAACCACAACACATCGGTTTGCCTGCGAAATCTGCCGCTATCACCATGAGCGGTGGGATGGCAGCGGATATCCGGATGGGCTGCGGGGAGACGAAATTCCCCGGTACGTCCAGGTCATCGCCCTGGCTGACTGCTACGATGCACTGGTCGCGCCCCGTAGCTACAAGCCGCCTGTTCCCCACAGAAAAGCGGCCGGCATGATTCTTTCCGGAGAATGCGGTGCCTTTTGCCCCGCATTACTGAAGGCTTTTGCCGGGTGTGCGGATTGGGTTCAAATTGTAGTGTACGGTAAAGAATCTGATCCGTCTGGGTGTTGAACAGCGAGGCCGGATTCAACTCAATTTTTAAGAAGCGGGGCGGTATGTCTGCAAAAGGCGTGTTGCTCCGCTTCAGTGTTCCGAGGAGGAGGATTCCATGAAGAAATTATACCGGGTCTATGTATCAAGCCTGATGCTTTTATTGATGCTGTCCCTGGTGACAATGCCCGCCTTTGCTGCGGACGATATGTGGACGGTGGCAAACAAGATCATTGTGGATGTGTATACCCACATTGCCGGGATCAGCACAGTGTTGGCCGGCCTGATGTCGGCGGTGGCCGTCATTGGCGCCAAGCTGTCCAACAATCAGCACAAGGTCGATCAGGCGTGGGACTGGCTCAAGCGTATCTGGATCGCATGGGCCATTATCAACGGGATCGGAGCCTTCATCGCCTATGTCTCCCCGTTCTTTTCCGGCTTGGCAACCCTGACGCCTTGAACGGCACGGTACATCAGATACCCGCTGGAAAACGAAAAAGCCGCAAGTAACAGGAGGTTTTCAGATTGCAAGCTAATTTAAGTGCGAGGCGTGAAAACGCATTTGCCTATCAGAAAAGCAAAGTACAGATCGGGCAACGACTGTTCATAGCGCCGGAGGACGCGCCGGACACCGACGCTGCGGACATTGTGCTGGAACACTGCTCGGTAGTACAGATTCCCGAAGCCGGCGCCCAAATCATTGTTGAGCGGGAAAATGGCGAACGGTGTGCGGTGGATATAGACGCCTCGAATCGGGGCCTTGCGTACTTTGGCACAATCGAAGCAGTATTCGGCCCGTCTCAGTTTATCTTTCTGTCTGAGCATGATTTTTGGGAGTGGTGGGAATGGGAACTTCTTACCGTGGGAATGTGCCATATACTTTTTGATGACGACATGGGGTCCTATCCGACCAAAGAGAACATCGCCGCTACCAGATTGGTCTACGACATCGTGGCCAATGAGAATTTAGACTACCAGAACATGAGCTGTGCCGGCTGTCAGTACGCCTCAGAGAAGGGGGCGCCCAACACCCCCTGCCGGAAATGCCGGCGCATGGGAGACTTGGAGGACCATTGGCAGGGAAACGTATCAAGGCGGGAATGGCTCATGCGCCAGATGGACAAGGAAACCGGCGCGTCCGAATGAGTGCCTTTCGGCCATTGCCTGGTAATGCGTAAAGCCGACAGTTCAGACGCACAGTTCATTCATCCGCAGGAATAGGGGGTGATGGAACAGCCATGTGGGAGTGCGAGACGGCGCTGCTCCTCCCGCTGAATACAAGCCGGCTCCGGCAGAGGGGAGGAAAACAGATTGCTTGAGCTGATTTTTCAGGGCTTCATGGAGTGGGCCTATGGGCTTGTGCTGGAGTGCTGGGAGTATTTCTCTTCGGCGCTTCTGGATATTATGAGCCTGGACTTTGCCTATCTGGAAACCCATGTGCCCATCATAAATGACCTGATGCAAGTATTGCTTGCGGCGGGTTGGGCCCTGCTCATCGGAAACCTGGTGTTCCAGGCCGTGAAAAGTATGCTTTCCGGCCTGGGCTTTGAGGGGGAAGATCCCAAACTGCTTTTTACCCGCACATTCATATTTGCGTTTCTCCTTTTGGCCAGTCCGCAGATTTGTCGGACTGGCCTTGATATTACCTCCCGGATCATGTCCGCGCTGGAAATCCCGGATGCGGTCAATGTGACCCTGGTGGATGAGAGCATCTTCGGCAGTCTCACGGCGGCCTGGCTATTGGTCATCATCTGCGGGCTGATTATCATGTTTAAGGTGTTCCGCCTGATTTTAGAAATCGCGGAGCGCTATGTGATCCTCGCCATGCTGACCATTACGGCTCCGCTGGCTTTTGCCATGGGCGGAAGCCGAAACACCTCGGAAATTTTCACCGGCTGGTGCCGGATGTTCGGCTCCATGTGCGTCCTGATGGCGCTCAACGTGGTATTTTTCAAAATGCTCCTGTCTGTTCTCTCCACCATCCCCAGCGGCCTCGACGTGCTTCCCTGGATGGTTTTGATTATGACCATTGTAAAGGTGGCGAAAAAATCGGACGCCATCGTGACCCGCATTGGCCTCAACCCAGCCATCACCGGAGACAATCTGGGCGTCCGTTTCCCCGGTGCGCTCACTTATATGGTGATACGCGGCATGACCTCCCAGGTCACAAAGGCGGTCGGGAAGTCCGCTGGCAGCAGCGGCAGGGGCGCCTCCCCCAACACGCCGCCCGGCGGCAGCGGAGGTGGGCCGCGAAGCGGCGGGCCTGCGGGCGGCAGGAACGGCCCTGGCGTCAGCGCCGCAGGCTATTCCCATCAGAGCAGCCAGCAGACCGCCTCTCAGGAGAACAGCTTCCAGCAGGGCGCTGCCCAGCAGAATACCACGCAGCAAGGCGGTGCGGCGCAGGCGGCCCCACAGCAGGCCGCGGCAAGAGAGCAGAGCGCCGGTGTCGGCAGTGTATCCAGCCAGGTCAATCAGGGTGGAGATGCAGCCCGGCAGAGCAGGAAGAGCGCCGTTCCCCCTGGTACGCGCCGCGCTCCCAGTCATGTTAAGGCCGGTTCGTCTCCCATGGCAGGTGCTCCGGTGGCTGGACGGCCCGACGGAACTCCGGGGACAGTGCCCGGACGGCCGGATATGGCTTCGGGTCGGACGCCTGGGACAGTACAGCCTGGTGCCCCGGCTCAGGCCACGGCACGGCAGGAATACCGCTCCCACCCACGGGACGCCTCTGGGAAACCAACTGGCGGACAGCCCGGCACGGCAGGAACTGCGCCCGGCTCCACATCCCGCTTTACGCATACGGTGGCGCAGACGGCACATGGAGGGGATACTTCCAGCAGTGTGCAGACCTCTGAACAAAACCATGTCTCTGTGGGACAACAGACACGTACCAGTACACCACCTCCCTCCGCGTCGGCGCCGCCCGGCGCTCACGCCCCCGGCGGGCCTACTCAGCAGCATGGGTCGCCTGTTTCAGGGGAAACCCGCTTTACCCACAGGGAAAAGACTGAGGAACATACTGGACAAGCGCAGCCATCTTCTGCCCCCCAGCAGGTCTCCACACCTCCCGCAGCCTCTCAGCCCGGCACGGCAGGAATGGGGACCAGCCGTTTTTCTGAGCGGCCCGTCCATCAGACACAGCCTGGCAGGAACAGTCCCTTGGACGTTCCATCTCAGAAAGGACCGCAGGCTTCCAGCACGGCACGGCAGGAACCGCGCGAGGCTTCTGCGCCAACCGCGCCCCCGATCAGCGGCGGGGCTTCCCGGCCGCACCCCGGCACGGCAGGAATACCGGCTGCCGGCCGTGAGGCAGGGCAGTCAGCCAGCGCACAGACCAGGCGGCCGGCGTCTACCCCCACCTCAGCAGACTCTTTGGGCGGCAAACGGCCGGTGTCTACCGCCGCCGCCTCTGAAAAGGGACGCATGGCGCCAAAGGGGAGTCCAGGTGGTACCCTGAACGGGGCGGCAAGGTCGTCAAAACAGAAACGGGGGTCTGGGCATGGGAAATAAAGACCATCATCGCTCCGGCGCGCAGACGGCGGCGGATTTGGCCCGGGCCGCCCGGGCCATCTACAACATCATCCGGGCGGCGCTGGCGGCGGGGCTCAAGGGTGCCGCCGTCGCCGCCGTCAAAGAGACATTGCCCTTTCTGGTCAAGCTAGTTATCGGTATCCTGATCGCCGTCCTGCTCATTCCCATGCTCATTTTTACCGCGCTGCCGAACATTTTCTTCGGATATGGTGCCTCGGATACCCCGGCCGTGATCGACATGACCTCGCAGGCCCTCTCCATCGGCGGGGCCTATATGAGCCTGGAGGATTTTGAGAACACGCAGGTGGACTCCGTGATCACCAGCCTGATCACCGAATATGAGCAGCAAGGCGTCAAAATTGACCGGGTGGAAGTGGATAACTCCATGCGGGAAGAGGACCTGCTATGGCTCATCGCCATCAATTCAGCGGCCCATCAGCAAGACCTGAACACCATGAGCGCCGATCAGGTGCTTGACTTTTGCTCTTCCAAGCTGTCCACATCCGTCTCCCTTCTCAGTGGTACAGAGACTACCCTGAAGATCACAGTGGAACGCCTTGACCCTGAGCAGATCATGGAGGAGCTGGGCTTTGACGAGGATGCCGAGACCTGGGCGGGGGCTCTCTATGAAACACTGTTTGAAAGCGACGCGCTCAATGAATACGCAGACTATTTCGAGTCCTATAAGCCGGACTACAGCGGGGACGGCTCCTGGTCCGGGAACGTCGAGCACGGCACAAGCTATGGAAACGAGATCGACATATCCGGCTTTGTCAGCCCTGACACCAAAAACAATCTGGATCTGGCCGCCTATGCCATCCAGGCATGGGAAAATAACTGGGGCTACGTCTGGGGTACCTATGGGAACGTGCTGACGCAATCCCTGTTTGACTACAAGCTGAAGCAATACCCGGAAGGCGTGGGTGACTATGAGGACTTCATCCGGGAAAACTGGCTGGGCCGCCGGACGGCGGACTGCATCGGCCTGCTGAAAGGCTATGCCTGGCTGGACACCACAGACATGACCATCGGCTACGCGGAGAACGGTGCCCCGGACTATGGGGCCAATCAAATGTACCAATATGTCAAGGAAAGCGGCACAGCCGGAGAGGACTACGGCGGTATGGCGTCTCTGCCGGAGATTCCGGGCCTCATGCTCTGGAAAGAGGGGCACGCCGGCGTTTATATCGGCGGCGGCTATGCTATTGAGGCCATGGGCACTCAATACGGCGTGGTCAAAACGGAAGTGGACGGCCGCGGCTGGGAGGGTTGGGGAAAACTGCCCTTCCTAGAATACCAGGAGGTGGAGTAAATGTGCATCACAACAAAACTGCGCACGCTGCGGCTGGAATACGGCGTCTCCTTGACGGAACTGGCTGAGCGGGGCGGCGTGTCCAATCAGTTGATCAGCCGGATGGAATTAGGCGACGTGCCGAGGACCGAGCATAAGGAAGTGCTTGCGGCGGCGGCCCTGAGCGGCGTGATCGCCGCACGGAGAGCATCCCTTGACGGCCTGGAGCGGAACTATCAGGCCAGTAAGGGGCAGCTTTTGATTCCGATGGAGGACAACGACCATGAATTATGAAGTCTATCACATTCCCAATAATTTTACAGACGCCGGCCGGGTGATGGGACTGTTTGAGCTGCGCAATCTGGTCGAGGCAGTGCTTCTAGCGCTTCCGGCCCTGTATCTGTGTATCGCCCTGCTCCCGTTTTCCCTGACGCCTAAAATCATCATCACACTATCCGTTGTCGTGCCTCTGGCCGGCTTCGGGCTGATCGGGATCAGCGATGACAGCCTGACAAGGTGGCTGGCTTCTTGGTGGCGCTGGCGGCGGAGTCGGAGAGTGTTATTTTATCGTGGGGAGGCGAAATCGTGAATCTGAAAGAACTCATTTTTGGCGGCGGCGTCAAGCACGCGGCCGGCGGCGGGGCCTACCGGGACAGCATCCAGGCGTGGCTTCCCATCAAAAATATCATAGGCGGCGTGGTCGTTACCAAGGACAACCGCTTCATCAAGATCCTGGAGGTCCTGCCGGTCAACATTTATCTGAAATCACCCAATGACCGCCAGAACATCATTTCCGCATTTGCCGCCTGGCTGAAGATCGCGCCGGATGACCTGATGCTGATAGCCCGCACCCTTCCGGCGGATACGGATGAGTATGTGGAGCGGATGCGCCAGTATGCGGAGAAGGAAGAAAACGAGTCCTGCCGGGAGATGATCGAGGACAACATTCAGGAGATCGGCCTGGGCGTGGCCAGCGACGCCATCCGGCACCGCTTTTTCCTGGTATTCCAGTACGAAGCGCGCATGAAGGCCAAGCGCAACACCGTCAGCGCCATTGTGCAGCGGCTCAACGAGGAGGCGGACACCGCCCGCCGCTACCTGGATGTGTGCGAGCTGGAGGTCCTGGAGCCCCGTTACGCGGATGATTTTATTCTGAAGCTGCTCTATGAGATCATCAACAAAAAGACCAGCCGCCGTGTACGGCTGCCCGAGGGAGTCTTTGACATGACGACCGCCGTTCATGGGATCTATGAGGAATAGCGAGGGCTGACGCGCCTCTTATGGGAAACGTATTGCGATAGGATGTGGTAAAATGACAAAGAAGCAGCAACCCAAGAAAAAACCAGCGCCGAAGCCAAAGCCGGAGAAGAGAAAAGGAGCGTCGCCCGCAGAGGCTGAACACAAGCAGCCCGCATTGAAGCGGCTCCTGTTTGGCGAGGAAAAGCCGGACCTCACGGAACTGGAGGCTGGCTCCACTACTATTCTGGATATTCTCTCCCCCACAGCGGTGGACACCAAGAGCCGTGACTACATCGTAGTGGACGGCATTTTTCATGCCTACCTCTATGTGGCGGGCTACGGTTATTCCACCACGGTGGGCTCCAGCTGGCTGGCCCCGCTGGTGGAGGCCGGCGAAGGCGTCAATTTGAGCTTTACGGTGCGCCGCCAGTCTAAGGATAAGATCCTGTCCAAGATCTCACAGACCACCATGCTCAACCGCTCCCGGATGAGGGATGTGGGCGATACCCGTCAGGACTACGAAGAGCTGGACAGCGCCATCAGCTCCGGGCTTTACCTGAAGGATGTGATGAACCGCCAGGGCGAGGACTTCTACTATATGCACACGCTCATCGAGGTCACGGCAAACGATCCGGAGACGCTGGAGCAGCGGGTCACGGAGGTGGAAAAGCTGTGTGTTTCCGTGGATATGATCGCCCGGCGCTGCGACTACAAAAATGAGCAGGCGTTTTTAAGCTCCCTGCCGCTGCTGTCTCTGGACGCGGACATTGAGCGAAAATCCCGGCGTAACGCTTTGACCTCCGGGGTGGCCGCCGCCTTTCCCTTTGCCTCCTATGAGCTCAGCGACCGCAACGGCATCTTCCTAGGCCTCAACATGTATAACCGCTCCCCGGTGTTCCTGGACCCCTACGATGATTACAAGTACACCAACGGCAACTTCTGGCTGGGCGGGACCTCTGGTGCCGGAAAGACCTTTACCCTGCAATGTATGGGCGGACGGCTGCGGGAGCAGGGCAAGCGAGTCATTTTCATCATCCCCAAGAAGGGGCACGAGTTCCGGCCCCTGTGCGAGCTGCTGGGCGGGCTTTACCTGCGCCTGTCCCCGTCCTCCCGGGACTGCCCTAACCTCATGGCGATCCGCCGCACTTCACTGGACTCCTATTCCGGGCTCCGGGGTCTGACCGTCCGGGACGACAGCGTGCTGGCGGAGAAAATCTCCCGTCTCATCATCTGGTACTCCCTGCAAAAGCGTGACCTCAGCGACGAAGACAAGAGCCTGCTGGATTCCTCCCTGGTGGAGTGCTACCGGCGGTACGGCATCGACTTTGACAATGCCACCATCACCGATGAAACCGGAGCGTTCAAGACCATGCCCGTCTTTGCGGACTGGTATGAAGTTCTATCGGAAAATCCGGACACCAGGCATCTGGCAGTGGTGCTCTCCCGCTATGTCACCGGCTCTGCTGCCGCCATGGGGGCGCGCAACGACATTGACCTCAATAACAAGTACATCGTTTTGGACACCTCCGGTATGCCGGACGACCTCATCCTGCCCGGCATCTTCTGGGCGACGGATATCGCAAATGACTTGATCCTGGGCGCGGGCGCCGACCTCTCCGCACTGATTGCCGACGAGCTGTGGTCCCTGGTGGGGGCCAGCTCCAATCCGCTGGCGGCCGGCTTTGTGCTGGAGATGGTCAAGACGATCCGTGGCCTGGGCGGCATCGCCATTACCTCCACCCAGGGGATGCAGGACCTGTTTGGGCTGGAGGGCGGCAAATATGGCAAGGGCATCCTGGACTCCAGCCGCATCAAGCTCATCATGCAAATGGAAGAACAGGAAGCCCGGCTGATCCAGGGGGTACTCAACCTCTCGGAAGATGAGGTGAGGCAGATCACCCGCTTCCGCCGCGGTGAGGGCCTTCTGTGCATCGGCTACAATCATGTCCCCATCGCCTTCCACGCCACACAAAAAGAGTATGAAGCGATCACCACCTCTCCCACCGACCTGCGCGAACGGGGAAAGGAGCGTGGGGAATGAACGGTTTGAAACAGGATATGGCGCGGATACAGGAGCTGATCGGGACCGCTTTTGCCCAGACCGGCTGCCTTGTGGCGCTGTCCGACGGTGGAATGATGTCGCCGGAAAAGCTCCAGCAGACGCTGGAACAGACAATGGAACATTTCGAGCGCTCCGCGCTGGAGCTGCGCCGCCTGTGTGAGCAATACAGCCCCGGCGTGGGAGGCTACGGGAATCGGGCGCGGGCGCCGGCCATGGAAATCGCGGGTCATGTGGAAATACTCTGCGAGGACTGGCTGCATATCTGCCTGAACACCCTCCTGCCCCACTGCCGATTCCAGTCTCCCAACTGGCTTACGGATACCATCCGCCGGCTGCTGGACCACTACGAGGCGCAGGGCAAACCGCTGCCCCGCTATAAGCGGGCCCTGCTGGTGATCGACGAGCACAGCTCCATCGGCGGCCGCCATGTGTTCGATCAGGACAACAAGGGCTGGAAGGCTGTCAGCAACGCGCTCAAGGGGCGGGTGATCGAGGACGACGACCAGTACACCCTGAACGTGGCCCTCGTGTCCAAAATGAGCAAGGAGACCGCCTGCCACATTACGCTGCTGGAGCAGCGGGACGCAGCGGATTTCTTTTCCCTGCGCTCCGGCGACCACGGGTTTGGATGCCTCTACGACGGCCTTTGACCCCATCGGGTGAGCGATAAAAAAAGGGCCCTTGGAGCCGGCTGGAAAGGAGTGCCGGCCCGATAGCCCTCCACGGCCACAAGCCCTTGAAAACACGGAGTTTTGGGCGGTGGAAAATTGCCGGAATCCGCAAAGCGCCCTACATATACGGCGGGCCATCGGGCGCGCCGTAAAAACAGGCGCGGAAAGCGCCGAAAGCGTCCTTGCGCCGGGAGCGGCGCAAGGGCGGTTTCGGCGCTCCACAGGAACGGGAACGAGGTGGTGATATGTGATCTTCAGTCAGGCCGATTTCGATTTGCTGCGCCTGATCCGGTGGAGCCGTCATATCCTGCCCGCGACCATTGACGGTCTCTTTTCTGAACGGGATATTCAAAACCTGATAGCCCTGGGGCTGATCAAGATACACCAGAGGAGCGGCTCCTTTGTTCTGACGGCAAAAGGGAACCATCTGCTCAACGAAACGCTTTCCATCGCGGTGCCCGACACGCCGCCCTCTTACCGGCCTGCGGAAATGCTGCGGAGGCTCCGCCTGTCCACGCTGGCGGTGACGGCTTACCGCGCGCATATCCATATCTTTACCACGGGGCCGGAGGAGTTGTCCGACAGCCCTTCTTTGTTCCTCACCGCGGGGGCCCGCGGCCGGGGGCATAACCCGTGGGGAAGCACCCGTGTCGCGGCGCTGGCCCATCTGGGCGGGCTGCTCCTTGACGTCCACTATGTCTGCGCCGACATTGGGAAGCTCTGCCTCGCTGACGAGCTGACCGTTTTCAATAACTGTGCCGCGCGCTTCAAAGGGCTGAGGAGGGCCTTCCTCTTCGCCGGTGAACGCTACGCCGATGTGCTTGCCGAACTCATGGACGGCGATTCCTCGCTGGACAATAAATTCGTCCACTATGCCGCAGCTTACCGTGCTCTCCGCCTGCCGGTGCATCTGCTCTCCTGCGACAGCGTCGGAGCCGTGCAGCTTCAAATCATGGCCGTGCCGGACTACCGAACACGGCTGACACAGGCGGCGCTCAGGTCCTATTACCAGCCGCCGCCGGCGGACGCTCCGGACTGGGACGCCGTGTACGGTGGGATGCCGTTTGTTTTGGCTGCGGACATGAATTTACGGCGTATCGACGCCGCCATTCAAACCGCCCGGGAACGCGGCCACCGGCAGGTTGCGATGGCAGCCCTGAAGGAACAGGGCGAGGCTCTTCTGATCCCGCACTATCGGGAGCTGATCCAGTTCTACGCGCTGACGGACAACGCGGTATCGGAGCTGCTTGGACGGTCGGCCACCCTACACACACCGAAGCGCACACAGTTTCTAACCTCGAAAGGAGATGTTGTCGATGCCCCGCTTATCAAAGCTGCTGGAAAAATTGGAAGACCGTCTGGCGGACCGCTGGGGCCGATGGTATGAACGGCATAAGGCCAAGCTGCCCATATATATCCCCGTTGGACTGGTTGGCTGGTATCTCTATGGAATGTTTCTCAACTCCATCCGCCTGGGAACAGCCTCCACCTTTCAGACCTCTCCAGAGCCTGTGGAAAGTATCTGGGTATTCAATCCCTTCCTCAATCTGCTGGTGGTGCTGACTCCCTTTGGGTTGGGCGTTACCGCCGTCATCGTCTTGCTCATCTGCCTGATCACCAAGAAAGGCTACATCTGGTTTTCAGGATACAAATATATTCGGGACCCCAGGGGCTTCGACATTCTCCCGGACGGGACCCACGGCACCAGCGGCTTTCTCACACAAAAGGAGATGGGCACTTTCCTGGAGCTTGGAAAGGCATCTGAGGTCCGCGGCATGATGCTGGGCAAGTACAAGCAGCACTCGGATGATCCGGATAAATACGCACTCTATGTCGCCCACCGCATGAAACCGGGTGACAACAACAGTATGCTGTGCATCGGGGCTCCGGGAAGCTGGAAAACAAGAGGCTTCATCATGCCGTTCCTGATGGGGGTCGCACAGCGGGGCGGCAAGGACCGGGAAAAGGGTACGGCACCGGAGTCCGTATTTGTAACCGATCCCAAGGGCGAGCTTTTTGAAAAAATGGCCAACTATTTCAAGAAAAAGGGCTTTGACGTCAAGGCAATCAATTTTCTGGACATGGCCCACTCGGATGGATGGAACTGCCTCTATTCCCTAGACACGGAGACGCAGCTGGTACAGACCGTGGCCAACACCATCATTCAGAACACCTCCGGCCCCAAGGAGGCGGATGACTTCTGGAGCCGCGCGGAGTTAAATCTGCTCATGGCGCTCATCCACTATGTCTGCAACCTGCGGGACGAAAAGGGCAATCTGCTCCCTATTGAGCAGCGCAGCCTTGGAGACGTCTACCGGCTTCTGGCCCATAAGAGCATCAATGAGATCAACAGCATCCTGGCCCAGCTGCCCCCGGACCACCCGGCCAAGGGGCACCACGGCCTGTTCCTCAAGGCCCGGGAAAACCTGTGGGGCAACATCGCCATTGGACTGGGCAACCGACTGGCGATCTTCCAAAATCCCCTGGTGGACAAGATCACCCGCAACCATGATGTGGACCTTCTGCTGCCCGGGAAAAAGCCCTGCGCCTATTTCGTCATCATCTCCGCCCAGGACAGCGCCTACCGCTTTTTGAGCTCCCTGTTCTTCTCCTTGGCCTTTCCGCGCCTCTCCGACTATGCCCGGCTCCACGGGAAAAACGGGCGGCTGCCGGTGATGGTCAACTTCTGCCTGGATGAGTTCTGCAACATCGGATACATGGAAGGCATCTCCGATGTGTTCAACAGCGTCCGGGGCTTTAATATGTCCTGCCAGATTGTGGTGCAGAGCCTGAGCCAGTGGGCAGAAAAATATCCGGGCAAGGACTGGGAAAACCAGCTCAACACCTTTGACATGACCCTCTATATGGGTTGCAACGACCTGACCTCCGCCAAGTACATCGCAGAAAAGTGCGGCAAAGTCACCATCGCCGTCACCAACAACCAGATGCCCCTGCAGCCCCTGTTCTCCCCGGTTTACAGCTCCACCCGCTCCTACTCCCAGACCAAGAGCAACACCCAGCGGGACCTTATGCAGTACGATGAGGTGCTGCGGCTGGAACCGGAGCGGTGCATCGCCCTGTTCAACCACCGAAAGCCGGCCCTGCTCTATAAACTGGCGCCGGAGGAGTTGCCTGGCTTCAATGACCTGAAGCCCTGCCGGATCGTCAACTACAAGCCGGAATGGAAGCGGCGGGAGGAGGCCGCCGCGAGGAAGCGGGGCAAAAAGGCGAAACAGGAGGCAAAACCCCCGCAGGCGCACCCCCCGGAGGCTCAGCCCCCGGCTCAGGCAAAAGAGGAGAAAAAAACGCAGCCTTCAAAGAATAAGCCCCGGTCAAAGCCAATCCCCGCCGATGATCCGCCTCCCGCTATCCCGGACTATAGCGGCATTGAGATGGTGCCCATGTCCGCGGTCCTGGGCGCAGAGGACGAAAATGACAGCGACGACCTGCCCAGGCGCTGATCGCCGGGCAGGCCGCCGTTGCAGGTTTTATGGATTCAGTAGCCAATCGACTGCGTTGACCGCCTCGATCCCATCGTAGTTGCCAAGAGTCATACGGTCCAGAGTGAGGATCGTCTTAGGGTAGTTGTCCCGGATGTTCCGCAGCGGCGTGATCTCCCGCTCAAAGGTGGCTGGATCAAGCATCGTGGCCGTGACCTGGAAGTAATGATACCGGTCATCCTTTTTGGCCACAAAATCCACTTCCGTGTTGCCGACCTTTCCCACATTCACGCTGTATCCGCGCCGCAGCAGTTCCAGATAGACCACATTCTCCAGAGAAAAGCCCAAATCGTAATCCCGGCGGGAGAGCAGATACCTGCGGATGCCAAGATCCACGATATACAGCTTCTGATTCATCTTCATCAGCTGTTTGCCGATTATATCAAACCTCTCCGCAGGATAGAACACAAACGCCTCGGACAAGACTTCGATATAGTCTGCCATGGTGTTCTGCGATACTTTCCGGCCGGTGGACGTGATATAGTCCGCGATCCCTTTCACAGATATGGGATTGCCGACACTTCCGGCGAGGAATTTTGCAATCGCCTTCAGCAGAGCAATGTCCGCAACCTTGCGCCGGTTCGGGTCGGTATCCCGGCGCCGCTGGCGCTCCTCAATATCCTTGATGATGATGGTGTTGTAGATCCCTTCCAAATACATATCCACTTTCTCTTTGGAACGGTTCATCGAAGCGATATAGGGGAAGCCTCCGTCCTGCAAAAACGCGGCGAACAGGGTGTCCTTCTCCCCGTCAGGCTGAAGCTGGCAGTATTCCCGGAAGGAGAGCGGCAGGATGGATAGTTCCACATACCGACCGGAGAGTAGCGTGGCCAGCTCCCCGGAGAGCATATAGGAATTGGAGCCGGTAATATAAAGGTCCACCCGGTATTTGACATACAGGCTGTCCACGACCTTTTCAAATTCCGGTACCTTTTGGACTTCATCAAGGAAAATATAGGTGGTCTTATCCGGACAAAGCCGTGCGGTCAGCGCCTGATAAAGCGTCCGGTAGTCCAACAGCTCCTCGTTCTCCAGTTCCTCAAAATTGAGCGAAACGATCTGCCTGTCCTCCACCCCGTCATCCTTCAAATACGCCTGAAACTGAGCCAGCAGCGTTGACTTCCCGCAGCGGCGGATGCCGGTCACTACCTTGATCACTTGCTCATCCCGCCACAGGATCAGCTTTTGTAAATATTCTTCGCGTTGCACCATTGCGATCACCTCCGTTTAGCTACCTGCATCCATCATAGCAGAATCAAGCTCGAAAAGCAACAACTTTTCCGAAATCGGAAAAGTTGTTGCTTTTCGTCGAAGTATTTTCCGAGAAGAATAATTAAGGCGATGCCTTGTGCGGGCAAGAGGCGCTGACTAACAGAGCAAAGAGATCAATACACAGGGCGCTTGCCGGATGGTCCCATCCGCCAGGGAAAGAGCGGTGCAGGTATGAAAACCTGTGCCGTCTCATTTTGTGAGTCTGCCCTGAGTTGGTATGGCCGAATTGCCCGGCATTTCTGTCTTGTACTGGATGACAGGAACCTGCTTCCGCTTATTCCCCACCCAGCGCCGCTCCAAGGCGAACACCATATCCGGGGTGCGGATAAAGTAGCCCTGGTGCTTTTTCCAGCTGACGCCGCATTTGCAGTGACGCAGGCCGATAAACTGCTGCTTCATGCGCCTGCCGCAGTTTGGACACCGTTTCTCGCTCAAAATGGACCTCCTTTCTTGTTTTTCAGAATAGCTTCGATATATTCCTTCTTTTGGGCAATATCCTGGACGGCGGCGCTTTTGTACTCAATTTTCACGCTTCCTTCTCCACACCCAGCATCCGGTACACGTCATCCTCCGAATAAGATACCGGATCGGTCAACCCCGCCTCCAGTTCTTTCATCAGGCGGCTCAGAGCCTTCGCTTGGATCAGCGCGGCGTTGTCCTCCGTGACCTGGAATGGGAGGCCGCCCGCGTTCAGGGACTGCTGGAAGAATACATTGACGGCATCGGTCAGAGATAGTCCGTTTTGGGCATAGACCCGTTCCAGCCGGCTTCGGATCTCCGGGTTGATGCGCATACGGAACATATCTGTTTTTGCGGAAGAAACAACATCCATGATAAAGACCTCCTTTGGTCTATCATAGCATACCCCAAAAGAAAGACAATAGTTGTAGGCACAATGTAGCAACAAAAGAAATTGAAACAGGAGGTGCCACCATGAGGGCGGCCAAAATAAAAGAACACCCCGGTTTCCTGCTGATGAAGCAGACCGACGTCCAAAGCATCTACTATATGCAAATGCCGCGCTGGCTGTTTTCCGACCCCAGGTATGCGGACATGAATCTGGACGCCAAGGTTACTTATACCTTCCTCCTCAACCGCTTTCAGCTCTCCCGCAGGAAGGGATGGGTCAACGACCAGGGCGAGGTCTTTGTGATCTTCCCGCGCCTGGCCCTGGCGGAAGAACTGCGCATCTGCGAGAAAAGGGTCACCGCTGCGTTCCGCGCTCTGGCGGAGCGGGAACTGATCTGGGAGAAACGCTGCGGCCGTGGAGACGCCAATCAAATCTATCTGGCCAAGGTGGAACCCCAGGACGATCCCGCCTACCAGTGCGCCCCTTTCCTCACAGAAGGTGGGGCGGACGGCGGTTCCAGAACAGCGGATTCGGCGGTTTTAAGCGAGGACGACCCACCCCAAGAACCGCAGGACCGGCCCCTCTGGACCGGTGAAAACGGCGGTTTTGGAACGGCGGAACCGGCGGTTTTAGAACCGCAGGATCAGCCGTCAAGTAAGAAAGAAAGAAGAAAAAAAGAACGGAGTCAGAAAGAAGTCAGTCAGTCTGTCAGTGCCGACGCGGACGGACTGGCCGCCGAAGAAGAACTTGCGGATATTTTGGACGCCTGCGAGCTCTACTGCTTTGAGCCGGAAACCGCCAAGGTGTTTGAAAACGCCATTGAGCGGCTTTTTTATTCCGACAGCTTCCGGATCGGAAACGCCACGCTCCCGCAAAGCCGGGTCCGGGCCAAGCTGCGGCTACTGGATGGGATGGTCCTCCGGACTGCGGAGGACAAACTCCACGCAAATCTGGAGCACAACGTCAAAAACTCCACCGCCTATACCATGGCGGTGATCTTCACCTGCATCGCGGAGAGCGAAAGCGACCTGATGATTGACCCCTATCTCAACAGCCTTCGCACGCCGTAGGAAGGGAGGCGGTAGACATGATGCTTTCTGTTCAGCAGCGCTTTATTTTGGACGCCCTTCGGAAGCTGGGCTGCATACGGCGGGCGCAGCTCCTGGTTTTGACCCGGGAAAAATTCCGCCGGGATGATCTCGTGATCTCCGAGGAACGCCTGAACGCCATGCTGCGCCAGCTTCGGTACGGCATGGGGGACTTTCGCCTGGAGGGCGATCTGGTCAAGCTCTCCCAAAAGCCGCCGGACGCGCAGCGGCTGGAGGCCATAGACGTGATGCTGGAGCTGACCCGCGGGACGCCGCTGGACTTCAATGCCAGGCTGCGTAGGCCGGTCCTTTTGCAGTTTATGTGGGAGCAGTCCTCCGTCGCAGCGCACCCCATGACTGTGGCCGCATTGCCCGGCATGGAGCCGGAGCGAACGGAGCGGCTGGAGCAGTACCGGCGCGCCCGTGTGGTCTGGCTCTGGGAGGGCGGCGGCCTGCCCGACGGACTGGCCTTGCCGGGCAAGCATTTTATCGCCGTCCGAAACCCGGACGGCACGCATGGTTTTTATGGCGCACCCGCGCCATGAAAATAAAACACAATGAAGGAGGGCCTATATCATGGCAAGAAAAAAGACGATCCCTACAGAGGAACCCGAACAGCTCCACCCCCCGGAGAATCCGGAGGAGACTGCCGGCGAGGCCGCGGTCTCGGAATTCCCGCTGGACGGGGACGACGCCGAATGCATCTTCGGAGCCGCTCCCCCCGAAGTCTTGGAGACACAGGAGGGCGGGCCCGAGCAGCCGCCGGAGAAACCGGAAGAAGGCAAGGAGGCAGCTGGAGACGGAGACACACCGCCGGCGGATGCAGCTTCGGCCGCACCTGCCCCCATTCTGGATCTATCGGACACAGAGCAGAGGGAGGAGGAAATTCCGCAGGAAACAACTGAGGGGGAGTCCGCGGCGTCTCAGGAGGAGACGTCGGAAGTGTTCTCCGTGGACATCTCTGAAACCGCCCCCGCCCCGGCCGGCGGCGAGACGCCGGAGGATCTGGACCGCCTGCTGGAAGATCCGGCGGGCTCCGGCTCCGTTGTTCCGCAGACCACGCCCCTGACCCCAGTGGAGAACACCCTGCCCGGCGATGTAGCGGAGCCGCCGGCTCCGCCGGTTCAGGAGAAAAGCGACCGCCAGAAGTTCTATGAACTGAAGTTCAACCGCTTGGACCGCGACCTCACGCCGGAAGAGCGTCAGGAGTGGAACTCCATCTATGCCTCTTACCGCGGCCGCAGCGCGCTCACCGGCACCATCATCGGTGTCGATCCCTTTTCCGTCCAGGTGCGCAATCCGGAGACCGGCATGATGGAGAAGCAGACGATGTACTGCGCCATCGTGGTGCCCTACCGTGTGCGCATCGTCATTCCTTCCTCTGAGATGTGGGAAAAGGATAAGGAGCGTCCGGACTTTGTGCTGCAGAACATGGTGGGCGCGGCCATCGACTTCATCATCATCAAGGTAGACCGTGAGGCGGGCTTTGCCATCGGGTCCCGGCGGCTGGCCGGCAGAAGCCAGCGCTATTTCTTCGCCCACCGGCCGAATCTGAACGCCGTAGGCGCGAAAATCAAGTGCCGGATGCTCTCCGTGGGCCCCCGGCGCTGCCTGGTGGACTGCTACGGCCATGACATCGGCCTTACCCAACGGGAGCTGCGCTATACTGCCATCCCCAATCTGCGGACGGAGTACCACCCCGGGCAGGAACTGGACTGCATCGTAAAGCTCTATGACCCGGACACGGACCGGCTGGAGATCTCCGTCAAGGAGACGGAATCGAACCCCTTCGACGGCGCGGAGCAGCGCCATCCCGTGGGCGCCCGCCGGCTAGCCATGATCGCCGGCAAGTATGGCGGCGGCGTGTTCTGCAATCTGACGGACGGCACGGTATGCATGTGCAACTACTCCTATCAGCACGAGGACTCCGATTTCCTGGTGGGCGATAACGTCATGCTGATCGTCCAGCGCTTTGACGCTGAAAAGCGGCAGATGTACGGCAAGATCCTGACCAAATGGTAATGGAGCGCAGTCAGACAATGTGCAAAGTATCAGGCTTGACGAGCCGGCGCTTCAGCATCCTCTTTGGCGCCCGCCTGCGGGTAATCCGCATTTCGCGGGGCATGGGTCTGGATGAATTCAGCGCACTGCTGGGAATCTCCAAGCAGGATCTGAGACGGTACGAGTGGGGGCGGCGGTGCCCGCGCCTTACTGCCGTCTGGAATTTCTCGCAGAAGCTGGGTGTTCCGTTTGATGTCCTGGTTGGAGAACTGCCGCCGGACTCCCTCAGATAACCGGAGAAAAGACAATTCCATACCAAGAAAGTACGCCCCATGCTACTCCAATTTGGACGGCATGGGGCGCTTTTTTGTTTGTTAGGAGGCGGTCCTAGGTATAAGGAAGCAAATTCCAGCTTTATTTCTACAATGAAGATGTTTCACGCTGCCGGAGTTTGAGCCTGCGCTTTGTACCTCGACCGGAGATCTCGATCAAGCCCGCGGCCTCCATCTGTTTTGCCAGCATATAGGCCCGAGTTCGCTTGATTCCCAGCAGTTCTTGTAACTGCTGGTCAGAAAGCTCCCCATGTGCGGCAAGGTGTTTCAATACTGCCTTCATCTGAGGCGTCACAGAGGCAGATATATCTGAATCAGCCGGAGCTGTTTGCATGGCCTGATTCATATTCGGCAACACAATGCGGAAGGAATTGGGAGCCACTGAAATACTGGGCTGGACTGCACAATCACGGTATGCTGCAAAAATACGCCGGATGCCTGTGCCGTAAGCCTCAATGTAGCGTAGCCGGAGAAAGACCTCCGCCAGCTTCCGATTCCGCAGCTGTGAGACACCGTTTTGAATGTCCGCCACCGTCAGACCAGCCAGCAGGCCGCCCAGGGAAATGAACTCCATTCCAGTTTCATTTACATTGACAAGCGTGCTACCGCTGAAGCTGTAATCCCGGTGGATGATCGCGTTGAGCAGAGCCTCCCGGATCGCCTCCGGCGGGTAGTCCCAATGGTCCATCCGTTCCAGGCCAGTGATCTCTGAGCGGGTCTGATTGCAGAGCTGAAGATATTCATACGCCTCATCCAGCTGTGTCAGAAGGGAGCCCGTGAACTCCCGGCGGTCCCGGAATATGGTGTTTGCCGTATCGGAAAAAACAGCCGCTTTTATGGTGTGCATACATTGGTCCGAGAGCAGCAGGCCGAGATTCGTATAGAGCCCCAAGCCGTGGGATCGTATGCCAAGGGTATCGAATTTCTCGGGAAGCAAATCCAGTCCATGACGGGCGAATACTTTAGCAGCAGCCTGGAAGGTCAACTCCTGTTCCAGAGAGCGAAAGTCCTCAAACACATCGCCATCCGCGTTTTTGATCATCTGCCGGATCTGTTCCGGTGATGCGGGGACGGCGGAAGTACCCTGGCGCACAAACACACCAGAGGGCTTTAGGCCCTTGGATTTCAAATAGTAGGGCTTATAAGAACCTTCCCCAATCTCTACCTTGATGATCTGCCCATCCTCCAGGGTGTACTTAACAAAAATTGTAACATCGGGGAGAATCGCGTCGCGAACTCCGTTTGTGATGCGGGTGTAGATGTCGTCCACCCGATCCAGTCCAGCCGGCTCGCCCCGGTCATTGATTCCCACATAGATTGTTCCGCCATCCGTATTGGCAAAGGCAATGATCTCCTTATAAATGTCATCGGTCAGGCGTTCCTTAAACTCAATCCGTTCCGTTTCCTGCACCTGCAATCACCCCCCTACTTTTTTTCGCGGATACTTCTTGACTTCTTATAACCGGCCGCTCTATTCAGTTTATCCGCTTTGTTCACATCATACACTGAATATTCACTTTTTTCAAGTGAATATTTTGAACAAGGCAGGCATATAGGAGATTTTCCTTCGCCCTCTCCATAACAGTTACCAGAACGGGCTGACGGCAACAGCCCGGATCATATGTGTTCGAGCAATGTGGCCCCTCATAAAAGCACTGTCTGAGTTTCAATTTTTATTTCTGACTGCCACCACCACAAAGCGCCCGTCAGTGGTATGGTAGCTGCAGGTGGAGAGAGTCAGCAGTTTGTCCCCGAATTCCGCCGTCACGCCGGTATCGTAGAGTGCGGCCTCCTGTGCCTGCTCCACAAATTCCGCAAACCGTTCCGGCTCTGAGAGATCCGCGTATTGGTAATAGCGGAATACATCGTTCTCATTGACCTTATAGACCCGGCTGTAGAAGGCAGACAAAACCTCATACTCCCCATCCGCCTCCAGGGTGTCAAAGCGGATGGTGGGATGCTCTGCCCAGTAGTCCCTGTCTGCATAGTCTGCCAGGGAACCGAACATGGCGCCGTCTTTCATGTGGTGTCCATAGATGATGACGTGGCTGCCGTCCGGCTCGCAGCCCTCCCCGATAAAAAGACTTCCGCTGATGGCGTAGCTGCCGTCAAAGGCTTTTCGCAGATAATATTCCGGCTCCTCCGGCGTGAACATCACGGGGTAGTCGATCTTAGTCCCCTCGATGGAAAGCCACCCCGCGAAATCATGGTTCTGTTCCCACAAAAGCTGGTACTGCTCCCGCCTGGGGTCAGCTGTAGAGGAGTCTTCCTCTATGCTTCCGCTGTCGTGGAGCGGCTTTTCCTCCGCCTTATGAATCTGCTGGGCCAGTGCCTGGTTGGCGGCTTGCTCCCGGAAAGCCTGGTACTGGTCCCGCAGCAGAAGGCCGCCGGACAGGAGGAACAGGGCCAGGAAAAACAGGAAAGCCCATCGCCTCCAGGTCCACTCCGTTCTCTTTTCCCGTTTTCCCCTCAGAGTCATCACCTCCCCAAACGGAGGAGGGCGGGCAGCAATGCCCGCCCTCTTATTGTTTCAGCGTTTCTTCCTCTTGATACCGTTTCTTGTAAATGCGAGAACCCCCATTCCGCCCAGGGACAGCAGACACAGCGCGATCCACAAGCTGGTATGCCTTGGGTCATCCGTCTTCGGCGTGCCGGGGTCATTCGGGACGTCCGGCTCGTCCGGCTGTCCAGGGTCATCCGGTGTGCCGGGGTCGTTTGGATCGTCTGGGGTATTCGGTTCGTTGGGGCCTTCTGGGTCAGTCGGCTGATCCGGGGCATCGTTCCAAGTGTTGATAAACGATGCCTGCGCGGTCTTGCTTTCGGTGATGCTGCCCGTTTCTCCGGAAGATGTAACATCATATCCCTCCGCGTTCAGCTCCTCCACCTGATAGTGGGTCCCGGCCGGGATATTTCGGATGGTAATGCTCTCGCCGTCGGCCAGAGTGACGGTTTCGCCGCTGCCGATGGTCCCCGTCTTATCGCCGTTGTAGTAGAAGCGCGCGGTGATCTCGCCGCCAGTTTTTGTGGTAAAGGTGACCCGGAAGGTAAAGGTTCCGTTCCGGTCATCGCCCCGCACGGTTTTGGATAGCGTCAGGTTTCCGATGGGATCATCTGGATCTGGATCAGGGTCAGGGCCAGGACCAGGATCGTCGTTCCTTGTGTTGGTGAACGAGGCGGTAACTGTTCCCTCCGCTCGAATCGTCCCGGTCGTGCCTTCAGAGGTGACCTTGTATCCGTCTGCGTCCAGTTCCTCCACCTGATATGCCGTACCGGCGGGAATGTCGTGAATGGTGATGGACTCTCCGTGCTTCAGTGCGATGGACCCGCCGCTCTGTATGGTTCCGGTTTTGGCTCCATCGTAGTGGAACGTCTTGGAAATCGGCTGCCCATCCACGCCGGTCAGTGTGATTTGGAACTTGAACTTTTTTAAGAGCTCCAGCATCATAGAACCCCGCCGCACGCCAAAGTGCGGCGGGGTTCTATCTTGGATATGCTTTGCCTGCCGTTCAGAGTTCAGGCGCCTCAGCCGTATTCTATCTTCCAGATATGGAAGGTAAGCCGCATCCGTACCGTTCAGCGTAATTCCGAAGGACGAGGCCATAAGAAAGATTGGAAAAGGAGCTGCCTATATCGAAAAACGCCGGGGAGAAATCCACTTTCCCCGGCTGGAAATGTGTACGAAAGAAAGCGGTGCTCGCTCAGAGCACCGCTTTCTATTGGGGTGTACTCATACGGTTCAGCATTTCAAGCAGCAACATTATCAACTGGTTCTATCTCTGCTGAAAGGTGGGTCAGCAATCCGGGAGATAGTCTTCCAATTCCGCAATTTTGATTGCCAGCTCTTCGGCCCTATCAAATTGCCCATTTTCCAGACAGGATTCCCTCAGATTTTCTAAATGTGCAATTTCGCGTTCCACTTCTTCCGCAATCTGGTCATCGTCAAGCTCCGGAACCGCATAGTCCGGTACGCCGGAGAGCTGATAAGAGCCATCATCCATAAACATAGGCATATACTTCACCTCATTTCTTCCACCGTTTATTTCCATAGAACCATCAACTTTAAGGAATCAATGTTTCAATGGACATTTTGCTATCTGGGGTCTCCAATACAGATAAACACAGGCCGAACCTTAATGTCTGAAAGATATTCGCGGCTATTATAAAAGATGGAGCGACACTTTTCAAGCAGTTCACGAAAATATTATGACAAATACATCGTTTGCAGATAGACAGACATTCGCAAAGGGGGTGGTGGCTTGGCAACAATGGCGCGGCAGTAATTTTGACTGGATTCACTCACGAGACGCAGCAGGTGTCCCCTACTCGCTTATCAAGGTTTTAGCAGTTCCTTTTGATACCGAAGCCGATCCGAAGGACCACTGGAAAATGAGCGACATGAACCCCGGCACTGCTTAATTCCGCTCTGCCGAAAGTGCAGAACAAGCCGGCATAAAAACTGCCCTCCCAGACTGTAGCTGCAGTTTGGGAGGGCGATTTTGAGCTTTATTGGAACGTGATTTTACTTCACCGTTCAGCTTTTTTCCATAATTGCGTCAATCACGGTATCTATCGCTTGCAACTGTTTATCGGACAATAGTTTCAATTTCTCGGTAATTACTCTGATTCGGTATGGATCTTGCGCTTCGTCATCAAAAAATTCTTTTGGAGTAATCTTTAGTATTTCACAAATATATAAGAAGCTGGTCATAGACGGCATATTCTGCACTGTTTCAATTTTGTTAATATAACCTGGACTTTGTCCCATGGACAGGCTCATGTCTCGTGCGGACATACCAGCTTTTATTCGTAATTTTGCCAATCTCTCCGCAAAGGCTTTTTCATATTCCATAATGTCACCGCCTTGTAGTTTATTCTACTATACAGAAATGAATTGTATGAGCAGTTTGGCGGCTTGTTTGCTTATAACTATACCGCTTTGCGGCATTTTTTGGGGGAGAGACGAAAATTTTAAACTAGCATGAGTGCCATAACTTATCGTGCTATCTGTAGATTTGCGTTAAATCCCGAGAAATATAAGTTTAGTTTTTTACAATTATATCTTGTTTTTTTACATCAGTATTGGGAATTCTTGTATCGTGAATTATATTGGCCATAGCCAAGTTAATTGACATGGAGCTATTAAAGATTGCTTGTGTCTAAGAGCAACCCAGATGCGAGGTAAATAGTGTAACGGCATATATCCTTGACAAGAAACCGTTATGCGGCTTATATTTAACAATATATCGACTTGGACGGCACGTAGAGGGCGGTGAACTGGCCGATTGATACGATTTATGATTTGCGATACGGATGTCGATTTCTTGGGCAAACTTGCTGCCGCACTTCATCACAATTTTGATCCGTGCTCAGTCGAATATATGTATGGTCCCTCCGCCTTGGAGGTGTCTCTTCGTTCCGACTCCGGGGGGGCCGATGTGCTGCTTACCGAAATTGAGTTGAGAGGATATAACGCAATATCAATTATTGCACAATATTTGAAAGAAAGCTCACCGCTTCAAATTATCTATATGACACCAAAAATTGAGTATTGCACCGAGGTTTATGAAACCCGCCACTGCGGCTTTCTCCTAAAGCCGATTAGGTTGGAGCGACTTGTACGAGACGTGCAGCGGGCTCTACGGCTGTTGGAGGAAAAGAAAGCTAAAGGCATTGTTGTTCAGCGGGGAAGCAGCCTCCATATTTTATCACCTCAATCGCTCTTATATGCAGAGAGTCATGGGCGTGTTTTGAAGATAGTCACAGATAGCGAAATAATTGAAACATACGATAAAATGGATCACTTCTCTTTTCAACTGGATAAAAGATTTCTCCAATGCCATAAGAGTTATCTGGTCAATATGGAGAGAGTAAAGCGGTACTGTGGGGATAGTTTCCTGATGGTTAACGAAACCACGATCCCAATCAGCCAAAGCCGCCGAAAAACCGTCCGGCAGCAATTCCTGGATTATATGGGGAATGCGGTGTCCCCTAATAAATAAAGCATCCCATAAGCAGAGACAGAAATACAAGAGCAGGCGGTGGTTTTATGATCGTCACACTGATTGGACAAGACCAAATCTCAACACTTTCTCTTCCGAAAAGAGTCAGCGGTCAGTATTGGCTTTCTGCACAAACTGAAATGGGGGATTCAGTCAATGTCGCTGATGTGGAGGGCGTACAAGACAAGTGGATACTGCATGGCAGCTTGGCTCTTACGCTGCTCAATGCAGATGGGAAGGAAATCGATGCTCTAGCGCTTACAGAAAACAGGGTCATCAACGCAAAATACCGAAAGACAGGTCGAACGGTACAGTTTTATATTGAACCTGCCACAGATGACCGTCGGGCCTAT
This sequence comes from bacterium, assembly GCA_037245165.1. Taxonomy (GTDB): domain Bacteria; phylum Bacillota; class Clostridia; order Oscillospirales; family Oscillospiraceae; genus Lawsonibacter. The sequence continues at coordinate 27,124 of JAXWVI010000035.1, forward strand.
CAAAAGTATTGTGTACAGTCGGATTGTCGTTTGAATATAGGAAGGAGCCCCGACAATCAAATCGTTTACCAGAATCAATATGTATCTTCACACCACGCATGTTTGATCTGGCAAAACCAGACCTGGAGTATTACAGATACGCAGAGCAGCAATGGAACGTTTCTGAATCAGCAAAGGATTGCAACAAAACAGTTGAAGCCTGGAGACATGGTTTATATCATGGGGCTCAAAATTATTGTTGGCAACGGTTTTCTATCTCTCAACAACCCTGACCATGCGGTTGCTCTTTCGTCATCTGCCATAGCTAAGTTAAAGCAACAGGAAACGGACAATTTATCATCGGACTATTTATTGGAGCCGACTCCTGAGATATTTTTGAGTTCCCCCCGTCTGCGCAGCGCCTTTGGGCACCGCACAATTACGATTGACGCCCCTCCCCTCATGCAGAAGGTAGAAACTATTCCGCTGGCGCTTCTTTTAGGACCTGCATTGACGATGGGCCTGACCGCCGTCGTTATGGCAGCGGTAGCAATCATAAACCTCATGAATGGGACATCCGATATGCTTACCTCGGCGCCTACTCTTGTAATGTCGTTCTCCATGCTATGTGGAACGCTCCTATGGCCACTGCTTACCAAACATAGCGAAAAGAAACGTCGAGCAGAGATGGAAGCGGAGCGCCAAAAGAAATACCGGGAATATCTGAACGGAGTGCGTGACGAGATCTATAAGGTGGGCGAAGAACAAAAGAACATCCTGCTTGAGAATTGTCCAAGCATTGCGGAGTGCGCGGACTGGATCATCCATCGTAAAAGTCGTCTTTGGGAACGTGTTTTGGGGCAAGATGATTTTTTGAGCTTGAGACTGGGATGTGGCGACGTTGCGTTGGATGCCGATATTAAATTTCCGGATAAACGCTTTTCCGTAGATGCTGATCTGCTGCAAAACGAAGTTAACCGACTGGCCGATACCCCGCAAAAGCTGCCTGATTCACCGATTACCTGTTCTTTGCTCCACTCCCCCGTCACGGGCGTTGTTGGAGAAAGTGAAGGGGCCAGAGTATTTCTGCAGAGCCTAATTTTACAGATCGCCGCGCTGCATGGCTATGACCAGGTTAAAATCGCGCTTTTTGTAGATGCCGCTGATGAGAGTACATGGAGTGATTTCAGGCTGCTCCCTCATATGTGGGATGAAAATACAGGTATGCGGTACTTTGCTGTGGGCGAAGAAGAGAGTAAGGCAGTATCTCTATGCCTGGAGCGGATCTTCGCTGAACGAGAAGGTCTGCACAGCAGCCAGCCAGAGACTCCTTCCCCGTATTATATTCTGATTGCGGGCAGTCCAGCCATTGCAGAGAAAGCGGCGCTATTCTCCAAAATTGCATCGCACTCCGATAACCTCGGCCTTTCCGGAATCGTACTGGGGGCGCGGGTCGTTGATCTTCCTGCAAGCTGCTCTACTGTGATTGAGTTCTCAGGAGATGCGTCTTCCGTATATGAAAAGGATGATCTTGCAGGGAGTAAACGCATATTCAAGGCTGAAACGCTGCCTTCCCCTCAGCTGGAAGAGCTGTGTACTGTCTTGGCGAATCTGATGATTCGTACCCAAGCGGAGAAGTACGCACTTCCCAACCTGCTTACCTTCCTTGAGTTGTATGGCGTAGGGAAAACGGAGCATCTAAACGCATTGACTCGGTGGAGGGAAAACAGCCCGGTCAACACTTTACAGGCGCCGATTGGACTCGGTCAGGATGGCTCAGTTCTCTATCTGGACCTGCATGAAAAGGCACACGGCCCTCATGGACTGGTTGCCGGCATGACAGGATCAGGAAAGTCTGAGTTTGTGATTACCTATCTGCTTTCTATGGCGGTCAATTATCATCCGGATGAGGTATCTTTCATCTTAATTGACTATAAGGGCGGCGGACTTGCCGGGGCCTTTGAGGACACACAGAACGGCATTCGTCTCCCCCACTTGGCTGGAACCATTACAAATCTGGATGGTGCCGCGGTAAACCGGGCGCTGATTTCAATTCAGAGTGAACTACGCCGACGCCAGGCCGTTTTCAACGAGGCCAAAAAGTCCTCTGGCGAAGGCACAATGGATATCTACAAGTATCAGAAACTGTATCGGAGCGGCGCAGTAAGTGAACCGGTGCCCCATCTGTTTATTGTTTCGGATGAATTCGCGGAGCTGAAAGCCCAACAGCCGGAATTTATGGCTCAACTGATTTCTGCGGCGCGTATTGGCCGAAGCTTGGGCGTACATCTGATTCTTGCGACGCAGAAACCAACCGGTGTAGTAGACGATCAGATTTGGAGCAACAGCCGCTTCCGCGTCTGCTTAAAGGTTCAGGAGCGGGCTGACAGTGTTGAAATGCTGAAGCGGCCGGATGCGGCTGAGTTAAAGGATACCGGCAGATTTTATCTTCAGGTTGGCTTCAATGAGTTGTTTGAATTGGGCCAGTCCGCTTGGTGCGGCGCTCCATATGTGCCTGCGGATCATGTTGAGAAGAAACGGGATGACCGAATTGAGATTATCGACCACCTTGGCCGGGTACTACTTGAAGCGCGCCCCAAGGCCACTGGTACGATAAGCGATTCCAGTCAAGTCGTATCCATCGTCAAGTATCTTTCTGCACTGGCTGACGCTGAGCATATTTCAGCCAAACGCCTGTGGCTTCCCCAAATCCCTGCGCTTATTTATTTGGAAGATTTGATCCATAAATATCAATGGGCGGCGGAACCATTTGAGTTGGAGCCAGTCATCGGTGAATATGACGATCCTTTCAACCAGTCTCAGGGACTCCTCACCATTCCCTTCTCTCGGCAGGGCAACGCGCTTATTTACGGTGCTGCGGGTGGCGGAAAAGCGACCTTGCTCAACACCATGCTGGTATGTCTGCTCCGTTCGTACAGCGCTGAACAGCTAAATGTCTACATTGTGGACATGGGAGAAGAAACCCTGCGAGTCTTCGCAGATGCCCCCCAAGTTGGTGATGTCCTGCTGTCCGATGATGACGAAAAAATATTTGGGTTGTTTAAGCTGCTGCAAAATGAGATCACCGTCCGAAAAAGGCGGTTTACGGAGGGCGACGGCAGCTATGCGAGCTATTGCCGTAATTCGGGTGAAATCGTCCCGCAAATATTGGTCATTATCCGAAACTACTCTGCTTTTGCGGAACAATTCGAGGCGTTAGACGAACGGCTTATTCAAATCACACGGGAATGCAGCAAATACGGCATCTATTTCCTGGTAACGGCTAACGCCGCCAACACCATTCGCTATCGTGCTGCACAGAACTTTGCCGGCGTATATGCTTTGCAGCTCAATGATACCTCAGACTATATTGGATTGTTCAGCGGGACTGGCGGGGTATATCCGTCCAGGATAAAAGGACGCGGTATTTTTAAGACGGATCGAGTGTATGAATTCCAGGCCGCACATTTTGCGCAAGATGCGAGCCAGAAAGCGCTTCGTGATTTTGTGGCAGAACTGAATCGGCCGAATGTTCCCAAAGCCGGATCAGTTCCAGTCTTGCCGGAACGGATCACCACCGCACTCTTCCAAGAGAGCTTTTCCGTTGCGTCTGTCCCGGTCGGCGTGGAGAAAGCATCCCTGCATACTGCTGCTTGGGATTTTGACAAATCCGTGATTTCTCTGATCCTTTCTCATGATATGAGTGAGTTGAGCGCAGTCACCTCGGGCGTTATTGAGCAGCTGTCTCGTCTGGATGGAAAGGTAACTGTGCTGGATGGTTCCGAGCTACTGGACAAGTCTCCAGACATGGGCTTTGAGTATCTAAAAACTGATTTTGCTGGCCGTGCCGAGGCTCTGTTTCAGGAGATGGTAAGGCGCAACAACACATATAAGCAGGCAGTCGCAAAGGGCGGCCCGGTCGAGTCCTATTCACCGGAGTATTTTGTGATCACAGGTTTGCAGACAATTTTGACCAGCCTATCCGACCAGGGGAAAGATGAAGTAAACACCCTGATGGAAAAGGCGGAGCTGCACTACAATATCAGGTTCGTTCTGTGTGAAAGCGCAAAAGCCATGTCCGAATTTGTGGGGACGGCCTGGTATAAACGGCATATTAGCGGCAGTGAAGGGATTTGGGTCGGCGACGGAATTGCAGACCAATATACCTTGAAAATTGGGAAGCTGACAAGTAGCCTCTATTCAGAGCTTCCTCCGCACTTTGGCTATCTTGTTAAGCGAGGGAAACCGATACTTGTGAAGTTGATCGTGGGAAGTCGCTGCGAGGAGGAAATGGAAGAATGAATAAGCTGACCATTGAGATATACCTTCCTGCTGTGTTGCAGTGCTTTGACGTCCAAGTTCCAGCTGATATGAAGTTATCACAAATTACTCAGCTTGTCTCTGAAGCATTGGCACAGCTATCCGGATCGCTTTATTCCGCAGATACATTTCCCATTCTCTGCGATCAAAAAAGCGGGGAAATCCTCAATATTAACATGACCGCCTGGGACCTGGGTCTTCGGAACGGCTCCAGACTCATGTTGATATAATAACTAAGATAAATCGAAAGGAGAAGAAATATGGCACAGGGAAAAATTGTTGTTGAAACCAGCCGGCTGGACAGCACTGCTGCACAGGTAGAGCGTCTAGCTGATCAGTACCAGAGCGAGTACGGCTCTTTGTTCGGAACAGTTCGCGATCTTCAGAATGCGTGGAGCGGTGAGGATAATGTGGCCTTCACCAACCAGATTGAGGGATTCCGGAATGATTTTCAGAAAATGGAAAGGCTGATGCGGGATTATGCGGCCTATCTGCGGAAAGTTGCGGAGTCCTACCGCACAACGCAGGATAATGTCGCTGCAAAAGCTAAGACTTTGTCTCAGGGTAGCTGATAAGGGAGGATGCTATTATGCCGGATATTAAAATCACATTTGCTGAAGTGAGAGCAAAAAACCAGCAGATTCGCAAGCATAACCAGACATTGGATGATACGCTGAAGCAGATCAAAAATATCATTAACGCACTGGAGGCCGATTGGACCTCCGATACCTCTGACACCATCCGTTCCAAAATCACCGGTATGCAGCCCAAATTTGACTCTTACCGGGAAGTGATCGAGAGCTACGCCAAGTTTTTGGACAACACAGTTGAACAGTACGAAACGACTGAAGGTACGCTTCAGACCAACGCCGCCAGTCAGTTCATTTAATCTTATGCGTCTGCGGGGCGCATGGCGTCCCGCAGACGCCTGACTTTGAGAACAGCGGGCAATTATCGCCCGAATCATATAGAAATATTTGGAGGATACGGCTATGAAGAGGAAGATAGTTTCTTTACTGTTGGCGATTACTTTGATGGTGAGCCTGCTTCCTCTCAGTGGTTGCGGAGATCAAAATGATGAGGAGGCCGTGACCAGAGGCGAGTGGATCACTATGCTGTCCGAAACCTTTGGCCTGGATTCCTATACGGAGGAAACTCCATACTATTCTGATATTACAAACGATAGCAATCTGTTCTCTTATGTCCAATCTGCAGCGGAATGGGATGTGCTCTCAATTTTCACAGATGATACTTTAGAGCCGGATGAGAAGGTCACGTTGGAAGAAGTGGCCAGTACAGCCGCGATTTCGGCGGGCTGCGATGTATCTGAGTCACAATTCGATGACAAAGGAAATTTCGACGCGGATGCATCAATCAACTACGCAGTACAGTATGGGATTCTGGAGAGCGATAAAGGCTTATCAAAGAAGGCGACTCTGGAACAGTGCGAAGCCGCGCTTTCTGCTGCTCAGAGTGTATATCTGAATACGCCTATTGAGGAAAAAGTTTATGTTGCGGCCGATGAAAATGTGGTTGATTTGACTGGACTGAACAATGAACTGCTGGAGATGGAGGGAGACCGCATTACCATCCCCAGTGAGTATTTGGGTGGAACTGTTCTAGGTACGTCTGGCGATTTGAAGGCCACGATTGATACTGGAAACGGTATTGTGGAAGTGGGTGTCGGTGAAGTTTTTGTTACGGCCCCTACTGTGGAAAATCCTGCCGGCGTGGCCTATAAGGTGTCTTCTATTGAAGAGGTGGACGGAGAGATTGTATTCACAACGGAAGCTCCCACTCTCTATGATCTTTACGAAGAACTGGACGTTCACGAAACGGTTTCTGTGGATGCAAGCAATATTATCTGGCTCGTGGGAACTGGAAACTCAGCAAACGCCCAAGGCGTGGTGTCTACGGAGGAAGAAAGTACATATCGTGTTGAATTTCTTTCTGCCGGGAGACAAGCACCTGTGGCCGTGCCTCTGGACAGCAAAACCTATGATTATGGTGGTTATAGCCGTCCTTTCGAGTTTGGAAGCGGCAGTTTTGAAAAGAATTGGTCAAATCATAATTCGAGTGTGATTGGCTCCGGTGAGGGCGCTAAAGCACTGGAAAACAGCAACTTTGTATATAATGGTACCCCCAGTATCGATGACTTTAATGGCTCCACTGAGTCTTGGAGTAAAGAACTTGAAATTGATAACAGCTTTTCCGGGGGCTACAGGATCAGCGGAGACATTTCGATCAACGCTCTTACAGTCACAACGGAAATTGAATATAAGCGAACCAAGTGGTTTGATATTCCATATGGCATAGAGTATGCGAGCATTCAGGTAAACTCTGATATTTCCTCCAATTTGACGCTGGAGGGAAATTTGAGTGAAAGGCTACATATTGCTACTATACCTGTGCCCATTGCGGCAACCGGCTTGTCGGTCGGTATTGATTTGTACCTGTATGCCGATGCCAACGGTGTTTTGGTTGTGGGCGCTTTTCTAGGAAGCAACGCGAAAGTGGAATATGCAGATGGGAAACTGAGGCATTCGGCAAGTTCAGAGGCAAATGCAACGGTTGACGCCAATATTGAAATCAATTTTGGAGCTGAATTGGCGGCAACATTGGAGGCACTTGGAATAATAAGCATCGTAGATGTTGGAGCTAAAGCCGGCGGAACAGTGACGGCGAGCGCCAATATCTCCGGCTCCTGCAAGGCGAGCGAGGATGATGGTGTTGCCAAATTAACTTATCAGGAATCGCTGAGCATTCGGGCAGATTTGTATGTTCCTACTATAAATATTTATGCAGGGGGCTCAGGCACCTTGATTGGTGAACTTGGATTAAGCGGCTCCTGGGATATTATGACGAAAGATAAAGGCGCGATGCACATAAATCTGGTTAACTACGAGTGGGTATTCTGGGAGGAAACTGTTCTGACAGATGGTGAGGGCAATGTTACGGCCAGTGATTCTTCCACCGCTGGCGAAGAAGACGGCGTGGGCGCTTCAAACGAAGATCGCTTGGATCTCACTACTTACGTTATGACGATCAGTGGCGAGTCAAAACAATTGGAATTGGAACTGGATGAAGGAGAAGCTGCACCCGCAGTTGTGTGGACCTCTGATAATCCTGATGTTGCCCGTGTTGACGATACGGGGCTTGTTACTCCGGTAAGTACCGGATATACGATCATCACGGTGAGCTTGCAGTCTGATCCCAGCGTATATGTGAAATGCGCGGTCTATGTAGAAGAACTCGGAGAGGAAAACTGGGAGTTCTTACCCGCAGATATGGCATACATAGTTTGAACGGCCGGAGGTGGGGATGCTGTGTCGTTGAATATTTCTGAAATCAACGTGCAGGTGACACTGCTTCAGCGACAAAGCGCCGAAGCGTCCCATGTGGCCCGGCTTTTTTCACTGTATAAATCGGAACTCTCGCATTTCTGGTCGGGAGAGGAAGTGGAGATTCTCTGCAGGGTGCTTGAGACACAGCAACGGGATTGCGAGAAACTGTATGGTGAACTATCCTCGCTCTGTTCGGATATTGTGCAGGCAGTAAAAAGTATCCAAAATCAAAACCATGCTGGGACTTTGGAGACCGGCGGAGGAGGGACATAAATGGCATCTATCTGCATCAATTACGCTGGGGTCTTGGAAGCCAATCAAATTCTAAAAAAGGCGGTGCGTGAACTCAGAGAGTTGGAGGATATGTGCCTTTTTTTAAGTAAGACTGTTGCTCCGGAGATACAGGCACGCAGCCAGATAGAGGAACGGCTCCGAAATTGTTGTCGATCCGCTCAGGTACTTTGTCAAACAGCAGACATGGTGTTGGAGACAGCAGAATTCGGCTGGGCAGAGTACCGGAACACAGAGGAGAAGCTGACGCGGCTTGTTTTGGCAAATGACAAGATACCTGGGGCGAGGTGAGTAGCATGAAACTAACTGCTGATTGCAACGGAAATATCCGGCGTTTTTCCGCCAAGTTAAGCTGGAGGGAGCATTTTGATCCAAAGGAAATTGAAATACTTGCCGCCCGCGCGATCCCGATGCTGATCCCCCCCACATCTGTTCAAGGGCGCAGGAATAACGTCCTCCAATATGATATTTCGGCATACTCTACGCTGGAGTTCTATCTGACATGCATCCTCAGCCGTGAGCAGTTTGCTGACCTTTTGCTCCAAAGCATCGACGTATTCCAGCGGATGCAGCAGATTTACCTCAATTACAAAAATCTGGTGCTTGATCTTGATAAAATTTATATCCAGCTCAGCGACCGAACCATCCACTTCATTTACCTCCCCCTGATGAGCAGTAAGCGGGAAGCCTCTCAGCCGGAATTTTTTCGCCTGATGATTGCAAAGGCGGCCAGAAGCACTTATGAGCAGTCCAGCTTTCTGGACGCTTGCCTGACGTGGCTCAACCGCCCCGCGCCTTTTATTCTGAGTGAGTTTGGACATTTTATCAAAGAGCAGACTTGCGTTGGAGCTGCTGTGGGGAGGCAAACATTTGACGATGGCAAACAGGATATTCCCTTAGAACGCCAGCCGGAACGATTTGTACGCCCAGAGCCCCAACCCATAGGAGTGCCCAAAGTTCCTTTTCCTGAAGAAGATCAGGGATCTACCAGCAGACTGGATGAGCCCAGGGAGGGCGGCACAGTGCTTCTTGGGGAGGACGGGCCACCAGCGCCGGCCGTTCGCTACTATATCCAAAGACTGCAGCCGGAGGAGAAGATTGAACTGACGCACTTTCCTTTCCTAGTGGGAACGGAGTTGGGCAGCGTGGCGTATTGTGTCTCCGGAAATGCTGCTGTAAGCCGCCGTCATGCTGAATTTTCAATTCGAGATGGTGAGTGTGTGATTGTAGACCAAAAATCCACAAACAAGACCTACATCAATGATCGTGCAGTCGTCCCGTTTACCCCTCAGCCGCTCAAAGGCGGAGACATCATCCGGCTGGGCAATGAGAAGTTCAAATTCATCCGAGAGGAGCGGACCTGATGGAATACCTGGTTGCGGCATATACGGATACCGGCATCAAAAAAGAAACGAATCAGGACAGTATCTGTGTCCGCCGTGCCGCTGTTACAGGGATTGGCGAAACTGTACTCGCCGTGGTGTGCGATGGTATGGGTGGTCTGAAAAAAGGTGAAGTGGCGAGCGCTGCCGCAGTCAATGCTTTTGGCCGGTGGTTTGATACCAACCTGTCCAATTTTCCGATGCTCTGCGGCGTCGATTTCTCCCAGATCCGTCATCATTGGAGAATGCTGATCGAGGGATTGCATCAAGATCTTTTGCGCTATTCCGCAAAGGCGGGGGTCCAGCTTGGCACCACAGCAGCTGCGTTTTTTGCTTATGGGGACCGGTATCTGCTTATGAACATTGGAGACTCCCGTATCTATGAGAGGAAAAAGGCACTCCGGCAGCTGACCCAGGATCAATCGCTGGTGGCCCGGGAGGTTGCCGCTGGACGGATTACCGAGGACGAGAGCCGCCATCACCCGCAGCGAAATATTCTGCTTCAATGCCTTGGGACCGGCGAACAAATCACGCCGGTCTTCACTGAGGGAAGAGTGCAGAATGACGCATTGTATCTTCTTTGCTCGGATGGACTCTGCCACGAGTTATCCCACAAGGAGATGGAGGATCGCTTCCAGGCTATCTACCTCAAGTCCAAGGATGCCATGACTGCTGCACTGCGCGAGGCAACCGAATTGTGCAAGCGCCGCGGGGAAACAGACAATATTACCGCACTTCTCTTGAAGACCCAAGAAAGCGTTTATGTGCGCCCTCAAAAATCAGGGATCAAGAGAATTAAGCAAATGCTCCGCATTGCGGTTCCTGACGATGCAACTCCCGTGGCAATGCTGCTGGAAACGGCGCAGATCATACATACACAAGAGGTTGTTGATCGGGAATAAAAAGGAAAACAGACGCGGTGATTTTTCATCGTGTCTGTTTTAGTATCTCGAAATGGAGGCTGCTCACAATATGAAGAAGATTACAATTTTTTTCTTTGCCCTGTTACTGCTGTTCCAACTCGGCGCCTGCGGACAGAACACCCCAACTTGGGAGGAGCAATACGACCTGGGTGTGCGGTATTTGTCCGAAGGCAATTACGAGGAGGCCATCATCGCTTTCACTGCGGCCATTGAAATCGATGCCAAGCGTCCCGAAGGCTTTATCGGCCGCGGCGATGCTTACATCGGTAGCGGAGAAACGGAGGACAACCTTGCCGCAGCTCTCGGCGATTACGAGACGGCACTGACACTGGACGAGACGCTGGCGGGGGCATGGCTGGGCCTGGCCGACATTTACATCCGTCAGGGGGACTATGAAAAGGCCCTGGATGTACTGAAGGAAGCACTGACCAAAACTGACAGCGACCAAAGTATTGCCGACAAGATTGCTGAGATAGAGGGTGGGGAGATCACCGACTCCTCCGGCAATGTGCGGCGAATGAATTCTTATGATGATAGTGGAAACCTGATTTGGTATCACACCTATACCTATGACGGTCAAGGTAGGGAAACTTCGGTTACATCCTTTGACGGTATGGGGTACCAGACCGGTCATGTGAACGAAAGCTACAATAAGAACAACGACCAACTGGTAAGCCATCATTATAAGAGTGATACTGGGGAAGTGGGCGAGATTCGATATACCTATGACGGTTCTGGTGATCCAGTCCGGGAAGAGTGGTATTCTCCGGATGGGTCTCTGTATAACTATTATATAAACACTTATGATGACCAGGGAAATTGCGTTAGCCAAGATCAATATGGCCCTGACGGGGAGAGTCAAGGCCGCCGTACTTACGAATATGATAGTCAGGGCAATGAGATTCGTAATGAGTATTATGATTCTAATGGTACCTTGCTCGGGTACCAGACCTCCGAATATGACCAGAATGGAAAGAGGACACGATACAGCGATTACAGCGCTGACGGCACATTGTTTTGGTATCAAATCGAGCACTACGACGTAGATGGCAATAACATAGGCTACGACCAGTACGACGGAGACGGGAATCTGGAGTACTCCACTGTCAACGAAGGATAGGCTCTGGCAAAGAAGAGAGAGGATCGGCAAGCATGAGAAAAATGTGCAGCCTTGTTTTGGCTATGATATTGATGTTTGACCTCATCTCCTGTGCCCAGAGCACTGCGATCCAGTGGAAGGAGCAGTACGACTTGGGCGTGCGATACTTATCCGAAGGCAATTACGAGGAGGCCATTATCGCATTTACCACAGCAATTGAGATTGACCCAAAATGTGTCGAAACTTATGAAAGTCTCGCGAATACATATATTTCTGCTGGTGAAGTAGATGCTGCTCTTGCCATTCTTGAGAAAGGATACAAGATAACCCAAGATGCATCCCTTTTGGCGTTCTTAGAAGAGATACAGGCTAACATGGAAAGCGCTTTCATCAATCGCCTCAGTTATGTTGCGATTGATGAACTGAGCACAAGCCATCAAACTGACATACTTGGTTTGATTGATGCTATCGTTTCTCAAGAAAATGAAACTGTCTGGGATCTTCTACAAAGTGATTCGTCAATTGCAAATTTAGTAATGAATTATAGTACATATGGTGCAATTTACACCGAATATGATGATTTTCGCCTACGCCTCTATATTTACAGTGGGAATACTGCTGGGGTTGGAGTTGAAATGCGGCCGAAGTCCGGGACCGGGTATTATTATACAAGTACCGTTTCGATGGATACAAACGTTCCAGGAGGTTATGATCGCAGAATGGGAAGTGGACAATGCGATAATTGGAACTGGAATGGTTCTTATCAACTGTATGTAGAAAGTAGCATGGGGTGGAATGAATCGGTAAAAAACGAAGAGGGTCAAATGATAAATGGCTTACTTGACGGAACTGTTTCTACTACGGGTACACAAACAACTTTGGAGGATTTTTATGGAACTCCCGCTGGTACCGTCGAGCCAATAGATTTCAGAGTCGAATACGAGAACGGGCTTCGCTTGGATGGGAATGGGGCTGAAGGCCGGCTATATGGCTGTTTTGGGGCCTCCTATTCAGCAGATGATGTTGGCGATATATTGTGGAATGATTGAGGCGCTGTCGTGGCATTTTGAGAAGAGGGAAAGAATGAAGCGAATTCAATATAAAGTGACTGTGATTTTGGGAATCCTGATCCTGCTGCTCACCGCATGTGGTCAAAGCCAAGAGGTGCGGTGGCAGGAGCAGTACGACTTGGGCGTGCGGTACTTGTCCGAGGGCAACTATGAGGAAGCCATCATTGCCTTCACAGCGGCCATTGAAATTGATCCGAAGCGTGCCGAGGCATATGTAGGCCGTGGCGATGCCTATGTCCTGTCCGAGAACGCAGTGGAAAACCTGTCCGCCGCATTAGAAGATTATGAAACAGCAATTTCTCTTGACGAAAGTCAAAGTGAAGTTTACTCGAAGATGGCGGAAATTTTTATACTTCAAGGAGATCGCGATGCCGCTATTGCAATTCTGGAACAAGGTTATCAAAATACTGGGGATGAAACTCTGCGTGAAAAAATAGAAGAAATTCAGGCCGAAACGATAGAACGGATGCCAGGAGACTGGGGAACCTACGCACCCACGAACTATATGGACATCCCGTTAGATGTTACTATACTTAGTAGCGATGGTGTCCAACCAAGAGGTAAGTTATCCCATCGAATTGAGGTTTACAACGGACGATGTAGCTATACGATTTCACGCCATGATGGGGCAGCAACAAAAATTATTTTTGGGAGTATAGGCATTACTTTTGAGGCTTGGTCGGATAACGGTTCATACATGTTGTCTGGTATGGGTGCATCCACACCGGAAGAGTGGCAATCTGATTTATCCAGAGTCTGCCCACTTTCCTACACGGATTCAAGCTGGTACAGATCCCAGATAGAAGACAATACTGCACTTGAATATGAAGAACTGTATCATGAGGCGGTAACCACGCATTATGGTTTCAATAGTGGAAATATGATGAACGCCAACACTTGGTGTCTAATTTTAGCGGCTTACGACAGCTCCGGGACTCGGGTTGGATATACAGTGTATCAAATCAATAATACCGCAGAAATCAAGGCGGCATGTTCAGTCTCGGTAAATGAGGAAACCGGAGAGATTCTTTCGTAAGTAAAAGAATTTGGCATACTACGATTGCCCTGAGTCAGACTTGGAGTAGGAGAAATAGAAATGAAACGGATTGCATTACTAATCTCAGCTTTAGCAATTTTGCTGTCTGTGACTGCCTGCGGAGGACCGGCCGGAACTACTTGGCAGGAGCAGTACGATTTAGGCGTGCGATACTTATCTGAGGGGAACTATGAGGAGGCCATCATCGCTTTCACAGCAGCCATTGAGATCGACCCCAAACGGGCGGATGCCTATGTAGGCCGCGGTGGTGCATACATAGGCATTGGTGAGACAGAAGAAAATCTGGCTACGGCTTTGGCAGATTATGAAGCTGTGCTGGATATGGATGATAGTGTTGTTGCCGCGTGGTTGGGGCTCACTGATGTCTATATTAGAATGGGAGATTATGACACTGCACTGGAGATCATTCGGGAAGCGGCTGAGAAAACAAATGGCGATCCGGATATTTTGTCTAAACTCGAGGATATGGAGAACGGTATCTTTGAAGATTCATCTGGTAAACCCCGCCAGGAAATCACATACGATGAGACAGGAGCTGTCCTATGGCGCTTTGTGCATTCTTACGACTCCATGGGACGTGAGGCTGCCGTGACCTCTTATGATGGTCAGGGCGCTTGCACAGGGCATGTGGATTTGGCCTATGATGAACGCGGAAATAGAGTGGTTTCTTACGCCATGTCAACGGTGGTTATTCGCAGGGATTTGACCTACGATAATCAGGATAATCTGATCAAAGAGGTGGTGTATGGGGAAGATGGACAAGTACAAGAATTTATGAAATACGCCTACAACGCTGATGGGTTGGAATCATCGTGTGAACGGTATTACCCTGATGGTGCTCTTTGGTCTACTCTCACATTTGAGTATGATTCTGCTGGAAATATGACCCGTCAAAATGACTATCGTGATGGTGCATTGGCGATTTATGATATTTATGAATATGACAAGGATGGCAAACAACTAAAAGTATCATATTATGACGGGCCAACAGGGGAACTCTTGGACTATGAAGTCTTTCTTTACGATGCTCACGGTAACTATGTAGGATCGGAATATTACGAGGCGGATGGAAGCATTCAGAGCACAACTGTGGCATGGTAAGGGCACACAGAGTTGGTGGAATAAGATTCGTAATGATTCTTATGACTATTGGGGAAGCCCGCTCTAGAATCAGCCTCTCAAATATGACCAGGCTATAATGGACCACATGGGCTACAGCAAATGTAATCAAGAGTGCTCGGCTGCCAATGAAGGACGGGCCCTGAAAATGAAAGAGGATTGGCAAATATGAGAAGAATGTGCAGCTTTCTCCTGGCCCTGATATTGATGCTTGGCCTCATCTCCTGCGCCCAGAATATGGGGACCCAGTGGCAGGAACAGTATGACTTGGGTGTGCGGTACTTATCTGAGGGTAATTACAAGGAGGCCATTATTGCGTTCACCGCAGCCATCGAAATTGATCCGATGAAAGCAGATGCATACCTAAGCTTGGCAGAAGTGTATATGGTCGATGATAGCGCAGAGGAAGCAGCAAATATCTTAAAGCGGGGATATGAGGCAACGGGAGAAGTTTATTTTATCGAAAAAATTAAAGAGACGGAAAATGCACAGCTACCGGTTCTAACTGAAGAAAAAATGAACGATTTTATATGGGCCTATTCTTTATTAGAAGCTGAGGACTACAGCACATTATGCCGAGAAGGTGACCAGATGTATGCTGATAGGCAATATGTTTTTCCGTTTGATGAGTACATTGGCCTTTGCTTTGATGGTACACGGCTATATAGATATTTTGATGGTGTTGGGTTGAAAATCATTGATAGGCGTCACTGGTATTTTGGGGAGTTAGTGGCAGGAGAGCCAGAAGGTAAAGGTGTCAGTTATTGTTATCGTCCGCAAGCAGATAGCCATAGCGCACTGTTCTACGAGCTTTACGAGGGAGAATGGACAGGTGGCCTGCCAAATGGTGATGGAATTTTCACAAACATGCTTGGCAATGTAACCGGAAGCCAATGTCGGCATACATATGAAGGTGTTTGGATGAATAACACACTCGATGGCGAAGTCGTTGAAAAGAACTATATTGATGATGTGTTGGAGACTGAGTATCACTATGCATGTATTTTAGGATATTATGTTTTAGACGAACGCTGGACAGAAAAAGATAGTGGAGGCTATGTCCTGCTGCCGGAGTATTCCATATATAATGCAGCTAAATCATACCAAGAAGATCGCTATATAGCTATACTTGACGAATGATAGAAAACTGCACAGCATTTTCATGGACATAAACTGATTAAGCACTGTGGGGTGTTAGAAATGAAACGAGTGATTCCTTTTTTAACAATTCTTGCCTTGTTGCTGGGGCTTTGTTCCTGCGGAAAGAAACCACTCACTTGGCAGGAGCAATATGACTTGGGTGTACGGTACTTGTCTGAGGGCCATTACGAGGAAGCAATCCTGGCCTTTACCGCAGCAATTGAGATTGACCCTAAAGTTGAAGATTCCTACAGATCCATCGCCGAAGCATATCTGGCGCAGGATGATATTGATAGCGCTATTGAAATCCTGCGGAGAGGATATCAGGCAACGGGTTCTGAACAGTTAGAGCATTTAGCGGGGATCTACGAGTGGAACAGTCCCGAAAATGCAAACATGAGAGAGATAGCCAACGGAATATCTGCAGCCATGCAGAGCAAAGACAGAGACACTATGGTAGAGTATCTTGAAGATTGGCTTTCCGAAAATGGATTGTGGGGTATGGGCGAAGGACGTGTGGAGCGCGAATTTAACGATTTGGGATATGACGGCGAAAAATTCTGTGACATAACTGATGGCGTTGGTCTGCTTTTTAATTATGGAGATCAGATTTATTTTGGCGAAATTGCAGACGGCCTTCCAAACGGAGAAGGTTGTATGGTTGTGGTTCAGACCACCTATAAAGATGAGTCATATGATGGATATGGCGGTGTCGAATACTACTGGCTTGACGGACATTGGGAAAATGGGCAAAGCATAGGAGAAGGAACAATTTGGATTGACCACTCCCGCCGCCATGACTTAGCCGATCCCCATAGGGCCTTCGTAAGCACCGTAGAAGCTCATTGTGAATTTGGCGAGCAGCAAATCATGGAAGCAGCAGACGTTTTAGTTACATTAAAAAAAGAAAGTGGGGATCACCAATTTACATATCAGATAGCGGATGGTGCTCTAGTTCCTGATGGTTGGACCCGTTACAGTGATTCAATCGGTCGAGATTGCAATATCCATTCTGACTGTCGGGTAAGCATGACCCTTTATCATGAGTGGGACTATCGGAATCCATATTCCTGGAATGGAGAGTATCCAGAGGAAGCACATACAGCAATGTCAATGTTTATTGAGGGCTCTTCAGGATGACTTCCGCCTCATAAGAAAACACTATATTTGCGGAGCAGAGGAACCCAATAACACCACAGAAAAATTAGGAGAACAGGAAATATGAAAAAACTATTTCTACCATTTCTGCTTATAATAGCGATCGGCTTAAGTGCTTGCTCGCAGAATCAGGAAGCCCAGTGGCAGGAACAATACGATTTAGGCATCCGCTATTTATCAGAAGGTAATTATGAGGAAGCTATCATCGCCTTTACTACAGCCATCGAAATTGATCCAAAAATGTCTGAGACATATCTTGCGCTGGGTAACCTGTATATAGAACTTGGAGACTATGAGGCCGCTGCAAAGATACTGGAACAAGGTGTCTCAAATACCAATGATACTTCGCTCCAAGAATTATTGGATGATGTGAAGAAACTAGCGTCCATTGATTTTGACAACCTTGTTTCTGATGCCTTTTCTTACACAGAGGCTGGGGAATCCTCCAGTTTTGAATACCATATTCCAAAAATCAACATAGATGACGTTACGATAGCTCAATTGAATCAGGAGATTTATGAATCCTTAGAATATGAGCATATAGCATCTGATATTGCTACGTATGGTTTCGCTGACCATTCAGCATCTTATCAATGGGGCGTAAATGGAAATATTCTTTCTTTGGTTACCAAAACCGATGATACGATGGCGGCTTGGACAGAGTACTCTGTTTATAACATATCCATTCTGGACGGAACTGAGATAACAGATGAAGAACTGGTTTCGTCTGTCGGCCTTTCGATGGATGACTATTACATTAAAGTTGAACAGGCACTAGGCTCTAAATATTGGGAAGGCTGGGACCGAGCAAATGAGCAATTCCAGAATAATAGCTTCTGTGAGATGTTCAATGCCCAATTAGAAAATACGATTTCACAGGAAAATCTCAGAAAAGCACTTCCCTACCTGAACTCTGAAGGACAGCTTTGCATTATAGCGCCTATTTATTCTATGGCAGGAGCTGATTACTATTACCATGAATTAAACCTGAGCGATTTTACTCTGATTCCAGACTATAAAGATGGCGTGGAGATTCAAGCTCATGCAATCAACATCTCTCAGGAAGAAGCGTACCAGATAGCTTGTGACTACTGGGATTTCACTCCTGGAGATGTGGCGGATGAAACTGGATTTGAACTATTCGTTAGCTATGATACTACTATCACCTCGCAAAATTCCGGAAAAACATACTACTGCTATTTGCTTCGCTGGATGGTGGATGCGGGAACGGATATGGCTCACTTGTCAACCTGTGATTGGGTTTACATTGACGCCGAATCGGGAGAATGCTCTTTTGAGGCTCCTAAATAAAATTGTTTTTTACTGAGGGTATGGAAATGAGAAAGATATTGAGAGCCACACTTACATTCATAGTTTTATTTGGGTTGACCGCCTGTGGGATGAAAACCTCCACATGGCAGGAGCAGTACGACCTGGGTGTGCGTTACTTATCCGAGGGCAACTATGAAGAGGCTATTATCGCTTTCACGGCTGCCATTGAAATTGACCCTAAAAATAAAGATGCGTTTCTTACCAGAGGTGATTCGTATATCAGTGCTTCAAGCGTACTTTCTGGCGATGAACAAATAGATTATCTAACCATGGCAAAGGACGATTATATGGCGGCGATAGATCTTGGTGAAAATCAGGCATCCATCTACATCAAAATAGCTGATATTTATATACGGCTTGGAGATACGGATGCAGCGATTGATATTTTGTGGCGTGGCTATGACAGTACAGGCGATGAAACTCTGTTCGAGCGAGCGGATGCTATTGAAAGCTATTTACTACCGATGGTGAGCAAAGTTGAGCTATACAGTCCGGAAGGGACACTTGTTGAGGTAATAGAAGCACAGTATGACGATAAACGGCGGTTGGTTCGAACAGACAGTCGTAGTTTTTACCCAACATATAGTGCTACTTTCTGGGAAACTTGGGAATATGATGAGGGAAATGAAACTACCACGTACACATACTGCTCGGATGATCCATATCGCGAAGAACAACCAGAATCTGAGGTTAAAGCGGGCACAATAGGCAGCTATGTAACGGCAGTTGTAGGAATTACAGAAGTAAGCGGAAATGTTATTGTATATGACCCGTTTTGGGAGAGCCTCAGTGGTTCAGAAGAAATAGATGGAGTAATTTTTAGTGACAACATGATTTCGACTGAAATAGAATGGGATCATGCAGTTTATGACTATAACGACAAGGGATTAGTGTCAGCTATTTCTACTTATGATGAAAAGGGGAACCTATTAGGTTATGCAGAGTTAGAGTATATGGAATCTTATTGAGATGTAAAATCGACACAAGCGAAGGCGAGAAATAATATGAATAAAACCTTTAATGACACATACGAAATAAAATCTATCATCGGCAAAGGCGGTATGTCCACCGTCTACCTTGCCGAGCATAAGCGCCTTCACACCCGCTGGGCAGTGAAGGAAGTGCGCAAACAACAGGGGACGCGGTTTGATTTCCTGGCCGAATCCAACATCCTGAAGCGGCTCCAGCACCCCATGCTGCCTCGCATTGTGGACATCTTTGAGGATCGAGACTGTATCTACATTGTAGAGGACTTTGTAGAGGGTATTACCCTGGACGGCCTGTTGAAACAGCAGAAGAAAGTAGATGAGCCCCAGGGGCTACAGTGGCTCCGGGATCTGTGCGGCGTACTGACCTATCTCCACGGCCAGCGGCCCCACCCTATCATCTACCGGGACATGAAGCCCTCCAACATCATGCTCCAGCCGGACGGCTCTCTGAAGCTGATCGACTTCGGTATCGCCCGGGAATATAAACAGGAGTCCAATGCGGACACGACCTACATCGGTACCAAGGGCTATGCCGCTCCGGAACAATTCGGTAAGGCCCAGACCGATGCCCGGACGGATATCTATTCCCTCGGCGTCACCATGTACCACCTGCTGACCGGGAAAAGCCCCTATGAGCCGCCCTACCAGTTTGTTCCGGTGCGTCAGTTGGTGCCAGAGCTCTCTCATGGTATCGAGTACATACTGAATAAATGCGTTCAGTCTGAGCCGGCAGACCGTTACCAAACAGTGGACGAGCTGGTGGACGATCTAGACCATATTTACCGCTTCGATAGAGCCTGGCAAAAGTACCAGAATGCAAAACGCATCCGGGTCGCCGTTGTTGCGGTGATGTTGGCTGCCTCGGTCGGCTTGATGACCGGCGGACAGGTGCTCATGGGACAGGAGAAAGAGGCCAAATATTCTTCCCTGCTGTCTCAGGCCAGCGAGTTATATACTACAGACTACGATGGGATGGTAGCCCTGCTCAATGAAGCACGGGCACTGTATCCCGACCGTATGGATGCCGACCGACAGCAGACCTATGCCCTGTATCTCAACGGTGCATGGCAGGATTGTATTGATTTCGGTTCAGATGCTTTGCAAAAGTATGGCGAGGACACTCAGATCAGACTGTCCATGGCTTCAGCTCAGTTTGAACTCGGAGAATATGAAGAAGCCGCAGAGGGCTTTGCACAAGGGGGAGAACTGTCGGTGGACAACCTACGGGACTACGCAGTGTGCCTGGGGCGTCTTGGACAGATCAATCAGGCGGAACAGATTCTGGATGAACTGATTGGACAAGGTGCCCACCCTGATGTGACCCAATATGTGCAGGGTGAGGTCTACTTTGCTCAGGAAGATTATCTTGATGCGGAGACGGCGTTTCTGGATGCCCTTGATCAGTCTGAGACTTCCGCGCTGACTCGCCGCTGCTATGTCTCTTTGGGGGATCTGTACCGGGATTGTGCCGCTCTGATGCGGGTCAACGCCTCCCCGATTGAATACCCTGCCACAAAATCCGTCGGACTGCTCTCCTCCGCTGTGGTGCAGGAGGGTCTGCGCTACGACAGCGTCCTGTGGGAGATGCTGGCCCTGGCCTATTTTGAGGCATACCACACAGACGCCTCTGTTCCACAGAATTATCTGACAAAGGCTGCTGAATGCTTCAACCGTGTGATCGAACTGGGTGTGACCAAAGAATACCTCTATTCCAATCTCTATACGATCTACTACGAGCTGAAGGACTATGCCAAAGCGGAACAGGCACTTACGGCTTATGAGGAGATGTTCCCGGAGGACTATATGCCTCATGCGCTGCGAGGGATGATGCTGATCACCATTGAAAATGCCAAGCCCCAGAGCAGCCGCAATTACCGGCCTGCCCTTGCAGAGTATGAAACAGCGGGTAGCATGATCCGCAGTTCGGATGAGACGACTTATTACCAGCAGTTGGGCAGCCTGATCGAAAATTTGAGAAGGAACGGATGGCTATGAAAAGAATATCGGGATTGTTGGTAGTTGTTCTTCTTTTGGTGGGGTTATGCGCTTGCGAGCAAAGCACAGAGGCGCAATGGCGGGAACAGTATGACTTGGGTGTACGGTATTTATCAGAGGGCAACTATGAGGAAGCCGTTATTGCCTTTACTGCGGCTATTGAGATTGATCCGAATCAAGAGATACTATACGAAAAGCTTTCTGAGGTATATTTGCAGGACGGAGATGTCAGCGCGGCTCTCCAAATCCTTAGAGATGGATTTAAGGTAACCAGAAGCATTCACTTACAGGAGGTAATAGACAACCTTTACGCGCGGATGGATTTAATCTTGGGCGAATACTATTTGACGGAAGATTGGGTGAAAGCCGATGAATGGACAATAAATGGTGTTCCATTCTGGCAAGCAAGCCAAAATGATGTCGCAACAGCATACGCAACCTCTTGGTCATCTTGGAAGCCTTTCCCTGATGGTCCAGAAACATTGCACTACAATACTCAAAGAAGCGATTTCTTTTGGGACACCGAAGCTAATGTCCTCCAAGTAATGTTTTTTGATAACCACAAACATTCGAACACAGCAGAAGGGCAAGCTGCAGCGGATCCGATTTTGCCATCCCGTGGAATCACGACAGATACGAATTTTGAATCTATTTTACAAGCAGTTGGTCTTTCAGCAGACGGTATTTCCTATGTCTCAAAACAATTTTCGGATGCAGAAGAAAATGTTATAGCAGTGTCTATTGCTGCAGATACCGAGGACTACCGAGCAACATTCTCTGGTGGCTGGGATGACGATGAGAAGCAATTTCGCATTGACTATGTATTCCAATCAGGGATGACGATGAGTGTTAATTTTCTTTTTGGAATAGATAGCAATGAACTTGACAACGGATCGATTACTTTAAAACTTGAATAAAATACTTTCAGTTTATTTAAACTTCTAAAAGAGGTGATTTTTGTGACCACGGGACAGGTTATATTTTACAGCGGTGTTGGTCTTCTTATTTTTACAATCGTTCTTGGAGTCGCTTTCTGGCTAAAAAAGCCGCAGTACATACCGGGAAACGCAGCTTATGATCAAGGTGCGGACAAGAACACCCGGAAACTTCGCAGCGGTTATCCCACAGACCATCTTACAGTTCGCCGGGAACCTGAACAACCGATTATGTCAGGGACTGCGATACTTCAGGAGAGTACCGCACAATTGGAGATAGAGCAGGGGGACACGCTTCCGGATACGGCGGTTTTGCCGAAAGCAGAGTTTCCTCAAGCGCAGCAAACAGAAAAACTGAGAGTTGGGACAGTTCCCCTAGCTGACGGAACTATCCCGCCTGTGCATGACGAAGATACCGTACCGCTGTATGATCGCGCTACTCCTCCTGATGGAGAGACAGAAGTTTTGGATTCGTCAATGCAAACGGATGGAACCGAGAAACTCGGCGTTACCACGCCATTATCCGATTCACAGAGAAAGTGATTAAGAATGCAAAAACTCTAAGCGCTAGGCTCCGCCGCCAGGCTGTTCTGTCGCAAAGCCACCTGCTATTGATGTAGGCATTCCTATAGGCGGCGATATTAGGCTTAATGTCCTCCGCTACTATCCAATCCAAAAAAAGAAAGCATTTTCCCATGTTTTAATAAAATTCGATTGACAAAGAATCTTTGGCTTATTATTATAAATATATCTTCTGATTATGAAAGGATGTACCTCTTATGGCCGCTCGTACTGTAGAAGAACGCATTGCAATTATTGATGAAAAGATTTCCAAAAAGAAAGCTGAAATTGAGGCTTTAGAGACCCAAAAGCAAAAGCTCCTCCATCCTGTTACTATGAAAACTGTGATGGAGAAAGCAAAAGCCTCTGGCCTCTCTCCAGAGGAAATCGCAGAAAAACTCGGTCTTGAAATGTAATCCGAAAATATTGAACGGCTGACGCCTTCTCCGCGTCAGCCGTTTATGTATATGCAGGTACCAGATATGTGTCCGTAATAGCGTCAAGTCGGTGGATATAAAAATCCAGCAAGGGCTTTTCCCCTTGCTGGATCTCTCGTTTCAGACAATGGCTCAGTCCACTTTGCGGGCGGGGTAGTGTCAAGGAATTTTCGCAAAATGGTTTGCAGGCCCTGGCATGAGAGAAGTCAGCCAGCAATGGAGGCGTCCTCAAGGGCAGCCTCCAGGTGCTTCATGTTCATGTACTTCTTGTTGCCCCACTGGGTGCCGGCCACATGGCGCAGCCGGGCGCAGACCAGCATGAGGGCGGAGTTGCCGTCTGGGAAACTGCCCACTACACGAGTGCGGCGGCGGATCTCCCGGTTGAGCCGTTCAATGACGTTATTGGTACGGATGCGAGTCCAGTGTTCGCTGGGAAAATCGCAGTAAGTCAGCGTTTCCTCAATGCCATCCTCCACCTTCCTGGCGGCCTCTTTCAGCTTCATGGAGCGCAGTTCCGCCACCACGGCTTTGGCTTTCTCCCGGGCAGATTTCTTGCTTTCCTGGGCGTGGATCGCTTTGAGCATCTTTGCCACCAGCTTCACCTTGGAGCGAGGCGTTACGGAGAACACATTGCGGTAGAAGTGCACAGTACACCGCTGGTACTTGGCCTCTGGGAATACTTCTCCCACAGCTTCCAGCATACCAAGGCATTTGTCTCCAACCACCAGTTTAACCCCGTCCAGGCCGCGGCCGCGCAGCCACTGGAAGAAGCTGACCCAGCTGGACTTGTCCTCTTTCATCCCCTCGGCGGCACCAAGAACCTCACGGTATCCGTCCTCATTCACTGCAATCGCCACCAGAATGGCCACATTTTCAAACTCTCCGCCCCAATTTCGGCGCAGGTAGATCCCATCCACATAGACATACGGATAGCGCCCGCCTTGCAGAGGGCGGTTCCGCCAGTCTTCAATGTGGACATACGCTTTCTTGTTCAGCTCACTGATGGTGGCCGGAGACACCTTGCTGCCCCACAGAGCCTCAGTAATATCCTCCACACGTCGGACGGATACGCCTGCCAGGTACATCTCAATGAGAGCTTCTTCTACACTGCTCTCCCGGCGGCGATACCGCTCAATGATGGCGGTCTCAAAGGAGATCCCCTTGAGCTTGGGCACCTTCAGGGTAACGTCCCCGGATGTAGTGGTGAGATTCCGGT